>JANQFG010000227.1 GCA_028277985.1 bacterium | reverse complement strand
CAGAGGACGTGGAAAGCCTCCATGCAAAGGTGAGCAGCTGGACGATCACCGCCCTGTTGGAGAACAAGGAGCGCAAGTATCGGCCCCAGACCCATGTGGACGCCCAGTTCAGCCTTCCCTATGTGATCGCCTTGAGCATTGTCCGGAACCGAAGCGGCGTGGATGAATTCAAGGAGGCCACCTTCACCGACCCGGAGATTCTTGCCCTCGCGGACAAGGTCACGGCTGAGGCGGATCCGGCGGCGGATGCGGCCTATCCGAAATTCTACCCGGCCACGGTCACGGCAAAGTTGAAGAACGGGAAGACCCTTGAGTCTCACATCGATTATCCGAAGGGCGACCCGGAGAACCCCGTTGCCTGGGACGATCTGTTGAAAAAGTTCAACAACCTCACAGAGGTCTATTTCGACGAGGGGCGGAGGGGAAAGATCGTCGACATGATCCGGAACCTGGAAGACCTGGACGACCTGTCCAGGCTTGCCGACCTGCTTCGCTAAGGAGGCGACAACATGGTTGAGGGAACGGAAATGGTGCGGGTACCGGTCGTGATTTACCGTGGAGGGACGAGCAAGGGCGTCTTCGTGAAAGAGGTGGACCTGCCGAAGGATGAAAAGACCCGAGACCGGGTCGTCAGCGCGCTGTTCGGGAGCCCGGACAAGCGGCAGATCGACGGCCTGGGCGGTGCGGATCCGCTCACATCCAAGCTCGCGATCATCGGCCCATCCTCCCGGCCGGACGCGGACGTGGACTACACATTCGCGCAGGTGGATATCAATTCCCCCACGGTCTATTTCGGGGCCGTTTGCGGCAACATCACCGCAGGGGTCGGGCCCTATGCGATCGATGAGGGATTCGTGCGCGCCGAGGAAGGGGAGACCCGGATACGGATTCACGCGACAAACATCGGCCGGATCATCGAGGCCCGGGTTCCGACGCCGAACCGCACTGTTCAGGTGGGGGGCGACTTTTCCATCGATGGTGTGCCCGGAACGGGCGCAAAGATCGAGCTCAACTGGGCGGACACGGCCGGTGCGAACACGGGGCAGGTCCTGCCCACGGGCAATCCTGTCGACCGGTTGACCGTGGAGGGCCTGGGCGAGATCGAGGTCTCGATCGTGGATGTGGGAAACACCGGCGTCTTTGTGAGGGCCAAGGACCTGGGCATGATGGGCACCGAGACGCCCGAAGAGGTGGATGCGAACGAGGAGCTGATCAGGCGATGCGATGCCATCACCACGGCGGCAACCGAGAAGCTCGGAAAGATCACGCTGGCCACATACGTGGCGCCCCCCGCGGAATACACCGACCACATCACAGGCCAGACCGTCGGGGCCGACCAGTCGGACGTGCTGGTGCGCATGATCTTCATGGGGAAGCTGCACAAAACGTACGCTGCTTCCCTTACGAACTGTTGCGGCACGGCAGCCATGATTCCCGGGACCCTTGTGAACGAGGCGGCCTCTGAATCGATCGCTCAGCAAGGACAAGTGCGCCTGGGCCATCCAGGGGGCATCGCCGACGTGGAAGTGACGGTGGAAGAGAAGGACGGGAAGCTTGCTTTTCCGAGGATCTCGGTATGCAGGACGGCGAGACGCATCATGGAGGGGTACGCCTTTGTGAGGCGTGAGGTGCTTGAAGCGCCGTGAAGAGCCGAATGAAAGCAGCTGATTGGGGCAGCAGCCGATTGCAGCCGATTGGGGTCAGGCTTTCACTTTTCACTTTGCTAGTAGGGGTCACGTCTTCAAAGTGAAAAGTGAAAGCCTGACCCCTACCAGCGAAACAGGAGTGAGCCATGGCATCCATCAAGATTCACCCCCTGAACCTGGGCACGATCACGAGGCCCAAGGTCCAATTCTATTTCGAGTTTTCCGAGCTGTTCAACATGCTGGAGGCGCCGGTGATCGCCTGGTACATCGAAGGGGCGGACAAGAAGATTCTCGTCGACACGGGAGGGGAGGATGCGGACGAGGTGACGAACCGGACGCTCTATGCACAGACGGCGGATCAGAAGATCGAGGCCGCGCTGGGCAAGCTCGGGGTCGAGTGCGAGGAGATCGACGTCGTGATCAATACCCACCTTCACTGGGACCACTGTGGCGGGAACAATCGGTTTCCCCGGGCCGAGTTTTTCGTCCAGGAGGAGGAGCTTCGCATTGCCCGGGATCCGCTGCCCCTCCACGCCGGTGGTTACTCGTCCAAGGCGATTGAGGAAACCCGATTCACTACCCTGAAGGGGGACGCTGAGATCGTAGAGGGCGTTTCGGTGCTCCTCACACCGGGCCACTCCACCGGAATGCAGGGAGTGCTCGTGGAAGCGGAGACACAGAAATGCTTCATCGCCGGAGATACGGTCGCGCTATTCGAGTGCCTGGAGAAGGATCCTCCCGTTCCGGGGGCGGTGTATGTGGATCTCAGGGACTGTTATGCCAGCCTGAAGAGGATCCGGGAGCTTGGCGCGCTCGCTCTGCCCGGCCACGATCCCAAGGTGTTCGAGCGGGAGGTGTATCTCTAACGCGGCTGACGCCGCGAGGTGGAGTCAATGATGGGGTCAGGCCGAAACTATCAACCTTACGGTCTCTTCTTAAGGTTGATAGTTTCGGCCTGACCCCCCTGAGGAGGTGCATATGATCGGAGTGCTGGAAGGAAGACTGGCCATCGTCACGGGAGGGGCGCGGGGCATCGGCCGCGAGATTGCCGTCACCTTTGCCCGGGCCGGGGCCGAACTGGCCATTGCAGACATCCTTCCTGAAGACCTGGAAGGGATCTCCCGGGAGGTCGAAGGGTTGGGACAAAGGGTTCTGGCGGAAAAGGTGGACGTTTCCAGGTCGGGGGAGGTTTCGGACTTCGTCTCGCGCGTCGCCGACGAGTTCGGCCGGATCGACGTCCTGGTGAACAACGCGGCCTACATCCATTACGCGGGATTCCTGGATTTCGAAGAGGCGGAATGGGACAAGGTAATGGACGTCAGCCTGAAGGGGTACTTCCTGTGCGGCCAGGCTGCCGCGCGGCAGATGGTCAATGCGGGCAAGGGGACGATCATCAACATCGCCTCCATCGCCGGCGAGGTCGGCGTCCCCATGGGCGCCGCCTACTGCACGGCCAAAGGTGGCGTCATATCACTCACCAAGCTGATGGCCACCGAGCTTGCGGCCCACCGCATCCGGGTCAACGCGATCGCACCCGGTGTGGTGGACACGGAGAACGTCCGGCGAGTTGTCGGCGACGACGGGATGAAGATCCGCGAGTCCCTCGTTCCTCTGGGGCGTCTGGGGACGACCGTCGACATCGCTAAGACAGCGCTATTCCTCGCCTCGGATGATGCGGAGTTCATCAGCGGCCACATCATGCACGTGGACGGCGGCTTCATGGCCACGGCCGTCCGCTAACAAAGACGCTCTTTGTATGTTGCACGTCCAAGGAGGATGTTCGAAGGAACTCAAGAAGGATAGGAATGATGAAGGATCTGAAGGGCAAGGTCGCCGTCATCACCGGCGCCGCTTCGGGCATGGGCAGGGGACTGGCCGTGAAACTGGGTCAGGCGGGTTGCGCGGTGGCCCTCAGCGATGTGGACAAGGATGGGCTGGAGGAGACCGCCGACCTGGTGAGGAACCTGGGAGGCTCGGTCAGCACCCGCATCCTCGACGTTTCGAGCAGTGAAGCCGTGTTCGACTACGCGGAGGAGGTCGTGGGGATCCATGAACAGGTCGATATTCTGATCAACAATGCCGGCGTCATCATGGTTGCCCCTTTGAAAGAGCTCTCTGTCGAGGACTTTGAATGGATCCTGAATATCAATCTCTGGGGTGTCATCTTCGGCTCGATGGCTTTCCTTCCCCATCTGAAGCAGAGGCCGGAAGCGAATATCGTGAACATATCGAGCACCTACGGACTGATCGGGATTCCCCTCCACATTCCCTATTGCACCAGCAAGTTCGCGGTCACAGGCTTTTCCGAATCGCTGAAGCTGGAGTTGTTCGACAGCCCGGTGTCTGTTTCCTGCGTGTATCCGAACCTGATCAAGACGAACATCGGGCCAAGCGGCCGCTTCAAAGGAATGGACAAGTATCTGGATACAGGCGAGCTGATGGATCGATTCTACGAGCTCTTCGATACGATGGGGCCGGATGAATGCGCGGAAATCATCATCGACAAGGCGATCAGGAAGAAGAAGGCCAGGGTCCTGGTTGGCAAGCAATTGGGTGTGATCGAGCTTCTGGGGCGTGTCCTGGCCGGCTCCTACCACAAGCTGATCATTCGGCAGATGGCGTACAAGCTGTTCGGTAAGGAGGCTTTTCGCAGGATGACGAACTAGCACGCATATCGGGCGGGTTGCGTAGTCGTCCGAACGAGAGGAGAGAACGGAGATGGGGAAACCGCTGATTCCGAAGCTTGCTGAGTTCACGGAAGGACTGACGGTCGAAAATGCGGACCCGGGGGCAGTGGAGAAGGCGAAGCTCTGCGTATTGGATGCGATTGCCTGCGCCTTTGCCGGCGCCGAGGCAGGTTTGCCCGAGATGCTCTGCAACATCACCCGGTCGGTCGGTGGCGAGGGGGCCGGAGCTACGGTTTGGGACAGGGGAATCAGGGCGAATCCCTTGTTTGCAGCCATGCACAACGCGGTCCTTGTTCACAACATGATCCACGACGATACGAACGAGTCCTGCCGGGGCCACCTGGGGAATCTGGTCGTCTCGAGCGTGATCGCCCTCGCCGAGACCGAAGGTGCTGCGGGCGCAGATGTACTGCCGGCGATTGTTGCGGGGTATGAGGTGGCGGGTCGGATTGCTCAGCCAGCTGCAGCGCATTCGGTGGAACGTGGATTTCGAGGAACCTCCACTTACGGGGCCTTCGGAGTGGCTGCAGCCTCCGGGAAGGTACTGGGCCTGAAGGCGGAAGGCCTGGGCCACGCGATCGCTTCTGCCGCGAGCCTTGCCCTGGGCGTGATGGAGCCCTTCAATACGGGTTCACAGGAATGGCGACTGCAGAACGGGATGGTCGTGGCGGGTGGCATGATGGCGGCCATGACGGCCCGCGAGGGTCTGAAGGGCTCCGGGTCCGCCCTCGAGGGGGATGCCGGTTTTCTGAACGCCTTCTGCGGCCGGGAGGTGCGGCCGGTAATCGAAAAGGCCTGGTCGGATTCGATCGGCAGCCTGGGCCGGGAGTTCGAGATCAATCGTGCTTTCTTCAAGCCCTTTTCCGGGTGCGGCTACAACCAGGTGGCGTGTATGATTGCTCTGAAACTCGTAATGAAGCATGACATCGACCCCCGCCAGGTCGCAAAGATCCTGGTGAAAGTGTCGCCGGACAACAAGGATTACCCCGGCGTGGATTTTCACGGCCCCTTTGAAACGGCGGACGAGGCCCTGCTGAGCAAGCCCTTCGCCCTCGGTGCGGTTGTCGTGCACCGGGACCTTCAAGTCGGAACCTACCGGGACCATCTGAACGATCCGGAAATCCTCGAGATCGCCCGGTCCGTGGAGTTGATCGCTGATAAGGGATACGGCGCCCTGGATACCGAGATACGGATCAGCACGAAGAAGGGAGATACTTACGATGCGGATCTCGGAAGCATCGATCTGGGAGACTTCTTCCCGGCCAGGGATCGGATGATAGACAAGTTCCGGTTCCTTGCGGCCCAGCGATTGGACCCATCCAGGATCGAGGAGATCATCGATCGGGTGCTCAACCTCGAGAGACTCGGCCGGATCGAGGATCTCACCGCACTCCTGGCGGGAGGAGCCTGACCCCAAGTCCGCCACTAGTCCAGCCCGAATTCGGGGACAGCCACCGAATTCGCTGTGCCCCAAAGTGGAGACGGCCAATTGTGCATCAAAGCCAGGTGTTTAAATCAGGGACAGCCACCGAACTCGAGTAGATGAGTGGCTGTCCCCGAACTCCGCCAGAGATAAGTGGCTGTCCCCGAACTCCCCGCAAGGCCAGAACCTGCCTAGGACGATGTCGTACCTCAGTACAGGAGTTTTCCGACAGGAACGCATGCGCTATATTGTGGATTGTTGGAAACGACTCTAGGATGAGATGATCCGAGCATGATCGTACGGTTTCAGGATGCTCGATTACCCGATGCCTGTGAGGCCGAGGGGGCAACATGACGAAAGATCCGGAAGAGACTGTGATGGACGAAGCCGGGTCCGGACCGGGGGCGGAGGCGCCCTCGGAGTACGGGGAATCGGCACAAGAGCTGAGGAAGGCTCTGCTGGCGGACGGCAAGCTCTTCGAGAACGTGATCGATAGCATGCCGGGCCTCCTGTTCATTCTGGATGACCAGGGAAGGTACTTGGTCTGGAACAAGAACCTGGAGGAGGTCCTGGGCTGTTCCGAAGAGGACCTGATGAACCGGGCCGCAGGCTTCAAGATCAGCGAAAAGGATCGGGCCAGGGTTGTGAACGAGATCAGGAGATCCAACGAAGAGGGCAGAAGAGGAAAACAGATCTCGGTCGAATACGATCTCGAAATTAAGGGTGGCGAGAAAGTCCCCTATTTTGCGAGTGCCAGGGCCACCCACATGGGGGACAGGATCTATATCATCGGCATGTCCCTCGACATCTCTGCCAGAAAAAAAGCCGAAGACGAGCTCAGAAAGGCCTTTGCGGAAATCGAGGAGCTCAAAGAGCAACTTCAGGCGGAGTGGGTCTATCTTCAGGAAGAGATCAAGCTGGCGCACAACTTCGACAACATCGTCGGCGAGAGTGCAGCACTCAAATATGTTCTCTTCAAGGTCGAGCAGGTCGCTTCCACGGATGCCACCGTTCTGATTCAGGGGGAGACAGGGACCGGAAAGGAGCTCGTTGCGAGAGCGATTCACAGCTCGAGTCCGCGCAAGGATCGGCCCCTCGTCAAGGTCGACTGTGCGACCCTGCCCTCCAATCTGATCGAGAACGAGCTGTTCGGCCATGAGAAGGGGGCTTTCACGGGCGCTCACGCCAGGCAGGCGGGTCGCTTCGAGCTGGCAAACGGCGGCACGATCTTCCTGGACGAGATCGGCGAGCTCCCGCCGGAGGTCCAGGCCAAGTTACTCAGGGTGATCCAGGACGGCGAGTTCGAGCGACTGGGTGGGTCGAAGACGATCAAGGTCGATGTGCGGATTCTTGCGGCCACGAATAGAAAGCTGGAGGAGGAGGTAGAAAACGGCCGTTTCCGCGAGGACCTCTGGTATCGTTTGAACGTTTTCCCTGTCAGCGTGCCGCCCCTCAGAGACCGAAAGGAAGACATCCCCCTGCTGGTCTACTCCCTTGCGAACAAATACGGCAAGAAGCTCGGTAAGCCCATCAAGACCATCTCACAGGACGCCATGAACAATCTGATGAACTACGATTGGCCCGGTAACGTCAGGGAACTGGAGAACGTAGTCGAAAGGGCGGTCATCAACACAAAAGGGCAGGCGCTCCGCATCATGGATAAGCTCAAGGGCCCAGGACCCGACAAGACTGCGGACGCACAGAAGAAGAGTCTCCGTGAAGTGGAGCGAGAGCATATTCTAGGAATCCTTAAGGCCTGCAACTGGAAGATCGAAGGAAAAGGCGGTGCCGCGGCGATCCTGGACTTGAATCCGAGCACCCTGCGCGGTCGTATGCGGCGGCTCGGGGTCAAGCCCCCCTGGAAGAATACCTAGAAGGCCGCCGTCACATTTGACAGATCCGTCTTTTGTGGCGGAACAGCACTTCCTGACAAACTCCCCATCGGCCCCTTCTCGGCCCTGTTCCGTCATCTATCTTTTTGAAAATAAAGAAGAAATTTCCTGCCCCTCCAGACCTCTCCCGAATGGCACAAGACTTGAAGACGTGTCCTCTCGTTTTTCCGGGACGGCCGCGACCCTCCCGGCCAACTCTGGATACAGCGTCTGTCATGCCGGATCGAGTTCTTCTTGGTGGCAGACCTCCTCGAGGACCATCCAGTCATGATCGTCGTCACCGCAAGAGTGAAGGTGCGAACGGACAGGCGTCGGGAGTTCTTGCAGACCGTTCAAGCCCTGATTCCGTCCATCCGGCAGGAAAAGGGCTGCACGTGCTGTCACTGGTATGCCGACATCGAGGACGAAAACGTCTTCCGATTGATGGAGGCGTGGAAAACACGGCCGGACCTCGACAAACACTTGAAATCGGATCCCGTGCGCGTACTGACCGGAGCGATCCATTTGCTCTGCGAGCCATCAACGCTGGAGATAACCACCCTGGCAGAAACCCCGGGGCGCAGTGTTGTCAAGACAGCCCTTGGTTGAAGGGGCGAATGGAATCCGTGCTTGTTGTTGTTCAGGACGACCAGGTGATGGGGGGCACAATGAAAGGAAGTGGGCGGTTGTGGGTGAAGCTTATTTGTATCTTCTTTTTCTTGGGCGTAGCGATCGACGCAGATGCCTTCTTTGTCGACGAGAAGAGGACCCTGTCGTTCCGCGCCAGGTTACAGACGAGGGCCACGTTTCGTCTCAACGATGCTTCCGGGTTCACAAATCCGGACACGAAGGTCGGGGATCTGGTCCAATGGCGCAACCTCGCCCTGCTCGAACTTGATCATGACCTCAGGGAGTTGACGGAGACGCTGCCGGTTCTCAAGCCCCTGAAGAAGCTCGGTATCCGCACCAAGTATCACCTGGTGGGGCGGTTCATGTATGAAGCCCTATACAATGTCGGCTCCCAGGGCTTCAAGGACGTCCGTGAGAACGACAAGGAGAACATCGACAGCTTCAAACAGGCCTATGATTTGTGGGAGTTCTATGTTGATTTCTCCCGAGGCCCCCTGTTCCTTCGTGTCGGTCGGCAGAATCTTGCGTGGGGGGAAACGGATATCTTCCGGCTTCTCGACCTGATCAATCCCCTGGACAATACCTTCGGCGGCCCCTTCGAGGATTTGGATGACCGGCGGATCCCCCTATGGATGCTGCGCGCCAGCTACAATCTCGGAGATATCGGGCCCCTGACGTCGGTAGGAATCGAGGGCTTCTGGGTCCCCGGTTCCTGGGATGCCCGCGTCGGACCCTGGGCACCGGACGGGACCCCTTATGAGATCCCGCTGCCCGCTGAGCTGATCCCCTTCATTCGAATCAATACCCCGGAGAAATCCGTATCGAACAGCCGTTGGGGTGCGCGGATACAGGCCATGCTGGGGGCGAACCTGAACATATCGGTGGCCCATTACAAGACCTTTCTGGATCTGCCAACGCTGCGTTCCGTGGTTGTGCGGGATGTACCCGTCCTGCTCGAGTTGACCGATCTGGAATTGCAGGCAACCTGGCCGGACCTGCAGATTACCGGCGCCAGCATGAGCTACTGGGAGCCAAACATCGATGTCGTATTTCGAGGTGAAGTGGCGTGGTTCTGGGAGGAGCCGGTGTACATTCCCGAGATCAATACCAGCACGCTCTTTGGACCTACCCTGCCCCTTTCACCGCCCATGCTGGATTTCATGGCCGGCTTTCTCGGAGTGGATATTCGGGACATGGGGCTGAACGGCCTGCCCTTGAATCCGCAGAGCGGGTCCATCCCGAAAAAAGATATCCTTCGCTATATGATCGGCTTTGACAAGCAGATCTGGGTCCGCCCCCTGAACAAGGTGAGCACCTTCTTCATCAGCATGCAGTACTTCGGTCAGTGGATACCGGATTATGACGATCGCATGCGACAGGCGGTCCCCATCTACCCCGACTTTGTCCGCTATCCCAAGGTGAAGGAAACCGAGAGTGTCTTCACGGCGATCGTGAGCACCATGTACCGGGGCGGCACGATCGTCCCGCAGCTCGCCCTGGCGTATGACGTGCGAGGCGCACTCCTCATCCAGCCTTCGGTCAATTTCATAAGGGAACCGTTTCGGTTCATGGTGCAGTACAGCGCCATCGAGGGGAATTTCACGAATTTCGGTGCCTTCCGGGATCGGGATCAAATCAGCCTGATGTTTTCCTACCTGTTGAACTGACAGGAACGCGAGTCTCATGTTGACAACGAGGAAGAGGGAGATACGAGAGATGAAAGAAAGAAGGTACCCAACCCTGTGTTCCATCGGTCTGCTGCTCCTTGTGGCCTTTCCATCCCAGGCGCTTGCCGATGTGGCCCCTGGGGATGTGCTCGATCAGTCGAACTACGAGAAGGCAGAGGGACTGCTGCCTGCGTCCGTGCTGGACTGGATCAAGAAGGGCGATCTGATCGCAGAAGTGAAAGAACTCACCTTCGATTCTTCGGACTATTTCGCGCCTCCGGCCAAGAAGCTTTTTCAGGAAAACGTCGGCAAGTACGACCTGGACGAACACGATACCATCATCGACGCCAAGACCGGAGCTCGTCCGGACTTCATCGAAGGAATCCCCTTTCCCCAACCCGACCTGAACGACCCGAAGGCGGGTGCGAAGATCATGCAGAACCAGTTCTATTACAAGTACACGCAAGGGAATCTGCGTTTTCCTTTCCAGGCCAGCTGGATCGGCCCCTCCGGCTTCGAGAGGGAAGTTGTCTGTGCATGGAGGGTGTTGGTGCTCGTCGGTTACCCAGGGGCGGAGGGGCTTTCCAACAAGAAGAGCATAGAGCGATACGGAATCATTCAAGTCTTATCCCCCTTCGATATTGCAGGCACAAACGTATTGCTCTGGCGCTATCTGGATGGCCGGGCGGACAGCTCCTTTTCCTACGTGCCCGCCATTCGACGGGTTCGGCGCCTGAGCCCTGCGAATCGTTCGGACGCCTTCATCGGGCTCGATCTGAGTGTCGACGACGCCTACGGCTTTGACGGAAAAGTCGGGACCTTTGAGTGGAAGCTCCTTCGAAAACAGGAGGCTCTCCTGCCCTTTGTCAGCAATAGTCCGGGGCTCCTGGAACCCGCCGGTCAAGGACAATGGCAGTCTGCCAAGTCGGTCAAGCGAGTCACCTACGGCTATGAGAAAGAAGGGTCCCAGGTAGCGCCCTGGATGCCGACCAACCTGGCGTGGATCAAGAGAGAGGCCTACGTGATCGAGATGAACCCCAAGGATCCGTACTACAACTACGGGCCCCAGTACATGTGGGTCGATGCGGAGAACTTCTGGTGCTGCTACAAGATCATTCATGACCGTGCAGGCAAATACTGGAAGACCTTCTGGGTCGCCGAGCATCCGCTGGAAAGCGCCGACAAGCAGCTTCACTGGATAGGTACCGGAACACACGACATGGTGGATGACCGCAGGCAACACGCGAGCTACCTGAGATCCATCGCTCCGGAAAACCAATTCGTCTATTACGCCGTGGAAGATCGAAACGACTACTCTCTCGCAGGCTTTCAGAAACTGTGCAAGTAATCGGGCCTCGGCTGCCCGGGAACTTCGGCACACCATGAACGGCGACAAGAGGGAGGGAACACACAGATGGACATTGTAGATCGGATGTTGGCCGGCGACAGGCGTGCCCTTTCGCGCCTCGTGACGTTGGTCGAACAGGAATCGGATGAAGTCGCCGAGGTGATGCAACAGGTGCAGCCCCACACGGGCAAGGCCTACTGCATCGGAGTGACGGGTCCTCCGGGAAGCGGCAAGAGCACGCTGGTGGACAAGCTGGCGCTCCTGTTGCGCAGCCGGGACCGGAGCGTGGGGATCATCGCCCTTGACCCGACGAGCCCGTTCTCAGGTGGAGCCATCCTCGGTGATCGCATACGAATGGACCGGCATGCCCTGGACCGAGGCGTGTTCATTCGGAGCATGGCCACGAGAGGGAGCCTGGGGGGGCTTGCAAGGGCGGTCAGGGATACGGTCAGGCTTTTCGATGCATCCGGAAAGGATTTCTGCATCATCGAGACGGTCGGGGTGGGGCAGATCGAACTGGATATCGTGGATACGGCGGACACGGTTGCGGTGGTTTCCATGCCGGAGACGGGCGACTCCATTCAGGTCATGAAGGCCGGCATCCTGGAGATCGCGGACATCCTGGTGGTGAACAAGGCGGATCTTCCGGGAGCGGAGAGGCTTACGAACGATCTGGAGGGAATGGCCCGGGACAACCAGAGAGAACCGTGGTGGAGTGTCCCGGTGGTTCCTACGGTGGCGAAGTTGAACGAAGGTCTCGAGGGGCTGATGGAGAAGGTCGAGCAGCACAGAAAGGCCCTGGAGGAGACGGGTCAGCTCTCGGTTCGAAGGCAGGAGCAAAGGGCGAAGGAGTTGATGGAAATCGTCGAGCGACTGATCCGCGATCGCCTCATGAAGGGGAAGAACGCGGATGGCCGTCTCGGGGCAATCATACAGAAGGTGGCAGAGGCAGAGCTCAACCCCCATTCCGCCGCCATGGAGATCCTGAACGACAAGGATCTTGTCCATGGCTGGCTTTTGGGGACGAACGAAAACCCGTAGAGGCTTAAGGGGGAGAAAGGCGATGTTCGAAAAAGAGAAGCTTGAGGAGATCAGAAAGGCAAAGGATGAGTGGGAAAAGGCTTTCCTGCAGCCCGCGCTCGAAAAGATCGGCCCGAAGAGGGAAATGGCGAGTCTTGGCATCGGCCATCTCGAATCCCCCTTCAAGGAGATCTACACGCCTCTTGATCTCGAGGAGATCGGGTTCGATTATCTGCGGGATGTCGGCTTTCCCGGAGCCTATCCCTGTACCCGAAGCGCGGAGCCGACCCGGGACCCGCAAAAGCCGTGGCTCATCCGGCTGTACGCGGGATACGGAACCCCGAAGCAGTCCAACGAGCGCTACAAGTTCCTCTTGAAGGAGGGCGCCGAAGAGATCGTCATGGCCGTCGATCTTCCCACCCAGATCGGCTATGACGCGGATCATCCCATGTCTGCAGGTGAAGTGGGACGAGTCGGCGTCTCGCTCAGCTCGCTCCGGGACCTGGAGGAGGCTTTCGAGGGCATCCCCTTGAACAGCATGCGGCGTGTGGCCATTCTCGGCAATGCGATCGGACCCATCGCCCTCGCTTTCTTCATTGCCCTCGGAGAGAAACAAGGCCTGTCCCACGAGGATTACGTCGTGGATCTCCAGAACGACGTCATCAAGGAATACGGCACAAGAGGCACGCAATTCCTGCCGGCGGAGCCGGCCGTAAGGCTTGCAACCGATGTGGTTGACTACTGCGTCGAGCATCACCCGAACTGGCAGCCCTTGACCGCCTGCGCCGCTCACTACGGCCTGGGGGGCACCGCGGCGGCTCACGCCGCCGGCCTGTCCGCCGCCTTCCATTACATAGATGTTCTGCTCGAGAAGGGGCTCAAGATCGACCAGTTCGGGCACATGTTCACTCTGTTCACCCTCGGGGAGCCCACATTCGCAGGGGTTGCGGTGATCCGGGCAGCAAGAAGGATCTGGGCAAGAACGCTCAGCGAAAAATACGGTGCAAAAGACCCGAGATCCCTCGCGTTGAAGATGACCGCGTACACGATCGCGGAGTCCACGGCGCAGCAAACCATGAACAATATCGTGCGTATTGCACTTGGGACGCAGACGTACGCACTGGCCGGAGTCGAGTACATCTACAACGCCTCCTACGACGAGGGCCTGGCGATCCCAACGGAAGAGGCTGCAAGGCTGGCGATCCGGACGCAGCAGATTCTCGCCAACGAGACCGAGATCCCCTACACGGTGGATCCCTTTGCGGGCTCCTATTTCGTCGAGAGCCTGACGACGAAAGTCGAGAACGAGATCCGCAAGTATATCGAGGAAATCGAGCGGGTCGGGGGCCCGATTCCCGCTATCGAGGCGGGTCTCCTTGCGAAAACGATGGGGGATGAAGCCTACAAGAAGAGGGTTCGGATCGAGAAGGGCGAGAGAATCCACGTGGGGGTCAACAAGCACAGGGTGGAAGGGGAGGCCGTCCCGACGACCTTTCAACCCGACCCCACGGTCGCAGAGAAGAGAATCGAGAGCCTGAATCAGCTCAAGAAGGACAGGGACAACGCCGAGGTGGAGCGGTGTCTCGCCAAGGTAAAGGAAGTATCCCAAACCGAACAAAACGTCGTTCCGGCCGTGCTGGATGCGGTCCGGGCCTACGCAACACTCGGAGAGATCTGCGATGTGTGGCGTGATGTTTTTGGTGAATTCGAATTTCCCAAATCGTATATGTAGAGTTACATGCAAAGGGGGCGTCCATGGAAACGACAAAGAAAGTTCTGATGGCAAAGGTTGGCCTCGACGGCCATGATGGGGGTGTGAAAGTCATCTGCAGGATCCTGCGGGATGCCGGCATGGAGGTGGTCTACACGGGGCTTCGTCAGACCCCGGAGAAGATTGTAGCCGCAGCCCTGGACGAGGATGTGGACGCCATCGGCGTCAGCATTCTGTCCGGTGCACACATGCATCACATGCCGCGGATCATGGAGCTTCTGAAAGAGAACGACGCCGAGGACATCGCCGTGATTCTGGGAGGAACCATCCCGGTCACCGATGTCGAGCCGCTCAAGAGTCTGGGGATCAAAGAGGTGTATCCCACGGATACGGATTCCAGTGGGGCGATCGAGCTGTTGAAGAGTCTGCCGCCCCGGAAATGAGGAAGGGAAGTCAAAGAGATGATCGGAATGTGATCACTACGGAGGTGCCGCATGAGGTTGCGTGACAAGGTGGCCATTGTGACGGGCGCCGGGGCCGGCTTCGGCAGGGGGATTGCCGCAATCCTTGCAGGAGAAGGGGCCAGGGTCGTCGTAGCAGATATTGACGAGAAGGCGGGAAATGAGGCGGTTGAGATTCTCGTGCAGGAGGGCAGACAGGCCGTCTTCGCAAAAGCGGATGTCTCCAAAGCGGCCGATGTCGAGGAAATGATAGAGGCCGCGGTCGGAGAGTATGGCCGCATCGATGTACTGGTCAACAATGCCGCTATCTGCAGGCTTTCGCCTCTCACGGATCTCACCGAGGAGGAGTGGGACAGCCATCTGAACATCAATTTGAAAGCCGTGTGGCTGACATCGAAATACGCGATTCCCCACATGGTCAAGCAGGGAGGCGGCGCGATCGTCAACATCGCCTCCCTTTCCGGCTTGAAGGCCCGGCCTTTTATGGCGGCCTATTGTGCTTCGAAGGGGGGCGTGATTATGCTGACCCAGGAGATGGCTGTCGAGTTGGCGGCGGCCAAGATCCGGGTCAACAGTGTGAGTCCCGTTTTTGGGGAAACCCCGATGGGCCAGGGCCTCCTGGAGCAGGCGGCCGTGCAGTACCAGCTGGGCGAAGCCGAGCTGGCCAAGCAGGTCGTTCTTCAGGGAATCCCGCTCAAGAGAGGGGCGACCCCGGAGGATATCGGCCATGCCGTCCTCTACCTGGCCTCGGATGAAGCATCCCTCGTCACCGGGATCAACCTGACCGTTGACGGCGGCGCATCCGCCTGAGAAGCCTTCGCGCGACCGCCCTGTATCCCGGCCCCTGATCCCTGTTTCAGGGAATAAACGGAAGGAGGAACCGATGATGGCACAGAAGGAAAAGCGGAACACGTGTGTCCAGGAGTTCTACGTACTCGACGGGGGCGCCATAGACCTGGACAAGAGCAGCCTCACGTTCGGGCACGGCATGGGGGAAATGGTTCGCGTTCCCACCCCGATGTATCTGATCAAGACGACCGAGGGCAACGTGCTCTTCGATACGGGATGGAATCCCCAGATCGTCCCCCTGCTTTCCGAGATGGGGCTCAACCCGACGGTCACTGAAGAACACAGCCTGCCGGCCCAACTCGAGAAGATCGGTCTTGCACCAAAAGATATCAGCAAGGCCGTGTTGTCCCACATGCACGTGGATCACGGGGGCGGCGTTCAATTCCTGCCGGATGCGGAAATCATCGTTCAGAAGGCGGAATATCGCTACGCCTTCAACCCGCACAGCTTCGGCGCGCTCGCTTACAACGAGGGGGATTTCACGTTTCCTTCCTACAACTGGAACCTCATCGACGGGGATCAGGTCCTCATGCCCGGCCTGGCGGTCGTGCTCGCCAACGGTCATACGCCGGGCACGCAGGCCCTGGTCATCGATTTGCCGGACACGGGGGTCATCATCCTGGCGAGCGACGCTTGCTACCTGTCCCAGAATATCGACGAAGAGGTCATCCCCGGGATCGTATGGGACCCGACCCGCGCTCTTCATTCCATCACCAAGCTCAAGACCCTTGCCCAGCTGCTCGGTGGTGAGGTGTATCCGAATCACGACATAGACAGGTGGAACACGGTGATCAAGAAGAGCCCGGACTACTACAGATGAAGCAGTAAGGAGTGGAAGGAGCGAAGTCATGACGGAAAAGGAAAGCAGGGATCCCCGGATGCCGCCGGATGATGCCTTCCCCGGCCCGGAGGCGGTCCGCAAGATCTTCGATCTGTCGGGCAAGGTGGCCATCGTGACGGGCGCTGCCTCGGGCCTGGGAAGACAGATCGCCCTCGGTATGGCCAGCTTCGGCGCGGACGTGGCAGCAGCGGATATCAATCTCGCTGGTGCGGAAGCGACCGCCCAGGCGGTCGAGGAGATAGGAAAGAAGGCTCGGGCCATCCAGGTCGATGTTGCCGACTGGTCTCAGGTCCAGGAGATGGTGCGGAGGGTTGTGGACGAGTATGGAAGACTCGACATCTGTTTCAATGTCCCCGGAATCAACATAAGAAAGCCCGCCCTCGAGCTCTCCCCGGAGGAATACGGCCAGGTCCTGGATCTGAATCTGAAGGGGGTGTTCCATTGCTCAAAAGCAGCCGGAGAGGTGATGGTGGGCCAGAAGAGGGGAAAGATCATCAACATGGCCTCCATATTCGGGCTTTGCGGAGGCCCCCTTCAGACCGCCTATGCATCGAGCAAGGGAGGTCTCATCCAGCTCACCAAGGTGCTGGCATTGGAGTGGGCCACCGACAATGTGCAGGTCAATGCGCTGGCTCCGGGATATCACATGACCTTCGGCCCCATTGCGAGGCAGTATCTGGAGACACCCGAAGGCCAAGCCATGATGGAAGCGATTCTGGGCAAGATCCCGCAGGGACGCGTCGCGCACGCATCGGAAATCATAGGTCCCGCGGTCTTCCTGGCCTCGGATGCTTCGAACTATGTTACCGGCGCGGTCATCGTGCCGGATGGGGGCTGGACAGCCCCGTAGGAGGAGAAAGCAGATGGGAGAACACAAAGTCGCTACACTGGCGGACATCGAGGAGATCGAAAAGGTCCCCATCGAGGAAAGAATCATCGCCAACCACACATACGAGATGCTTGAGAAGGGGTGTTCCGTCGATCCGGATGCGCCTGCAATCAGCCTACTCCTTTCGGGCGATGCATATGACCAGCCCATGCAGGTCACCTACCGCGACTTCTGGGCCAAGGTGAATCAGACGGCGAATCTTTTCAACGACATGGGGATTCAGAAGGGAGACGTGATCACGTATCTGCTTCCCAACCTCTTGCAGACCCACTACGTGGTTTGGGGGGGAGAGGCAGCCGGTGTCGTGAACCCGATCAACCCCATGCTGGAGCCCTCCGCCATCCGGGACATCTGCCTTGCGGCCGGAACAAAGGTCCTTGTAGCTCTGGGTGAGTTGCCCGGAGCCGATATCTGGGAAAAGGCGACGGCCGTTGCCAAGGATCTCCCCGGCCTGAAGGGAATGATCCGTGTCATGGGCCCGAGCGACGAGGCCCAGGGGATCTATGGATTCGACGAGGTGATCACGCGCTATCGAGAGGATGGTCTCGATTCGGGCCGTGTCATCGACCCCCAGGATATCGCCTCCATCTACCATACGGGCGGAACTACGGGAACGCCTAAACTCGCCCCGCGCACTCACCTCAACGAGGTGGCGATCACCACCGTCCTGGACCTCCTGATCGACCTCGAGGCCGGGGAAACCATGCTCTGCGGCCTGCCCATGTTTCACGCAAACGCCACCATGGCCACAGGGGCTTTCCCCCTCTCCATGGGTGCCCATGTGGTGCTCCTATCCCCGAGGGGATACCGGGATCCCTCGATCATTCAGAACTTCTACAAGATCGTGGAGCATTACCGGGCCGTCACGTTCTCGTCCGTCCCCACGGTGCTTTCCGTCCTCCTTGATCTCCCCAAAGACGATGCGGACATCTCTTCCCTGCGGTACGCTATCTGCGGAGCAGCCCCGCTCTCCGTGGAGCTCTTCAAGCGGTTCGAAGCCCACAGCGGCATGAAGCTTCTGGAGGGATACGGCCTTACGGAAGGCACCCTGGTCTCTTCCGTCAATCCCCTGTACGGCGAGAGGAAGGTGGGATCCGTAGGTCTGCGCCTTCCCTACCAGGAAATGAAGATCATCGTAGAGGAGGAACAGGGAATCCGGGAAGCGGAAACGGACGAGATCGGTCCGGTCTGCATACGAGGCCCGAACGTCTTCAAAGGATATCTTGAAGATGCCCACAACAAGGGCGTCTGGCTTGAGGGCGGGTGGTTCAACACCGGGGATCTGGGCAGGCAAGATTCGGACGGATACTTCTGGCTTACCGGCCGAAAAAAGGAGTTGATCATCCGGGGCGGCCACAACATCGATCCGGCGATCATCGAGGATCCGCTCTACAAACTCCCCGGGGTCCAACTGGCGGCCGCCGTGGGTCGACCGGATGCTCATGCCGGCGAGATGCCCGTCGCCTACGTTCAGACCCAGGAGGGAGTCGATCTCAGCGCTGAGACCATTCGAGACTATTTGAGCAAAGAGGTGGGTGAGCGGGCGGCGATTCCCAAGGAGGTCGTTCTTCTTCCCGAGATCCCCCTTACCCCGGTCGGGAAAATCTTCAAGCCCGCACTCCGTTGGGATGCGATCAGACGAGTCTATGAGGGGGCGCTCCAGGATCTCGGAGACATGGCCGAGTCGGTGGAAGTCCAGGTAGGAGAAGACAAGCTTCATGGCTCGCTTGCAAGTATCACCATCAAGCCGGCGGTGGGGGTGACCCCACAAGCGATCGAAGCCAAGGTGGACGACATTCTGGGGCACTACACCGTCCGCTACAACGTACAGATCCCATAGGAGCCGGGGAAGCGTCTCTTCGCTTCCGCTCTCGGGCCTGTCCCAGAGACAGAGACCAACTCTCTTGCTCCTTAATCGGGGACAGTCACCTATTTCGTCTGGAAATCGGAGACTGTCCCCATTTGCCCTCCCCATTTCCCCTCGGCAATTTCGTGCCTACCCGCATGTTGCGCCAAGCCTTCTGCTACGAGCGGTGTCAGCCGAGGAATCGCCCCCGCCCTCCGAGGTCGGATCTCCAGCGTCTCCACGGCTGTCGCGGCGCGGCTTCGTGTGAAATACGGGCTCGCCTACTCGTAGACATCCCGGAGGCGGTGAGAAGACATCTACCTCCGCCGCTCCTCGTGGGTGCATGCGCGAATCTGCTTGACAGAAGACGACGAAAGGGGTACCTTTTCTAAAAGCATAAATTTATAAGATTATATATTTAGGAACAATATGGTTAATTATTTAATAAATACAAATAGTTAAACACTAAAGATTGCAGAGCGGGGGAGTCATGTTCAACAAAAAGATCCCCTTTTACTTCCACATCGAATCCCTGATTCGCCAGAAAATCCTGACCGGACAGCTCCACGCCGGCGAGAAGCTCCCCCCCGAAAAAGACCTTGCAGCCCAGTTCGGCGTCAGCCAGATCACCATACGAACCGCCCTGGCAAACCTCGAAGCGGACAACCTGATACGCAGGATGAGGGGAAAGGGGACCTTTGTGACCCAGAATGTACCCCTCAGCAAGCAGGTCGTCGTTACAGGGGACGTGCAGAGCTTTGTGGACGATTCGAGGAAGTACAAGGTCAAGGCTCTGGGAATCGACAAGAAGAAGGTAAGCGAGACGAGGATTCCACGGGAATTGGAGGAATTCTTCGGGTTCGGCAGCCGGGAAAAGGTGAGCGTGGTCAGCAGGGTTCGCACACTGAACAAGACCCCGGTCCAGTTTCTCGAGAACTTCATCGCCCCTGAGACCGCGAAGCATGTGACCATGGAGGCCCTATCGGAGCAGCCCCTGCAGTCGATCCTTAAGGAAAAGATGGGGCTGGAGATCGGGCGAAGCGAAACCTACCTGGAGAGCGTCCCGGCAGACCCGGATGTTGCGGCATCCCTCCATTCCAATGTGTTCGCGCCTCTTTTTCAGTTGCGGGCCTATATATGGTTCACGTCCGGAGAGCCCTTCGAGATCGTGACCATCTTCATGAGGCCTGATTTCTTCAAATACAAGATCGACACCAGCCGGAACGGATTCCGGGGGATGACCGAGGGGTGACCGAGGGTTACCCCGAGGGTTGAAGGGAGATACCAAAGATGCGCACCCGTGGTTTCATGCGAATTCTCATGCTCTTCGGAGCAAGTCTCTTCCTGGTTCCAGTCACCTGTGCGGTCGAAGCGGATGCATCCCAGCATACGCTCACTGCCGAGGAGATCAGGGAGAACATCTACTGTGCCGCCATGATCACCAAGTCCGACTATCTGATGGCCGGAGATCGCGGACGGATCTATCGCTCCGGGGACGGAGGAGAGAGCTGGCAAGAGATTTCCGGTGGGACGCGAGCCCCTCTGTTTTCCACCTGCTTCGCGGATGCGGACAAGGGATGGATCTGCGGAAAGGGGGGCCGGATTCTGCATACCTCCGACGGGGGCAAGAACTGGAGCGTCCAGAAGAGTGCAACCGAAAGGCATCTTTTCAGCATTTCCTTCTCCGATGCCCTGCGCGGCTGCGCGGTCGGTGACTGGGGTGCCGTGGTGGTCACGGAAGACGGCGGAAAGACCTGGCAGGCTGTTCCTCTGTCCGAGGATGTGGTTCTCTACGGCGTTTCGCTCAAGGAGGATGGTTCAGGGGTTCTTGTTGGGGAGTTCGGGATGATCTTCCATACCCTGGACGGAGGCAGGACCTGGGAGAGCGTGTCATCTCCGGCGGAGCAGTCGCTTTTCTGTCTTGCCAGGGACGGTGACGTGGTTCTTGCCGGGGGGCTGGACGGGGTGATCGTTGCCTCCTGGGACGGTGGTCTCCAATGGCAGCGGATCGAGACGGGGGTGATGGAATCGGTTTACGGGATCGTGGTTCGGGATCAAGAGGGTTGGGCCGTAGGGGACGTGGGCACCGTGCTCGCTTCGGCTGACGGCGGAAAGAGTTGGACTCCCGTCGAAGTCCCGGCCAAGCAGCGCCTTTTCTGGATCGGTGCTGTCAATCTTCGCCATGGCAGTGGGTGGATCGGGTTCGGGGCAGGGGCCAACGGGTTGTTTGTGGACATCCGCGAAGGAAAGCTCATCTGGTAGTGCCTTAGCAACAGGGGAATCATGGAAGCGAAAAAGAGTGCGGTCGAGCGTTACGTTGAATTTCTCCTCAGGAACCGAGTCTGGTTGCTGATCCTCCTGGGTCTGATAACGGGCTTCTTCTGTTACCGGATCTATCACCTGAAGATCGCCACGGATTTCTTCTCCCTCTACCCGCCG
>JANQFG010000196.1 GCA_028277985.1 bacterium | reverse complement strand
TCCATGGACATGGCAGAGCACGGTCGACATGTCCGCCGACCTTATGAACGAGGTCATGCGCGAATCGAGCTATGAGGGGCAGCTGCTGTTCGAGAACCTTTGGTGGCCGGGCAACTTCAGGTTGGATAGCGCCGAGGAGATCGAACGTCTGCTGGGCCGCGTTCGCTACCCGAACACGGGGGTGGCCCTGGACACGGGGCACATGCTGAACAAGAACCAGGCCATTCGCACGGAAGAGGAGGGGATCGCGTATCTTCTCGACTCCCTGAGGTCTCTCGGTGACGCCGTGTCAACGATCAAGGCCGTGCATCTCTCCTGCAGCCTTTCGGCTGAGTACGTTAAAACATCGAAGTCATTGGAAGATCCCTACGCAGGTGCGGAGAGTTTTCGGGATCGCTTTGCCGTTGCGCGGCGGCATGCGGAGCAGGTGGACACGCACGACGCATTCGAGAGCCCTGACATCGCGAAGCTGTTCGAGGTGATCGATCCGTGTCACGTCATCTTCGAGTTCGCCTTCTCCGACATCAACGAATGGCGCCGCAAGATCCGTGCGCAGCGCAATGCGCTGGCTGAGGGCGGATGCCGCGCATTTGATGCGAGGTGAGTCCTGAGATGTGAGCGCGGTTTGGAGGGACAGAAGTGAACGCTCCCCAGATTGGTCCGACAAGCGACCCCACGGTTCTGCGATTCGAAGTCCACTCATTCGAGTACCTTCCTGCGCTTTTTCTTGCAGCAGCCATTATTCTTCTGCCCTCAGGCTCGGAATCTGCTACCCTCAACTCACTGGCCATTGTGTTTGTCAGCATCGTGCTCGAAGCCATCCCTTTCATGCTAATCGGATCCCTGGTCGGCGGCTTTATCGAAGCCTTTGTGAGCCGTGAACGCATGGCCACATTCTTGCCTAAAAAGGGCTGGTTGACCGTATGTGTTGCAGCTGGGGCCGGGATCGTCTTCCCGGTCTGCGAATGTGCAGTTGTGCCGGTGGTACGACGTTTGCTCGGCAAAGGTCTGCCCTTCTCCGCGGCCATCGCCTATCTTCTCGGCGGTCCCATCGTGAACCCAATCGTGGCTGCTTCAACGGCCTTGGCCTATGCCTTTGATTGGCGCATCGTTATTCTTCGCCTGGGTCTTGGATATGGCCTTGCTGTTGTCATCGGAATGCTCATGGGAAGGCTGTTTCGCAACACTGGGGCCATCAAGGACAACGGCGACGGACTGGAGAGCAACGCCTCATCCTGCGGTCACCATCACCATCCTCTGGTACACATTCATTCCGAGGCGTGTTCCTGGACAACACAAGCCTCTCACGTAATCACGAATCAAGAAGCCCATACCACGGCATGCGGGTGTGGCCACAATCATGAAACTTCCGATAAATGGGTCAACAAGGCAGGGGCGGCCTTTACCCACGCCATGGATGATTTCTTGACCGTGGGGCACTATCTTGTCATCGGCGCTTTCATTGCCGCACTGGCGCAGACCTATATCGACCGTTCGAGCTTCTTGAGCTTGACGGCAGTTCCGGTATTGTCCGTGGTATTGATGATGGTTTTGGCGGTACTGCTCAACCTGTGCTCCGAGGCGGATGCTTTTATTGCCGCGTCTTTTCGGGGCCTGATGCCCATTCCTGCTCAAATGGCCTTCTTGTTGACCGGACCAATGCTCGATCTTAAACTCCTTCTCATGTATCAAAGCGTTTTCAAGCGCAGGGCTATTGTTGTTCTGGCATCGCTCATTCTTGTGGCGGTGCTGGTGGTCACAGTCGGCCTCGAAATGCTCAATGGGATGCTCCAATGAAATCACCGGTACAAGCACCCGAGCGATGGCTCCATCCTGTCGTATTCGTAACCTGGACCGGGTTTCTAGTCTATCTACTGGTCACTCAGCGATATGTGGCATTCCTTCGGCCGGAATTTGGTCTACTCCTGGCCATAGCTCTCTTTATTGCCATGGGCTTCACGCTTGCAGCCATGATTCGTCCCAGGATGACGGAGATGGATCTTTCCGCTATTCTGCGAGCGCTTGTCCTGCTGGTTCCGGTTCTGTATTCGATGCTCGTGCCGGACACCTTTCTTGGCAATCAAGCGTTCAAAAAGAGATTCATTGGCACCAATAACGGAGCAATTGGTCGTCAAGCACCATCCATGCTTTCCTCGCAGGGTTCTGCAACCAATCCAGACATAACGGCACCAACGGGAGAATTGGAAGGCACTCGGGAAAAAGAGCCTCAGGAGCGTACGATCCTTGAGATTTTTCTCAATTCCAATTCTTACAAAGGTCAACGTGTGATCGTCACGGGCATGATTCTGCGCGATGAGCAGCTCAAACAACATTTCGGGGGCAGGGACACGGCCGTGTACCGCTTCATGATCAACTGCTGTGCCGCGGACGCGTTGCCCCTGGCGATTGCGCTGGATACGGATCAGGCAGATGCTCTTGCCAGCGAGCAGTGGGTGCAAGTGGATGGGATCTTCGATATTCAGCAGATCAATGGCAAACCTGTTCCAATCGTTTCGAAGCCCAAAATCAAACCGGTTGAGACACCTGCGATTCCCTACCTATTCTGACCTCATACTCGCTCTATAAAACCAATTTGTGGTGAACCCTACTGGTCATGGCATGCGCGCAGCCCTGCCAGGATCTTTTCCTGATCGACGTTCCAGCCCACGAAAGCGAGTTGGGTCCCACCTTCTCCCTCGGCATGTGTGAACTCGGGGTGACGATATGTGTAGTTCAGCACTTGTCTGCCTTCCTCCAGGCAAACGAAGCCCTTGACCCGAAAAACCTCCCAAGGCAGTCCGTCGAGCCACCGCCTCAAAGCAACCTTATCGAGTGGAGCAGGGCTTTCAAAAGAGAAGGCGACGAAGCCTTCTTCCTCCAGATGCTGGTGGTGTCCGTCGCTATCTTCTATCGGAAAGACCGCTCTCCCAGGAGCCAGAAACAGCTCCCGGTCCACGGCACAGTGAAGTACGGGAACCAGACGGGCTTCAGAGTTGATCTCGTTCAAAGCACGACAATGGAAAGCCACTTCGTCCTCTCCGATAAGATCGACCTTATTGAGAAGAATCAGATCGGCCTTGCGGATGGGATTCAGAAAAGCCTTGCCCAGCATATCCCGCTGCCTGAACATTTCGGCATCGACAACCGTCGTGATGGAACCGAGTCTCAACGGTGTGGTGAGACCGACTCGCGACACCGCCTTCTGCAGGCCCTCCACTTCTGCTACACCGGAAGCCTCAATGATAATCCGGTCCGGCAGGAACTGCTCATACACGTCGAACAGGGCGTATACCAGATCGGACTGAAGGGTACAGCAGATGCAACCCGTGGTCAGTTCGCGCACATCACTGTCGAAGCCCTCCAGCAGCCGACCGTCAATTCCCAGTTCACCGTACTCATTGATTACGATGACGAGCCGTTCGTCCGAGGGCTGCATGGCGAGAACATGACGCATCAGCGTGGTTTTACCGGCACCCAGAAAACCGCAAATCAGATGTACAGGGATTTCCTTATCCATAGTGAACTCCACAAGACGGTCAAACCGAAGATCAGGCGAATAACCAGAGGACTGAAAGTATACCAGCACCTGCCTTTGTCTGTCCACGTCACCGGGGGAAGAAGGCATCCAATAGATCCTGTCGGTGCACCGACATTTCGGGAATGCAGGCTGCGGGCCTGGAGGCGCCGGTCACTACCCGTTACTTCCAATGGTGGAACGACACACACCCCGAGAACCGGAAACTGCTCCCCTTGCCGCTGAAGGATGCCTGCCGGGGGTGAGTTCCGTTTGCGGGCACGTGTGCACGGTCGGAGTATCCAGGGGGTACGTCAGGACAGGCAGTCAGGTCTGGTAATTGTGTTTGAGCAGTCCACCGGAATTGAGAATGACAAGAAGCGCACCCCCGTTGTGCATGAGTGCTGCAAGAATCGGGGAAATGAACCCGAAAAAAGACAAAACAAGCACCACGGCCGAATAGAGAACGGCAATGCCGAGATTGCGGTTGATGGTCTGTATTGTCCTTGATGACAGGTTGATCAAGATCGGGAGCCTGTTGAGGTTGTCGTCCATAAACGCCACATCTGATGCATTGATGGCAATTTCACTTCCCATCGCCCCTATGGCGATACTGATATCCCCCGAAGCAAGCGCAAGGGAATCATTGATGCCGTCGCCGACCATACATACGATGTCTCCATTTTCCTTTTCCAGTTTCAATTTTTCAAACTTGTCTTCCGGAAGGCACTCTGAATAGACTTGATCAAAATGAACATCCCTGATGGTTTTTTCGGTTATGCTTTGTTTGTCCCCTGTCATGAGGATGATCCGTTTGACGTTCATTTGTCGCAATTTATCAAACACCTCTTTTATGTTCGGCTTGAGCACGTCCAGAAGATGGAATCTTGCGACAAATCTGCCGTTTTCGGAAAGAAGAACCTCGGAATCGGTCACGGCATCAGGGAGATCCAGAACAGAGTGCTCTTCAAGCCAGACCCTCTTCCCCAAAAGGTAGGCGCCGGATTCAATCCCCTTCCCGTGCTGCTCAAGAATTACCCACCGCTTCCCAGAGGGTATCTCCTCATTCTCACAGAATCGTGAGATGGCCTTACTGGCCGGATGCCTGGAGTCGCGTGACAGTGCATACGCAGCTTCGAGGATCCGTTTCTGTTCCCCGGAGTCTTCTGCGGTGAAATCGACCTGTGTCACTGACAGTTCACCAAAGGTGATGGTGCCTGTCTTATCAAACGAGACCGTCTCGATCTGGGAAGCGATTTCCAGGAATTTTGTGTTCTTTATCAAAATCCCGTACCGGGTGAGAACCGTAATGGAGGCGATCATGGCGGTGGGTGACGCCAGCACGAATGCGCACGGACAGGCAATGATGAGGATGGCGATGGCCCGGTAAATATCTCCGGTGTAAAACCAGGCGATGGCGGCAAGCATGAGTATGAACGGCAAATACCAGGCGGCATATTTGTTGAGAAGCTTGACAATGGGCGCCTTCGTGTCTTCAGCCATGGCGATAAGGTCCTGAACCCTGCCGATGGTTGTGGCCCTGCCGGTCTTCGAGATTTTGAGCTTCAAGGCACCAGAAAGATTGGATGTACCGGCATAGAGGCCGTCACCCTCTGACACCTCTACGGGGATCGATTCCCCGGTAATGGTACTTTGGTCTATGGACGAATAGCCCTCGATGACCGTGCCGTCGCTCGGGACCATATCGCCGGGTTTGAGCAGGACGATATCCCCGGGAACGAGGGTTTCGGTGTCAACAACGATTTCCCCGGTACCCACGATCTTTGTCGCTTTCTTGGTTGAGAGCTTTTCGAGGCTTGTAATGGCCTCTTTCGCACCCACGATGCTTTTGTCTTCGATGATGTGGCCCAGGGTCATCAGGAGGGGGACAAGTGCTGCAACAAGATGATCTTCTATTATGAAGGCGGCAACAATTGCGATGGATACGAGGACATCCGCATACTCCAGTTCCTCTTCCCTGTAAAGGAAATCCCTTATGACGCTGTAGAAGACAGGAAACGACAGAACCAGGGCTGCAACGAATATTGAAAACCTTCCGATTGAGTTCTCATTGACAAAAAACGCGTTGAACACGTATCCGTTGATGAGCATGCCGCCGCCGACAAAGGCCGCTACCAGTCTCAGGCTGATGTATAACTTCTCTCTTTGATTTATGGTGTCTTGCATTTAACTCGTTCCACGTGCTTCAAGTGCTCCATCCGGGGGGGGTGATCACCTGGACAGAAAAACCTTTATCTTATCCCCGGATCCCACCGGAACAAACACTTTCTTCCCGGCCCTTTCGAACACATCCACTATTGCCTCGAAGTATTTCTCATCCCCGACGATTTTCGGGTTCTTTCGCCATTTTTGATAAATCGCATCAAACACCGCCGTATCTGATTCCGACTGCTTAATCACCTGCGACGCATATTTCTCAGCTTCCACGATAATGTTGTTCGCTTCAGATGTGGCGGTTGCCAGCATTCTCTTTTCGAAGAGCTTTGCTTCCTTTATCTTGGTCTGCATGTTGATGTCTTCTGCAGTTACCCGGAAGAAGTACGGCTTGAGCTGTCTCGGGGGAATGATTTCACGAAGTTCAACGCTGAGTATTTCAACACCCATCCCCATCTGCTTTATCCCGTCGTTGACCTTTGGGGTGACGATCCGGATCAGTTCTTTCTTGCCGGTGGACAAAAGCGCATCAATGCTGAGGGTACTGATTGCCTTAATAATTTCGGCGCTGACGATGTTCAGCACCCCTTCGGTGTATCCGTCATCAAAAACCTGGAAGAGTATGTTCTCAGGGTCGGCAATCATGCATTTTATAATTACCCTGGGACGGAGGATGTAATTGTCGTTCGTAAGGCAGGATCCTGAAGTTGCCGGATCCAGTGTGGTCCTGTTTCTACTCTTTTCATCTATCTTCCAGAAAGAGTCCAGGTCAAGCTCAATCACCTTTTTCACCGGCAGTCTGTAGACCTCGTCAAACGGCCTGGGCAGGGCAAAGTGAACTCCCGGCCGGAATGTTCTTTCTTCAGATGTCTCGCCCACGAGTTTGCCGAACCGCAGAACAAACGCAACTTCATCTGATTTGACGATGAATATGCCGCTCAGAAGATAGAGGATTAAGAATACGACCATCAATACCTTGAGCAGCCTGATCACACTGTCGAGGCTTTCGTTCAATATGTTCGTCTTTTTTGTTTTCATGACATCAGTGATCCACAGGTGTCACTTCCGGTTTCTCTACGAACAAATCAAAGGGCGGTTTGTCTGTGCCAAGTATGAGGGATGTTTTTTCCCCGGTGACCTTCTTCAGGGTTTCAAGGGAGCGGACCATCTCATAGAATTCCGGGGATTTGCTGTATGCCTCGGCATAAATTCTTGCTGCTTCGGCATCTGCCTGGCCGCGTATCTTGGACGCCTTCTTCTTCGCTTCAGATACCATCCTGGCGCCTTCAAGCTCAGCCCTGGCCCTTATCTCGGCTGCCCTGATCTCCCCCTCAGCAATGTATTTGTTTGCGATGACATCCCTGTCCGCCCGCATCTGGTTGAATACGACCCGGATATTCTCTTTGGGAATGGTGAGCCTCTTTATCCCGACATAGGTAACGTGAATGCCATACAGCATAGAGGCGCTTTCTTGGACATTGGCATAGATTTTCTGTTCAATCTCGTTGAGCTTATTTGCCTCTTTTCCCGCAACAAAGAGATCCGAGTAGCTGTATTCCCCAAGGATCAGATTCTTGGTGTTGTTCACAAGACTGTCCAGCTTGGATTGAAAGGTCTGGATATCGCCGCCCACCGAATTGTAGTACTTAACCGGGTCTTCAATTCTCCATGTGACAAAGGTCAGCATGATAATATTCTTCTGATCCTTTGTGAGCAGCTCTGTCTGCTGTGTATCATAGGTGTGAATGCGCTTGTCAAAAACGATACGCTCATGAATAGGGTACGGCAGTTTCCAGTAAAGCCCGGGCTCTCTGATTATTTTGACGATCTTCCCAAACCTCAAAATCAGGCCGAATTCGTTTTGTTTTGTAATCTTGAGATTTGCGATTACAATGACGGCCAGGATGACAGCACCTAAAAGGGTGTATTTCGTATATCTATTCATTGCTCATTGGCTCTCCATCCAGATACAGCCAGAGTTCCTGCTTGTTTTCTGACTGAAGCGTGTGATCGACAATCGTTATCTCAGAACTCTGCCATTTTTCTTCTATGGTATCCAGGTAAAGCCGCTTTTTGTAGAGCCCAGGTGCAATCCGGTAGGCCTGGAACTTCTCCATGTAACTGCTGACCTCTCCTGTTGAGGCGGCGATTCTGCCGCTATGATAGATGTTGGCTTTGTTGATTTCTGATTTTGCCTCCTTGGTAAAACCGAGCATTTTCCTAACAACATCCCTTTCTGCATTCAGCTTGAGGGTGACCGCCTTTATCTTGGACGAGATGACACTCTGGTACGTATTGGCCACCTCCGACGGCGGGTGAATTTCGTTCAACGATATGTCGATGATGTCTATACCCAGCCGGGACAAAGCGATCTTTCGCTCCATTTCGATTCGAATATCTGCCAGAAACTCATTTCTGTCCAGGGAGAGTACTTCCTGGATGTTGCCGTGAACCGTCTTTTCGGTAAAGGCCTCGTATCCGATGTTATTCAATTCGCCTACCGGGTCGCTGTGCAGGTAATGGTAATCAAAGATATTATCGATGAGGTAGTGAATATCCACGTTAACTGTGATGAGTTCCCTGCCTTCCCCTAAACAGAAATTGAATGCCTTTTCAAAATGCGCAGTAGACCAGAAGAGGTTTCTGATGGAGCGGTCTCCTTCATATCCGATAGTGATGGTTTTTACTTCCTTGGTCTTGAATTTGATGATCTTCTCAAAAGGCGCCGGCAGTTTGTGGTGAAGCCCGGGCGTCAGCGGTGTAAATGAGATTTGCTTTCCAAGCCTCTCCCTGATGCCGTTTTCTTCCGGATTGATAATGGCAAAACAGGTCAGACTCCACAACAACAGCACCTGGCAGGCAAGAAGCGGAAAAAAACTCTTTCTTAAGAAGCCGATAATCCAGATATCGTGAATCTTGATCCCAAATCTGTTCTCCACCATATCGGCAAAAGAGAGCTCTTTTCTGCCGGGCAGGAGGATTTTCGACAAAATGAGCGTATTGTATAGGGGTGTAGTGTCAAACGGGTATCTTCTTTCCGTATAGAAGTTGATGACCGTATTTGTTGAGTATTCAAAGAGGACGATGAAATTGCATGTGATAACAAAACCACGCAGCACGGGAAACGCCCAGGAAAAGCCGTATTTGCTGAGTATGATGCCTATGGCGTTTGCCGCCGCAAAAATGATGCTGGCAGCTAGAAACGGCAGGATGGCGGACAGTTCCTTGCAGGCGGCTCTTTTTGACACGGAATCAAGGTACCTGAAGAAGACGAAGGCAGTGATGGAAAGAAGTGCGGAGATGACCGAAAAAAGCTCGGGGTATTCAGGCAGGGGCATGGGGTCGGGGGTTGGTTTTCTCAAGAGATATATCTGAAGAACCCATCCAACAAGCAGAACAAGGCAAGCGGTCTGCGGCTCGATGCGATATACAAGGGAACTAAGCCTGTACTGCTTGATGCTGCTGAGCGGAACCGGGCGGGTTGATTCGCCGGTTTCAAAGCTTACCCCTCTTACATGGCTCATGTAGAGGATATAATGCTGGATGCTGACAAAGAAGAAGACAAAGAAGAAGACGAAGCCGTAGCTGTAAAGAAAATCCTGGAAAGAGTATCCCGAGATCTCGTTGAAGAGGACAAGGCAGAAAGCAAACAGAATCAGGAGAAGATGCCCGATCACACCGTCTTTGTCCCGCTCGTCTTCTATGGGATAACCGTTGTTCATGTTTACGTGCTATTTGAAGTCTAGAGAAGTCTGCTTTAATGTCGAGCATATCTTTTTGATTATCGTCTGCAGGCTTTCATATCTGTGAACCAGCGTGTCGTCGATTTCTTCTCCGGTCGTGTCGTCCTTCTGGACGATCAGGTTCCCTGCCTTTGTCACTGCCTTGATCCGGACCGGTGTGTTTACAATCTTCTCAGTGGTATGCAACCCTGCCGGCAGTGTCACGCTCAGTGTTTCACTCAGCTCCAAGACCACCTCCCCCATGTGGGGAGTGTTTCCAGAGGAATACAGGCCTGTTTTGCCCTCTACATGCCAGTAGTCGTACAGCAGTTTCTTCTGCTGACCTGCCAGCCACGTCCTGTGGCCCAGGTAAATGGCGGAAACATTGAACCCTGACAGGATGGCATAGCCCAACTGTGCCTCAAAGGAAAGGTCAAACAGGGATAGAATTAAGAACAGCGTAATGATCATGAGAAGGCAAAAAAACTTGCCGAAAAGGCCGGGGACAAGAAAATGGGTGACATCCGAAAAACTTCTGAAAAAAGTTCCAAGAGCTGACCTCTTTCCTTTCTTTTTCAAGAACAGGAGTTCATTGTCTACTATTCTCTGATTGTCAAAAACAATAAGAAGAATAATGATACCTATCATCAGAACAATCGAGGCAAAGAGGCCGTCCACAACAAACAGCATTCCTGATGATTCCTCCGTTCACATTCCTCCGGGTGGCGCCTGGCCAACTTTCTGTTACACAGTTGCTTGGCAAGTTGAGCAATTTAGCCAGAGATGATAGTAGGTTAGCTGACCAGGCGAAAACTATGGCAAGATACAGAATCAGTGTCAAGCCCTATATGCTACCGTAAGAATGGCACAAGGGTTTGGGTGATTTTGCACAACAAGCGTGGCCTTCCATCCGTTGCGACGTTGTGGGAGGACCGGCTTCGTAGTTGTGCAGGGTGTAGACCCCGTAAAGAGAAAGGCCTTTGCCGATCATATCGCGGCAGCGTTCACTGCCGCACGATCGTAGCTTCTGCCATGATCTCCTCCACCAAGGCCTCTCGCTCTTTTTCAATGAAATCCGTCTTGAGAAGCAGGAGAATGTCCTCTCTCTCCACGGGTTCTCTCCTGATGATGTGGAAGCCGAAGGGAGAACGAATGGGCTTGCTGTAGCTGCCGGGCGGGAGGGAAGCAAGGGCCTCTTCAACCTTAAACCCAAAGGCACTCTTTCGAATCATCCCGAGACTGCCCCCTTCCGCCCTGGTGGCCTGGTCCTCAGAAAACTCTCTGGCGACCCTGTCAAGAGACTCCCCGTCTTCCAGAAGTCGCCAGGCCTTCAGCGCCTGCTGCTCTTTTCTCCTGACCACCTGATCAAACTTCTGAAAGAACTCAGGATCCTGGATGATACTGAAATAGACGTGAGAGGCCTTCACATATTGATCCCGGATCCCGGGTTCTCCGGCTGCCAACATCTGTTCCGCCTGCGTTTCCGACTTCTGCCTCCATCGCTCCTCCAGATATACGGTGAGGCCGATCTCGATGCGCAGCGTATCCTTGAACTCCTCTACCGTATAGAAATTCGATGTGAGGAACTGCTCCAGGCTTTGGTATCGGTGACAGAAACAGCCGGAGGCCGGAGGAAGCTTCTTCAAGGCCGCGAATTCGTTTTCGACTTTCTCTTCGTCCACCCGAACCTTCTTGCCCTCCAGAAACTGCCGAAGGGCCTCACACGATATGAGGCGTTCAAGCTTGACCTCCCGCGCATTCCTCTTCTGGGACGAGAACAAGCCTTTGGGGATGCCCTGGAGAAGCCGAGATTCATAGATCGGCCGGCCGTTCACGGAGGCGACGACCGCTCCCTCTTCTTTCACCAATCGTTGCGCAACCTCGCCGGAGCGAATTCCGCGAGGGACGGTTATGTCAAAAAGCAGGGGAAGAAGCCCGGCGAGCAGGACGAGAATGCGGGACAGGATCCTCCGGACTCCTTTCGCGCTTTGACGGCTCATGTGTTCAACCCTCCCTAGGCAGCCTCTGCCCATGGAAGACCAGGACCAGGAAAATCACCAGCAACAGAAGCTCATACCACACAGGCACCATCAGCCCTGCATCCACCACCGTACGGATCTCCCGTCCGTGTCGAATGCCCCTCACCGCGTTGGCCAGGCTCACGATCCCGAGATCCTCGTAGAGCTTCGGATTCCGAGTGATGCGCACGGTGCCGACAAAGACCTCTTTCTCCTTCCAGAGAGGCGGCACTTCGTTCTCATCCCTGGGAAAGACCATGATCGCATTGAAGATGTCCGGGGGCCTCCCCCGCGCGACGCCGTCCCACGCGTATCTTCCCAGAATCAGCCCCTCGGTCGCCCGATCGGATCGGCCCACGAGGTAGCCCTCCACCACAGCGTCCATGCCGTCGAACCCGGCCAGGGTGGCGGCTATCTCAAGGGGCTCCTCCTGCCGGTTCTCCTCTCGCAGTTTTTCGATCTCCCCGATATCGAGCAGGGGCAGACCTTCCCGCCTGGCCACAGCGGCCCCGTCGAGTTCCGGCTCCTCCCCGGCAAGGGATTGCACGGAGCGTCCCTCGAGCCTATAGATGTAACCCTCCTCAGGCTTGGGATCCACGTAGAACGTTCCCTCCACCACAACCGGAGCCATCCGTTCGAAGGCAACCGCCTCCTGCAACTCCACGAACAGGTACTGATTGAACTGCGGCCGGGGGCCATAACAGCAGGTCTGGGTCGTGCGAAGCAGACAGAAGAGTCTCAGACGGGGTCCCGCCTCCAGGGGATACATGAACCCGATGATGCGCACCTCTTCTCCGCTGAGGGCGCTTATGTGAGGGGGACAGGCCGTGGGGTTTTCCGGATCAAACCGCCAGTCCGCGAGCGTAGAGAAGCGAAGCAGGAGTGCCCCATCAACCCCGGGAAGTGAGTCCTCGTCGACCCCGATGGTCTTGTGCCCGAAGCCTCCGCCTTCCGTCCGTACCACCAGCGTACTTGATTCCCGCTGCTTATCGGCAAGGGATCGACTCCGGAAGTGGTATTCGACGTGATTCGCAGCGAACACAAGAAGCAGTGCCGGCAGGCCGAATTTCAGGAGTCTATTCCTTTTCCTTGTGATCGTGCTCATGATGAGCTTCTCTTTCTGCCGTGGCCTCCCCGTGGTGATGATGTCCATGGGCGGCACCGCACCCCTTCGGAAAGTCGATCTTGAGTTCCCTCTGTCTGCCTTTGAAATGCACCTTACCGGATGCCCGGAACTCCGTCATTCCCGCAAGCCACTTCGCTCTACCCTCGAAGTACGAGCAGTCGCCCACTTGCTCCCCTGCCAAGCGTATCGGCTTTGGTTCGAGGACAAGCCTCCTTGGCGGCCCCTTGTCCGGTGTAACGGCGAGGACGATTTCTTCGTCCGGGACACGCACCGCTCGGTCCGTGTGCTTCTCTCCCCCGACAAACCAGCATTGGAGCACGTCCTTTTCGAGTTTGATTTCCGCGTGTCCCACCTCGCACGCGTCCATCACGATCAGGCACCCGCCGTGAGCAGCCTCGTGTCCCCGGTGATGCTCACCCGGCTTGTGCCGGTGATGCTCACAATGTTTGTGTTCGTCCGCCCCTGCCGGGGACATCCCGACAGACAAGTTGAAGAAGAGCGGCATGACAAGGGAAAGCGAACCAATCCGTATCATTTTTCTCCTCCCTATGAGATCGGAACCAGGATCTTGATTACGCTTCCGTATCATTTTTCTCCTCCCTATGAGATCGGAACCAGGATCTTGATTACGCTGAGGCGGTAGGCCTGCACCGCGGGCAGAATACCGGTGAGAAGGCCGACGGCTACCATTGCCGGCAAGAGCAGAAGATCCGCCTGTGAGAGGTACCCTGCGGAAAACCTGAGACCTGTCTCCACTTGGATGAAATGGCTACCGATTCCTACGAAACCGTGCCCGAGCAGCCAGCCGACTACGCCTCCGCTCAGGGTAATCAGGACCGACTCGGTCAGCGTCAACCCGAAGACGAGCCTCCGCGTTGCGCCCAAGGAGCGCATCAAGGCGATGTCGCGCATCCTCTCCCGCAAGGCCGAAAAGAGCGCGACGAATACGAACGCCCCTGCCAACAGCGTTACCATGGATGCGATTGCCAAAAGCACCCTGTCCGCCCAGCCTGTGATGGCAAACAGTCGTGGAAGCACTTCGTTCGGAACGACGAGTTGCGCCTCCCTGGACTGTTTGACAGCGTATGAGAGATTCTGAATCCCTGGGTGAACCGCGCCGCCGCGTACGCGCTTGATCTTCAGATAGGCCCCGCTGATCTCACGATATTCCTCGTCCACGGCCATGGCGGCCACGTCGGAACCGTGTCCCTCCAGCGTGTAAAATGCATTGAGCGGAATGTAGATGGCCCTGTCGTGAGGGGTCCCGGTAGGCGCAAGGATTCCCACGAAGCGCTTAGAGTCATTCATGTGCACGGGGTCGCCCGCACGGACCCCGCATACGGGATTGAAGGTACTGCCGAGTTCGATCCCCAGTTCCTTGGCAACGATCCAGCCTGCCACGGCCTCGTCCGGGCTTGAAAAGGGCCTTCCACGACCTCCCTGCTCTTCCTCAAAGGAGAGTCGCTTCCCCGGAAGGTACTCGAAGTCGGTCAGGAACGATCGATCGATTGCGTTCACTCGGAAACCGGCAAAGGAGTGGCCCGTGCAGAAGGGAATGCCTTCAGCGACGATCGGGTCTTCCAGAACCTGCTTGAAGTATATCCATGGGATCGTTCCCGGCATTTCCTCGAGATGGTAGACGGCGTTCAGGACGACCTGAAGGGGGGAGCCTTTGGGCCCAAGGACCGCATCGACGCCCAGCCCAACGCGGGTGAAGTAGCGATGTGCCTGCTCCCGAAGCGAAACCACGGAAATCAACAGAGAGGTTCCGAGGGCAATGCTCAGCACGGCCAAGGAGGTAGACAGCCAATGTTGGCGCAAGCTTTTCCAGACGATCTGCCAGGGCTTCATCACGCCTCCCCTGCCTTCGTCACAAAGGCTCGGTTCAGACGGGTAGAATCCGTCTGGCTCTTGAAGAAGGAGACCACCTCCCTGTCATGGCTCACCAGGACCAGGGAACAACCGCGCTCCTCACAGGCGCCGTGGAGAACAGAGAGAACCTCTGCCGTGTGTGAGGGATCCAGGGATCCTGTGGGCTCATCGGCAAGGATCAGATCGGGCGCCTTGACAAGAGCCCTTGCAATCGCCACCCGCTGCTGCTCTCCGATCGACAGCTGCGCGGGATAATGATCCTTCCGGTGGAAGAGCCCCATTTCTTCAAGAAGCGAGACGGCCCGCCTGCGGTCCGGCTTGCGCCGGGAGAAGGTCATCCCCATCATGACATTTTCCGTAGCTGTATACCCCTGCAACAGGTTGAAGTTCTGATATACGTACCCGATGTGGTTCGCCCGGAACCGATCTCTCTCAACCTCCGTAAGCCTTGTCAACTCGCTACCGCACACGTTGACGGATCCATGGGTCGGCCGAAGAAGTCCGGCAAGAGCGTGCAGCAGCGTAGACTTCCCCGAGCCCGAGGGACCTGAAATCGCAACCTGCTCTCTCTCCCCTACCTCCCAGAAGGGGATGTCGAGGACGGTCAGCAAACCGGCCCCGGTTCTGTAAGTCACTCGAAGATCATGAACGGAAATCAGCATGGCGTTCAGCCCGGCCGGCTTTGGAAGACTGTGGGCACCCGAAGCGGTGGCCCCTTTCAGGAACACGGGAACAAGGGAGGTGTGCCGCCCCTATGAAAGGCTTACGGGCCCTAAATCTTTACGTGGGGCAACGGGTAACGGCACCCGGCGGGGGGGCCGCGGGGGTTGCCTGGAGCCAACCAGAGGGGAGGGCAATAGGATTCCGGCGCATTCGGGGAGGCGAGGCCCGGAAGAACGATGCACGGGGATGCGTCAACGAGGAAAAGGATACGGGTCTTGCCCGTGGCAAGATAATGGCAGGTCGGGCACTCCTCATGGAATCGATCCGAGGCAAAGGCCGCCAATGAGGGCCCTGGGGACGGCCGGTGGCTTGGAGGTATTTCGTGGGCGAGAGTCGGCCCATGGTCATGCCGGTGGTTGCAGGTGTGCATTTGATGGACGCCGGCGCTCAGCCAGACGAACCAGACCAAGTAGCCAACAACGAGTATTCTTTTCGGCATGCCGCTCATCTCACCCTCGACCTTCCATAGTACGATACAGACCGAGGATGTCAATCTCCACTCGATAAGGGGGATCGCCAAGAACGCCAAACTACATCGTGCGATGTTCGCGATAGGGGGTCAGGGTGTCGTGATTTTGCTCTGCCGGGGTGTAAACAGATTGAGGTCCACACCGTCCCGGGGATCGAGAAGGATGACCTGTGCACGGTTCAGGACCTCTTCCATCCGGTCCATGAAGAGGTTCGTCTTCGTGATCTTCTTGGCCTGGTTGTATTCTTCCAGGATCGAAAGGTAGCGGGCCGCATCCCCCTCTGCGGATTTGATCCGTTCCTCGGCTTCGGACTCGGCCTCCCCAAGGATACGCTCTGCGGTTCCTCTGGCCTGGGAGAGAGCGCGGCTTTTCGCGGCCTTCGCGAGGTTCACCTTCTTGGCCTTCTCGGATCGGCCGTCCGCCACGGCTCGAAAGCTCCGAGCCGCTGCCGACGGGGGCTGAACGGCCACGAGGGTGGCCGCGAGGACGGTCAGCCCGGATCCGTAAAGATCGAGATGTTTCTGGCACAGAGTTCGAAGGTCGTTCTGGATCTGACTCTTTCCTGTGGTCAGAACTTCGTCTACGGTCATGCCGGCGAGAAGTTCGCTCATGGCGGCATCCACCGTCAGCCTCATGAGGAGCGTCCAGTCCTCTGCACCGATGAGAAAGCGGGCATAATCCGTGATTCGATACTGCAATGCAATCTCCACATCGATGATGTTCTCGTCTCCTGTCACCTTGGGGACAAGGCGCCCTTCCTGGCCGGAAAGGGTCATCCTTCGCACCTCGGAGGTATTCGTTAGCTCGATGTTCTGGATGGGGCGGGGAAGCTTGAAGTGTATACCCGAACCCACGTCATCCCGCACGAGCCTTCCCATGAAGAAGAGTGCTCCGGTCTGATTGGTCGGTACGGTGTAGAACCCCCGAAGAAGGACAAGGATTGCAGAAAGCACGATGAGAAGCAGGAGCAGGATCTTCCATCGCTTTCGGAAGAAGCGGACCGTTCCCTGAATGAGACGGATGTCCAGCGTGGGAGAGGGCTGCGTCATGGTGCTCCCTTTTCCAGCATCCTCCAGAGTTCAGAATCCGATCGCAGGATGATCGTTGTACCGGGGTCGATGATCTTGTCATAAGCTTCCAGGGTCCGGAGAAATCGGTAGAACTCCGGATCCCGGTCATAGGCGGAGCCGTAGATCCGGATGGCCTCGGCTTCGGCATCCCCCTTGATCTCTTTGGCTCTCCTCTGTGCTTCTGCGAGGATCTTTCGCCTCTCCTTTTCGGTCTGGGCCTCGATCTTGAGGGCTTCCTCGTCACCCTGAGCCCGGTACCGGGTAGCGATTCGGTCCCGTTCGGCCTGCATCCTCTTGATTACGCTAGCGAGGTTCTGGGGGGGAAAGTTGAAAGCGTTGATCCGCACATCCTTGATCTCGATACCGTAGTTGTCTTTCGCGGCGCCGGCGCAGGCATGGAGCAGCTTTTCATTGATTTCGCGGAGGCGGACCTTTCCGGGCTCGGTGTTGATAAAGCTTGCCAAGGGGTAACTCCCCACCACTTCCCCAAGGGCGGCGGTCATCATGTCCAGCAGACGGGCCTCCGCTGCTTCACGATTCCGGACCGTGGCTAGAAAGGTGTGTTCGTCCCCGATCTTCCAGACGGCATAACTGTCTACCAGCACGTTCTTCTTGTCCTGGGTCAGGAATTCGGTCGGTGCATGATCGAACACCAGAAGCTTCTGATCGAAACGAAGCACCTCGTCGACGGGCCACGGAAACTTCAGATGAGGGCCTGGCTCACACACGGCCGGCAGGGGACGGGAGAAGCGGGTGATGATACCGGTTTCAGTGGGTCCCACAATGAAAACCGCCGTGGAGGCCCAGATCAACAGGGTCGCCGTCAGGAGGAGTAACAGAACTTTGGTTCTCCTTCTCATGGTCCTTTTCCTGTCTGATCCATACCGGGAATTTCTCCCGGATTCCCCGACCAGAGACGTAACTGCCTCCTGTCGGCCATTTCAGGGGGAAGGATGATCTTTTCCGTTCCCGGAAGGGATCGTTCCATGGTTTCAACGTACATGCGGAAGTGAGTTGCATCGGGACAGCTTTTGAAGGCCTTGGAGCGGATGGAGAAGCTCTCTGAACGGCCCTTGCTTTGCGCCACAATTTCAAAGGCCTCGGCCTCGGCACCGGCGATGATCTTCTCCGCCTCCCCTCGCGCAACCGGCAGGGCTCCCGCTTGTTTCCCATAAGCTTCGTGTATGCGCGTCTGGAGCTCTTCCATGGCACTTGCCACATCCCGGAAGGCTCCTACAGCCCTGACAGGAGGGTGCAGGTCAACGAGATAGACCCCGATCAGTTCCACGCCGATGTCATAGCGGTCCAGCAACGACTGGGTTCCCTCCCTCACCCTCTCATCGATCTGTTCCCTGTGGTAGGACAGGACGTGATCGATCTGCTCCTTGGCCAGGTATTCACAGGACACGCTTTCAGCCGCCAGCAGGACCAGGTCCCTGTTCTTTGCATAGTTGAAATAGTATTTTTCCGGGTCTCGGATTCTGTAGTGAAAGGCGAATTTGGCTTCGAGCTGGTTCTCATCGCCCATAAGGAAGAAAGACTCATCCGGTTTCATGTTCATGCCCGTGAACAGGTTGTGCCACCCTCCGGTCAGGGTGGTGGTAATTTCAAACCTCTTCCTGAGTGCTATCAACAACCTCATATCCGTTCGAAATCCCAGGTCGGTCTTTTGGCCCTGGCGGACAGGAAATACATGGGCTTTTTCAAAAGGAGGTGGGAGGTGGTAGCGCAGGCCGGGCGGGATGTCCTTTTCCACGAGACGGCCGAGACGCACCTTGTAACCGGCACTCCCGGGCGGAACCCGGTACAGACCACTGAGGCCATAGAGGAGCAGGGCGATGGAGAACAGAAGACAGAAGGCCTTTCCCCGGTTGAAGGCCGTGGGGGAAGAAACCTCCGAGGATTCCGGGCTCACAGGTTTGAGGAGGCCGAGAAAATCCAAGAACCTCTGGCCGAATCCCCGGATGTTTTCCCTCTTGGCGTTCCAGTCCAGCCGTCGGAAGCTGGCGGCCAGGAGACAGAGGAGGAGCAGTGCGGATCCGATGCTCACGGCATTCCAGAGGGTCGATTCCAGCGGTTGCGTGATGGTTGTGCTCACCGTAATCCCGGTCCCTTGAAGAAAGGCATTGAGTATCCAGCCGAAAGCCAGGGAAACGAGAACGATGGCAGACAGGTAGAGGCCGAGAAAGCGGCGACCGAAGATCTGGTTCAGTATGACAATGGAGGACATGTTCGTGGCCGGGCCCGCAAGGAGGAAGACAAGGGCCGCGCCGGGAGAGAGGCCGGTTGCTATGAGTGTAGCGGCGATCGGTGTGGACTTTGCCGCACAGATGTACAGGGGGACGCTGATGAGGAGCATGAAGAGCATGCTGCCTGTTACACCACCCGGTATGACATCCACCCAGTTGTCAGGAAGGAGTGCTGCAAGAACGCCGGCAAGGAGAATGCCGAGAACGAACCAGTAGGAGATGTGGTCCAGCATCTCCACGAAGCCGTATCGGGTTGCGTCCCGTGTCAGAACCCGTAAGGGTATGGGAGGAGCGGGTTCCATTTCGTGGGGGGAACCGGTTTCTTCGGCTCCTGGGGCCTTGCTGCGAAGCCTTCCGGGCAAGATTCTCCGGACGGAGGCTTTCAGAGAGGACCAGAAGCCAGCGAGTCCTACCACATGATAGCCGTCCTCCGAGTGGTGACTGCACCCTTCACAAGCGGTGTCCGTCTCCGTAGTGAGGGCGTCTTTCGTTTCTCTCCAAGGTCCGCTATTCTCCTCAATGCTACGGTCCGTCCGCTCCGCAATCGAGAGGACCGCAGCAAAGAGGGCGGAAGAAAAGGCCGCCAAGGGCCGTACAATGGCCATAACAGGCCCCAGCAGGCCCCAGGTGAGAATCACCGTATCCACGCTTGTTTCGGGGGTGCTGATGAGCAGGGATAATCGTGCCTCCCTGCTTGCCCCTTTTTCCCGCAATCCCATTACCAGCGGTACGATGCCGCAGGAGCAGATCGGCAGGGGAAGCCCGAAGAGCGCCGCGTAGAGGGCGCTCCGGAGGTTCCTTTGCCCGAAAAAACGGCCGATGTATTCTTCGCGGATGAGAACCTTGAGCCACCCCGCCAGGAAGAGCCCGAGGAGGATGAAGGGGGCGGTCCGAAGGAAGATCAAATAGATCATCCGCCCGATGTCGATGAGATGAGATACCAATCCGACCATGTTCATGACCGCCTGTCACGCGGTGTGGAATGACCTACGGTGCGAACGCGGCAAAGAGAAAGGCCTTTGCCGATCATATCGCAGCAGCGTTCACTGCCGCTCGATCGTAGCTTTTTGCCATGATCTCCCCTACCAATGCTAAGGAGATCCCGGAGTCGGACTTCCTCAGCGAATCGGCGCGGGCTGGCAGAGACTTTTCTCGTCGTTGGCTACACGACCGCAAGCCTTGCAAATGTGTTGCGGTTGATTGACAAGAGGTTTGATCTTCTCAATATCGAGATCGCATGGACAGCAGGTCAATGCACAAAGCTTGCCTTCGCCGCAGCAACCCCCTTCATGGTGGTGAGCCATTTCTCTATTCTCCTTTCCGTTGGATTGTATTGGAACACCCAATCTGATTTCAAAAGGATCGTATCATGCACCGTTGCTGTGGGGCAAGTTCAAGACGGGCTCCGCCATCAACCGGATAGAAAACTATACCCTCAGCGTTACCCCCCAACAACTCAGACTCCTCCTTTCCGGTTTCGTACATCTTCTGTCGGATGAGTGGCGGTTCTGGATCTTCGCCAGAAAGCTGAAGATCGTTCTTTGTCCATGTTTGAAGATCTCACATGGAACAGACCAGGAGACTCTGGCAGTCAAGATCCCTTGCTGTTAGTTGACTGGATCATACCTTCAGCTGGAATTTCAGGTTTTTGGTCAAAATGGATCGCACGCTTCTCGAGATTAGGCATTAGAATAACAGGCTGCTCGTTGGCTAGGCAATCTTCTTCCCCGACCCATGTATGCTTCTGATATAGTATCGTTCGAACATTCCACCACAATCTTGCCATAAGCTTGCTCTAACCGAGAATGGCGGAAGCTAGCGTCCGTACTGTTTGGAATCGAATTATCATTCTTTCTAATCGGATCTCAGATAGTCCTCGATGCCATGACGCAGGGTTGCGATCATCTTCCTGAAACGATCTTCATCCGGCTCCAAAAGGGTCAGGCGGAAACCCTGAAGAGGCGTGTTAAAGGAGGTCAAAGGGACCACACAGATTCCCGTGGCGGCCAGTAGGTAATAGACGAACCTCTTGTCCGGCTGAATGTGCGGGTCGGATGTTAGATCTGCAACCATATCAGCTACGGATCGATCGGAAATAGGTAGGGTCTGACCATGGTTCAAGCAGCCGTCTTCGAAAGCCACAATCATGTAAAATGCGCCGTTGGTCCGGTTGATCAGTACACCGGGCAGATCTTTGAGGCTATCATATGCGATCTGGGCGAATCTTTCGTAGCGGCTTCGACGGATGTCGAGATACTCCAGATACTCGGGATGCTGCACAATGCGGGGAAGGGATTTCTGAGGCAAAGTGGTTGAGCAGACTTCAATCATTTTGGCATTGAGAATGCTCTGGATGTAGCTCTTGAACTGGGGATCTCTGTTGACGTTGTACACCTCGATCCAGCCGCAGCGCGAACCGGGCCAGGGAAGCTCTTTGGAAATTCCTTTCATGGATATGGCAGGGACTTCTCCGATCACTGCGGCCAGCGGCTCGGTTTCATGGCCGTTAAAGACCAGATTTTGGTAGATTTCATCGGCGATAATAAAGAGATCGAACTCCTCGGCAATGGCAACGATCTCTTTGAGCAGGTGCACAGGGTAAACCGCTCCGGTGGGGTTGTCAGGGTTGATCACTAGGATGCCGGCGACGGCCGGGTTGTACTTTACGCGTCGGCGGAGCTCGTCCGGGTCCGGCAACCAACCGTTGTAAGGATCCAATGGATAGCACACCGGAGGCAGGCCGGCGTGAGCTGCTTCGGAAGAGGAGTGCGTGGTATAGGTTGGCGAAGGAGTGATAACCCGGGCGGTGCGTCGCAGAAAGCCGTACGTCTTGGTAATCGCATCTCCCAGTCCGTTGAAGAAGATGATGTCATCCGTGGTTATGGGGCAGTTGCCGTTGCCGTTGTTCAGGGCCACCAGGAATTCGCGGGTTTCCAGCAGGCCTTGGGTGGGGCAGTAGCCATAGCAAGCGTCTTCCATTGCCAGTTGGGCGACGATCTCTTTCATCCAGGCAGGTATTTCTTCGCCTTTCGTCACCGGATCGCCGATGTTTTCCATGTACACGGGAACTCCGAGCGTTTTGAGTTTCTCGGCCACCCGCACAATGTTGCGGATTTCGTACGTCAACTCTTCGGCGCCGATGTGTACGATGTTGGTTCTCATGGTTTCTATCCTCCTGTTGAACCCGCGTGACCTCGTGATCGAGGGCTGGTAGAGAAAGAACAAGAAAAAAGGGCTGCGAGAGTATCTGCAGCCCTTGAATGCAAAAGGGCTGCGGTTGGTCGCCCGCAGCCCCGAATGTTTTTCTTATGAGGGATATCAGATCATGTGCTCCCTCCCGGGACCGCAGGCTGTCCAGCAGCGGCTGCCGCAGCAGCGCCGGCCGCAGCGGCGCCGGTCGCTCGAGGTGCGTCCGTGGTCTTGAATGTGGAAGCAGTCATCATATATTTCCTTTGGATGATCCCACATGCTTAGCATACCTATCGTCCAATGTCACGCAAAGGTTTATGGGGTCTCCACAGAAATCTCCTAAAACAGCTGTCTAATGCCTTAGGTTCCCACCAACTGGGAAATCATCCATATGGTGTAGGAGGAGGAACATCACGAATCAGTGACATCCCGGCGCAAGCTTTTCTATGTGGACAGACTCGTTTCACTGTCATCATTCACCAGTTCATCAATGTTGTCGAAAATCGTTCCCGGTCTATATTCAAGATGATCCTTTCCACTTGCGACCAGGAAGGACGCGTATGACTTGCCCCAATCATACATTGCGTTCAATACCGGAATGAACGATTTCCCCAGCTCTGTCAGAGAGTACTCAACCCTGGGCGGGACCTCGCGGTAGACTTTGCGCTTCACCAGACCGTCTTTTTCCAGTTCCTTCAAGCTTTGAATCAGCATCTTCTCCGTAATTCCGAACACAGCCCTGCGCAGAGCGCCGAACCGGACGACCTCCCCCTGGGCCAAGTGAAAGAGAACCTTCGGCTTCCATTTCCCTCCGATAACCATTGTCGCCAATTGAAAGTAGCATCTGAATTCGACATTCCCTGCTTTTTTTAGGTCACAGTGATCGATCATAAGTGCCCTCCATTCAACATTACATACCTATTGGTAAGTATTATACAAAATAGTAGGTACTTGACCAGAATGCATTACGACCAAATAATAACACGAACCGAGCGAGAGGTACATGAGTGGCAGAGAAGCCTCGGAGAGTTCTGTAACCCCATGACTGCGGAAAGAGGAGAAAGCAAAATGAAGAGAGTATTGAGAGCAACGGTTGTCAGTGTCCTGTTTGTCAGCCTGGCCGGTCTTCTTCAAGCAGGGGACCGTCCCACGCCCGAACAAACACAGGCTGAGATCGAAAAAGACTTCGGCTTTGTGCCCAACCTGTTGAAGGAAATGTCGAAGAGTCCGGCCGCCCCACTCGTCTATACTAAGACCGAAGCGATCATGCACAGTGCATACCTTACGGCAAAAGAGCAGCAGGTGGTTCAACTGGTCGTTTCACTTTTCAACGACTGCCACTATTGTTCCAGCATGCATAGCAAGTTCTCCGAAATTAACGGGGTAAGCCATGAGGATGTCCTTGCCATCAGAAAGGGGGAATTCCCGCAAGACAAACACGTCGGCAATCTGGTCTGGGTGACCCGGACCATACTCGAAAAGAGAGGCCATTTGACGGACAAAGACCTGGAAATCGTAGAGGATATGGGAATCGACAGGGCAAGGCTCTACGAAATCCTGGCACATATCGGCCGCAAGATGATAGCCAACTATGCCGTGCATATCATCAAGCCTGAGCTCGATGAGCCGTTCAAGTTTGTTGAATAATCGGGATTCTATTCGGAAACATTTCTTCTGGAAGAAGCAATACCATGCCGGAAAAGAAACTTCTCTATCTGGATGAACTGCGACATGCAACCTGGCTCGAACTCTTCTTCGACCTGATTTTCGTTGTAGCGCTGGGTAATCTCACCCATATGCTGGCACACACACCATGGGCACCTGAGCCCTGGAGTGTGGTTCCATTTCATCCTCGGATTCATACCCATGTGGTGGATATGGGTTGGACATACCGTGTACAGCAATCGGTTCGACGCCGACGCGAGGACGCACCGCGTTGCCACGCTGCTTCTCATGTTCCTGATCATGCTGGCGTCGATTCAGATGGGTCCGAGGATTGTCAAGAATCATGTGCCCTTTGTCATCGTTTACTGCCTGGCCCGACTCTTTATCTCCGGGCTGTATTTTTCAGCGGCACGCAGGCACGAGGAAAAGGCTCAATTCGCAATCAGAACGGGGTCAGTCTATCTGGTTGGAGCACTGATTTGCGCCTGTTCCTCTTTTTTCGAGCTGCCTTTTGCGGTCGCTGTATTCTATCTCGGATTATCCTTTGACATGGTGGGGCGGAGATTCATTATCGGCAGCTCCATTCCCATCGACAGGGATCATCTGGTGGAGCGTGTAGGGTTGCTGGCCATTATCCTTCTGGGAGAATCGGTCATTTCCATATCCGCCGGCCTCATCGACATGAACTGGGACACACTGTCCATCGTGACGGCGGTCTGTGGTTTCGTTTTCATCTGTATGATCTGGTGGATGTACTTCGATTCGTTTCCGTTGCTCATCGAGAGTCAACGCGACAAGGATGGGGATGCTATCCTATATTCCCAGCTGGCTACGTATATCTCTTTTGCCATCCTGGCGAACATGATTCGCCACGCAATCCTGAACGATATGAGCATGCATGATTTCCGAATCATGGTCGTGGTGGGTGTGCTGCTATTCTACCTCGGCAAACAGACGGCGTACTTCCTAAACAGGCTCGAGTACCGGCCCTATATCCTTCTCAACACGCTGACCATGCTGGTCATTGCATGCGTGTCGCTGAGCCTCCCAAAACCTCAATACATCTTCTTTGGCGTGGCATTCTCGAAAATGGTCTATATCGCCATGAATTACCGGGCCCAAGTCCGCCTGTATGGGAGAGTCCACCTTTAGGTTCTGCCTGTTTACCGATCCGATCCCTGCCATGGATCCACTGCCCGAGCACCTTTCGTCTCGATCTGCTGGAGCGCGCGCTTTGATCTAGTAGCCTCCGTCTCGGTTGCCGCTCATTTCCAGAATCAGCTGCCTGCCCTGACCTCGCCAAGTAGCAGTGTCCTCATGTCTCCATCTGCCTTGAAACCTGCAATGAGAAGATACGGGGCGAGCACCATGATCCCTCCGAAGAACCCGAGCACGCCCAAGGCAATTCCACCGTGAGAGAAATGATGACGCCAGGCGAGCCACAATCCCGAGAGCACGAGGAAGCACATGAAGTCGAAATTGAACTGTCCGGCCCAGCCCATCGCCGCCATATCGCCCAAGAAGACCGGAAACAGGTTCCAACCATGCTTCAAGACCACGACACCCGTGTAGCCGAGGATACCTATCATCATAGCAAGCAGAAGCGTTCTGAATGCGCTCATCCTCTTTCTCCTTTCATAGGTGAATTGCATTCGAGCTGCGGGGATTGTACCATCACAGGTAATCAAGTCCATTACCTCAGAGGTAATATCCGTGCATGATTCAATATTAAGTCAGAAAAAAAAGGAATCTGTAGGGGATTTTCTGCGCTTCTGGCGGAAGCTGAGAAGAATCAGTCAAATGGACCTGGCGCTGGACGTCGGTGTTTCTTCCAGGCATCTGAGTTTTGTTGAAACCGGCAAGTCTCAACCAAGCCGCGATTTGATTGCACGAATTGCCCATGCGCTCGAATTGCCTCTCAGACAACGAAACGCTTTTCTGGTGGCTGCCGGTTATGCTCCCGAGTTTGATGAAGAACCATTTGACGGAGAAAAGATGGAGGTCGTCCGGCAAGCATTGCAGCGCATGCTGGAGAGCCATGAACCCTACCCCGCTTTCGTGGTCAACACGGGATACAGAATCCTGATGGCGAATTCCGGCTATGTCCAATTCCTAAAATTCTACCTTGGAGAAGATGCCTCAAAGAAGTATGACAACGCTTTCCGAGTTCTTTTTGAAGAAGATGGACTGCGGCGGTACGTAAAGGGATGGCCTGTTATCGAACAATTTCTGCTCGCTCGATTGTGGGAAGAGGTCGTTTCAACCCAGGATGGCGAACTGATTGCACTGTACGAGGACATTTCAAAGCTGAAGCCCAGTGAGGGCCCGGTTGATTTTCAAATGGACAGCAATCTGCCGATCATGCCTTTGACCTTGGAAAAGGACTCCGTCAGAGCGAGCTTTTTCACCACGATTACAACCCTTGGAACACCTTTGGATTTGACGACCCAGGAACTTAGAATCGAGGCACTTTTCCCGGCGGATGAGGAAACGAAAGGGCTCGTTCCTCTCAACGCTTAGGGACGTCCGGCTCAGGAAATTCAGATCCGGGTGTTCGCCGGAAATCAGGGTTCCGGTCTTCAAGCGCCAGGCACATAGCTCGCCCTCAGCTCGTTCTTCAATACCTTGCCGGAGGTGGTTCGGGGAAGCTCGCCCGCGAACACAACCTTTCTCGGAATCTTGTATTTGGCGAGCCTGCTCCGGCAGGCCTCGATGATCTGATCTTCCGTTACATCCCTGTTGTCCGCACTTATCACCACGGCCAGGCCGGTTTCCCCCCATCTGTCGTCCGGCATGCCGATGACGGCCACCTCCGACACCCCGGGACACTGCAGAATGATCTCCTCGACTTCTGCCGGATAGACGTTCTCTCCACCGCTGATATACATGTCCTTCTTTCGGTCCTGGATGTAGAGATAGCCTTCTTCGTCCAGGTACCCGATGTCGCCGGAACGGAGCCAACCGTCGAGCATGGACCGTGCCGTATCTTCCGGTCTCCGCCAGTAGCCCTGCATCACAACGGGTCCCTTGATGAGGATTTCCCCTGTTTCCCTGGGAGGCAGATCCTTCCCTTCCGGATCAACGATTCGTATCTCCACGTGGAACAGAGACCTTCCGCAGGATCCGGCCCTGGCATGGGACTCCTCCGGCAACAGGGCGGTCACGATGGACGCCTCGGTCATGCCGTACCCCTGGGCAAACCGGACCCCCTTCCGCTGGTAGACGTCGATCAACGACTTGGGACAGGGCGAACCTCCGGTCACAAAGTACTTGACGGTCGAGAAATCCGCGGATTCGAATTCAGGCACGCGGCTCATGAACTGAAACATGACCGGGATGCCGAGCATGCTGTTGACCCGGTTCTCCTCGATCAGCCCGAGGATCCCGGCCGGATCGAAGAAACGCTGGATGACCAGCCTGGAGCCCGCATACAAGCTGGGTGTCGCCGAGGAGCACAGTGCCCCGATGTGGAAAAGGGGGGCGCAGCATGCAGCCACGTCCGTACGCTCGATCGGATAGGTGTGGAGATAGTTGATCGCGCTCCACTGCGTGTTCCCCTGCGTGATGACGGCGCCTTTGGGCCTGCCGGTCGTACCGGACGTGTACATGATGATATGGGGATCATCCAGATCCACACGCCCTCCCCTGCCCGGTTCCTCCACCGGTCTGCCTTCGATCCACGTTTCGTATTCGAGGTCGTCTTCCGCTCCCTCCTTCTCTCCGATATAGCATCGTATGCTCGGAATCCTTCCTCTAAACCCGTTCACCAGCGCAGTGAATTCCGGAGAGTAGATCAGGGCGGAGGGTTCCGAATCATGGAGGATGTATTCAAGCTCGGGTACGGCAAGCCGGAAGTTCAGTGGCACCAGGATCCCACCCAGCTTGGAAAGGGCGAAAAGGATCTCGAGAAAAACATGGCTGTTGGCCATCAGTACGGCAACCCGGTCCCCCTTCCGGATCCCGAGCTCCTGAAGCCCGTGAGCCAGACGGTTGATCCGCAGATTGAATGCTCTTCTGCTCAGCTCCAGCTCCCCGCATTTCATGCAGGTCCCTTCAGGGTCGAGACGACTCCACTGCCTGGGCCATTCGCCTATGTTCATTCTCTTCGTTCCCTGTTCGCTCGACTCAGAAGGGAACCTCGATTTCGCCGAGGGCCATCCGGGCGATGTCCCCGATGAACACGAGGGGCATCTTCATTTCAAGAGCGGCACCGGCCAGAGACCGGATGCAGACCGGGCAGAGGGCCACCATCGCCCTGGCCCCTGCATTCTGCGCATCTCTCAAGTTCTGCTCCTGGTCGGGCCTCGGGTCGCCCTTTCCGAGAAGCGCCTTTGCGCCTCCGCAACACATGGCGTCTTCCCGATCGTAGACGCGCTTCACTCGGCGAACGCCGGCAAGCTCGAAGAACTCGTCGACAAAATGCTCCTTTTCCGGGGTTAGCCTGGACGCGCAGGGGCGGTTGTAGGCGATTTCGATGTCGAGGGGCCGGACCCGATCTTTGTTCTCCTTCAGATATCCAACCAGATATTCGGTGAAGTGAACGGGCCGAAAGGGCAGATCGATACCGTACTCGGGTACGTCGCGGGCCAGCATGGTGTAGCAGTCGTCGTGCACACAGACGATTTCTCTGGCTCCGGTCATGGCGAGACGATCCACGAGCGTCTGTGCATGCCGCCTCTGAACGCTCTCCGCGCCGAGGTGGCCGAACAGGATCCAGCAGAAGTAGGGCTTTCCCGCGACCCGGGGAAGGTCATACAGCTCGCCCTGAAACAGATGCGCGTGCGTGTTCGGAAGCACACACATCGACATGACGCGGTCCGCCTGCGGGACTTCGTCGAGCTCCCGTGTAAAAGAGAACCGCTCCTCCAGGGCAGCCACTTCCTCGGCCGGCGCCAGGCAGTGATATTTGTCCTGAAGCTCGGCGATCCGGTCGAAAGGGTTCGCCTGTTGCGGGCAACGCTCGTTACAGGCATAGCATGTAATGCAACGATCGAGTACCTCCGAGCGCTCGCCCTGGATGATTTCACCTATCCATTGAATCGCATCGTCCCGTTCCGCCTGGATCCAGTGGCAATCCACGAAACAATCCCCGCATTGGGTGCATTTTTCCGGATCAAACATGGCATTCTGCCTCCTTCGTGTCTTTCGGTCCCGTGACTCCGGCCGCAGATGGCTCCGTTCCGGGAACCCTTACGATTTCAGATACTCCAACATCTTGTCGTATCCCGGTGGGTGCTCTGCGTCATAGCGGAGGAAGGACGGAACGGGATACCGGTAGACCCCGACCTTGTGTCCGAAGCTCAGTCCCTCGACAAAGGTCTCCACCTTGCTGATCGGGATCGAAAGGGAGCACTCGTGATCCTGGGCGTGATTGAACCGCTCGCCCACGCCCAGCAGGCCGAATTGCGGGGCATCGGTTCTCATCGTCTTCGCCACGTAGGTGATGCACCCCGCCCCCATGGACAGGGAAGCGGCCAGGGAGAACTCGCCGGTGACGAGCAGGTAGCCGGACACGAGCAGCCAAATCTGGGCAGGAGTCCCGTAAACCAGGACCACCTCTGGTTCGAAGGATGCCCGATGCAGGGGTGCGACCAGCACCCGGTCATACCGGCCGTATTCGAACTTGGTCAGGCCGTCGAGGAACTTGGCGGCCTCTTCCTTCTTGTGGCCCCAGATCCCGAGTCGCTCCTGCATCGTGCCGTCCGCCACGTCCTCTTTGATCGGCAGGAATCCCAGGCAGGCGGACGCCACCCAGCAGGATTGCTCGTGGTCGATGGTCATCACCCAGCCGTATCGCCGCGCAATGGCGATCGCATTGCACAGTGGAACATGTAGACCGAGATCCCGTTTCGGATGTCTTGCCATCTCCGGTACGTTCTCGCCCGGCGAGCACATCCGGATGGCTACCGGGAAGGTCTGGGGCCGCACATATTTACTCAACGCTTCATTGACTGCCTTGAGATCCAACATCTTGGGTCCTCCTGGTCCTCTATTTGTCGATTACGCCCTTCAGGGGAAGAAGCAGATTCTGTTTCATGCTCCGTGTCATCTTTCTTCTGAATGCCGGCGAGCAGTAGCTCAAGAGCATGAGAAACCAGTTCTTCAGCCTTGTCCTGTAATCCTTGTGCGGAAATTCTCGATCTCCCAGTTTCTTGAAGTAAGCGTGATAGTCTGCGATGAAGGGGAAGCGGAACCTGCCCCAGAAGACTTCTCGGAATGTGAGTCGTGATGCCTCGCCAAGGTCCGTTCGGGGCTGAACGTACCCGTTGTCGGCAAACTTCACGAGTCGCCCGGCCATGTCTTCCAGCAGTCGGTCGAGTGCTTCCGAGTCCCCGTATTCGTCGCTCACGAAGCCGACCAGGTTTGCGTCCAGCAGCTCGAAGAAGACCTGGAAGATCTCCATGATGTTCGAGTTCTGGCTCAACGGGCCAGCCACCAAGAGCGCGATCTGCTTCCCTGGAAGCCAGGCGGTGTGGCCGTTGCAGAAGGAGCGATCGAGCCATATCTTCCATTTCGAGGACAGGAACCGGTCCTTGATCGCTCCTGTGAAGACCAGAATATCCGCGGTCAGCACCTTCTTCTGCATGGCGTCCACGAAGTCGTCATCGTAGATGCACTTGTGGTCGTACCAGCACTGGATGCAACCGAGGCAGGGGCCGTCCGTTCTCACGTCGTTTATGTTGAGAAGCTCGATCTCCCCGGAGAAAGAAGCCCGGAATCTCTCGATCATCCCGTCCAGATTCGGCTCCCGGCCGTCACTGTCGGTGAGAATGAGAACCTTTTTGTCGCCCGGGTCGATCCTGTTTCGAATGCTGCCTGGACAATACGCGAAGTCTCGCCGTTTCACAGTGGGATAGGAGCGGGCCGTGGTCGTGTCCTTCTCGATTTCGTCGAAGAAGTTCTCGGCAAAGAACCGTGTCTTTGCCCTGCCCTCCTCTTCAGCGAGCAGATACATTTCCGGGGAAAAGGAGCCGTGGTATTTCATCCCCAGGTCTTCGCTGATCGCCTGCATGTAGTAGAGGGCGGCATGATCGAAGTACTTGATGGAAGTTGCGAGGACGGCGGCGTGCTTGTTTCGAAAGACCTCTTCGAGGCCTGTTTCCCAGATCAGCTCGATGAAGCGTTTGTAGTAGCCGGGCACGAGCATGTAGTAGACCGGAAAGGCCCACAGGACCCCGTCCGAAGACCGGATCAGGTCTAGTACTTCCTGCAGGGCCCCAATGTCTTTTTCCATCTTCTTCGTCTTGCCGTGGATGCCGACGATTGCGAGCTCGTGTTCGGGAAACTGCTTCTGCATGTACTGGACGTACTGCATGGTAACGCTGGTCATTCCCTTGGGGCTTCCGTTCAATACTGCGATCTTCATATCTGCACTCGTCTCGGCTCAGGGCAGTTGGAATAGACGACCGACTCTATGGAGAAGAGGTGCCAGAAAGGAATGGCGATCAGATCGCCTGCAACGAAGGCGAGCATGGACAGGGCGAACAGGATCTCGTAGACGGACAGTCGCCCCTGGATCAGCAAAGGGATGACGACGCAACTGATCCAGATAACCTTGTAGGTGAGTTGGAACATGAGAACCGGCAGAAACCTCAAGGGATCTCGAAGCCCGCAGGCGGAAAGCACCGCAAACGTCACCCAGAGGCTGCCGGTAATCCCGTACAGGAAGGGGTGCTGGCTGGGAAATTGAAAAAGCCCGTTGACGATTTCCGGGCAGAAGATCGTGGCCAGGCCCCAGGGGCCCGGCATCAGGATCGTCACCGTGTACATCAGTTTCAGCCAACCCCATCGAATCGTCCGGTTCTGGTTCATCCTCGCCTCCATGACCCGTTCTCTCGTTCGAATGTTCCCGGCCCGCCAGCTTCCGGGACATCGTAGCAACTAATATAGACGTTGTCAAGATATTTCTTCGCGAAATCTTCCGTCTCTCTTGTTTGCAGCCTAAATATCAGATTAAACAAATAAAATAGAGACTAGAGTGCGGGAAGAGAGTGATTTTCATTGCGTATATTATTGACTCCGTCTATATTGAACGCAGATCCTGCGCTGCTGCTGCCTGCATCCGGTACGGCGGCACGACGGGCCCGAAGACCTGCATCCACCCGTTCGTTTCCTTGTTCTTGATCTGTTCGTTACGGGCGTTGTATAAGAACCTAATTCCTAACCAACTGACTTCATTGGAGAAATGTTGAAGAGAGCCTACCACCATGGAAATCTGAGGGCCGCATTGCTCAAGGCGGCAGCAAAGATGATCTCGGAAGGTGGCGTGCAGAAGGTGACGATGCGGGCCCTGAGTCAGCGCGTCGGTGTCTCGCGCACCGCCCTCTATCAGCATTTCAAGAACAAGAACGACCTGCTGGGCGCCGTGGCGGCCGAAAGCTATGCAAAGCTCAAGGGCCGCCTGAAGGATATTCGCTCTGACGAGTCCTTGGACCTCGTAACCCGTCTCCACGAGATGTCCGTGGCCTACGTGAATTTCGCGCTGGACAACCCGGATCAGTACAAGCTCATGTTCGGCGACGATGTCGTTGCAGATGGCGTCTCCCCCGAGATGAGCGCTGCATCGCTCTCAGCGTACGATGAACTGATCAGCGTGATAGAGGCCTGCCAGAAAGAGAAGAGGATCGTGGGCGAAGACCCTCTTTCGGTGGCGAACGTGTTCTGGGCCATGTGCCACGGGTTGTCCATGCTTCTGCTCAGCGGCCAGATCCAGGTTTCCTACCGAATCATTCGAATCCCAGTCATGAACATCCAGGGCCGCGCCGAGAATCTGGATAACAACCAGAAGTTCATCCACTACTCGGTGCAATCCCTTTTGACCGGACTCGTCAGGGACTGACCCCGGAACCGACTCTTTCCACGGATCCGAATTCATCCGGAACAAAGTTAATATCGTCTACTTTATAGGCGGAACGCTTCCGGCAAGGCGTCTTCTTGAACCCTCTTTTTCGACTATTTATTCAATATTATCAAAATAATATACTCGATGGCCTTCTCGACCCGACCCGGGCGTCCCTTTCCGACATCTTATCTTGACATCGTCTATTTTGTTTGATATACAGGTTCATGGCCGATCCACCGAATTCCTCTTCGGTCCGGCCATCGAACGTTCGTTGAGCCTTCTCAACCGGATCTCTTGAAGGAGGGAACCATGAAGAACACACGCGCCCATGGAATGGGGTCGGTCACCGTTCGAGAAGGGATCGTCATGTTCCGGGGGAAGCTGTCGAGACACCTGTTCGCCGACCCCATGATCAGCAATGCATTCTTCATCGAGGACTCGGACGAGGCGATCCTCTACGACCCCTCGTGCGGAAGACAGATCGCAGCCGCCATGGAGGACCACATCCGGCAGAGGAGACACGCAGGGGCTGCATGGAAAAAGACTTTTGTCGTCGCGGGCCATTCACACGTGGACCATGCGAACAACTTCGCCTTGATCGACGTGATGCATGCACCGGAAAAACATGTCTATGTGCACGAGTCCGGCTTTCGGGACGGACAGGTGATGAACGAGCCGAAATCCATGTTCGAGTCGTTGGTAACGTGCTCCGAAAATTACTTCTCCAGATACGCCACCTTCCCCTTCCCTTACAACCTCCTCATGTCGCCCTTCACGGTGATGAACCGTTTCGCCCCGGCCTTCACGAGAAGGCTCTGGGCCGCGATGGCCGCCATTGTCTGGCCGAACCCGGTGAACGGATCGGTCCCGGCGGAGCCGCTTCGGGAAGAGAAGAAGGAGTCGTTCCGGTTCGGAGATGCGGTGATGACAGGCTGGAAGGTGGGAAGCAAGATTCTACTGGCGACCCCTGGCCACAGCCCCTGTTCCGTTTCGCTTCTGTGGGAGGAAAGGAAGGCCCTGCTCGTCAGTGATGCGGACTGGATCGGAAATCCCGTCTTCATGTTCAGCTCATTGTCGGATTGCATCGAGAGTCTGGAGAAATTCAGGACGCTGACGGAAATGGGTGTCGTCGAGGTGTTCCTGCCCGCCCACGGGCAGGTCAAGACGGGTCGAGACACCATTCTGAACCATCTGGATTTCCGGATCGGCCGGCTCAAGAACATGAGGGACGAAGTTCTTTGTGCATACGACGCACACGGGGAAAAGGATGTGCGGAAGCTGACCCGCATCCTGGTCGAAGAATCCCCCTTTTTCAAGACGCTGAAACTGACCAACCTGCCGAAGATGGTTCTCAATGTGCACGACATCGTGGCCCTCTGTCTCAACGAAGCCGGCATCTTGACCCGGCCCGGAGCGAGTTGACGTACGATTTCCGCCATCGCTATACTTGCACGGCCAACGTTTCCACACGAGACCCTTTCCAAGAGAGCACCCCCGGTTCTCACAGCATTGAACCCGAAAGGAGTCGCCCCATGGCC
>JANQFG010000126.1 GCA_028277985.1 bacterium | reverse complement strand
AGCGTGTCCTCATCTACGTGTAGCATGACCTGGAACCGCTCGGCCCTCGAACCACTGATAGGGATCGGGTCAGAGCCGGCCCCGGCCCCGGCCCAGCCCCCGGACGTCCCCGCGCCTATGAAAGCGAGGGCGTCAAGTGGGCGCACCTCCGTAGATCCCGTCGGGATGAGGGGATGGGTTGGGGTTGGGTTGTTGGGTTTGAGGCTATGCGCGCGCGTTTGAGTCCTGAAAACAGAGTCCGACGTCCGCTGTGATCCTCCAGGGCCGTCGTCCGACGGCCAGGCACCTATGCGAGGTCACCTGTCGATGGACAGGGCCCCATGATCCGCTATGCGGAACGGGACGGCTCAGTCAGAGACAACGGCGGTCGAAGCCGCACGCGGGGACACGAGCTCGTCCCTTTCCGCCGGAAGCGGTGCCAGGATCAAGAATGCCATACTTCCCCGGTAGAGAGCATGGCGTGGATGATCCGGCACAGTTTGCGGGCTGCGGCCACCCTGGCCGTAGCCCAACCTAGGCGTTCCTTCTGCACCTCGTAGTATCGGCTCAGGCCACTCTCCGGAGCGATTCGTAAATGAGTGGGGATGGCCGAAATGAGTTCTCCCCGGATCCATCGGTTGGCTCCCCGCGGAAGTTGGCCGTGTCGTGGAGCCCCTGTTCCAGACTGCCGGGTCGTTGGAGCCAAGCCTCCGTAAGCGACCAGCGACTCGGGAGAAGGGAAACGCGAGATCGGCAGAACCTCCGCCACGAGGAGGAGACTCCGGTACGGACCGATTCCGGGAATGGTCTGGAGAAGACAGGCAACTCGATGTTCCAGGGCCCGTTCCTTGATCCGGTCGTCCAACGCTTCAATCATCGGGCTCAAGATATCCATGAGACAAAGCTGGCCGAGAATCGTCTCCCGTTGTTCCGGACTCAGGCGGCTCCAGGCCGTCGTCTCAAGCCACTCTCGCCCTTCAGTGCGCAGGAGCTTCTCCCTGGGTAGCTGGAGGCCTCTTTGCTGAAGCTGGTTGTGGATCCGGTTGCTGCACCGGGTCCGGTCCCGCACCAAGGTGGCGCGGTGGCGTACCAAGTAGCACAGCTCCCTTTGAGAGGCTGGCTTGGGATAGGCTTCCGGAATGAGGTTCGTCGCCAGCATTCGGGCCAGGAGTTCGGCGTCGATGGAATCGGTCTTCGTCTTTGCCCTGGCGATGGCTTGCAGGTCACTGGCATGAGCCAGGTGAAAGCCAATGTCCGTAGCCTCGAGACGATCATAGATCCAAGGCCAAAAGGGACACGTCTCCACGACCACCTCCAAGGGACGGTACCCTTCCAGGGTCGCCACCAACGGCCCCCCATCTCCGATTGGGACTCGCCGATTCCGGTGAACTTCGTTGCCGTCTTGGTCAACGATCACTACCGTGAGAAAACTCTTGTGGGCATCAATGCCTCCGAAGTACATGGTTGGCCTCCTGGGCTGGGCGCGCGCTAGCACCCTTACCGGTGGTACCCTCCGAGGGTACACATCCCCGATCCAGGAGGCCAACTATGCCTCCTGCCGAGAGCCCCTCACTCGCTTTCATAAGGTCAGGGACGT
>JANQFG010000163.1 GCA_028277985.1 bacterium | reverse complement strand
CTGATCTTCGAAGTGGACCGGAATGAGTTTGCCTTGCTCGTAGGAGTAGTCCTTATAGCGGGCCATCGCTACCTCATCATGGGCTAACCGTTCTATATGGTGCTCTCTCCTTCCGCCTGGCCCTGCATTCTATGCCTTTCGGGACTTTTTCTACAGCCTCAACACCGGTCTAAGCCGCCACGCCCGCCTTTTTCTGGCGGGTATGGTCGGTCTTCAGCCTTTTAGGTTTGTTGATGTCTAAGCTCGACTTCCGAATGATGTTGGATGCTGTTTTCCTGAATCTCCGATCAAATCCCAAACGGCCTTTGATTCAACCCATATATGGTGTTTTACTTCTAGTGACTCACCTCCTTCGTTAATCAAGCCGGCCGGAACATACATACGTGTTTGATCATTAATACCAGGTAGCGATGAGCCACAGATTTGGCAGAATCTATTTTGCCATTCTCCGTTAGGCTTATCCCAAGTTGCAATATTGTCTTCACCTTGTGTCCACCTAAAATCGTTGTTGTTTACAATTACAACCGCTTTTCCATTACTACCGGACGATCTCCGACAGATAGAGCAATGACATATGAAAACATCAGAAATGTCCGAGTCGATTTCGAATTTGACCGCACCGCAGTTACATTGGCCTTTAACCATTATCCCTCCAGTATGTTAAAATTCCAGGTGTTTAGAAATGATTGAAAAGTTAAGAAGCTCACGCATGCCTCAGCAGCGGCGGTCCTTGAGAAACAGCATCAGAACCGGACCTCCTCGCCACGCCGTCTGCTGCAGGCAGAGGATATGCTCTGTTTACCATGGCTCCAATTCTCCCGTATATCCGCATTCACCCGTTCTGGGTGAATTAACAACCGGTAAGAACACTTCTTCATCACATTTATGATCCTCCGCACAGGGCTGGCATAGCCAACCTCCCCCCTCCCATTGGCACTCAGTACAAATCAACACGGCAGAGGATTCGCCGCATTCGTCGCATGGAATTTCAGGGGCTTCATTTCTAGCTAAGATCTGCACAGGTCTATTCTTCTCCATGGGACCGGAATACTCTCCGAGTACCTTGATCAAAAGCTCTGTAGTAGTGCCAAAATCATAGTCGTAGAGCAACTCCATGTCTGGCTCCAGCACTTCCTTGAGTCTTCGATTCATGCCCACTTGATTTCTTCCATATCTAAAGGCACTCATATGGCCACAGCACTCTAACCAGATATCCCTAAGGAATTGATCTAAACTACGTAATGGGGTACTGCTATTGACATTCAGATGCAACCAGTAGCCTGGGGAGTAAACGGCTCTGACCTGAATATGAAAAGAGGATTGATCTTTGTCTTCATGCTGTTTTGCCCAATGCTTCATATTATTGGGAAGACAAGACTTCAAATGCCTCGTCATACCCGGTCCTGTGTATTTAGAATCGCAGAGCAGGCAAGTTGCTTTTGGGCCCTTTGCAGACATTTGAGTTCTCCTCCCCCACCTCTTTGAAATCCCCGTTCTTCGAAAACGACTGATTTTTACCTCACGCTATTTGAGTCATTTATGACCAGTTTCAAAGCATAACGTCATCCATCACCTGGACGACAGGTGTATGGGATTGCTATGTGACTTTTTCTACCATTTTCCACCTTGCCGATGTATCTAGTCTTTTGTTGCGATGATAGGTCAAAGCTAGTGCAATGCACTGCTTCAATTCAGTTGTTGGGACATCGTCTTGAAGGTTGAAATCAATACTTCTGTTTCCCCCAAATCTGAATTTGTCAGGGAATCTCTCTTTGAATGCTGGGACTAGGTTTGCTGTACATTTGAAGAACATGGAGTATTGGTCTTTTTGGGAATTCTTCCAAGCAATCCTGATCGTGCTTCCGCTTTTAGAAATTGGTGTCAAGTAACTAGGTTCCCCCCATTTAAGTGTCTCTTCTAATTCTCCGACTTCTTCGAATGAGGCTGCTGTCTCATAAATCAATTGCCGCAGAACCATGAGTTTCGACTTAATCTTCTTAGGGTATAAGTTGAATACAGCTGCGACTTCTGACTTTGTTGGTATATTCGAGGGCTTCACCATTCATCCTCTTTCTAGTCACATAACATAGAGCTCACCGGTGCCGCTTGTCGGCGTCCGGTGGAGCGTCTTGTTCGAAGATTCTCGTTAATCCTGTTAGGTCGGTTATAGTCGAATCTGGGATAATGAATTCATCACCGGTCTTATGCTCGCGATTGACCCAAATTCCCATCATTCCGACTTCAATTGCTGGCGCAATGTCTGATTTCAGGCTGTTGCCGATCATGGCTGCTGAATCAGCTGTCGACTCCAGGCGGTTGAGAATCAAGTCGAAGATGCGAGAGTCGGGCTTCCCAAACCCGATTTCGCCTGAAATGACGACAGCGTCGAAATAGCCTGCGAGACCAGAGCCGGCCAGTTTTCGCCTCTGCAAGTCAGGTGCACCATTGGTCAGGAGGCCAAGGGTGTGGTGCTGGTTGAGATGCTCCAGAACTGGCACGACATCGTCATAGACAACATTTAACGCACGTCGCTCACAAACGAATCTACATGCAAGTTCTTCTGCAAACGTCTCCTCAGATTGATGTCCACATCGGCGCAGGGCCTCTTGCCACGAATTCCTGCGGTAGCCTGAAGCCCAGTCAGCAAGGATGCGCAGGTCCTCATCGACCCCTTCGAAATCTGCCCAAAGACCTTCCCAGGAACTGATTCCGACCTCGAGACAAAAGGATCGTGCGGGAGATTTGTGCCAGAGGCCACGACAGGACTCACGGATGTTTTGGGACAAGGCCTCAGGATCAATGCCAATTCGCTTGCCCGCGAACTGACATGTGGCTCGAAATGCAGCCTCAGCCGACGCTTCCTCGACAACCAGAGTATCGTCCATGTCGAAAATCAGGGTCTTCATCGCATCTCTTCGAACGATTACTTATACGGACTAATTTCTCTGTGATAGGCAGTTCATAACGCAGCTTTGCACGGTAGGCCTGGCTTGTCAATCGATGCCGGTTCATGCCCCATGCCCCTGCGGTTTGGTGAAATTGTTCAAGTGAGATCTCCAGGGAGGATAGGCTGCCGGTGGGGCAGGCTATCGCTGTGCGTGGATAGGCGGGGAGAATCCTGCGTGTTTTCAAGGTGTCCAAGGTGCCCGGATGCGAGGTTTCCCGAACCATCCGTGCTGAGACGTGTCTACTCTTATAAGCCTTTACAATTCAAGGAAATTGCCGGGATGGACGAAAGAGTTTGAAGGTGTTGATGAAGCCGGGCATCCAAGAATCCGCAAGATTCGGGAGGTGTTGAGCGGGTGGAGGAAGGGAACCTTTTGAGAAAGATCCTCGCATGGGCCACGATCGGGTTCTGGCTCGTCATGGTCGGGCTGATGATCCATCGGGAGAATTTCTCCTCTCCTTTTAGTCCTTATATAGAATTGGGGACCGCCCTCAGCCTGGAGCCGGGCGAGACGCTCGAGGCCGAAGAGGCCTGGATGGGGATTTACTTTCAGGGTAACAAGGTCGGATGGCTCCACCACACCTGCGAGCCGGAGAACGGCGGGTACGTGGTGCGCGAGGAAACGCTCACCCATCTCAAGATGATGGACACGCCGCAGAAGATCTGGGTTGCCACGACCTGCAGGACCGACGAAGCGTTTGCCCTCACGTCGTTCAGCTTTCAAATGCGATCCGACGTGGTTTCCATGGAAGTGCTGGGCGAGGTCGAGGGACAAAGCGTCCATCTGGAGATCGACTCGGCCGGCAAGCGCCAGGAGAAAGTGCTGCATCTTCGCCGTGCGCCTTATCTCTTTCTCAACCTGAGGCCGTTCCTTGTCAGCCACGGGCTGGAGGCGGGCAAGTCATTTCGCGTCCCGGTGGTTCTCCCTTCGACATTGAGCAATGCCGATGCAGTGCTCACCGTGGAGGGCGAGGAGGAGATCCGGGTCAACGGTGGGTCGCAACAGGCATTCCGGATTCGGGTGAGCTACGCCGGAATGGAGGCAACCTCCTGGTATGACCGCGAGGGGCGAGTCCTCAAGGAAGTCAGTCCGATGGGTCTCACCATGGTGCGGGAGGAGGCCGCTGAAGCCCGCAGGGGAATGAAGAAGGGTGATGATGCGGTGGACATCACCACCTCCACCATGGTCTCCGTGAACAAGCGATTGCCCGAACCGAAGAGGCTTCGGACCCTTCGCATCCTGCTCGAGGGGATCGATCCGGCCGATTTCGAGATGAAGGGTGGGCGGCAGAGTCTTCAGGGGGCCACCCTGGAGGTCGTCAAAGAGGACATGGCCTCGTTGCCGGAGGTCGGCATCCCGGTCCGGAACCAAGCCCTGGCAGACTACATGAAGGCGACTGCCTTTCTCCAGAGCGACGACCAGAGGATCCAGGGACTGGCTCGCGAGATCGTAGGGCAGGAGAAAGACGCTGCTGTCGTTGCGCGCCGTCTCATGGAATGGGTTTACGAGAATCTGGAGAAGCGCCCGACCGTGAGCCTTCCGAACGCGCTGGACGTCCTCGATGACAGGGCGGGCGACTGCAATGAGCATGCGGCGCTGATGGGTGCGCTGGCCCGGGCCGCAGGGCTCCCGGCCCGAATCGTTGTGGGCGTGGTGTACACGGGCGAAGGGTTCTTCTATCACGCCTGGAACGAGGTGTGGGTGGGAGGATGGATCAGCCTCGACCCGGTGATGGCCCAGTTTCCCGCCGATGTGACCCATATCAAGTTCATCGATGGCGGCCTTGAAGAGCAGATGCGGATGGCCCAGGTGATCGGCCGGCTGTCCATGGAAATACTGGAGTACCGATGATCGAGTTGCGGGAAGTGACCAAGCGATACCGGGACCTGGTGGCGGTCAACCGCCTGTCCCTGCATGTGCGACGCGGGGAGGTCTTCGGATTTCTCGGGCCGAATGGGGCCGGCAAGACCACGACGATCAAGATGATCGCCGGCCTGATGCAGCCTTCCGAGGGGACCATCCTGGTGGGCGGCACCGATGTGGCGGAAGACCCGATTCGTGCAAAGGCCCTGATGGGCTTCATTCCGGACCGCCCTTTCCTGTATGAAAAGCTCACGGGAGAGGAGTTCCTTCGGTTCATCGGAGGGCTCTATCGTATCGACGGCCAACGGCTCGAGCAGAGGATGGATGAGTCCTTCGATCTCTTCAGCCTGAACGATTTTCGGAGCGAGCTGATCGAAGGGTATTCCCACGGGATGCGGCAGCGTCTCGTGATGGGAGCCGCCTTTCTCCATCATCCGGAGGTCATCATTGTGGATGAGCCGATGGTGGGGCTCGATCCCCAGGGGGCGCGGCTCGTGAAATCGATCTTCCGGGAATACTGCGCTCGAGGCAAAACGATCTTCATGTCCACCCATACCCTTGGAGTGGCCGAGGAAGTGTGCGACCGCATCGGCATCATCCACAAGGGGGAGCTCATCGCATTGGGAACCAAGGAAGAACTGCAGCAGCAGGCAAAAGGGGGCGCCGACCGGCTGGAATCGATCTTCCTTCAGCTCACCGGAGGGGAAGAGATGACCCGGGTGGTCGAGTACCTGCGATCATGAAAGACACCTTTCTCTATCTTCTGCACCCATCCTGGCGGACCCTGTGGAACAGGGACAGCGGAAGCCGGGGCTCCGGGACACTCAAGAACGCAGTGATCATTACCCTGGGTGTTCTGTTCTGGGTGGGAATCTTCTATCTCTTTTACCGTGTTCTGTCCTATTTCCAGGGCGTCGAGGCGATCGGGACCATCCTTGCCGTAAAGCTTCTCACCATGATCACGGTGGTCTTCTTCTCCCTGCTGGTCTTCAGTAACATCGTCACGGCCCTTTCCGCCTTCTACCTGTCCGACGAATTGCTGCTTCTCCATTCGCTGCCCCTGCCCCTGGAGCGTATCTACCTGGCCAAGTTCGTGGAGACCCTGATCAGCTCTTCCTGGATGATCGTACTGTTCGGCATGCCCGTATTCGGCGCCTACGGTGTGGTCTATGAGGCGTCCTGGGACTACTACGTGGCGGTTCTTCTCGGCTTTGTTCCGTTCTTGGTCATAGCCGCGGCGGTGGGCATCATGTGTACCATGGGCCTCGTTCGCCTCTTCCCGGCTCGCCGGACCAAGGAGATCCTCGTCCTGCTCTCCATTCTGCTTCTGATAAGCCTCTATCTTCTGTTCCGGTTTCTCCAGCCGGAAAGGCTGTTCGAGGAGGCGGAGCTGGACCGGTTCATCAACTTCCTGGCCATGATCAAGACCCCCTCTTCGGTGTACCTGCCGAGCCACTGGCTCACCGAGTTTCTGGTCCCGCTGCTCTTTGACAGGTCGGGGGCACCGATTCTCCACTTCCTCCTGCTTCTGAGCACGGCCATGGCGTCGGTCACGATCGGCACGTGGGTGGGCGGACGCATCTACATCGACGGCTGGATGCGGTCCCAGGAAGGCGGGGGCGCAAGGCTCGTGGCCGATTCCTGGATTCATCGGGCATCCGATTTCGTGACCCGCCCATTCGGTCTGCAAACCCGCTCTATTGTGAGGAAGGATATCAAGCTCTTCCTGCGCGATACGACCCAGTGGACCCAGCTCCTCCTGCTGGGGGCACTGGTCGTGGTGTATCTGTACAATTTCCGGGTGCTGGATCTGAAGAAGATCCCCATGTCCACGGTCTACCTGCAGAACCTGCTTTCCTTTCTGAACATGGGGCTGGCAGGGTTCGTGATCTCTGCAGTGGCGATCCGTTTCGTCTTCCCCGCGGTGAGCATCGAGGGAAAATCCTTCTGGCTCGTCCGGAGCGCGCCGATCTCGATCAGGAAGCTCCTCTGGTCGAAATTCTGGATGTACCTGGTGCCTCTGCTCGTTCTGTCCGAGATCCTGATCGTTCTGTCCAACTGGTTCCTGAACGTCTCCGGCTTTATGATGGGCGTCTCGGTGGTGACGATGGTGTTCCTCACCGCAGGGATCGTCGGACTCGGCATAGGGCTCGGGGCGGTCTATCCACGGTTCTTCGTGGAGAACGTCGCGAAGATCGCCACGGGGTACGGCGCGATCCTCTACATGATACTCGCCATGGGATTCATCGCACTGGCCGTGTTCCTCGAGGCCTGGCCGGTGAACGAAATCTTCATGTACAGCTTTGCAGGAATCGAGATACACACGACCCGCTGGGTCCTTGTCGTGTGCGCCCTGGCACTGGTCGGGGTTCTCAGCCTGGCGGTCTGCGTGATCCCCATGCAAATGGGAATCCGCAACCTGGAAGCGAGAGAGTCATAAGCCCGGCCCCCGCCTTCTTGCCTTGACACCTGCTCCGGGCCTTCCCCATACTTTTCTTTAGTCCTGTATCCTTTGAGCTCGGGGACAGACACCGAACTCCGGCTATCCTGAAGTCCATTCCCGGAGACTCGCCTATGGGAAAGCTTCTGGGCCTTGCAGCCCTCTACCTGCTGGTCTCCTGCTCGACACTCGGGCGTTCGAGCGAGGGGGACCCGAACCTCCTCTTCTTCGATGACTTCCTGGACAACCGACACGGCTGGCTGGTCGAAGACACCGAAAGGATCCGGTCGGATATCGAGCACGGCGACTACATCATCACCAAGAAGGGCCGATGGGGGATTTCGTCCCGGTCCGTGGTGTGCGCCCTGAACCAGGAGGAGGACTTCATCATCGAGACGGTCATCACAAAGAGGGAAGGGTACGACGAATACGGCTACGGGATCATCTGGGGATGCAGGAGTCCGCGGGACACCTACAAATTCGTGATCACCGGCGAAGGTCGTTACCTTTACGGAAGGGTCGAATACAACGACTGGCACGGAATGGACACCTTCGAGGAGTCCGGCGCTGTACATCCCGGAAACGCAACCAACAAGCTCGTAGTGAAGAAGTTGGGATCGAGGCTGTTCCTCCTGATCAACGACCGTGTGGTTCACGAGACCGAGTTCGAACCCTTCTCTCCCAGCAATGTCGGCTTCATCCTCGAGGACGGGATGAAGATCGAGGTGGGAAGCCTCTCGGTGAGGAGGCTCCCCTAGACCATATGGAGCGACCGGCTCCATATGGTCTAGCTTCCTGTACCAGAAATACCGACCCACAGGTTCTGTGTGGTAGGGGCGAGGCGGACTGCTGAGATCGGGGACAGCCACCGATCTCCGAAATGCAAGTATTGCTTATGCTTTGGAGATCGGTGGCTGTCCCTGATCTCGCCGCATTTCTGGGACAGGACACTAGCTTCTCACGAACCAGCTCACGGGCCGGCGGGGGCTGACCGGCTCCGGATAGGAATCCAGATAGCCCACGCGAAGAACGAACTGGGGAATCATTTCTGCGTTGTGGTTGGAAGCGATTCCCTTGCGCCCGACCTCTTCCTCCAGAATCTGCGTCATGGGATGAACCGCCACCCCCCTCTCCCGGGCCAGCAGCGCCATCCTTTCGAATGCTCGGCCCGTCTCGATCAGGTGGGCGACCGAGTTCCCGGTGCTCGTTATGACGAACCAGCCCCCACCTTCTCCGGCCAGTTGGGCGATCTGGTCGATGCCCCTCTCCCGCATGCTTTGCTTCATGAAGTCCTCGGGCTTTGTAAAGGTACGAACGAACCACCCTTTCAGCCCAAGGATCTCCATGCCCGCCGTGGTCAGCCCGTCGCGGTGTTTTGCCTCCGCCTCTTCGCTGAGCCTGAGCCACGTTACCAACTCCTGTTGGGCCTCGTCCCGTTCGGTCTGTACCCGAAAGGCCTCGATGGTCCCTTCTGCAATACATCGGGCGTGCTCGGATCCCGGAGGGAAATAGAAGAGGTGCCCCCCCAGCGGCTCGGCGAGGGCGTCGACGTCTTCCTTGCTGAGTTCTCTGGGACCGTATCCGTGTTTCGCGGTCCTGCGCAAGGTCATCCGCTTCAGGGGATAGGGAAAGGGTTTTGCCTTGTCGAGGGTCACCTCGGCGATCTCCTGCTCAATGGGAGACTTGGCTTTGACCTGCATTCGTGCTTCGTATCCCATGTCACCCGCCGCAAGGGAAAGGTTCTCCAAGAAGGCGCCGAGGGAAAGCATCATTTCACGATTGTTCGGATCCACGGCCGGCAGACGTCTCTCCGGATCGGCGCCGAGTATCATCTTTCGATCGTCGAGGAATCGCACATACCACGGCTGGCTGTTGTGGCCGCTGGGGGCGAGGGAGGCGTAGTGAAGGATGCGATTCATTTCAGGGCTGATGCCTGCAACCGGGGACTCGCCTCTCATGCCGTAACGCGAATCCGGGCGAGCGGCCGCCGCCGGAGGGCCGGAGAGGAAAGGGGCCGTACCTGCGGCCAGGGCGCATCCGCCGAGCAGCTTCATGAAATCTCTTCGATTCGTGGTCATCTCGTTTCTCCTTTTTGCCTTGCTACAGGTCCAGGTCAAAGCCCAGGCCCATTACGGCGAAGAATTCGTCCTCACGATTCCGGTCCTCCAGGTTGACGCCTGCCCGCAGGAAGGCTCTGGGTCGATCAGCGAACCACAGGGCATCGGAAGGGACATAGAACACCTGCATCCCGGTTCTCTGACGTGTCGATTCTGCGCGGGTGAACTGATAGAAGGGGCCTGCCAGCAGTCTGGCGGCACCCTCGCCATGCCATGCCTGCAGCAGGAGCTGCGTGACATTGTTCAGGAGTACGCCGCCGTCCTCGACCAGGTTGTCATATTCCCACTCGAAGAAATAAGGCCCCCTGCCGTTCAGGAGATAGCAGGCCAGGTCCGTCCGATTGCGCAGGACGAGGCGACCAATCCGATACTGCAGAACCGGCTGGAACATGAACCTGTGCCCGAACCCTGACTCCTCTTGCCCGGAGAGTGCGTCGACCTCGTCATCGCCGAACTTCTCGTCCTCGGACGGGAAGGAGAGCAACGAACCGTTGGTGCCGAAGAAGCCGAGCAAATCGTACTGAACCCTTATCTTTACAAAGGCGGCAGGCATCCACTCGGCATGAACAGCGAGCTGCCCATAGGCAGGGTTGATCCCTGCGGCCGCCCCTGCCTGAGCGTATGCTCTAGGTCCTCCGGTTTCCTCGTCTTTGGCATGAACCCAGCGATGATAGCCTCCAACCAGGAGCATGACGCCGGAGGGATTGTACCTGAAGAAGGCATCGGCGTGCAGTGTGACTTGTTTTTCCGTTTCGGATGGGGTGCCTTGCTCGGCCCTGTCGATTCCAGTGGTGGTTCCATACAAGCTGGCCGGTCGGGCTGCAAGCATGGACACCACGGCAAGGAAGAACCAGAGCGGCTGCCCCAGGGTTCGGATTCTCCGTGTCGATTCCTCATTTTTCATGACCTTCTCCTCGCTTGTTTTGTCACTCAATGGTGACTTTCCGGACAAAAAAACAGGGGAACGGGGTTCCCCTGTCACCTATGCCTTCAGACTACTCTCACAGATGGCCTCGACGGCAGCCTCCAGCCGAGACCAACCTTCCTCCGTGCCGATATCCACCGCATTGAACACTTCGACGTGTCGGCTGCGAACTACGAGGTACATGATGGCAGCCCCGAGCAGGGCGGTTATAGCGGCAATGTCCACACGGCTCTGTTCTGCCACTGGGGCAATCTCGTCTAGCAGACGCACCGAGGTATCCTCCCGGACCTGCTCGAGCACTTCGGTGAGCTCGTTCCTCTCGACCGTCTCCCACGCGAGGATCTCGCGAGTCAGGGGCCGGGACCGAAGTGCCCGAGAGAAGTTGCGCAGCACCGTGGCTGCCGCTTGAGGCATCGGCTTCTTCCGAAGCCCTTCCAGGTCTCCTCCAATGAGCTCTTCGACTGTTGGCCAGAAATCCCCCGACAAGGCGAAGGCCCTCAGCAACTCGGGCATCCCACCGAAGTAGCGGTAGATCAGGACCTTGTCCACGCCCGCCTCGCGGGCCACGGCATTGACCCCGAGCTTCTGAAATCCGGCCTCGGCGAGGAGCTTTCCAACGGCGCCGATGATCCTGTCCTTGGTCTCTTCCTTGTTTCGTTTCATCCGGGGCTCCCTCTCATGTCACCTCTGGGTGACTAAAAGCCATAATAGTCACCTCCAGGTGACATGTCAAGCCTTTTTTCGGGGAAAAGCGTCTTTTTTTTTAGCGAGGGGACCCGTCGAGTCATTGGGGACAGCCACCCATTTCAGGGGAAATCGGTGGCTGTCCCCAATTTAAACTATTGATTTAAAGGGGTTTTTATGGGGGTCGGGCTCTAGCGGGCTTCGTTGATCTCGGTGATCTGGTCGTTCAGGGTCCAGTAGTCCCACAGGTAGCCGAGAGTGAAGAGGCCGCCCGTGAGCAGATAGATGAGCCCGGTGATCCACTTGCCCATGTAGAACCGGTGGACCCCGAAAAATCCCAGAAAGGTGAGAAGGATCCAGGCGACAGAGTAGTTCACCCGTCCCGACCGGAACCTCAAGTCTGCCTTGCGGTCCATGGAGGGGATCAGAAAGAGGTCGATCAGCCAGCCGACGAGGAGGAGCCCCAGGGTGAAGAACCAGATGGTTCCTGTAACCGGCTTGCCGTAGTAGAACCGGTGCGCGCCGGTAAAGCCGAACAACCACAGGATATAGCCCATTGACTTCAGGTGTGTATCGTTCGAATTCTCCATGGGGCTCCCACCTCTTCTAGATCTCTATAGCTGTTACGCTCACCATGGTGTCGCCCTGCTGGATGGCATCCACCACGTCCTTGCCCTCTGCGACCTTTCCGAAAACGGTGTGCTTTCCGTTCAGATGGGGCTGCGGAGAGTGGGTGATGAAGAACTGGCTGCCGTTCGTGTTCGGCCCCGCATTCGCCATGGAGATCACCTTCGCCTCGTGGGTCAGGGTGTTATCGGTTAGCTCGTCCTCGAACCGGTAGCCCGGGCCTCCCCGCCCCGAACCGGTCGGGTCGCCACCCTGGATCATGAAATCGCTGATCACCCGGTGAAAGGTCACGCCGTCGTAGAATCCCTGCTGGGCCAGGAAGACGAAATTGTTGACCGTCTTCGGTGCCTGCTTCGTATCGAGCTCCAGCTCGATGTTGCCCTTGCTTGTCTCGATCACTACCTTGTAGTTTTTGCTCGGATCAATCTGCATCTCCGGTGGCTGATCCCACTGTTTCGCACTCATCCCTTGTGCCTCCTTGCTCTCGGTTTTTGATTGGCGACAAGTGTCCACCGATTCCACGGGACATGTCAAGGCAATGTCCTGCCCCTTGCAATTGCCTGTCTCCTCGATTAGGTTTCGGTTCATGGACAAGCTGCTGCCCATGCCTTCCGCAAACTTACTCGCCCTGTCTGAAGAATACTTCTCCTTCCTGGCCCGCGCCCTGCCTGTCTGCTGTCTGAGCGACGAGTTCCACTTCATGCCTCGAGTTGAGTCCGCATGGCTCCACAGAGAGGAAACGGATCGTCTGGACAGAGAGTTCCTGGAAGAGGCCTTCGCCAGGGTTAAGGGATGGAGAGTGGAGCTTAAGAAGCTTGCCGGGAACGAGGACCCGTGCCTCGGGGGACTCCTAGCGCAGAGCATGGCTGCCTTCCTGGTTCATTGGGAAACTCTCGAGCTGTGGAGGAGGGATCCGGGCCTCTACCTCAAGGTCGCCTTCATCGGGCTCGATCAGGCTCTGAGCTGGCCTCTGGAAGACGCGGCAGAGAGGAGCAGCCTCTACCGGGCCAGGCTTGATGCGATTCCACGTCTCCTCGCCTGGGGGACCGATCAACTGGAAGAGGTGCCGGAACCTGCCATGGAAGCGGCCCTTGAAATGGTCGGTACCTGCCGGGATTTCCTGTCCCGGGTCGCGATCATACGGGAAAAGGATCCGGGGTTGTCGGGTCGCGAGCTTCCTCGGTGCGAGCGGGCCGCATTCGAAGCTGTAGAGAGGTTCGAGGCCTTTCTCCGGGGGCTTGAGTGTCCGGAAACCTTCACACCGGGCACGGATTCGTTTCGGGAGATTCTAGACGGTGGATACGGCTGTAAGGGCGGCATCGACGAATTGCGGGATATACTCGCACGAGAGGCTTCCGACAAAGAGCGTGCCCTGCAGCAACTCGCAGGTGCTATCGACATGAACAAAGGGTGGCAGGCCATCTACAATGAAACAGGCCTGCCCGAGAAGGCCTACCACGAAACGGTCTCCCTCTACAGCGAAGAAGTGGGGCGACTGGAGGCATTCTTCGGACGGCAGGGGATGCTACCCATGCCTCCGGAAGGGTCGGTTCGGGTCGAGCCGACTCCCTCCTACCTGAAACCGATTCGAGCTACTGCGTCCTACAGCGCGCCCCCGTTTCTCGATGACCGTGTCCGCCAGGGTTGTTTCTTTGTTCAGGTCTTCGGTGAAGAGGGTTCTTCCGCTGAAGGTCGTAAAAGGCTCGAATCGGTTCACAGGGAATACCGCTACCTGTCGGCCCACGAGACCTACCCCGGGCATCATCTGCTCGACTGGTTCCGGCTCTGCCAGCCCGATCCGATCCGCCGAAGGATCGAGTCGGCCCTGTTCTACGAGGGATGGGCATGCTATGCCGAGCAACTGGTCGACGAGTTCGACTACGACCCTGAGCCGAGGCAGCGTCTCATTCGAATCAAGCGCGACCTGTGGAGAGCGGTTCGCGGTAGACTCGACCTCGAACTCCACGTTGGGGCAATCTCCCTCGAGCAGGGGGCCGCGAGGCTCGAGGCTCTGGGGTATGCCCCCCAGGACGCGAAAAAGCAGGCCAGGCGGATCACTTTGACCCCGGGCTATCAGCTGTGTTACACGCTCGGGAAGCACCGCTTCCTCGATTTGCGCCGCCGTCACGTCCCACCGCTGTCTCTGAGTAACTTTCACGATGTCGTCCTGAGATCGGGACAGGCACCGTTCTCGTGCCTGGACCAGGCCCTTGACGCATCCACCCCCGGGAATGGATGATAGTGGATCTTCGAATCCGTCCTGTCGCGTGCGGTTCTGAACAGCTGGCAAGGAGGTGAGAATGGAAGCCTTTATCGGAGTTCACTCCGAATGGAACCTGGGGAGTCCGGGTGGCTGGGACTACCAGAGAATGACCCAGGAGATCGGCAAGGCGTGCTGGGAACGTGTGCGGTCCCTTTCCGGGGTCGACCTGGAGCTGGATTTCGAGCATCCCCTCCTGAATCCCCTGACGGGCTTCCTCCAGATGCTCCTGCGGGCCCAGCGTGCGCGCCACGGCTCCGGAAAGGCCTTCATCCTGGTGGTGGCGGAGGAAGACACCCTGGATGCGGTCGTAGAGAACCAGAACCTGGCAAAGGCCCTAAACGCGACGGGTGGGGTAAAGGCCGCGCTTTGCGCGCCCCACGAAGTCGAGTTGACGCAAGGCAAGGTCTGCCACAAAGGCGAAGAGGCCACCCTCATCTTCATGGACTTCAACACCGACACCATGCTCAACATCCACAAGGAAAAGGACTGCTCCGGACTGTTCGAGGCCGTCCGGCAGGGGATCCTGGTCAATCCGAGAGGCATGGAGTCGATCAACCCGAAGGGGATCTTCGAGGTGGTGAACGGGCCCTACCGGGACCGGCTGTCCCGGACCACCGTGGCGAGGACCCCCTGGACGCGGCGGTTCTTTTCCAGGGAAACCACGGCACCCGATGGTTCCCCCATTCAGGATCTGGTCGAATGGACCTGGCAGAACAAGGATACGCTCGTCCTGAAGCCGGCCCACGGCTATTCCGGCCACGGAGTCTTCGTGGGGCCGCTCAGGGACGACTGGAACATGGATGTCGAGCAGGCCCTCAGGGAAGGGGACTACATCGTCCAGGAATTCATCCCTCTGGGTCTGTGGACAGAAGAACAACCGTGGCTCGACAAGGACTCCGGGGAGCTGATGATCCGGGAGTGGCAGACCGACTTCCGTTGCTTCATCACCGACGAGGGGCTGATCGGGTTCGTGGGGCGGTTCGGGAACGTGCCGACCAATGTGGGCTCCGGCGGTGGCGTGCAGTCCCTTGCGGTGCTCCGAGGCCAAATGTCGGTGGGGGAGGCGACCAAGCGTATCAACGAAGCGGTCTACAATCTGGGCACGGACGCGGTCGGCGAGATTCGGGAGTGGACCAACAGCATGGCGGTGGAGCACGGGCTCGTCTACCTGCTCGGCCCGATCATGACCGCCCTGCGGCCTCGGCTGATCACGCCCGAGCAGCTCGACGCGCTCCAGACATACAGCCGCAACCTCTGGGAGGACTGCAAGGTCCTGGAGGAGGGATGGCGAAAGGGCGAAATCGTTGACATGCTCGACGAGAACGAGGAAGCTCGCGAGATCTTTCGTCTCCAGCCATGGAAGGGGAGCCCGGCCCTGATCGCCGCGGACGGGCTGTTCGGATTCGGGGCACAAACAGAGTAGGAAATCGGTGCGACCGTGGGTGCGATACCCGTAGATCCTCTCTGGTGGCAGACCCTCTTCGACGAGGTGTATCTGATCACCGATGCCCGGAGTGTGTGCAACGACGAGCTCACCCGCCGGGAGGTCGATTTTCTGGAGGCCCACCTGCAAATTCGGAAATCGGACAGCATCCTGGATCTCTGCGGAGGCCACGGTCGGCACAGCCTCGAGCTCGCGCGAAGAGGGTACCTGGCGGCAACGGTCCTCGACTACTCCGAATACCTCGTGCAACTCGGCAGGACCCGGGCTGCCGAGCAAAGCCTGCCGGTCTCCTTCGTCCAGGCGGATGCGCGCCAGACCGGGCTCGCCGGTGAGCAGTTCGACTTCGTCCTGGTCATGGCCAATTCGTTCGGCTACTTTCCAGATGACAGGGACAACCTTCAGATTCTTTGCGAGGCTCACCGCCTTTGCCGGCCCGGGGGGACGCTCCTGCTGGATCTTCTCGACTCGGGCTACGTGATGGAGCGGTTCCGGCCCTCATCCGTGCACAAGGCGAACGAGGACATTACGGTCAGCAGGGAACGCGAGCTCACCGAGAATCTGATTCGGGTCCGCGAAACGGTCGTGTCGGGCACGAAGGGCCTTCTACGGGAAGGCACATACTGCGAGCGACTCTACAAGGAAGACGAACTCGTCGGCCTGCTCAGGCAGGCTGGATTCGGGAAGATCGAGTTCAAGAACGACTTCTCCTCCCACCAGAACCCTGGCGACTACGGCTTCATGACCCAGCGGGTGATTGTCACCGCCGTGCGGGCCTGACGCAGCCACCCGATTTCTGTTTACAGTCCCCTTTGACCTGCGATAAGCTTTTACAGTCGTGAAAACACCCTCAGAGTGGAGTTGCCACCCATGAGCAAGTCTCGGAGTCCCTCGGAACTGGAAAAGCAAGTCCTCGACCTCGAGAAGGAGAACCGTTCCCTGCGCGAAGAGCTTTCAGCACTGCGCCAGAGGAATGACAGCGTGGACAAGAAAAACCTCGAGCCGTCGGGCGTTTCTCTTGATGTCTGGATGCGCAACCTTCCTTCGGTAGCCTTTGCCAAGGACCTGGACGGGTCGATCACCTATGTGAACCCCGCCTTTGAGCAGCTCTTCGGGTTGGAGCCCGGGGAAATCCTGGGGAAGACCGATTTCGACCTCTACGCCGGTTTCCCGGAGACCGCCGAGAGTATGCGCGCGAACGACCGGAAGGTCCTGAAGGAAGGAAGGCCCCTGACCCTGGCCGAAACCGCCGTGGCCGATGGGCAGGAGCGTCACTTCGTGAGCGTGAAGTTTCCGGTCCGGGACGGCGAGGGGAAGATTGTGTCCGTCGCAGGCATCGCCACCGAGATTACGGATCTGCGAGCCACCGAAAAAGCACTGCAGGAGAGTGAACAGAGATTCCGTTCCGCCTTCGAAGCCTCGGAAATCGGCATGGCGATCGTGGGACGGGATGGACGTCTCTTGGCAGTGAATCCGGCGGTTACCAGGATCCTGGGCTATTCAGAGCAGGAGCTCCTCTGTCGGTTCGTCACGGATATCGTTCATCCAGAGGATCTTCGTGAGAGTCTCGAGAATCACGAAATGGCGCTAGCGGCGGGACGACCCTCTTACAGCCACGAAAAGCGCTATCTTCACAAGGACGGGAGCGTTGTCTGGGGAATTCTCACAGTTTCGCTGTTATATGACCAGGAAGGGAACGTCATCTATGTTCTGGCACAGCTGCAAGACGTCCGTGCGCGAAAACTCGCCGAGGAGGCGCTTCGAAAGAGCGAGAGGCTCATGCAGGATGCAGAGCGAATCGCCCACGTGGGCAGCTACAGCCGGGATCTAAGAACCGAGCAATTGGAGTGGTCCGATGAGGTGTACAGAATCTTCGGTCATGAACCCCGGGCCGTGAAACCTACATTCGACCTTGTCTCCCGGCACATCCACCCGGACGACGCCCAGAGGTTTCAGGAGGCGAATGAAGCGCTCATATCGGGTAAGGAGGCCTACGATTTGGAGTACCGTATCGTTCGGGCTGATGGGCAGGAGCGGATCGTCCGGTCCCGGGCGAGACTGGAACGGGATGCTTCCGGGCGGCCTGTCCGCATGTTCGGCTCGGTGCATGATATCACCGAACGAAGGCGGGACGAGGAAGCCCTCAAGCGGAGCGAGAAGAGATACCGGGAGCTCCTGGAAGCATTGCAGGAAGGGATCTGGGTCATCGATGCGGAGGCGAAGACCACCTACGTGAACGACCCCATGGCCCGTATGCTCGGCTACACCGTGGAAGAGATGCAGGGCAGAGCGCTCTTTTCCTTTATGGACGACAGGGGCGTGCAGATCGCCCAGGAGAACCTTCAACGAAGAAAGGAGGGGATCCAGGAGCAGCACGAGTTCGAGTTTCTCCGAAAGGACGGAGAGAGGCTCCACACGCTCATCGAGACATCCCCTCTTACGGACGAGGAAGGCATCTATACGGGCGCCATCGCCGGAGTGGTGGATATCACCCGGAGAAAGATGCTGGAGTCGCAGCTTCTGCAGACGCACAAGATGGAGGCGGTCGGCACCATGGCCGGGGGCATCGCACACGATATCAACAACATCCTGGGGATCATCGTGGGCAACACCGAACTGGCGATCGGCGACATTCCTGACTGGAGCCCTGCGCTCGAGAATCTGGAAGAGATCCGCGATGCCTGTCTCAGGGCCCGTGACGTGGTCAAGCAGATCCTCGCTTTCAGTCGCCAGACCGAGCACACGGTCAAACCCGTTCGCCTCGTCCCCTTGATCCGGGAGTCCTCCAAACTTCTTCGTTCTTTTATCCCTTCCACCGTCGAAATTCAGGTCGAGACCTCGGGTGATGGGGAAACGGTGAGGGCCGACCCGACCCAGATCCACCAGGTGCTTCTGAACCTCTGCGCAAACGCGTCTCATGCCATGGAGGACAGAGGGGGGACGCTTGAGATCCGCCTCGATTCGGAGGTCCTGGGGGAGGCAGATCTCCCACAACGGGAAGGCTGCCTGCCTGGCCCATACCTGAGGCTTTCGGTCCGTGATACGGGCGTCGGGATCGACGCACTCATCCTGCCGCGTATCTTCGACCCCTACTTTACCACGAAAGCTGCAGAGAAGGGCACCGGCATGGGGCTCGCCGTGGTTCATGGGATCGTCAAGAAGCATGGCGGCTTCATCCGGGTGGAGACCGAACCGGGGGAAGGCAGTGTCTTTCACGTCTTCTTGCCTCGGGTCGAGGATGCACCCGAGCACGAGGCCACCCCTACGGAGAACCTTCCCCGAGGAACCGAGCGGGTGCTGTTCGTAGACGACGAGGAGGGCCTCCGGAAGCTGGGAGGGAAGATCCTGGGAAGGCTTGGCTACCAGGTGGAAATTGCGTCGGGAGGGGTCGAGGCCCTGGAGACCTTCAAGGCGGATCCGGGGCGCTTCGACCTGATTCTCTCGGATGTTACCATGCCGCACCTAACCGGGAAGGACCTTGCCGTGGAGGTGTTGAATATTCGGCCGGACATCCCAGTCATCCTCTGTACGGGATTCAGTGAGATGATCACCCCCGAAGAAGCACATGCCATGGGCGTAAAAGGTTATGTGCTCAAGCCCCTCATCGTGGCGGAAATCGCAGAGACCCTCCGCAGGGTGCTGGACGGGGAAAAGGCTCTCTGACCCGGCGGCTGGGGAGCCCGTGCTTTCCTTCTGGACACGCCATTACGGGTTCAATATCCTGTTAACGTTCGGTGTCTGCCCCGACAGCTTTATACCTTTCATAAGAAAGCTACAAGAAAGGAGTCCGATGATGCCCGACGGCACCTCCACGGATCGTCCAAAAACGATCATGGTAAGGCTCAAGGAGGAGACGAAAAGCCTTCACGCCAAGCTGGAGGCACTGCCGTTCTTCAAGGCCCTGATGGAGCACAAGCTACCTTTGGAATGCTACGTCGGGCAGCTCAGGGCTCTGGCCATCATCCATGGTGTGCTGGAGCATGAAACCGCGACCTCGGAAGATGAACGAGTGGCATCCGTCTGGGACGACAACCTCAGGAAGCTACCGCTCCTGGAGGACGATCTGAAGTTCTTTCAACCAAGGATCGCATCGGACGACCCTCCTTCCATTGAAGCCGCCCTCTCCATGACCGAGAAGATACGCCTCAGAAGTATTGAGAATCCGGCCACTCTACTCGGTTATCTGTACGTATTCGAGGGTTCGACCCTGGGCAACAACATGCACAGACCGGACATCTCGGCCACGTACCGTTTGGATGCGCTAAAAGGCTGCCGCTACTACTCCAGCTATCAGGATCAGGTGGGAAGCAATTGGACTCGGTTTTCCGAGAGGATGAATACAGCACTGGAGGATCGCTCTCTGCATGACCCTCTCATAGAATCCGCACATGAGGCCTTCAGAGGGCTGGAAACCCTATATGGTACCCTGTCCCCCCTGGACGAGAAGGAACAGACATTTCACGTAGCCCGCTTCAATCCGGAAGCGGGCAACCATCCCATACCCGATGATGAGCGGGAGATCCAGGCCGCACTCAAGGCCAGTGATCGGGGGTGGGCCGAGTTTTCCTACTACCAAGAGCGCTATGGGGAACGAGGCAAGCGCTTCAGCGACAGTGACACCTGCTGGCTGGTCACCCTGTCGCGACTGGATCAGGAAAGCCTCCAGGGGCAGATCGACTGGCTCGGCAGATTGCTTGCCACCCGGGGCATGCCCCAGATCATGCTGGAGCAGACCCTCAGATTCCTGCACGAGGAGTTGGTCAATGCGGTCCCCGAGCAAACCGCGATCTACGAGAAGTTGCTGAAGTCCGCCGACACCCTCAGGGCTGCGAGAGACAAGGTCATGTCGGAGGAGACGCTTCAGGCATTGTCGGGGCAATTTGATGAGACGGTGGGTCCCGAGATGGCGGAAAAGCACAGAAATACCGGCAAATTGCTCGTTTCAGCTGTAGCAGATGAGAAAAACGGAATCGAAGGGGCGGTTTCCGCTCTGAAGGAATGGGCGACTGACGGCAGTCGCTTCTCAGGCGAATGGATTGCCGCCGTGAATCGCGTGATCGACGAAGCCGGGAAAGCAGACAAATAGAAACCTGCAGAACCACCCATCGGTGGTAAGGGTGAGGACGATACGATGATCGAAGAAGACCTGTATCAAGGCTATCTGAAAGCGTTGCTCGCCGGCCGACGTTCGGAATGCAAGGATGATGTCAACCATCTGCTGGACAAAGGTGCCCCGCTTCGAGATCTCTATGTCAAGCTCTTTCAGCGCAGCATGTACGAAGTCGGTGAGCTATGGGAAACCAATCAAATCACTGTAGCGAACGAGCATCTCGCCACCTCCGTTACCGAGAGCCTGCTGACGGTTGTCTATCAGGACGTCTTTGCGACGGAACGTGTGGGTCGGAAGGCCGTGATCTCCTGCGCGGCCAACGAATTTCATCAGATCGGCGGCAAGATCGTGGCAGACATGCTTGAGGTCAACGGGTGGGACGCACATTTTGTTGGGGCGAACACGCCGGTTGAGGATCTGGTAAAGCATGTGGGGGAAGTCCGTCCGGACATGGTGGGACTCTCCTTGAGCATCCTCTCGAACATGGACCACCTGAAGCGCTGTATCGAAGCCGTGCGGTCCGAATTCCCGAACATGGATCTGCTGGTAGGTGGACAAGCCTTCCGGTGGGGGGGAATCGATACGATCAAACAGTACTCCGGCACCCTGGTTATCGCTTCGCTCGACGATTTGGAGAAAATGATCAAAGAGAGCTGATATGCCCAAAGATCCTGCGATCCTTGTTGAAGCCTACGACTACCTCGATCAGAGAGCGCCGAACCTCCTTCTCGTGCTGTCGGAAGAAGGTAGTATCTTGGAGGCGAACCGATACGCCCACACCGTGACCGGGCGCAGTCTCATCGGTGAGAACATCCGGGACCTGATTGTAGATTTCCGGGGCGATTTCGATTTGTCCGCCTTGACGGACAACGGTCACAAAGAGCATCTGCTGAGTTTCGGGACCGCTTCCGGATTGCCGGAGAGTTACTATCTTACCTTTACAAGAGTGGGGGACTATGTGCTGGCCCTCGGTCGTTTGGATGCGGACGAAATCGAGCATATGCGCAAAGAGGTTCTGTCCCTCAATCGGGAGTTGAGCAACCTGTTGCGCGAGCTTCACAAGACGAACGCTCAGCTAAAACGCCTCAACGAGGAGAAGAACCAGTTCCTGGGCATGGCGGCTCACGACCTGCGGAAACCGATCGGACTGGTGATCAGCTACTCCGAGTTCCTTATTGATGAGACGGAGGAGGCCTTGAACGGTGAGCAGGCCGGTTTCCTGAATACGATTCACTCCTCCAGTACGTTCATGAAGCGACTCGTGGACGACTTTCTGGACGTCAGTGCCATCGAGGCGGGCCAGTTCGAAATGGATCTGCAGCCGGCTTCGATCCACGATGCCCTGGAACAGAGTCTTGCCTTGAACAGGCTCCAGGCCCTCAAAAGAGGCATCGAGCTGAAGGTCCAATGTGACGAGAATATCCCGCGCATCACCATGGATGCCCCCAAGATAGAACAAGTGATCTCCAACTTGGTCTCCAATGCGATAGAGCATTCTCCAGCCGAAAGTCTCGTGACCATTTCCATAGAGTGCGAAAGGGAAAAAATCGCGTTCTCCGTCCAGGATTCGGGCGCTGGGATTGCGGAAGAAGATATCGACAAGCTCTTCAAGCCTTTCGGGAAGCTGCAGGCGAAAAAGAAGGGAGGGGAGAAGAGCACAGGCCTTGGGATGCTCATCACCCGGAAGATCGTTGAGGCACACAAGGGCAGGATTTGGGTGGAAAGCCAGATCGGAAAAGGGACGACAGTCTCTTTCAACCTGCCGGTGCGAGGAGGAAAGGGATGAGAAGTGATATTCGTATTCTGGTCGTGGACGATGATCCGGATGTTCTCTTCGCCACCTGTCGTATTGTCCAGTCGGAGGGCTACCGGGTGCTGAAGGCCACCACATGCGGCGAATGTATGGAGGCCGTTGAGAAAGACCGACCGGACCTGGTTCTTCTGGACGTGGTGTTGCCGGACGGCTCAGGCCACGAAGTGTGCAAAAGGATCAAGGAAGATCCTGAGCGAAAGGATATTTTTGTCATCATGATTTCGGGGGAAAGGATCGACTCCGATGCACAGGCGGAAGGCCTCGAAGGGGGCGCCGATGGCTATATTGTGAGGCCCATATCGAACCGGGAGTTGAAGGCCAGGATCAACGCCTGGGTGCGGATTCTGGTTGCGGAGCGGGAACGGGATCGACTCATCCTCGAGCTCGAGGAGGCCCTTTCCAACGTCAAGAAGCTGAGCGGGCTTCTGCCTATTTGCTCCCATTGCAAGAGCATTCGAGACGATCAGGGATACTGGAATCGAATCGAAGCCTATATCAATGAACACTCGGAAGCCTATTTCAGTCACGGCATCTGCCCTGCCTGTGCAAAGGAACACTATGCGGATTTTGAACTGTACGATGAGTGAGGACCCGGCATGATGAATCTGGCCATAGAACAGGTAGGATGCGACAAGGTTCTCGTTGTGGACGATGACCCGGAAGAGCGATTCGCAACGTGTCGCATTTTGCGGAAGGCAGGCTACGAGGTGGAGGAGGCGAATTCGGGACCTGACGCCATTGACAAGGTAAGAGAGACAACACCGGACCTGCTCCTTCTCGATGTCGTCATGCCGGGCATGGATGGTTTCGAAACCTGTCGAACGATCAAGGCGGATCGACACTTTGATGAAGTCTTCGTGGTGCTGATCTCCAGCTACAAGACGACACCGGAGCACCAGGCCAAGGGGTTGGATGCCGGTGCGGACGGCTTTATTTGTCGGCCCTACCATTCTGCAGAGTTCGTGTCGCGCATCCGGTCGATGATGCGGATCAAGGCGGCGGAGAAGGAACTCCGTCTCCAACGCCAGTGGTTACGTGTAACCCTGTCCAGTATCGGTGATGCTCTCATCGCAACGGATGATGAGGAACGGATTCTTTTCATGAACTCCGTTGCAGAAGAACTTACAGGATGGACGATCGAAGAGGCCAGCCGGAAACGGATCGGCGAAGTGTTCGACATCGTTGACGGTACCACGGAACGACCCGTGATGGGGCCTGTGGGCAGGGTTTTGAAGGAAGGATCGGTCATTCTTCTGGACGATAACACTTTGCTGGTTGCCAAGAACCGGCAGAGGAAATCCATTGCGGACAGCGCCGCTCCGATTCGAGACGAGGCGGGAAAGGTCACAGGCGCGGTGCTGGTCTTCCGCGACGTCACAGAGAAGAGGCTTTCCGATGAAAAGCTGTCCGAAGCAGTAAGGAATTGGGAAGCGGTCTTCGCAGCTATCGGCCAGATGGCACTGATCATCGATCCTCACCACGGCGTTGTCGACGCGAATGACGTTGCCCTTGCGAAGACAGGGTTTGCCCGGGAGCAGATTATCGGTAAGAAGTGCTTTGAGATCCTCCATGGGGCCACAAGACCTCCCCCGGATTGCCCGATGGTGAAGGCCCTGGCAAGCGGGTATCAGGAGTCGGGGGCAACTCCGCTGCAAAGCCTTGAAGGGGAGTATCTGGTTTCGTGTACTCCTGTCAGAGGTGCGAAGGGCGACATTGCACGGTTCATTCACATCGCCACCGATATCAGCGACCTGAGGCAGGTGGAGAAGGAACTGGTAGAGAGCGAGCAGAAGTACCGTATGTTGTTCAAGTCCGCTTCGGACGCAATCTTCCTGGTCGATGTGGAGACGCTGGACATCCTTGACGCTAACGAATCTGCCTCCATGATGTACGATTATGATCTGAGAGAGTTCTCGGTTCTCAAAGCTACGGATCTGTCATCGGAGATTGACAGGACGATCGAGGCGATCATGCTTGGAAGTCCAACGGAAATCCCGATTCGATATCATCGAAAGAAGGATGGAACCGTCTTCCCTGTGGAAGTCGCTTCGGTCTTTTTCCCCCTCAAGGGGCGACGTGTGGTCCTGGCTTCCGTCCGGGACATAAGTCAAAGGCTAAGATTCGAACAGGAGAGGGAAGCCCTCGAGATGCAACTTCGTCAATCACAGAAGCTGGAAGCGATCGGTACCTTGGCGAGCGGTATCGCCCACGATTTCAACAATATTCTGTCCTCGATTATGGGTTTCTCCGAATTGTCGCTCGACATGGTCGAGAAGGGGTCGGATCTGGAGGACAACCTCCTCGAAATCCACGCAGGTGGAGAACGTGCGAAAGATCTGGTCAAGCAGATCCTCACCTTCGCGAGGCGTACGCCGGAACAGAAGGCAAAACCTATACGGGTCGGACCCATTGCAGAAGAGGTAACAACGTTCCTGAGGTCCTCTCTGCCAAAGTCCGTCGAACTCTCCTGCCATGTGGAGTGCGATTCGCTGGTGTTGGCGGATCCAAGCCAGGTCCATCAGGTGCTGATGAATCTGTGTGCGAATGCGTCGCAAGCCATGGAAAAGGAAGGCGGTGAACTCACGCTTCATGTTTCAGGAGTGAATCTCGACGAAAGCTACAACAAAGTGTTCCCCGAATTGATGACAGGGGACTACGTCAAAGTGACCGTATCGGATACCGGGCCAGGCATTCCCGAAGATATAAGGGACTCGGTCTTCGAGCCCTATTTCACGACAAGAGAGTCGGGGGAGGGCACGGGGCTGGGCCTTGCCATGGTACATGGGATCGTGAAGCGCCATCAAGGCCACATCCGTGTCCGGAGCAGGCTTGGCGAAGGTACATCCTTTGACGTCTATCTGCCGGTAACGGATCAGCCGGCCGAAGAGAGGCAGTACGTCGAGGGCGACCTGCCTGAGGGGAATGAGAGAATCTTGCTCGTTGACGACGAACCGCCCGTCGCCAAGATGGGCGCCCAGATCCTGGGGAGACTCGGGTACCATGTCACGAAACACACGAGCAGCTCGGAGGCGCTGGAAGCCTTCCGCACAGCACCGGACGACTTCGACCTGGTCATCACCGACCTCACCATGCCGGAACTGAGTGGTGAGCGGTTTGCTGCCGAAGTCAAGCGAATCAGACCCGATATTCCTGTCGTACTGTGCACGGGGTACGGAAAGAAGATATCCGACGAACGAGCCCGAGAGATCGGGATCGCGGCCCTCGTACAGAAACCCTTCGCCAGATCCGAACTGGCCGGAACGGTTCGAGAAGTCCTGGATGCGGTCCGGGGTGACAGGTAGATCCTCTGACCTCTCTCCTCCAGTGCACACTTCTTCTCATGCCACCAGAAACCGGGTGATGGAGGCTTGGTCATCCGGCACTCTGCAAATTCTGTTGTGCCCGAGAAGGGCTCTCGAGTATACTTCGACTGATCAGACCGATAGTCGTCTTATGAAATGGAGCTGTTGTCGCCAGGGGCGCACGTCCGATGAGTCAGAAGCCTACCTACGAAGAGCTGGAGCGACGGGTCAGAGAGCCGGAAGAGGCTAAGCAATTGACAGAGTCTTCCATCTACATGGACGCTATCGGGGATGTACTCATCGTGCTCAACCAGCACCGGCAGGTAACAAGGCTAAATAAGGCCGCCATCGAATTGTTGGGTTTTTCCGATGACGAAGTCCATGAACTCACATTTGAGAAGCTGTTTCCGGAGAAGGAGCACAAGAAACACTATGAGGAAATGAAGATCGGGATCGACACCGGAACGGTCAGACCCTTTGAGACCCTTCTCCTCACAAAGCAAGGCCGAGAGATACCCGTTCTTTTCTCCGGCACCGCGTTGAAGGATGTCCAGGGAGAGCCTGCCGGATTCGTGGGCGTGGCAAGAGACATCACCGACCGCAAGCAGATGGAAGAGGACCTCCGAAAGGCGCACGGCGAGCTCGAGGAAAGGGTAGAGCGGCGGACCGCCGAACTGTCAAAGGCGAATCTAGACCTGAAGCATGAGGTTGCTGAACGCAAAAGGATCGAGCAGGCCCTGCGAAAGAGTGAGGAACGGTATCGTGACGTGGTCGAAAATGCCAACGATGCCATCGTGATTACCCAGGGGCCCGACATCAAGTTTCACAACAGAAGAACGGAGGAATTCCTTGGGTACTCTGCAGGGGAACTCGATGGAATCCCGTTCACGGACCTGATTCATCCGGAAGACAGGGAAATGCTCATAGAAAGGCAGGTGAGAAGACTTCGTGGGGAAGACATTCCCTCCACCTACCCCTTCCGTGTGATGAACAAGGTGGGCGAGACATTGTGGGTAGAGACCAACGCGGTCTCGATTTCATGGGAGGAGAAGCCGGCCGTCCTTTCTTTCATCCGGGACATTTCCGAACAGGAGCAACTCCGGTCCATGCTCCAGCAGGCTCAGAAGATGGAGGCCATCGGGACCCTGGCGGGCGGCGTTGCCCATGACTTCAACAATATTCTCGGCATTATTGTCGGCAATGCCGAACTCGCCATGCAGGATGTCCCCGACTGGAACCCCGCGTACCGGAATCTGGATGAGGTGCGTAAGGCCTGCCTGAGAGCCAAAGAGATGGTCAGGCAGATCCTCGCCTTCAGTCGGCAGACCGAAGCACTGCTGAAGCCCGTGCAAATCAGAGGGTTTGTCGAGGAATCACTCAGACTGCTGCGCTCCTCTATTCCGACCACGATCGAGATTCGCGAAAACTTCACCAATCGGCGCGATACGATCCTTGCCGATCCGACCCAGCTGAACCAGATCCTGCTCAACCTGGCCAGCAACGCGGCCCATGCCATGAGAGAGACCGGTGGTGTGATGGAAGTCGGCCTGAGGGATGTCCGTCTTGGCGAGCAGGCTCGGGGCCAATACCAGGACCTGACCCCGGGGGACTATCTCGTCCTCACCGTGCGGGATACGGGTCACGGCATCGAGCCTGACATCCTGGATCGAATCTTTGACCCCTATTTCACTACCAAGGAGCATGGCCAGGGAACAGGGATGGGCCTCTCCGTGGTTCACGGGATTGCGAAATCTCACAAAGGAGCGTCCCGGGTAGAGAGTAGACCGGGGGAGGGGGCCACGTTCGAAGTGTATCTGCCCCTGGTCGAGGGAGATTCAGAGCCTGATTCGGAGGAAACCTCTGCGCTGCCTTCCGGGACCGAGAGAGTCCTGTTCGTGGACGATGAGGAAGCACTTGCGGATGTGGGAGAACGCATGTTCATGCGTCTCGGCTACGAGGTAACCGTCAGGACCAGCAGCGTAGAGGCTTTGGCGGACTTCCGTGCAGAACCGGGCAGATTTGACCTCGTCGTTACCGACATGACGATGCCCGAGATGACCGGGGTAGAACTGTCCCGGGAGCTCCTGCGGATTCGACCCGACCTTCCGATCATTCTGTGCACCGGATTCAGCGAAATGATCACGGAAGAAGGTGCCCTGGAACAGGGCATCCGGGCCTTTGTGATGAAACCCCTCGCCGTTCGTGATATCGCCGAGACGGCCCGCCGGGTCCTGGATCGGGGCCAACCCGAATAGACCTTCCGATGTTCCTGAATACCTATTTTTTTATTGACAAAAGATCCGTTATTGCAATAAGCTGACTAACAGATTAGTCAGTGAGCCCTGTCCGGTCCATCTTTGAAAAGGAGGTGAATGCAATGAAACGCGTCCTTCTGTGCAATCCGTATGGCCCGTACGACCTCGAATGGGGCGAGAACCAGCTGGACATCCTGGAATCGCGGCTGCAAAGGGGGCAAGGTCCTTTCACGCTCACTTCCCACACGCATTGTATCGCGCTCTACCTGATCGCAGAGAATATCAACGCAAAAACGACCGTGCTGGAGTGCCCGCACATCGAAGACTTTGAAGAAGAGCTTAGGAAGGGCTATGACTATCTCGGGTTTCAGATCATCGCCATCAACATCGAGAAGGTGGCTCGCATGGTCCGGATGGCCAGAGAGATCTCACCGGAGACGAAGATCATCCTTGGCGGATACGGAGTCATGAATCTCTACGACCCTCCCCCCGGGGAAACGAGCGGAGACGCGGAATATCTCCTGAAGGAGAGCGATTACCTCTGCGAGGAGGAGGGCGTAAAATTCATGCGCAAGCTGCTCGGCGACGAGCCGGTCGACAGGCCGATCACCCAGATGTTTCTTCCCCGCGGCTCAAACAGCTTCCCTGGGGTCGATGGCGTGGCGGACAGATCGATGTCCATGGTGCTGGTCGCGCTCGGTTGTCCGAACGGGTGCGAATTCTGCTGCACTTCGGCCATGTTCAAGAAGCAGAAGATCTATGTCCTGGATCCGGAAGAAACCTTCGAGACCATGAAGCACAACTGCCGTCGAAACGGCGGCCAGGCCTCGGTCTCGCTCCTCCTCGACGAGGATCTCCTGATCAACCCCGATTACATGCGGACCCTCGGCAAACTCATTCAGGAAGACCAGGAGTTCGGCCTTCGCAAGCTCAGCTACTTCTGCTTCGGTGACCTGCGCTCCCTGTCCGAGTTCAGCATGGAGGAACTGCTCGAGCTTGGTGTCGACTCGATATGGGTCGGCGTCGAGTCCAGCCTCGACGACGTCATCACCTCGGATCACAAGATCGAAAAGCGTACCTGTGTGGATGTGAAATCGACGTTCGAGATCATGGAGCAACACGGGATTGCTGCGACGGCCTCCATGGTCCTCGGGTGGGACTTCCACACGCACCAGAACATCGGGGCGGACATCGATTACTTTGTCGACCTGAAACCCTCTGCCTACCAGATGACCTTTCTGACCGCATGTCCCGGCACCGAGCTCTATACCAGAATGAAGAAGGCCGGGAGGCTCTATCCGAATATGACCTACCGAGACGTCCAGCAGTGCAACGATGCCACATTCATTGCGAAGAACTTCGCCCCGGGCGAGCTCAAGCACTACTTCGAGCTTGCCCACACGAGGCTCTATGAGAACAACGGTCCCGGCCTGTTCCGCATGTTCGAGATCAACCTGAACGGATACGAAACGTGCAGCCGGTCCTCGAGACCCTTGCTCCGAAACGAGAAGGCCGCCTTCTTTGCCGAGCGGTGCGTCAAGACCTATCCGCTTACCGAGGCGATGGCGGTGTATGCGCCCACCGAAACGGTTCGCGAGAAGGTCCGGGCTGCGCAGGAGAAATACCTTCGCCTCTTTGGTGAACCGGACGAGGATAAGGGGGCCCTGGCCGATCTCTTCTGCAATATCGTGGGGCAGCGAGTCGAAGAACTGAAGATGCCGAAGTCCGAAGAACCCTTCGATCCTCCGGTGAGGTGGACCTATTACGATCCCAAGAAGGGTTCGGTGCCGATGGTTCGAAAAGGGCGCGATTCCGGAGAGCCGACGCCTTACCAGGTGTTCGATGATCCCGAGTCCCTGCCCATCGGATCTGTCGGCTCAGCGTCCTGCTGACCGGAGGGAACGATGGCGCGCACCCGAGCTGCCGAGATAGCACGAGAAGCCACGCGAAGAGAACTCCTGGGCGCAGCCCTCGAGGTGTTTGGAGACAAGGGATACGCCTCAACCACCATATCCGACATTGTCGGTGCGGCCGGGGTGACGCAGGGAACCTTCTATCTCTATTTCAAGAACAAGGAGAACATATTCTCCGAACTGCTCAATGAGTACCGGACGCTGATGATTTCCGGACTTTTGAATACGGATTTCACAGCGGTAAAGACCAGGAAAGACTGGTTGAAGATGGCGGATCGCGTGGCGGTCTTCCTTGTGGATCACATCGAGACCCATGGTACTTTCATGCGTCTGTTCATCGCTGAGGCGGAGACGATAGGATCCAAGTTCTCTGAAGAATCCTATGCCTTTGCCGATGGGGTGATCCAGGAGATCGGTCGAATGCTGAGTCACGGCATTCGAATGGGTCTGCTGAGAAAGGTGGATGTCGAGACGGTTGCCCTTTCCGCTTTTGGGGCGCTCAAGGAGGCGGTGCGCCAGTCCTGTTTCCAGGACCCGTCGATAGAGCCCGAGGAGATCATCCCCAGGGTGATCCGAAGCCTTGCACGACTCGTGTTGAAATAGAGGAGATTCGTCCATGTTTCTCGATCTGAATCCTGATCTCACAAGCGAGCAACGTTCCTTGAAGGAGCAGACCCACAAGTTTGCAGAGGAGGTCATGAGGCCGGCCGCCGACAAGCTCGACAAGCTCTCCGACCCGGCAGAGGTGATCGCGGACGACTCGGTCCTATGGGATGTGCTGCGCCAGGGCCGTGAGCTTGGGTACCACGTCCGTGCCCTGCCGGAGGAGCTCGGCGGGGTTGCGCTGGGGCCGGTCGAACAGTGCATCGTGGCGGAAGAGATGGGTTGGGGCAGCGCCGGACTGGCCGTCTGCATGGGGGCCTCCAGCATGCCGTTCGTGTTTGCGGCCATGCTGGGTCCGCCGGGGCTCATCGAGAAGCACGTGATCCCGTTCCGTGATGATGTGAAGGCGGAATTCATAGGTTGCTGGGCCATCACCGAGCCGGAGCACGGCGGTGGCGACCAGGTCTATATCGGCTCGAAGAGAGAGGACATCCCTTTCATACGCCATGGCACCCGCGCAAGGCTCGACGGAGACGAGTGGGTGATCAACGGCCAGAAATCGGCGTGGGTCTCGAACGGCACGATCGCCACCCATGCGCTGCTGCACGCGAGCATCGATGGTACCGAGGACGAGAGGGATGCGGGCATGTTCTTTGTTCCCCTCAATGTCGATGGCGTAACGCGGGGCAAACCCCTCGACAAGATCGGGCAACGGGACCTCAACCAGGGTGAGGTTTACTTCGACAACGTTCGCGTCCCGGCCGACTACATGCTCGTCAAGCCGGATATGTATGAGATGGTCACCGATATCATCATTGCGACCGCGAACGGTGGAATGGCCACCACCTTCACCGGGGTGGCTCGGTCTGCTCTGGAAGAGGCTCTCGAGTACTGCAAGGTGCGTGTTGCGGGCGCGAAGGTCATTTCCAAACATCAGCTGGTGCAGAAGAAGCTCTTTGACATGTTCACCCGCGTGGAAAGCGCCCGTGCCCTTGGGCGGGCCGTCAATGTCTACAATACACAGGCCATGCCGCCCGAGCCGCACTATGCGATCGCGGCAAAAGTGCAGAACACGGAAACCGCATTTGACGTTGCGAGCGACGCAGTCCAGCTTCTGGGTGGCTGCGGGCTCAGCAGGGAATACCCGGTGGAGAGGATCTTCCGCGACGCGCGCGCCGCGATGATCGAGGACGGCGATAACGATACCCTGCGCCTGGCCGGCGCAAGGCTCCTGCTGGAGAGATACACCTGAACAAAGGCCCCTGTGCTCCGGATCGATCTACGGAGCAGGGGATGACACGGTTACCGACACCGAATCCTGGAAGAGCTCGGCCGGGTCGAGAACTCCGTTCATCAGGTAGTCCACGCCGAACAGGAACTCATACTGGCCCGGCGGAAGGGCCCCGTTCATCACGGACAGAGGGGCCGCGATGTCCAGTATGGGCCCCGGCATGAGGGGTGCCACGCCCCATATGATCCCATGGGGGAAGACAAAGGAATAGGGGCCGAAGGGCGTGACCACACCCAACCACCAGTCCGCATTCTGCGACGCGTAGTCCCCGGAATCCAGGCTCACGGTTACGTTTACAGATGTTGTCGGTAGGATGCTGACCGGCCCGTCGGATCCGTTCACCTTGATATCCGGCACCGCGTCCTTGATGGGGGGCAGGGGAGTAGCAGAATATCTCAGGATGGTTCCCTGGCTGCCCACTACAAAGACCTGAGAGGAAGAGGCTCCCCAGATTCCGTAGAGGTGTTTGGATGTGCCGCTCGTGTCGGCAGTCCACTTGTTACCCCCGTAGTGTAGGATAACCCCGCCTCCGCCGACGGCCCAGACGTCGTTCCAGGCGCTGCCCCAGACATCCCAGTAGTGAATGATCGTGCTGCCGCTGTTCATGGAGGACCAGGCGGTTCCGTTGTAGTGGATGATCGTGCCGTAGTGGCCCACGGCAAAGATGTCGCTGTTGCTGCTGCCCCAGATTCCGTACAGGATGTTGCTCACAGGAGTCGTCATGCCGGACCAGTTCAGGGAATCGTAGTGGACGATTCCGCCGTTGTCTCCGGCCGCGTAAATATTGCTCCCGGATGTACCCCAGATATCTTGGGAACCCGTAGCGAGATTCGTCTGGGTCCACGTGCTGCCGTCGTAATGGGAGAATACCATTCCATCCGCCCACACATCGGTTGCCGAGCTGCCCCAGACGCAGGTAAGAGAGTAGGTTGTCCCGCTGCTCATGGAAGACCAGCTCGTGCCGTCGTAGTGCAGGATGGTTCCGTCTGCGCCAACGGCAAAGACATCCGAGCCGGACGATCCCCAGACCGCATTGAGATCCTTTGTGGTTCCACTCGTCATGGGCAGCCATTTCGTGCCGTCGTAGTGGAGGATCGTGCCGCCCATGCCGACGGCGAACACGTCTGTGGCGGACGAACCCCAGACGCCCAACAAGGCGTTCTGGGTGGCGGTTACCATGGGATACCAACCGGCGGTGGCTGTGTTCGAAAACAGCAAGAAAGAGAAGATGAGGAGGATCGGGGCTTTCTTTATTCCTGTTCGTTTTGCCATGAGGGTCTCCTGTCCTTGAGGGCAGGAGAGAAAAGGAAGCAATCGACATACCAAGGGGCCGCGCCTGCGCTGCAATCCTTAACCCGGCGGAATGGTTGCACATAGTTGATTTCGAGATCGGGCCCAGGGCGGCCGGGCCGGGGAGATGGCCGGGAGACGGCACTCTTTTCCGGCTCTGTGACGGAATACGGCAGCGGGCGGCGTTGAAAACAAGGGAAGGGCTAGAACTTCAGCTCCTTCATCACGTCCACACCCAGGTCCTTGGTGGCATCCTGGATCGCCTTCTCCGCCTCTTTCTTTACCGCCTCCTTGGCGATTTCCGCCACGTCGGCGCCCATTTCCTTCAGGAGCGCGTCGAGAGCGGGCACGGTAGGTTCGACCAGTGTCGGTTTTGGGGATGTGGTGGTTCCGGCGATCTTGTATTTCAGAGACACGGTTCCGTCTTCGTTCGAAAGGCGTTTCATAACCAGGTCAGCGAGCTGCTCCGCCGAGACAACCTTGGCCACATCCCCCTTCAGTTCCTTCTGCATTTTCTTTTCGATGGAGGCCCTGATGTTCTGGGACGGCTCTTGCCCGAGCTTCATGGCGAGATCAAGATCGATCGCCTTGGTGTCGATGTTGGTGGATCCGGCGAAGTCGAGGCTGTAGTCCTTGGCGGTGATATTACCGGTCGACACCTTTACGTTGCCGGCCTTGTACCACAAGTCCATGTTGGCCCCCTGCCAGGTCACCTCATCCTCAAGAAACGAGAGCTTGCCCGTGTACTGCTCGATCGCCTTCACGGACTGGATCGACTCCAGGATCTTCACGCCCGACAGGGTTCCGTTGGGCGATCCCACCTCGAGGGTGACCTCCGGGTCCAGCTTTCTTGTCTTCAGATCAAAGGGCTTGACCGCGCCTTCTCCGGCCAGGCGGATGTCAAAGAACTTCACTGCTCCGGTCTTCAACCGGTCCTCCGGTTTGACGCCCAGCTTGAACTGGATCTTCACGCGATTCCTCGCCTCGAGATTGGAGGGGTCGATTTCCGCCGAATGGGCCAGCATGGTGAGATCGTAGATCTGGATCGTCTGGTTGAACCGCTGATCCAGGTAGGTGACGGTCCCTTTTTCCAGGCCGACCTTGCCCACGGTAAGGCTCAACGGCAGATCATCGGCCGAGAGCGGCTCGGATGGCTTCTTCTCTTCCTTCTGCTCTAGGGCTGCCGGCTGCAGCAGGTCGGAGAAATTGAAGGTGCCGTTCTTGTGCTTCACCAGGTGAATCTCGGGCTCATGGATCACGAACTCGCTGACTTGCATGCTGCCGGAAAGGAGCGGAAGGAATCGGAGGGTGAGGGTCAGGCGCTTCAACCCGGCGAAGAGGTCACTGTCGGCGACCGGCTTGCCTTTCAGGGCCTTCAGCTGGTCCGGGGTCTTGTGGTTGGAGATCTTCACGCCTGTCACTTCTACGCCGGAGACGATAGAGAACAGGCCGATATCGAGCCCATCGATGGTCACGTGGCGGCTCAGTGCCGTTTCCATCTGACCGGCGACCATCTCCTTGTCCACCACGACCATGACCACGATGCTCGCGGCAATGACGATCAGCACCAGGACGCCCAGCAGGATCCCAACCCACTTGAACACTCCTTTCATGACATGACCCTCCTATCTCTCATTTGCTTTTGGCGGACAAGATACCCCCGATCGGTTGCCGTGTCCACGAAAAAGGCTATTCGGATCGGATTCTTCGCTCAGGCGGCTGTGGATGCGGACGCTCCTGGCCGCAAATCGAGATCGACCGGCCCAAAGGGCTTGAAAACGAATAACATGGCCGGCGCCAGGAACAGGTCCGTGATGAGCGCGTTGAATACCGTGAGGAGAGTCAGAAGGCCGAACTGGGTGAGCAGAGTAAGCCCGGAGAAATAGAATACGGAGAAGCCTACGCAGAGCAGGATTGTCGTCGTCACGATCGGCTTGCCCACACTCCGCAGGCTCCGGAGGATGGCCTCTTTGTGGTTACCATCGACGCCCATCTCCTTCCTTACTCTCCACATCAGATGAATCGTATCGTCCACCGCAATGCCGATAGCGACGCTGGGGACCATGGCCGTGAACATATTCAGGGGAATGTCGAACCATCCCATGATGCCGAAGGTCATGAGGGCAGGTGTAACGTTGGCCACCATGCTTATGAAGCCAAGGCGCAGGGAGCGAAACACGAGGATCATCACCACGAAGATCACGACAAAGGCGAAAGAGAAGCTCCTCACCATTCCCTCCACCAGAGAATCCACCATGTTGCCCGTCAGATAGGGCCTGCCGGTATAGGACGCCTCCAGGTTCAGCCCTTGAACCTCTTCCTCCATGATTTCCTGCATTCGATCAAAGCCTTTTCGGGCAAGATAGAAGTTCTCGGCGCTCAACGTGAAGATTCTCATTCTCGTCTTGCTGTAATCATGATTGACAAGTGAATCGAGGTCCGCCTCGTCTTCGTTGAAGGAATAGAGCAACAGTAGCTGAGAGGCCTGGTCCTTGGTCGATGGTAGCCTGTAGTAATCCGGATCGCCGTCGTAGATCGCCTGGTGCATCTCTTTCAAATAGTCAACAATGGAAATCACCTTTCTTGTGGGGTACACCGCGGGGTCCCACTGAGAGGCATCCAACAGGCGATCCTGGATCCTCTCCATGGCCCGAAGATTCTCAGGCTCCAGTACCACGTTCTCTTCCGTACCCTCAAAGAAGATCCCGAATTCACAGGAGCCTCCCAGATGGTAGTCGATGAATCTGTATGCCTCGTCCAATTCGTCATTGTCCTTGATCATGGCGATGATGTCCTGCCTGGACTCGATTCGGAACATGCCTAGCACCGAGGTGCCGATGACGGCTATGCCGATGACGAGTATGATCGACTTTCTCCTGAAGACGAACTCCCCGATACGGGTGAGAATATCTTCCATCCGGCGATAGATGGTGTTTTCTGCCGAAGGCCCCTTCTTCGGGATGAATCTCGACATGATGATGGGAAGCAGGGTGATCGAGGCAGTCAGGGCGAAGAGGACCCCCAGTCCCGTGAAAACGCCGAAGTCCCGAACCGGCTTGATGCCGCTGGCGATCAACGAGAAGAACCCGATCGCCGTTGTCAGGCTTGTCAATATGATCGGGATGCCGATCCGGGTGACAACATCCTTGAGCGCTTCTCGATGATCCGAAAAGGAGCCGGCTGTCTCTCTGTGCTGTGCGAGTATGTGCACGGAATCGCAGATACATACGATGATGACGACCGTAGGTATCATGCCGGTCACATTGTTCACCGTATTGCCGGACATGATCATGAGGCCGACGGCCCAGAGTGCGGTCACACCGATAAGGATGAATGGGATGGTGACCAGTTTGACATCACGAAAGAACAGATAAAGCAACAGGCCCACGAGCAGAAAGAGGAGGGAGTTGAGGGTCAATTCGTCCCTGATGAAGGTATCCATGATGGCCTTCACATAGACGGGCATGCCGTAGACGTGGAACTTCCTCGCTTCTTTTTCCTCATCCACAATCTTCCGGATGGCCTTCACTACCTGCCATCGTTTTGCGTCATCTCTTCCCAGTGGGGCAAGCCATACGATGATGGATGTTGCATGCCCGTCGTCTGAAAAGAGCATTCTGTTGTGAATCCGGCTACTGAGGACGCTCTGCTTGAGTTCTTCGGCACGGTTCGCTTGCAGAAATGCTTCAGAGACGAGAGGGGCATTCTCGATGCTTCCCTCTTTTCCTTTAATAGTGACCGCATTGGTAAGGCTTAGAACCTTTTCTACGTTCTTGACGCCCTCGATCTTCCTGGTCATGCGGTCGATCATACGCAGAGTTTCGGGCGACCAGATATCGTCTCCTTTGAACGAGACCACCACAAATTCATTGCTTCCGAATTCCTCTTCCATTTTGAGAAGAGTCATCAGGGCGGGATCGTCGTCTACAGTCAAAGTCTCGAGGGAGTTGTCTATCTTCAACTGCAGCATGAAGTAGGAAGTGATGAGGGTTAACAGGATGCTTGCCAGGACGATCCATGTGGAGTGCTTGAACGTCCAATCTACGAGTCTCTTCATCGGATTCTGAGCCTCTTCCATGGTTTGCCGGTGGCGTGCCGTGTACACCTTACAACCGATCCTTGGCCGTGTCCACGAAAAACACCTCATGTATCGGATGCTTCAGCCGGGCGGATCCAGAGGCTTCCGGCCTTAGGATGGGAGCATGGGAGGGGACATCCGGACGACAGGCCCATGGCTCGCTCGCATATTGCGCGAAGGCTTCTACCACGAGCTTTCGTGCAATATGCGAGCGAGCTCACGGGCTCGATACGAAGGACCATCTGGACATTTCCGAACCCGCCCAAGTCGATCCCCGGGTCCTTCGTTCAATCCACGTTCACGGGCTCTTTGCAGCTTCGACAACGTCTAGAGCCTCGAAACAGCTTGCTTCCGCAGTGGGGGCAGATGTATCGGGTCTCCTCCTGCTCGACCCACCTCTCCGTCCCCAACTCCCTTCGCGAGGGAACGGCGCGGAGCATCACGTTCTTGCCTGTGGGCACGGGAAAGTCTTGGATCAGACCGCAGGGAAACTCTTCGCACTCGTGACAGCCTTCGTAGTTCTTGGTGGACACACAGCTTCTGATGGAGCAGGATTCGCAATACGCGAACCGATCACCGGACAGACAACCCTTGCATTCGATTTGTTCCGGTGAGACGCCGTAGGCAGGCGCCAGCCTTTCCTTGAGTCTCTGATTGTTGTCCCTGCTTGCCAGGAAGACTCCGCAGACACCGCAATACAATCCACATGGAGCGAGCAATTCTTCGTTCATGGTGTGACTCTCCTATTCCTTTCCTGCAATTCCGGATCGGGCCACACCCAGGGCGGCCCAAAGCAAATCCAACTGTTGCCTATACATGGCGTGGATGTCCCCGGGGGCAATCAGAGCCGTGACGAGAGGCACCCCGAAATAGAGGGACAGAAGGGAAATCACGACCATGTCCAGATCCACGGACTCGGCCAACTCCCCCAATTCCTTTGCGCGCTGCAGATTCTCCATAAGAATCGAATCCAGCCAGTGAGAGGGCATGTTCTCTACCCCTGGGAGGTCCGGAAAGGCTGTCAAACGTTCTGCGAGGGTCACCTCCCTGGGCTCTGGATAGGACTGCAACCGGGCTTTGAAGACGATCAGCTCGCTCACTGCACGGGGGTGTTCCTCCGCCTTCCCAGCCATGTGTTCAAAGATCGCCTCCAGGGCGGCAAGCCCGCTTTCTGCTGCAACCCTCCGGGCGTGCCAGCCGACCTCTATGGACCAGAGTTGTGCGAAATACAAAAGAAGATCATTCTTCTTCGGGAAGTAGTTGAAGAAGGTGGCCTCGGAGACCTGGACCTCTTCACACAGGGCCTTCACAGAGATCTCTTCAAACCGCCTGTCTTTCAATTGCTCGAAGGCGGCCAGCAACAGATTCAGCTTGTTCCTTGCGTACTTGCGGTCTCGCAAGGGCAGTTCGCGAAGGATCGTCATGTTTAGAATCTCCGAGAATCCATGGATGACGATAACTATAGCCGCATTTAATTTTAGCGTCAACTATAAAATTAGGCATTACACGAATTTATTCGAAGATCCTGTGAGCAGGCATTCTCACGGGCATGGGTAGGAGTTGGGGTTGGGTCTAGAGAGACCCGAGGGGTAGGCGATCTGCGGGTCCGCCTGAATGAAACGCTTTGGTTAGGACCGGATGCCGCGGGAGGCAAACTCCTTGGCAATCAGGGGCTCCCAGCCCCGGTTTGCCTTCGGATTGGCAGGACTTGGGTGGGAGATACGGCCGATCGCCACGTCAAGACCGCCCAGGGCCTCACGGGCCCTGGCCTCTGCGAACGTGCCTATTCCGACGACGTGGTCCGGCTTGAGCCACTCCACGGTCCTGCGGAGGGCCAGGTCACAGGCAGCGAAAAGGGGTCGCTTTTCGGCCACGCGGAGGCTGTCGGGCGTGCGGTTCTTTCCGCTTTCTTCGTAGAAGATCAAGGGACAGTAGTTGGCCACGAAGAACCGTGCAAAGAACCTCTCGGGTGTGCCGAACGACCTGGAAGCCCAGCCCCAGAGACGTTTGCCGCTGACCTCGCTTCGCCCGCACGCAAAACCCTGGACCGGCCGTTTCGGGTGTATGGCGGGGGGGCTGCCCACGGGGGCTTCGATCCCCATCCAGTCCCGCACGGACTGCACCTCACCGAATGGGACGCCGGTCTGGGCCATTCCCCAGGGGCCGGGATTCATCCCCACCAGCACGACCTCTTTGGGTTGGGCCCCGTAGAGTTTCAAGTACTTCTTGTAGGATTTTCCCGCGTATTCGAGGGGATTGTACACATGGGTGATGGGCGGCCCGAAGCGCAGGGGCCGAAGATCGTCGATCAGAGCAGCGGTTACGCGGTGGAGGTTCATCACAGATTCATGATTCGGCCGATGATTTCATCCGGCGTCGACATCGCGCCCCCGGCGTTGACCTGCTCGAAGTAGTTGTACCAGCCGGCCTGTTCCACGGTTTCTTCGAAGAGCTTGACCGCCTCCTCATCGGGCATCTTCCAGACGGCAAGGTACTCATAGCCGCAACGGTGGGTGGTGGAAGGATCGTTGGCGGCCCAGCAGATGACCTCGATTCCCGCCTTGGCCAGCTCTCCCATCCCGGCACCTACCTGCTGCATGTAGTTGCCCCGTTCCTCTTCGGACAGGGCGAGCCACTCCGGTCGGGCATTCCACAGCTCGACAAAGATGTACATCATCATCTCCTTTCCCACTTATGAGGATTTTCGCCGGTCCTTTCCGGATCTCCTGTCCGAACCGCTCCTCCGCTCTGGCCCTTTGTAGTCGGAGTCCTTGGACTTCCTGCGCCGGGAATCTGTTCTACGGTCTTTTCCGGAACGCCGCCCCTCTCTTGCCATACACCCATCCTCCTTTCATTGAGTCTCGAGCAGAGGAATCGTTTCCTGGGTGCGGCTCTGGGATGAGAGTATTTCTCCGCGAGACCCGGGTCTCAAGCTCTTCCTTCGGCCCGCTTCCGCAGTAGGATGAATACGCCCGGCTGATAGCAATCCTCGGTGCAGAGATGGGTCTCCACGTAGTCGAGCATCTTCCTCGCCTGGTCCAGGTAGGCCGCGTCCCCGGTGAACTCGAACCAGTGGAGCATGGCCCTGGCGAGCCGCTCGTGGGTGGAGAGCTTCTTCCAGGGGCCCGGCTCAGGCTTGTACATGAAATCGGTGTACTCCGCCAGCATCAGGCAAACGAAGGAGGTCGCAAGACGTCCTCTCATGGCCGGGCCTCTAGGGCAACGGATGTGCAATAGAAAGGTTGTCTATTTCATTATACCCTGATAAGTTCTATTGCTTCAACCTGCTTTCGGCCGGGCAGATGATAGACTTTCAACCTTGAAGATCTCGGTAACGAAAAAAACTTCCTCCACGGAGAAGACGATGAAGGCTCGAGCAATCAGGACCCGTTGCATGGATGTACTGGTGGTTGTCTGCCTGTTTCTGGGGGTGGGAATGGTTCCTGCTCTGGCGGAAGAAGCCCCCTCGCCCGAAGCGACATCGGACGAGGCCCGCATCAAGGAGATCCTGAACAAGGTGGACCGGCTGTGGCGCGGATCGACCTCCGAGGGACAGATGGAGATGGAGGTGGTGACCGCCCACTGGAGCCGGACCCTGCGTATGAAGGTCTATACGGAGGGAATGGATCGTTCGCTCGTGCGCATCACCTATCCGGCGAAAGAGGAGGGCGTGGCCACCCTCAAGGTGGACAAGAACATCTGGAACTATCTTCCGAAGATCAAACGGGTGACCAAGGTTCCTGCCTCGATGATGCTCGGTTCCTGGATGGGCAGCCATTTCACCAACGATGACGTGGTCAAGGACAGCCAGTATGAGCGGGACTACAACACGGAGATCACCTTCGAGGGGGAACGGGACGGGCAGGGAATCCTGGAACTCACGCTCCACGCGAAACCGGAGGCCCCGGTGGTCTGGGGGAAGATCGTATCGGTCATCCGGGCGGCGGATTATATCCCGCTGAAGATGACCTATTACGACGAGGACGGGGAAGAGGTGCGGGTCATGACCTTTGGTGAGATCAAGGAAATGGGCGGACGAATCATACCGACCTTGCTTACCATGAAGCCCCTGGACAAGCCCGAAGAGTTCACCCGGGTGAACTATCTGGAAATGACCTTCGAGGTGGACCTCAAACCGGACCTCTTCAGTCTCCGGTCCCTGCAGAAGAAAAGGTAGAGGCGAAAGGTTCGGCAAGGCCGCGTACGAAAGGCTCGAACATGCTGATGAGGATCGCATGGCGCAACATCTGGAGGAACCCCCGCAGGTCCGTCATCACCCTGTCCGCCATGACCTTCAGCCTGACCCTGATGATCGTTGCGGCGAACCTGATGGAGGGGATGAATCATCAGATGGTCGGGTATGCGGCCGACCGGTCGCTGGGGCACGTGCAGGCCCACGCGGAACACTACTACCTGGACAAGGGCCTCTACGACACCCTCCCGCTGTCCATCCTGAAAAGATTCAAAGACAGTGAGTTTCGTGTGGCTCCTCGGGCCTATGCCTTCGCCCTGGCAAGCCTCGGGGAGCAGTCCGCGGGCGTTCGGATCCGAGGGATCGATCCGGAGCAGGAGCGGGAGGTCACGGATCTCTGGAAACACCTGCTCCAGGGTCGGTACCTGCTCCCAGGGGAGGCGAAGGCTGTCATCCTGGGAAGAAAGATCGCCAAGAGCCTGAATGCCCGGGTGGGAAGCGAGATCGCCTTGATCACGCAGGCCGCGGACGGGAGCCTGGGGAACGATCTGTATAAGGTCGTCGGGGTGCTGAAGACACTCGACGACGCCACGGACCGGACGACCGTCATCATGCCTCTGGACGACTTTGCGGAGCTGGTCGTTCTGCCCGGCCGGATACACGAATTGGCAATCCGTACACCCGACGCGATGGATGTCGACCTCTACAAGCCCGGAATCACCTCGCTGCTGGAAGGGGAGTCGTGCGAGGTGCGAACGTGGAAGGAGATCGCCCCAGTACTCAAGGATTCCCTGGCCCTGAACAGGGCCTGGACCACGATTATGCTCCTGATCGTGTTCTCGATCGCATCCCTTGGCATCCTGAACACCATGCTCATGGCCGTGTTCGAGAGGATGTACGAGCTGGGCCTGATGCTGGCCGTGGGCCTGAAGCCGGCGAGGATGGTCCTGCTCATCCTTGCCGAGACCCTCATGCTCGCGGGTATCAGCGAGGTGCTGGGCCTGGGCCTCGGGCTTCTCTGGAGTTGGCGTTTGAAAGTGAAGGGGTGGGACCTCACCGGGCTGTTCGGCGAGGGATTCGAGTACACGGGATTCGCCATCGAGAACGTGCTCCGCGCCACCTTCTGGCCCGAGGGCATGCTGCAGTGCATGGGAATCATGCTCATCATCTCCGCCCTGGCAGGGCTCTATCCTTCGGTAAAGGCCGCACGGCTGAAGCCGGTAGAGGTGATGAGAACTTAGGCAGGCTGCCCGGGCAGCCTGCCAGGAGGAGACGAACAATTCTTCTCAAGCTTGCGTGGCGCAACCTCTGGAAGAACCGGAGGCGAACGCTCATCACGATGACCATGATCGCGGTCGGGTTCGCCCTGGCGTTGATCTTCCTCGGCCTGGCCGACGGCTTCCACAACCAGATGATCCGCAACGCGGTTCGGCTCGGTTCGGGAAACCTTACGGTGGAGCACGCGGATTATCCGGATGAGCCTTCCAACGACAAGCTCGTTGCCGACGCATCCGCCCTGCGTGAAGGGATCTGGGCTGTTCCCGGGATCCGCAACGTGTCGGAGCGGATCATCGTGACGGGGTTGATCTACACGGCGGACAACGCGGCGGGTGTGGCCATCCTTGGGGTCGACCCGGCATCGGACATGACCCGCAAGAGCCTGGAGCCGGAGATCTTCGAGGGCCGGTATCTGAAGGATGATGAGAAGAGAGGGGTGCTCATCGGCGCGGACCTGGCCCGCAGGCTCAAGACCTCGGTAGGCGGCAAGGCGGTGGTGACCGCGCAGGACGCCTCGGGGCAGATCTCGAGCCAGCTCGTAAGAGTTCGCGGCATCTTCCGGACCGGCATCAGCGAGTTGGACGGTAACCTCGCTCAAGTGAGTCTGCCCCTGGCCCGGACGTTGCTCGGCGTTTCGCGGGGAGCCACACAACTCGCGATCTTCGTCGAAAACGAGAAGCATCAGGCGCGCATCAAGAAGCAGATTGAGCCCCTTGTCACTTCGCCGGAGGCGGCCGTGTTCGACTGGGAGGATGTGATGCCCGATCTGGTGCTCTTCGTGCAGATGGATAACGCAGGCACCTACATCTTCATGGGCATCATCATGGTCGTCGTGGCTCTGGGTATTTTGAACACGGTGTTGATGAGCGTGCTCGAGAGGACCCGGGAATTCGGTCTGATGGTTGCCCTCGGCATGGAACCGCGTCGACTGATCGGTCTGGTCCTTCTGGAGACAACGCTGCTGTCGGTCGTATCGCTCGGTTGTGGGGCGATACTGGGATTCGGCGCACATCGCTACTTTGCCGCCTATGGCCTAGACATGGGCTTTGCCAGCCAGGAGCAATTGACCATGGCCGGTACGGTGGTTGATTCGGTTCTCTACTCTGAGCTCGCGCCCCTTCGCGTTTTGCTGCTCGTGGGGATCGTGTTCAGCGTGACCCTGGCCGTGGGAATCTACCCGGCGATTCGTGCATCCCGGGTGGATCCGGTGCGCGCAATTGCGAAGTTTCAATAGCCTGTCAGGAAAGAATGGAGCACGGAGCCGCCATGGCAGCCATTATTCGAACAGAGCAGGTCTGGAGAATCTACCAGCAGGGCGCCCTCGAGGTGGAGGCACTGAAGGGCGTGTCGCTCGAAGTGGAGCAGGGAGAGTTCACCGCACTGGTGGGCCCGTCCGGTTCCGGGAAGACGACGCTGCTCAATCTGCTGGGCGGCCTGGACAGCCCGGACCGGGGCAGGATCTGGCTCGACGGTACCGAGGTGAGCGGCCTGGGTCCCGGAGAGCTGAGCCGGTTCAGGCTCCATCACATCGGGTTCGTTTTCCAGGCATACAACCTGATCCCGGTTCTTTCGGCCTACGAGAACACCGAATTCATCCTTCTCCTCCAGGGTGTGGCAGAGAAGGAAAGAAAGAATCGTGCCATGGGACTCCTGAAAGAGGTCGGACTCGGGGGAATGGAGCACCGAAAGCCCTTCGAGCTCAGCGGCGGACAGCAGCAGCGGGTTGCCGTGGCAAGGGCGATCGCGTCAAGGCCCAGGATCGTGCTGGCCGATGAGCCGACCGCGAACCTGGATTCAAAGACGGCTGCGTCCCTGCTCGACCTCATGCGGGAGCTCAACCGTCAGGAGGGGACCACGTTTCTGTTTTCTACGCACGACCCGTTGGTCATGGAGCGCGCCACTCGGACTGTCCGGCTCAGGGATGGGGAAGTCCTGGAGGATACGACCGGCCCGGTCTCGGGGGAGACGGGCGAGGGGAGAAGAGAGGAGGCCCCGTGAGGGGAGTCTTTCGATTCGGACAGATTCGCCTCCTGCTGGTGATCTTTGTCGGCAGCCTTGCTTTCCTGTTGCCGCCCCAACCCGAGGCAAGGCAGCTCTACAGCTCGGATTCCGTCTATGCGGACCTCGGCGCGACCTTCAAGAATCTGTTCCTCGGAAACCGTTACTATGAGATTCCCTTTGTGGAGGACCGGACGCAGGTCGCGAACTTCTCCCGGGGTCGGGTGATGCTGGATCTGGGTGCATCCGAGAGGCTTGCCCTGGAGATCCACTATCAGCACTGGGCTTTCATCAATCCGCCGGAAACTGCCTTCGGTCTGACCGGGTTCATCACCGTGACGGACGCGGGAAGTCTCTACAGGTACACTTCGCTCTCCTGGGACATCGAGGACACGGAAGATTTTCTCTGGGTCCATGAGTTCGACAGGCTCGCAGCAACTTTCTCCATCTGGGACCTGGACTTCGTCTTCGGCAGGCAGGCGATCACATGGGGCACAGGCCGGTTCTGGCAGCCCACGGACCTGTTCAGCCCCTTCGGCCCGCTCCAGGTGGACAGGGAATTCAAGGCCGGAAACGATGCGGCTCGTCTCGTCTTTGCCCTGGGTGATTTCACGCAGGCGGAATTCGTCTGGGCCTTCGGCAGGGACGCGGACCCGGATCGATCCGCCGGTGTGGGGAAATTCAAGACCTTGTTCAAGGACTACGACATCTCCATCCTTGGAGGCTGGGTGCAGACCGACATCGTGGGGGGCGGCGACTTTGCCGGAGACCTGGGCAACTCGGGGATCGGGATTCACGGCGAGATCCTGTTCAATCACGTGAAGGACAGCTCGGATTATCTCGACTTCCTCGTTGGGCTGGACTACCGTTTTCCGGGCAAAGGGCCCTATCTGTTGGGGGAGTACTACTATTACGGCGCCGGGGCCGCGAATGTGGAAGATATGAACCAGGAGCTCATCAACAACCGGCTGCTCTCGAGAGGAACGCTCCTGCTCGGCCGCCACAACCTGGGTCTGGGGGCGAGCTACGAAATCTTTCCGATCCTGATGGGCATGTTCAATGTGCTCGTGAACCTCACCGATCCCTCTGCCACCCTGAATCCTGTTCTCGAGTATTCGATTGCCGACAATGCTGTTGCCACGGCCGGATGCACGATCCCCCTGGGGGAGGCCCCCACGTTCGTTCTTGCGCCTGGAGGGCTCGGCTTGTCGGATCTTCGGTTGAACAGCGAATACGGGACCTATCCGCTCACCTTCTTCATCGAAGTACGCTTCTACCTGCAATAGGGAACCAGAGAGAACGAGCATGGCGGAAGGCGCGAATCGAAAGACGGGTCCCGGATCGTCGGAGGGCAAGCTGGGAACCTTTGCCGGGGTTTTCACGCCGAGCATTCTGACGATCCTCGGCATCATCCTGTTCCTTCGACTCGGCTACGTAGTGGGAAACGCCGGCCTGGGTCGCGTCCTGATCATGATCGCCCTGGCGAACGCGATTTCGATCCTCACAACCGTTTCCCTGTCCGCCATCGCCACGAACCTGAAGGTCAAGGGGGGAGGGGACTACTATCTCATCTCCCGCACGCTGGGGCTGGAGTTCGGGGGCGCCATCGGTATCGTCCTCTTTCTGGCACAGTCGGTGTCGATCGCCTTCTACTGCATCGGTTTCGGTGAGGCCCTTCGCGGGATTCTTCCCGTCTCCGGCGAGTACGTTCCGCAGATCATCGCTGCGTTCGCCGTTTCCTTTCTTTTCATCTTTGCCTGGCTGGGAGCGGACTGGGCCACGAGGTTTCAGTACGTGGTGATGACGATCCTGGTGACGGCGCTGGTATCGTTCTTCGTTGGCGGCCTCGGCAAGTGGGAATACGGGTTGGTGGCGAGTAACTGGTCGTCGCCTGGGTCCGGTCCCGCCTTCTGGGTTCTCTTCGCCATCTTCTTCCCTGCGGTTACAGGATTCACCCAGGGCGTCAGCATGTCCGGGGACCTGAAGGATGCGGGCAAGAGCCTGCCTCGCGGCACCTTCATCGCTGTCGGGCTGTCGGCTGTGGTCTATTTCGCGGTCGCCTTCGTGTTCGCCGGAACGCTGCCCCGGGAAGTGCTCAGCCAGGACTACGCCTCCATGAAACGCGTGGCCAGCATCGGTTTTATCATCGATGCGGGGGTGATCGCCGCCACCCTGTCATCCGGCATGGCCTCGTTTCTGGGCGCGCCCCGGATCCTCCAGTCCCTCGCGCAGGACAAGATCTTTCCGTTCCTCCTGCCCTTTGCAAAGGGAACCGGAGCCACGGGGAACCCGCGGCGAGGGGTGTTGCTCTCTCTGGGGATTGCGCTCGCAACGGTTGCCCTGGGGAATCTGAATCTGATCGCACCCGTGGTTTCCATGTTCTTTCTGATCTCCTACGGGCTGCTCAACCTGGCGACCTTCTATGAGGCAAGGGCTGCGAGCCCTTCCTTTCGACCGCGATTCCGTTGGTTCGATGCCAGGCTGAGCCTGCTGGGCGCTCTTGCCTGTC
>JANQFG010000152.1 GCA_028277985.1 bacterium | reverse complement strand
GCAGGCTCTTCAGGTCGCGGGCCGGCAGATCTGAAACCCGGCCCGACGCAGTGCCCTTTTCCAGGTGTGCGGTGAACCAGAAAGAGGAGCCGCCGCCGGACCGGCTTTCCACGCCGATCTTGCCACCCATCATCCGGACCAACTGCCGGCTGATGGCGAGACCCAGACCCGACCCACCGAACCTGCGGGTGCTCGAGCCGTCCGCCTGGGAGAAGACCTCGAAGATGTGTTCCTGTTCTTCCTTCTCGACGCCCACGCCCGTGTCGGTCACCTCGAAACGCAGCCGGACTTCTTCGCCCATTTCCTCGAGGCAACGAACCCGCGCCACCACTTCACCCCGGTCGGTGAACTTGACCGCATTGCCGACCAGATTGCACAAGATCTGGGTCAGTCGCAGCCGGTCTCCACGAAGCGAGGTGGACATTCCCCTCTCCAGGTCACAGGCGATCTCCAGACCCTTGCGGTGCGCACTCTCCGCAAACAGGACCATCGTCTCTTCTACCGCGTCGCGCAGGTCGAAATCCGACTTCTCCAGCTCCAGCTTGCCCGCCTCGATCTTGGACAGGTCGAGGAGATCATTGAGGATCCGCAAAAGGCTTTCGCTGGAACGACGTGCGGTTTCGGTGAAGTGCCGCTGCCTGTCGGTAAGGGCCGTCTCGGAGAGCAGATCGATCATGCCCATCACACCGTTCATGGGCGTACGGATCTCATGGCTCATGTTCGCCAGGAACTGGGACTTCGAGCGGTTCGCCTGATCGGCGTGATTCTTGGCTTTGATCACCTGGCGCAGGATGCTCCGCCGAGCGCTCTCGTACTGGACGATTGCCGCCGACATCAAGATGAACACGAAAGCCCATGTCAGAAACATGTCGACCATTCGGCCCTCGTGGGGAATCACATTTGGGATCGGATAGCCGATAGCCGTGCAATACTGAAGGGCCGCCATGATTCCCAGCGTCACCAGAATCCAGGCCAAACCCCAGGGGCCGATGAGGCTCACCGCAAGGAAAGGAACAAGGAAGAAGGCGGTGACGTTGGCTCCGGACAGACCGCCGCTCATCCAGTTCGAAGCGGTGATGATCGCGATGGCGGTAAACAGGCACACGTGGGACACGACCGGAAGCCACCGGACCTTGTCCCGCGCGGACCTCAACACCAGGAGCAGGGTCGTGGAAAGGGCACAGCACAGCACCATGACCCCGACCATGGGCCAGCACCGGTGAAGGATAAAGGTCAGGGACCACAGGGGTGCCACGATGAGGAACATGAGGAGGATGACAGTCTGCAGACGAACCTTGTAGAACAGGTCCATTCCCACGACTTCACGGCTCGGTCGCAGGCCGCTGCTGACGAACTGCGTGGCCCAGTCCCGTAAATCCGCATAGAGCGAATGGTCTGCTCCGGTGAAAGAACCGCTTTCCGGTGGTTCCCTTCCCGTCATGCTGAAATCCTCTCCAGCTCCGTGGTCAGTTCGTTTCGTACGGTTTCGTACTCTTCTTCCATTCGGACCATCGTCTGCCGGATACGTTCGTTCGGTTCACCCTGTTGAGCGGCTTCCAGCTCCTTGCAGAGCGCGGCCAATCGAAGGGCACCAACATTTGCACTGCTTGATTTCAGGGTGTGTGCCTGTCGCTTGAGGGCGACCCTGTCGTCCTGGGACAAGGCCTGGCGCAATGCTTCCAGGAGCCTGAGCGAATCTTCGAGATACACATTGATCACACGAGCGAGCAGATCGGGTTTCCCCTTCCGCTGCAGGGCCCGGATCGTATCCAGGGCCTTGCGGTCAACCGACACCCGCTCGTCGCCCGAACTCGACGGCGCTTCCGCATTCGGTTCGTCCGGAACGGCCCCATCATCTTGTATCACCGGATTCTTCAGCCACCGCCTCAGCACTTCACACAGCCGGTCCTGGGTGAAGGGCTTGCTCAGGTAGTCGTCCATGCCGGCGGCCAGACACCGGTCTCGGTCCCCTTCCATCGCATTGGCGGTCAGGGCCACGATGGGTGTTGCGTCCTGCTCTGCTCCCGAGGCCTGCTCACTCTCCCGTATCAACCTTGTCGCCTCATACCCATCCATCTCGGGCATCTGGCAGTCCATCAGGATCAGATCGAAGCCGCTTCGAGATGCCTTCTCCAGGGCCTCCCGTCCATCGGCTGCAAGCTCGACCCGGCAGCCAAGTGCCTCGAGCATGTTGAGAGCCACCTCCTGGTTGACCGGGTTGTCCTCTGCGAGCAGAATACATGCGCTCCGATCGAGCTTGTCCTGCCCGCCGGTGGTCGGGACCCGGTCCGTCAAAGATGCTGTCGGCACTCTCGGTTGGGCCCCGTACTCCAGCCGGGCCGTGAACCAGAAGTTCGAACCTTTACCAGGTTCGCTCTCCAACCCGATTTCCCCGCCCATCATCTCTGCGAGTTGCTTTCCGATGGCCAGGCCCAGCCCGGTGCCTCCGAACTTCCGCGTGGTCGAACCATCCGCCTGCGAGAACACGTCGAAGATGTGGTTCTGTGCTTCCCGGGGGATGCCGATTCCGGTGTCAACAACATCGAACCTTACCAGGACGTCCGAGCGGCTTTGTTCGAGGCAGCTCACCCGCACGGCCACCTCACCCTCCGGCGTGAACTTGACTCCGTTGGCGATCAGATTGCCCAGGAGCTGGCCCACCCGGATCGGGTCTCCGCACAAGAACGCCGGCACGTTCTCCGCAATTTCGCACGCGACCTTGAGTCCCTGTTTCCGAGCCCGGTCGGTGAACAGGGCCACGGTCTGCTCCACTATGTCGCAAAGATCGAAATCGACCTTTTCGAGCCTGAGCTTGCCTGCTTCGATCTTGGAGAAATCCAGGATATCGTTGATGATCCGCAACAGGGCTTCGCTCGAACGCCTTGCCGTGTTGACGAAGCCTCGCTGCTTCTCGGTAAGGTCGGTGCGGGCCAGCAGGTCCACCATACCCATCATCCCGTTCATGGGGGTGCGGATTTCGTGGCTCATGTTGGCCAGGAACTGGGACTTGGCAAGGCTTGCCGCTTCCGCCTCCTCCTTCGCCTTCCTCAGGGCTTCCTCGGTCCTCTTCACATCCGTCAGATCAACGATGATCCCCCTGACCCCTATGACCTCTCCGTCCCGAACCACGACCGTGGACCGCGCCATAACCGGAAACCTGGAACCGTCTTTGCGCTGAGCTGTGTACTCGGAAACGCCCTTAGAGTCGCCCTGTATGAGCCGAAGGACCGTTTCTGCGCAACGTTCCCTGTCTTCCGGAACGAGCAGCTCGATGGCATGGAACCCCCGATCGAAATCTTCCTGGCTGTATCCGGTAGTCTCGAGAGCTTGCTCGTTCACAAAGGTGAGCACGCCCTCCATATTCATTTCGTAGATAATCTCGGGCAACAGCTCCGCGAGCTCCCGGAAGTGTCTTTCCCGCTCACGGAGGGCTTCCTCTTCCCGCTTGCGGCGCGTGATGTCGCGGGTGACCCCTTCGTACCCTACGATGGTTCCTTGCTCGTCACGAAGAATGGTGGCATTCACTTCACAGGGGACCGTGTGGCCTCCGATGTGAAGGCACTCCACCTCCACGGAAAACGAATTCCTCCTGGGAGTAGCGGCATCCGCCTCGCGGATCCATCTGGCCATCTCGCGGCTGGACTCAGGCGTCATGTATTTACCCGTAATCGACCCGATCCACTGATCGACCGGGTAACCGGTCACCTGTTCCACCGCCGAGTTCATATAAAGAACCTTGCCTCTAGCGTCGGTGATCCAGATCATGTCCTGAATGTTCTCTGCAAGCCGTCTGTATCGTTCCCTGCTTTCTTGAAGCCTGTCTCTTGCTCCCAGCCTCGCAATCGTGCTGCCCATTTCCCGGCCGATCAGCCCGAGCATCCGCCAGTCTTCTTCCGAAAATGTCGGATCTTTCGTCTTCGCAACGATCAGGGCTCCCATCTGTTGCTCGCCCAACGACACGGGAACGCCGCCGATGGCCGTCCGTCGGGCCGGGCCTCTCCAACCCGGGTCCAGTGCCCAGAGGTCATCCACGCGAAGGGGCTTCCCTTCTTGGAAAATGTCGGAATAGGGAGGCTGATCCACGGGTAACCGGGAGAATCGCTCGACCACTGCTCGCGGGGCACCCTCCTCGCTTTGAAGGATGGCTACCCCTTTATCCGCGTTGATGACGTAGACCGCCGCGGCCTCGAAATCGAGAAGCTCGACGATCTTCTCGAGGATCAGGTCCAGGAGGTCTTGCGTCCCTTCCGCAGCATTCGCAATGGAAACGACTTCGTTGATCATCCTCAGTTCCAGGTTTCCCGCCCGGACCTGCTCCTCCGCCTTCTTGCGGTCCGTGATGTCGCGGGCGTTGATCACTACGCCCTGGACGGCAGGATCTTGGAGAAGGTTCTGCCCTATGGCCTCCATCGTGTGCCAGGAGCCGTTCTTGTGTCGCAGCCGATATTCGGCGGTCCCGGTGAACCCCGGTTTCTTCATTCCCTCGGAGATCAGCTCTGCAACGCGCGGCACATCTTCCGGGTGTATGAGATCGAAGGGATCCGCTCCGACAAGCTCCGAGGCCGTATACCCGAGGACCTGCCCTGCCGGAGGGCTGGCGTACTTCCTCTTCCCGTCCGCGTCCAAGATCGTAATCAGGGCCGAACCATTCTCCACCATCGCCCGGAATCTTCTTTCGTTTTCTCCGAGCTCCTTCAACGCCTGTTCCAGACTTTGCGTCTTTTCCCGGACAAGGTCTTCCAGCCTGTTCCGACGGGATTGGATCTCCGCAGACGCTGCGTTCATGCTCCGACTGAAGAGAATGAACTCCCTGTCGAGGCTGCCGGAAAACAGGAATCCCGGGCCGCCGGAAGCAAGGTCCTCGGATGCTGCGCTCGCCTCAGTAAAGGAACGCATGATGGACTGGAAGTAGAGAATGCAGAGGATGCTGCTAAGGGCAACACTCAGGATGGTGAACAGGACGATCATGATCCTGTCGTAGGAATCCAAGCTCGGTTTGAGCGTAAAGGAACACACCACGAGAAGGCTCAACAGCATGAACACGATGAAGGAAGCGAATTTCGCCTTCAGGGAGAACAGGGGAGGCGGCTCGTGGATCCTTCCGCCCACCTCCTGGAGCGCCCGCTTCGCCTGGATTCGTGCCGGCGTGCTAAGAAACTCGGTCACCAGATAGGTCAGGTACAGGATGACCAGCAGGGTCATGAACCCGGCCTGGCTTCCCAACGAGAGATAGTTAAGGTTTCCGGTTGAAAGGAGAACCCCTGCCATGAAGACGAGAAAGGCCAGGAACGACACGATGCCCGCCATCACCGTATTCCAGTAGGGAAGGCGGGACAGGGCGCCGAGCAGCTCGGTCAGCACGTCAAGGGATAGACCGCTCTTTATGCTCAGCCCTTCTGTGTGGTTGTTGATGATGTTGAGCCTTCCGAGTTCCCATCGAAGGCCAAGGACCCGAAGCAGGCCGAAACAAAGATAGTGGGTCACCGAGTTGGCAACGACCAGGATGGCAAGGACGTACGGTAAAGCGTTGGGAGAAGCCCCCCACAGGAGAGACTCACCGTTGACATGGGTCTGGCCGTGGAAGTAGGCGAATCCGTACAGACATGCGAGCTGCCCGGTCATCACGCTGACCAGACAGATGGCGAACGTATAGCATGACTTGCGCGAGAGCCAAGAGAGAAGACTCACGATCTACCCTTTTCAGGACTTATCGGGCAGGGTGCCGAAGGCCCCTATTGCCAGTGAGACAGTATTCTATTGAATCGGAACAAACGCAGGGGATCTTTAGCGTTTGCCCACCTCTGAGGAGCCCTTGCAACCTATTGAATTCAAAATGTTTTCTGGTGTCATCCGGAAGAGAACGGAGGGCGGGGTGGATGGGTGGCGGGACCGATCGAAGAAATCCTCACTTCCCTTCGGAAAGGTAGGCAGGCAGGAGGCTCGCCGCCTTTGAGTTCCTCTTGCGTTTCGGTTCTTTTTCAGTGGATTTCGAGTCCTCCGGCTCCTCGGTTTCCGGGTCGTCTTCCATCTCCGCTTCTTCGGGAAACATGGCGGCTTCCTTCTCCTCGACTCGCTCCTTGTTCTCCCGGTTGATCCGGTCCAGCTCCGCCTCGACGATCTGGGGCGTGATCAACACGACCAGCTCGTTCTTCCTCGAGCCGTCCTGGTTCGAGCCGAAGAGGTAGCCCAGACCGGGCACATCGCTGATATAGGGGACCCCCTTCTTGTCCTTGTTCTTGACGTCCTGGATCAAACCGCCGATGAACACGGTCTCACCGCTCTCGGCAAGGAGCCAAGTGGAGACCACGGTCGAGCTGACCACCGGGATCCCTCCCTCATCGATGGTGGCGGAGTTGATCTCTGGCTTCACGTTCAGGAGGACCTCCTTCTCATCGTTTACGTAGGGCGTGATTTCGAGGATGGTCCCCGTATCGATGAACTCGATCGTTTCGGTTGCCACACCCAGGTTCGTCGTGGTCACCCTGTAGCCCTGCTGTCCGCCCACCTGCACCTTGGCCGCTCTTCCGTGGATGGCCAGCACCTTGGGGCTCGATAGCGTGTTCACCCTCGTCTTGGTCTGCAGCATATCAATGGCGGCGGTGAACTGATATTTGGTCCCTGCCCCTGTAATGATGTTGGCAAAACCGCCCTCCCCCTCTTCCGGCACAGGGGATATAGAGCCGTCCGTCGGGATGACCGCCGTTGTGAAACCACCCGTAGCGATCCGCACGTCTCCCAGGAGCTGCTCCCAGTTGACACCGAGGGACATGTTGTCGGTCAGGGCGATTTCCAGGATCTTCGCCTCGATGAGGACCTGTTTCGGTCTGGCGTCCCAGTACTCGACGATGGTTTCGACCTTCCGCACGTTCTCCGGGCTGTCCTCCACGATGATCGTCTTGGAGGGCTCGTGGATCTTCACCGTCTTCAGGCTCGGAATCGACTCCAGGATGCTCTGGATCTTGTCCACATCCACATAGTTGAGCCGGAAGAGTTTCATCTCCATTCCTTCGGTTTCGGCGTTGTTTTCCTGCTTCGGCTTGTAGACGTAGTACACGTCCCCCTCCCTGCGGTAGCGGACGCCCCCGGCCAGGGCGACACTGTCCAGCGCCTCGTCTAGGGTCACCTGAAACAGATGGACCGAGACCTTTCCTGCCACATCCTTGGCCATGGCCACATTGATCTCCCGTTCAATGGCGATGGCCGAGAAGATCTCGCGGATGTCGGTCTCGAGGAAGTTGATGCTCATCAGGTTGTTGCGCGGATCCATGCGGATCGGGACCTCGGTTTCTGCAGCTTCCGAGCCGCCCGTCCCCATGGGCGCAAGGAGCTCCATGGATTTTGCAGGCTCGTCGCGCGCCGTCCACTCCAGGACGGACACGTCTTCACCGGACTGCGCAACGGTTGGGACGAGGACAACCCCGACACCGACCAACAGAATGACAAGTCTCTTCATCATCCTATTCACCCTTCAGGATCCTCAGCTGATACGTTTCCATGCCGGAGGCCAACCAGACCTCTTTTGCTCCGATGCTCGCCACTCGATACTGATAGACCTGCTCGCCCAGTCGGACGAACCGATCGTTGATCAGGGCTACCGGTCGGGCTCCCCCTGCCACGACTCCACGCAATTCGAGGGAATCGATTGGAACGGACTCCTCTGTTCCGGGAAAAGCGCTCCCCTGTCCCTTTGGCAACCCATTCGGAACAAAGATATCTCGAAGGGGCTCACGTTCGGGCGGACCCTGTGGTGAGTTGCGCCATCCCGGCGTTTCCCGCATATCGAGGGCAACCTCGGGCACTTCGAGCGAGGCGGTGGATGCTGGGGCTGCCTCCCCCGGGGCAGTCGCCTGGCTTTTTGGCCGAACGAAACGCATGTACACGATGCCGACCAGGACAAAGGCCATCACGACGACGATGACAAGCTTGATCTGTTCGCTCTTGCTGTCGGCCATGACCTGGGCTTCTCCGATTCCTTCTCTGTGGTCCTAACGTTCAAACACGCTCGCGGTGAGCTCCACCTGACACTGCTGATCGATGATCGACCGGCTGATCAACATCTTCTCCATCACCAACGTACGGCTCATCGTCTCGAGGTCGGAGAGCAGCCGGTAGACTTCTACAAAGGGACCTTTGAACACCAGACGAAGGGGAATCCTTGTGTACAGCCTCTCCTTCACGGGCTCGAAGGGCTGCAGGCTCACGAGCACGAGCCCCCGGTCGTTCATGTATCCATGAAGTCGTTTCAGAAACTGGCCCATTTTCGCGGAGTCGGGAATGGATTCGTTCAGGACCTTCAGCTCCGACCGCGTAGACTCGAGGAGCCAGTTCAAACGCTGCAGGCTGGTTTCGGCCAGGGCCAGGTCTTCGGTGCGCTTGGAAAGCAGATCGTTCTCCTGCTCGACCTGACGCTTGTGCTTGATCGCCCGGCTGACCGAAACGTAGCCGCATATCAGCGTGACCACGACGAGAATGATGAGACACGTGCGATCCAGGGTTCGTATGGGAAACTCCATCTGCGTCTATTCCCCTGACAGGCTGCAAACCAGCTGAAAATTGATGACCCTTGCGCTACCCTTTTCCCGCTCCTTCGGTCGCGGGTCCTCCATCTCGTTCGCGTATTTCAAGGCCACATCCCGGAACACCAGCGTCCCGGTCAGCCGGCTCAAGAAGTCACCCAGATCCTCGTTGGAGAAGGAATATCCGGTGAGCTCCATCTTCGTGGCGTCCTTGTCCTCTCGACTTTCATCGATCACAAGCTGCGCAAGCCAGGTCCTCTCGTTCATGACCTCGGCCAGTCGCAGGAGTACGTGCGAGTAGGGCTGATTCCGTCTGATCGACTCGAGGACCGCCTGCCGCTCGTGCAGGCTGTCCAGTTCCTTTTGGAGCCGCTTGATCTGAACGATCCTGGTATCCAGGCTCGCATCCACCTCGTTCAGGCTGATCAGAGACCGGTTCTTGGCGAGCACCAGCTGGGTGTGGAGCAGATTGCCGCCGATGATCAGCAAAAGAGCTGCGATCAGGCCCACCGACCAGAGGGAGAGATGCCGTCTCACCTGCCGGTGGAACAGGAGTTCAGAAGGAACGAGGTTGACTTCTCTCAGAGCCATGTGAGCCTTCTCATCGCAAGGCCCAGGGCCAGCCCAAACGGGGCCCCCCTGGACCGGTCCGGAAGGACGCTTTCGTCTGTGAAATCGATTTCAGACACCGGGTCCATCGCCTGCGTCGGTATGCCGAGCCGCTTTTCGAGGCAGCGGTCCAGACGCCGGATCCCGTTCGCCTCTCCGTACAGATAGATCCCTCCAAAGGAAACATTGTGCTCCGTGGACCGCACGTAGCTGACCAGCTTGTGAAGCTCGTAGACGAACTCCTCGATGTGGGGCGACACGATCTGATAGATCGCGCGAGAGACGCTTTCTGCCGTGGTATCGTTTGTCTCACCTACCTCCCGTTTCCAGGCCTCCCGGTCTTCGTAAAGAAGCCCGTATTTCGCAAGCAGAGCCTCTGCCTTTCGCGCCTCGTCCTTGAGGCCGAACCCGGCGCGCACTTTGTCGAGCAGGGTGCGCGTGCCCCATGGGACGTTGCGTTGAGCAAGGATGCTCGTGTCCGTCACGGTGGCGAGCATGCTTTCGGTCTCGCCTATGTTGCACAGGAGAATCGGGTCCCTCGTGAGCCTGTCCAGGTTCTTCTGGAGCCGAATCAGGGAGCTCAAGCGCACATCCACCGCCTCCACCACCAGGCCGGCAGCTTTGAGCAGCCCCACATAGTTCATCATCTCTTCCCGCCGTACGGCGATGATCATGGCCCGAAACGGGGCCCCTTCACCCGGGGACGGGGGCACCAGGGACGGATAGTCGATGATCGCTTCGTCCATCGGGAAGGGCAGATAGCCTTTCGATTCGCGCAGAATCGCCTCTTCCACCGTCTCCCCATCGTCAAGGTCGAAGCGAATGGGAAAACGGAAGATGGACTGCGGGGGCAGGTGCAGGGCAACGCGCTTTCCGGCAAACCTCTTGTTCTTGCGGATCTCCTTGAAGGCAGAGACCCACTCGTCGGTCCTGTCAGGCTCTTCGCCATTCCCATTTTCGAACCGGCGACAGAACAACTCCCTGACGGCCTCGCCCCGAGGTCCCTCCGCGAGCTGGGCTGCGTAGATACCCTGATCCGCCATGTCGATGGCGATCGGATATTTGGACGGTCCCTTCAGCATCCTTTTCGCACCCGGACGGGCCTTTGCCCATCGTCAAGGGATTGACAAGAAAGATAACTATTTGTCGCGAACCCAGGGCCACACCACTCCTGCACAGGCCCTCTCCTCCCAGGACACATGCGAAAAAACCCTGCTGCAATCGTACAGTAGCGTTGTTCACCACCCATCATCCACCTTCCCTCACCCAACAGCCACGCTTCCGGCATAAAAGGGAAAGAGCAAGAGGTATGCCAGCAAAGGTGAAAGGAACAACTGAGGGGTCAAAGGACAAAGGTCAAAGGTGAAAGGGAAAAGCGATAGGGGTTCAGGGGGCAGGGGTCAGACCGGGCCACTCAACCCTGGCAGACTTCGTACTCGTCCTCGTCGTCGTCCTCGATTTCGGGCACGGGCACGCAGACGGGCACGGGGGGAAGGCTAGTTCAGACGTTCGAGGGGGGAGACGAGGGAGCCGGGCTGGTTGATGCAGATGCTCCGGGGCTTGTTGAGCTGGGCGCTCGTGGCAAGACCGCCGTCTCCAGTATCCCCCATCGTGCCTGTACCCGCCACGGTAGAGATGTTACCCGTACCAGCGTCTACCTTCCGTATGACATGGTTGTTCGTGTCGGCGATATAGATATTACCCGAGACGTCCAGGTACACATCCTCCGGCTTGTCGAGTGTTGCGCTGACCGCCGGACCTCCGTCTCCTGAATACCCGGCCGTTCCGTCGCCGGCAACGGTCGAGATGTCACCCGTGCCCGCGTCCACTCTTCGGATCACATGGTTGTCCGTGTCCGCGATGTAGATGTTGTCCGCTGCATCCGCGTAAACCCCTCGGGGCTTGGCAAGCTGGGCGTTCGTGGAAGACCCTCCGTCTCCGGAATACCCGGACGTGCCGTCGCCGGCCACAGTGTCGACGTTGTACCAGAAGCCGGCCCACCACATGAATCGAATGCAGTGATTGTCCGTGTCTGCGAAATAGACTCCTGAGGCCGTCACAAACACGTCCCCTGGATGGTCGAGGTCCGCATTCGTGGACTGGCCGCCGTCCCCGGAATATCCGGCCGAGCCTGTCCCCCCAAGGGTGTAGATATTCGAAGTGAAGTTCCAGACAAACCGCATACGATGGTTGTCCGTATCGGCTATGTGTATATCACCGGCTGATGCAACGTGGACCCCACGGGGCTTGCGAATCTCCGCCAGGGTAGCTAACCCGAAATCTCCTGAATACCCGTCCGAGCCGGTGCCGGCCACCGTGTCGATCATCCCGGTCGCCTTGTCCACCTCCCTGATCCGGGAATTGTCCTTGTCTGCAATGAACAGGTTGCAGGAGGCGTCTACAGACAAGCCATAAGGCTTGTCGAGCTTTGCCGTAGTGGCCAGGCGAGCGTCACCGTTGTACCCAGGCGACCCGGTCCCTGCTACGGTGTCGATGATCCCGGAAGCTGGATCCACGGCCCTCACCCGGTGGTTGTCCGTATCTGCGATCGTGAATGTCTCCGGGTGCCACAGAAACAACGCCTCCATGGACTCGGCACCCCCCGGAGGCGTAATCGTTACAGTGATAACCTGGGAGCAGCCGATCATGCCCGTATCCAGCACCTTCCGGTTGTAGGTTACTCCCTCGAAAGTGTAGACCTCACCGCCCGCGGCTGTTCGCCATGTGGGGTCTTGTATGAGGTTCCAGACGGAATGCTCAACGGCCGCCACCTCGCCCAGGTAGGTCTGGGCGATGTGGACCTGGTTGGCGGTCCTGCGGGTCTGAAGCCCTGCATGCAGGTTCATGGCCATCGCCGTCACGGCCAAGAGCAGCATCATGCAGAGCAGCCCGACAAGGGCGAAACCTCTTTGGTTGTCTACTATGCGATTCCTTAGGCCCATCAACAATCACTCACTCGAAATTTACTGTCCCTGCATCGTGGATATTGCGAGGGAGCTACTTCGACCGAAGCAATCTCCCGGCTTCGTGCTTCTTCGCCAATCGGGCCGGGGGATTGCCGCGTCGCCTTCGGCGACTCGCAATGTCCACTGTGGTGCCAAGGGGTCTCCGCCTCCGCGGGAATGACGGCTTTTGTGTCAAGGGCTTCCTCGAGGACGACGACGAAGACGACGAGTTGGCTCCCTGTCCCCGCATTCCCCATTCCCTATTCGCCCTTGACGCCCAATAAGGGGATTGTCCCCTTTTTCGGCCCGGGGTTGCCCGGTGTGGCCTGATCCCCTACCCCTGCTCCCTGACCCCTTTTTCCTTTGACCTTTTACCTTTGACCTCTAGTCCACAAACCGCGGCTTGACCCGCGTCCGTAAACTCACCTCGTTTTCGCCCTGTGCCACGGTCAACTGGATCTGCACCAGGTCGTCGGCAAGGCGTTGAACATTGAAATAGGCAACGTGTTCGCAGATCTCCTCCCAAGCGGTCGTGTCCAGCGTCGATGTCGTACTGTAGTCCGGCCTTTGCTCCTCGATCTTCCAGTTGCTTGCGTCCGTCTTGTCGACCCTGAAGGTAATGTATTCCTTCGGGTCGGACCCGCTGTCGTTCACAAACCCGTTCGCATCGTTGTCCGCGTCCAGGATACCGTCCCCGTCAACCAAGTAACCGTGCGTCGCGTTGTCATACGTGTCGAGCACGCGCTCGCTGACCTGGAGCTGATCGTTGAGGATCCCGTCCGGCCCGATCTCGTCCGTCTCCTGGGCGAACCGGACCATCCGGTCCATGGTGAACCTCGCCATGTCCAGCAGGGCCTGCTTCTCCGTCGTCTCCTCATGTGAGCCCAAGACCGTGCCCAGGGTCTGGTACATGCCGACCATGATGATTCCGAGAATCGCCACGCTGATCACCAGCTCGATCAGTGTAAAACCGGCCGGATTGTTGACAGACTTCAGTTGCATACTAAAGATTCGCCTTGAGGGTGGTCAGCGTCACGTCGTCCACCGTGACCCTTAATTGGAGCAGGTCTCCCGCTCCTGCGCTCGCATCCGTGATCGCAATAGTCGGTGAATAACCCTGCCCTTTGAAGATGAACCTCTCCTTGCTCGCCTCCGCAAGTGAGCCGAACAGTGAAATCGAATCGACCGGATCCCCCTGGTTGGCATCCAGGGTGCCGAAATCCAGGGCGGCAACACGGCTCAGGGTCCACCGCGCCTGATTCGTGAAGACGGTTGTCTGTTCGTTCTGATTCACCGACCGTGCGGCCGGCGCGAAGGCGCCCACCATCGGCGCAATGGCGATCCCCAGGATGAAGATGACCAGCACGATCTCGACCAGGGTAAACCCTTTGTGGTTCGATAGGGTGCTGTTTCTCATCTCCCCCGATACCTTCCGATCGTCGAATGCTTGTCGTTTTCCAGGGACATGCTTCTCATCTCGCCCCATCCGATCTGAATCTTCAGGGTGCTTGGACAGTGATCGCCCCGGTGGCCCCGTTCACCACGACCGCCCTCTTGTCTCTGCCCAGACTCATGGCAAAGGTACTGTTCGACGAGGAAGAATGGCCGTCCGGGTGGAAACAGACTTCCCCGCCGGCGGGTACAGCGTAGATATCCACCCCTTCATAAGACGCTCTCGTATCGAAATCGACCAGGTACCATTTCTTGTCGACCGGATTCAGGACGATACCATTGGTATCCACGGGCGGGTCTTCGTCATGGTGCGTGCTCGGATCCAGCTTGTAGCGGTTATCGAACACCCTGAACCATTCTCCGCTCGCATTCGCCTCCACGCCAAAGGGCCTCTGATACCGTACGGCCAGGTCCCCGGCATACTGGAGCGCAGAGTGAAGCTCTGTTGCAGCATCATTCAGTTTTGATTGGGTGAGCATGGAATGGAACTGGGGAATCCCCAGCATGCACAGGATCCCGACGATGCAGATCACCATCAGGAGGTCAAGGAGGGTAAATCCTTCCCGGGTCCGTTGGAAGAGAATCTCTCGCACCAGTCAACCGTCACAGCCTCATCAAACGGGTTAGAGAGTGTCGTGGGCCCCGTCGGCAGCCATGAAGACTCCCGTCAGGGTGTAGAATTTCCAGGCGGTGGTCGCCCCTGTCGAGTCCTTTACCGTGATGTCGTCTTCCGTGATGTCACAGGTCACGTCGCTCAGGTTGTTCGTGTACGGGTTGGTCGCCAGGACTCCATTCTTCAAGTACGGCCCGTACTTGTGGGTAGCGTCCTTGACGTTTGCCACCACTCCTGTCACGGCCGTGTACCGGGTGAGCTGCTGGACGAACGCGGTGGCCGCTGCTGCTGCATTGGCCGGGGCCGCCCCGGCGATGTCCTTCTGACCGGGATAGGTGTTGTCGTGCTGCACGTAGTAGAGTTCGATAGCGTTTCGCATCGATGTGAGGTCTGTCTTCAGGGCATTCAGCTTGGCGTCGTCCGTGGTGACCGTCACCTGGGGAATGATGATCGCCGCCAAGATCCCGAGCAGAATGATTACGATCAGCATTTCCACCAGAGTGAAACCTGTCTGGTCGTGGCAACCCTTTTTCAGAAATCTCATGACCACTTCTCCTTGTCCTGCTCCCTCCTGAAAACCGGCATTGTTACAGAACGCACAAAAGTCCTATAGGTGCTATCGGAAACCCGGGGGAATTCTTTAACTTTTCATAGATTTTCTTGAATTCCCGGGTGCCGGGGGATTCCGCCTCCTCGGGAATGACGGCTCATTTCGCCTAATGGCCCAGTGCCCGTGCCTGTGGGTTGGCGGGGCCCGACCCCTGATCCCCGATCCCTGTCCCCCAAAATTGCCTTTCCTTTCGCCTTTCGCCCTTGCCGTTTCGCCTCGTTGACTAATACATGGCCTGGCCGAGCTTGAAGAGCGGGAGGATCACGGAAGAGACGATCAACCCGACCACGCCGCCCAGGGCGATCAGGGCGGCGGGC
>JANQFG010000118.1 GCA_028277985.1 bacterium | reverse complement strand
GCGCATGCACTTTCGAGCCCGTTTCTCCCTTCCCTGATGGAGCAGTTCCCGGGCCAATTCCATGTTTGTCAGGGCCAGAGCCAGGGAGCTGCCCGCCTTCTCCAGCAGCTCGGCCGAAGATTCGAGGGAGGTGATGACCCGCCCTGAATCCGTACCGCGGTGGCGTTGGACGAGGGCCTGGTAATAGTGCCCCACCCCCTGCATGGCAAGGTTCTTTCCTTCCAACGCGGTCTGGATCTCGTCCTCCAGGGAGAGCTCGTCCAGGGGAGGAAGTTTGCCCTGGAATACGGCCCAGGCCAGTTCCAGGAGACACCCGGTGACTTCCCGGCGTATCTTCATTTTTCGCCTGAATTCAACATAACGGTTGTAGTACTTCCGGCAAAGGGCCGGGTCTCCTTTCCGGTAACAGGCCGCAGCACTGTACACCAGACTGGCTTGCATGGACAGGTGGTTGGGCGCCTTCTCCGATTTGTCGACCGCATCCTCGAAGTACTGCAGGGCTTCGTCGTTCCGTTGGAGTGAGAAGAGGGCCACACCGATGACGTAGGCAGCAAAGCTTGCCACGTAGAGGTCCCCGGTTTCCTGCGCATGGAGGTAGATGGCGTCCATCATGCCCATACCCTTGGTAATCTGACCGGTTTGGGTGTAGGAGAAGCCGATGACAACGGCCGACATGAGAGGGAACCGGCTCTTCGGGTATTGCTCCACTTCAGGAAGAAACTCTTCGTAGTGGAGCAGCACGTCTTTGAATCGGCCCTGGACGAAAAAGAAGAAGGTGCTGAAGCTGGCAAGCGAGCGCCGGACCCGGGGCTCTTCAAGACCGCCCGAGATGTCCTGCCCCCGGTTGAAGTGCTTGAGGGCTTCGTCGTATTCGTTGAGAAGCCACTGGTTCCTTGCCAGGTGCAGTTCCAGCCGGGCCCGCATCGTTTCGTCTTCGGTGCGATGGATCCTGTGAAGGGCCCTCTCCAGAGCCGTGATCACATCGCGAAACTCAGTCTCTGCATCGGATATCTTGGAGTATCCGATGGCGGCTTCGGCATAGACCTGCGCGCCGTCTTCAGAAGAGTCCGTTTCCAGGTCACTCAGGATCTTCTTGTAGCAGCGGAGTGCCTCGCTGTAGCGGTAAGATCTCCGGTGCAGTTCACCGGTCTTGAACAGCCAGCGGCATCCCTCCGCATCATTGGAAATCCGAAGCAGGTGGGCTCCGAGATTTTCGAGCCCATGGTCGTCTTGTGGGGCCTCGTTGAGAAGGATGTCGACGATGACCCTGCTCAGCCGTTCGCTTTCCTCGGTCGAAAGCTGCTCCCGGAACCGATTGCGGTTTTCAGGGCGCGAGAAACGAAAGCGGCCGCGGCCCTCCCGGACCAGCAGCTCTTCCTCCAGACCGCCCTCGATCAGCGAGAAGATGTCCGATGCCCTGGACCCGGACAACTCCTGGAGCCAGTCTACCGAGAAGTCTGATTCAAAGAGCGAGGCAAGAACGAGCAGCCGCTGTCTTGCGTCGGTGAGGCCGGAAGCGGTCGTTTCTGTCACCGGAGCGCTCCTTCAAAGGGATGGAAAGGAGGAGGCATGCAATGGTCTTTCGTTATACTGCCAATACATATTAGCAGGAGGGGGCCGCCTCCGCAAGCAGAAAACAACCTTATTTGGGTTCTGTCGCCCTTATTTGGGTTTCGGAATCCAGCGAAAGAAATGGCAGGCCGTTCTTAAAATATTGTAAACATTGGATAAATTCTAGATGTCCTTCCTGGCACGGTCGTTGCTATGACCCTGTGGGTACCGAATCCGACGGCCTACCCACACACAAAGGATGGTTTGTCTCCACGGACCGAAAGGAGGTGATTTGCGGCGAGCCAGGATTCGAGAACGACCATGACATCGACGAAAAGAATTGCGAACGAGACTGACAGGAATCACACGATTGCACAACCATCGTTCAACAAAGAAGAAGAAGGGGGAAACGACATGAACAAGGGAATGCTATTCACGGTCCTGGCTCTGGCGGCTAGCCTGGGGATGGTTACGACGGCTGGTGCGGACTCCAGCGACTGGGTGTATTTCACCAATGCGGCGGACATCGGAATGGGTCCCGGAGCCGATCTCCTGATGGGAACGGCCGACGACGCGGCGGATGCGAACAACCTGTGGGGCGCCTATTCCAACGCCACCATCGTCTGGGATCCGGGCGACCCGACCTGCCCTCCACCGTCCGTTGGCTTCCTGCGGGGAAATCAGACGACCTGCAATGGAGACCCGACCGGCCAGTTTTCCTTGACCTATCTGGACGCGCAGCAAACCGAGTTGCCGGGCACCGGCACCGGTGGCTCAACCCTCAAGCTGACCCCCGGCACCGTGTCTGCGGCCGGCCCCTGCGGCATAGGCGCGTACAGCGGCACGTCGTCCTTTACCATTACCTATGACGGCGGAATTCCCATCCCCCTGGCGGCTGCACCTTTCAACGGGCGGAACTTCGACGCCACCACTCCCTATGTGGGTGGGACCTATGACTGCGGCCCCGGCCTCATTACCTATTCGCAGGCCTACATCGAGTCGGTGAGGCAGAAACTTCCGGGCACGGCAACGTACTTCACCATCGTCTGTGCCAGGGTCAACTTCGGGCCTTCCCCGATTCCGTGCTTGAACGACTCGATCTCACAGGGCACCTCGATTCTGTGGACGGACGACCCGATTACCTGTGACGGCGTGTGCTGTGACAATGACGGGGATGACGTGGACGGGACGCAGTGCGCAGGCACGGACTGCATCGACACCAATCCTGCGGCGTACCCCGGTGCACCGGAAGTCAACTGCAACGGCATCGATGAAGATTGTGACGGGTCGGACAGCTGCAGCGGCAGCTGTGCGGGTGGCCCCGCCGGCTGAGGACCCGACGACGTTGCAATCGATCTTTCGTATCTGACAACTGACAAGCCAAATCGGTCAAACTGCAAATCGGCCCTGCGCGGCCATCAAGGGAAACCATGTCGAAAATTGATTTTACCGGAAGAGTGGCTATCGTGACCGGCGCCGGCGCCGGCTTGGGGAAAGACTATGCGCTCGAGTTGGCCCGGCGTGGAGCGAAAGTTGTGGTGAACGATCTGGGTTCGGCCCGGGACGGCGGAGGGGCCGATGCAGCGGTGGCCGATTTGGTGGTAGAAGAGATCCGTTCCGCCGGCGGTGAAGCTGTTGCGAACTACGACAGCGTCTCCACACCGACCGGCGGGACGAATATCGTCAACACCGCCCTGGAGGCCTTCGGCAAGCTGGACATTCTGGTCAACAATGCCGGAATCCTTCGGGACAAGAGCCTGTCGAAGATGGATGAAGACAGCTGGGATGCCGTGTTGGAGGTGCACCTGAAGGGGACGTACTGCGTGACCCGGCCGGCCTTTCTTCACATGCGTGAAAATGGGTACGGCCGTATCGTCATGACTTCCTCCGTTTCCGGACTTCTGGGCAATTTCGGCCAGTCCAACTACGGGGCAGCCAAAATGGGCATCGCAGGGCTGGCCAATGTGCTCAAGCTCGAAGGGGCCAAGTACAACGTCAAGGTGAACGTGCTTCTGCCGAGCGCCGGAACCCGGATGACCCAGGACCTGATGGCCCCCGAGATGTTCGAGAAATTCGGCGTCGAGTGGGTCACGCCGGCGGTCATGTACCTTTGCAGTGAGGAGTGTCAGGACACGGGAGCCTATATCAATGCCTTTGCCGGTTACTATAGCCGCAGTGCGGTCATCACCGGCCAGGGTGCTGCCTTTGCGGAGTTGCCGAGCGCAGAGGACATCATGGGCTCGTGGGACCGGATCATGAACCTCGAGGGTGGAGCGTATCACGAAGACCTTACGAAGATGGTCACCGAAGCGGTCACCTTCCTGATGACCGCTGCACAGAAGTAGGGTAGTATTCGTTTCATACGAGGCTTGAAGCGTTACGGAGCTCAACAGAAGACTGTAGTGGGGGTGTTCATGAGGATCCAATCGATTGGCCAGCATCTGAATCAGGGCGCCCTGTATCTTGCGGCGGTCCTGGCTCTCTTTCTCCTGAACGGTGCCCTGGACGCGAGCCCCGCGATGGCGGAAGAAGAGACCGTCGGCGAGGCGGTCACCGACGACGGAGCCGGCGACTATGTTCTGGACGTGACAAAGGTCACGGCCACAAAGACCGGCGAGACGGATCTTCAGGAAACGCCCATCTCGATAACGGCCTTTGATTCGGATTTTCTCCTGGATACACAGAGTTTCAGGCTGGCGGATATCTCCCTGTATACCCCGAATACCAGCTTTGCCAGCCAGGCAGGAGTGGTTGTGGGTTTCATACGGGGCATCGGCTCGGTGAACACGGGTGCCGGCGGGGAGGCGAGCGTGGCCATGTACGTGGACGGTGTCTACTCCGAGAGGATGCTGAACGCCTCTTTCGACTTCCTCGACGTGGAGCGGATCGAGGTGCTTCGCGGGCCGCAGGGCACCCTGTACGGTCGAAACGCCACGGGTGGCGCCTTCAACATCATCACCAAGAGGCCGACCGACGAGCTGGAGGTTCTGACCCGGATCGAAACGGGCAGTTTCGGAAAGTTTCGTGTGGATGCCACGGCGGCCGGGGCTGTCGTGGAGAACCGGCTGAGAGGGCGCATTACAGTGGTGCGCAACGTACGGTCCGGTTATGTGGAAAACCTGGTCGGAGAGAACCCGTACAATGAGGAGTACACCTCCCTTCGCAGCGCCATAGAGATTCTGCCCACCGACAACATCGATGTCCTTCTGCTGGGAGATTTCACCGAAGCCGCAGACGTTCTCGGTACGCCGGGCAAGAATATCACTCCTAACGGCGTTGCAGGATCCTGGCCGGAGAATCCTTACACCCCGCCGGCCGAGTTCTGGGATGCGAAGTTCGACTGGATCGGGGAGCCGCCGGAGAGCCTCAAGAATTACGGCGGCTCCGGTACGGTTACGCTCTCACTCCCCAAGGGCCTTGCCCTGAAGTCAATCACGGCTTACCGGGAGTGGAACGGAACCGCGCTTCTGGATGCGGATGGTACCGATTTGCTCCTGTTCCACGACATACTCACCACGGATATGAAGCAGTTCTCGCAGGAGATTCAGCTTTCCGGGACTCACGCAGGTCTATCGTGGCTGGCCGGTTTCTTCTACTACAAGATGGATGACAACGCCATCTACAATTACGACCTGACCTATTCGCTCGGTCAGGAATTCATCATGAACCTGGATGCGAAGGTCTCCACGGAGGCTTACGCCGGCTACGTGAATGCGACGTACAACATCAGCCCCAGGCTGGGCGTGAGCGCAGGTATACGCTACAGCTTTGAAGAAAAAGGTGTGGATTCAATAACGACCTTCAGTGCTTTCGGTAACGACAGACGGGATGTGGACAAGAGAGATTGGGATGACTGGTCACCGAGCTTCAGTGTCAACTACCGTGCCTCCGAGCAGGTCTTCCTGTTCGGCGTGATATCCAAAGGTTTCAAGAGCGGAACCTTCGTGCCGTGGAACAATCTCGATGTCGGTATCAATCTGGAGCCGGAGATTGTCTGGAATTTCGAGATCGGAGCCAAGACCGACTGGTTCGGGCAGCGGCTACGTGCAAACGTTGCCGCCTTTTACATGGACTACAAAGACATTCAGGTCCAGACCATCATTGCCCCGGTGCCTACCTTTGAAAACGCTGCAAAAGCGAGGATCATCGGAACCGAGCTGGAACTGCTTGCCCGACCGCTTTCGTCGGCCCTTCTGTTCAACTCTACGCTCAGCTATTTGAACACCCGATACGACGATTTTCTGACTCAGGATGCGTGGGGAACACCCATGGATGCGTCGGGGAACCAGTTCTCCTACATTCCGGAGTGGAAGGTCACCTTTGGAGCGCAGGACACATACCAGATGTGGAGTCTGGGATTTGTGACACTCCGGATGGATCTTGCGTGGACGGATACCGTGTTCTTCGATGTCCTGGAAGACGATGCTCTCAGCCAGAGACCGGTCGCGATTCTCAATGCCCTCGTAAAATGGGAGTCGCCGGACGGCCGCTGGCGGCTCGAGCTCTTCGGGAAGAATCTGACCGACGAGGAGACCGTCTCCAACAAGCAGTACATCATGACGAATTCCGCAGTCGTGCCGACTACGCCGGAGAATGGGGATATCGTCGCGATTCTGAATCCTCCTCGGACTTTTGGCATTGCGTTCCAATGGAGAATATGGCCTTGATCGAAAACAGAGGCACTGGCTGCCCCGAGCGAATGCGGGGTGAGGCTACACAAGGAGAAAGATCGTGAGCACCAATTTGCCCGAAGCCCTTGCGACCTTCAAAGCCGATCTGGTCCTGGACGAAGTGCACAGACGGCTGGATGGAGACGAAGACCCCATGGCGATCGTGCGGGAACTTCAGGATGGAATGAAGACGGTCGGAGACCTGTTCAGCAAGGGAGACTACTTTCTGAGCGAGCTGATGATGTCCGCCGATCTCTTCACCCGCACCATGGCACTGATCGAGCCGAAGCTGGACGGTCTCGTGAAGGAGACGATCGGCAAGATGGTTATCGGAACCCCGAAGGGCGACATTCACAACATCGGAAAGGATATCTTCATCGCGGTAGCCAAAGGGGCGGGTTTCGAGGTCCACGATCTCGGGGTGGACGTGCCGGTGGAGAAGTTCCTGGAGGCGGTGGACCAGGTCAAGCCGGACATCCTGGGGTTCTCTGCACTGATTACGACCGCCTTCGAACCGATGAAGGTCGTGGTGGAGACCCTTGCCGAGAAGGGATTGCGGGACAACATCAAGGTGATCGTGGGCGGCGGGGTTACTTCCGCGACCGTGAAGGAGTACGTCGGTGCCGATGCACAGACGATCGACGCGGTGCAGGGCCTGGATCTGTGCCGGAGTTTCGTCGGAAAATAGGGAGAACGCTGAAGAGCGGCATAGGAAGAAAAGGAGAAGACCGCGCCATGATTCAGGAAAGCATGACACCGGCCGAACGAATGGAAGCTGCCGTCAAACTCGAGCCCGTGGACCGTATTCCTTGTGCGCCCCTGATGGACATCTTCATGCCCTGTCGGCGAAAAGGAATGACCACGGCCGAGGCCTACAAGGACATACGAAAGAGCTTCCACGCCATCGTCGATGTTTGCGACGAAACCGGCGGCTGGGACGGCATGATTCTACCCGGCTATACCCTGCCGCTAACGCCTCATGTCTACACCGGGGTGGCGTTCGGTAAGAACCTCGTACCCGGGAACGACCTGGAGGCGGACGATGTGGTCCAGTTCGTCGAACAGGAAATCGTCACCCACGAGCACTACGACATGATTATCGAGCACGGGTGGAACGGTTTCCGAATGAACGTCAAAGAGTCGTTCAATCCTCTTCCGGAGGACACGATCGTCAAGTGGACCAAGCGACAGATGGACCAGTACCGGTACGAGCTTGAGACCTGGCGCGAGAAGGGCATGCGGAGCCTCTGCGGCGCCATCACCGCGTCTCCTCTGATGATCCTGTCCACCTCCCGGACTCTGATGGAGTTCACCAAGGATATCTATTATATTCCGGACAAGCTGGAAGCGGTCATGAACGCCATGGTCGATGACTTGATCGAGGACGCGATCGAGGCGGCGAAGCTGAGCGGAGAGCCGGGCGTTATGCTGGTGATGGAACGGGGCGGGTGTTTCTACTACCCGTTGCACATCTACGAGCGCTTCGAGCTCCCTTACATGAAGAAGATGGTGGAAGCTTTTGCTGCGGAGAACATCATCACGGTGATGCACCTGGATCAGAACTATACAAAGAATGTACCTTACTTTCTCGAGCTTCCGGAGAAAATGGTGGTAGCCGAGTTCGACAGCTTGACCGATATCTTCGAGGCGAAGAAGATCCTGAAAGGGCACATGTGCATCGCAGGAGACGTGTCGGCGTCCCTGACATCCCTCGGGACCCCCGAGCAGGTGGAGGACTACTGCAAGAAACTCATCGACGTTGTAGGTGAAGACGGGGGCTTCATTCTGAGCACGGGCTGCACCTGCCCGGCGGACTGCAAGTTCGAGAACCTCAAGGCCATGGTCGACACCGTCAAGAACTACTTCCCTCACGGGAAATGAGTGGAAAAGGCCTGCGGTGCGATCCGCGCGAGAGTCCGCAACTCCATTTTTGAGCCCAGGGCCGTAACTCCTGGAGCGATCGATGAACACGCCATCCATCTCGCGGTCCTGAGCCATGTGTTCAAGGTAGGCCATCGGATTCGGTCGGATATCTTGGGCAGCAAGGTCCCGGCTTGGGGCCGCACTATGAATACGATCCATCCCAAGGGCAGCGACATGAGGGGCATGTTGACGGAACAGGAGATCCATCACCGTTGGGATCGGGCTTTGCATATCCATGAGTCGGAGGTTTCTTGTCCAGTGGATCAGAAAGGAGGAACGGCGGGATGAACGTGGATCTGGAGCGTTCCAGACAGATGGTCCTGGGGGAGTTTCTCTACCGGTGGACCAAGGTTGACCCTGAACGGGAGGCCGTTGTCTTCGGTGACCGGCGGCTGACCTACGACAGGCTGGACGAGCGGGCGAACCGGCTGGCGAACGGGCTTAAGGAAAAGGGCGTCGGCCATGGAGACCGAGTCGGTATGGTGATGGCCAACTCGGTCGAGGTGGTGGAAATCATCTTTGCCCTGGCCAAGCTCGGTGCCGTCTATGTTCCATCCAATTTCCGGTACGGTGCTCCTGAGCACGTGTATGGGTTCGACCTGGCCGAAGTGAAGGCCCTGATCTACGCGAGCGAATTCGATGGGGTGGTCAAGGAAGCCCTCGCCGACCTTCCGAAGATCGAAACCTGTGTCTGTGTGGGGGAAACCACGATCCCGGGTGCTCTCGACTATGAAAACCTTCTCGAGGGAAGCGATCCGGGGCCGCCGACGGTGTACGTGGACGACGACGATACGATTGCCATCATCTACACTTCCGGGACGACGGGCAAACCGAAAGGAGTTGTCCTGACCCACAAGAACATCCTCATGGCCTACTTCAATTACGTCTACTACATGCCGAAAGTGGAGCCGCCGGCCGGGGTCGAAGCGCTGACGTCGCTCATGCTCCTTCCCACTTTCCACATCTCAGGCTACGGCGGAATCATTTTTGCCATCGCAGGGGGCCAGACCGTAGTGATCTCCAACAACGCGGACCCGGAAAACATCATGGCCGTGATTCAGGAGGAGAAGGTCAACGGCGTCACCCTGGTGCCGGCGCTCTGGAACTGGATCGTGAACCATCCGAAGTTCGAGAACTACGAGCTCTCTTCCCTTCTGATAGGGGGGACCGGTGGCGCGGTCATGCCCCGCGAGGTGAAGGCACGGATCGTGGAGCGATTCCCGCAGCTGAAGATGATCGAGTCCTTCGGCATGGCGGAAACCTGCTCGCTCGGCACCTTTGCCACCCATGAGGACATGATGGCAAAGCAAGGCACCGTCGGAAGACGCGAGTTCATGATCGAGGCCCGGCTCGTTGATGACGAGGGCAATGATGTGCCCCGGGGAGAAACAGGGGAAATCGTTTATCGGGGACCTACTGTCCTGAAGGAGTACTATCGGGATCCGGAGACGACGGCCGAAGCGTTCCGGGGCGGCTGGTTTCACAGCGGCGACCTGCTCCGGGAGGACGACGACGGCTATTTCTACGTAGTGGGCCGCAAGAAGGACATCATCATCAGCGGCGGCGAAAACATTGCCGCTGCGGAAATCGAAGACGTGCTCTTCGCCCACCCGAGAATCGCCGATGCCGCGGTGGTCGGGGTGCCCGATGAGAAATGGGGAGAGGCGGTGAAGGCCTTTGTGATTCCGGTGCCTGGGCAGACCTTGACCGAGGACGAGGTCATCGCCCACTGCAAGGAGCACCTCGCGTCCTACAAGAAGCCTCAGTATGTCGAATTTGCGACCGAGTTCCCCAGAACCGCGGGCGGCAAGGTACAGAAATTCAAGCTCCTCAAAGGGGCCCTGGAATGATAACAACCCCAGCGGGATCCGAGCGAAAGACCCAGGCGGTTCTGATCTCCGGTTTTCTCGGATCCGGTAAGACAACGCTGCTGCGACATCTCCTTACGTGGAAGGAAGACCTGTCCGACACGGTCATCATCATGAACGAGTTCGGCGACATCTCCATCGACGGGATGTTGCTGGACCAGGACGTGGAGATGGTGGAGCTCGTGAGCGGGTGCATCTGCTGCACCATCCAACTCGACCTGCGAAAACAGATCGAGAACCTGGTCGAGCGGTTCCATCCCCGTTGGCTGATCATGGAGGCTACGGGTCTTGCGGATACCGGTGCACTCGTCGACGTTCTTGCGGAGTACACGGAAAGAGATGTTTTCGCCTCCTATCGCGTGACATCGGTGATCGACGCCCAGATCTGGCCTCTCCGCCACATGCTGGGTCCGGTCTTCAGCAGACAGCTCGAGTGGGCGGATCGTATTCTGCTCAACAAGGTGGATACGATGGACGAGGAGAAGGTCAAGACGTCCATGGAGGAGATCACCTCGACCTTCCCCCGGGCCGTCGTGGAGCCGACTCGCTACTGCCGAATCGACATGAACCGCCTTCTCAAGATGAAGGCCTTGAAACCACCCCCTGCAACGCAAACGCCTCATCGTGATGTCGCATACGACAGCACGGAAGGGTGGCAATCCTACGCCTTCCTCGACGAAAGGCCTGTGAACGAGGACAAGTTCAACCGGTTCATGGAGAACCTCCAAAAGGACATCTTTCGTATGAAGGGGGTGGTTCGCTTCCCGGAAAGAGCCATGATGGTCAACCATGTCTACGGGACAAGTGAATGGACGGAATCGGCGACGAACGAGGGCACCAAACTGGTCTTCATCGGGCGGACGGCGGACATGGACCGGATCGCCAGAGAGCTGAAAGAGTGTATCACTACATAGGGGTCGACCCATGATTATCGTTGGCGAACTGATCAATGCTACCCGAAAGGCGGTGAAAGCCGCCATCGAGAATCGGGACGCGGAGACGATCCGGAACCTGGCGAACGGCCAGGCAGAGGCAGGGGCCGAGTACATCGATGTGAATGCCGGGATCTTCATCGATCAGGAAGCCGAGCATCTGAAGTGGGTTGTCGACCAGGTCCTGGAGGCCACGGACAAACCCTGCTGCATCGACAGCTCCAATCCGAAGACGATCGAATCGATGGCGGCTTACCTGAACGAGAAGAACGGTTCGATTCCGATGGTCAATTCGATCTCGTTGGAGCAGGAGCGGTACGAGGGGGTGCTCCCGGTGATCGCCGGCACCGATCTCAAGGTGGTTGCCCTGTGCGTCGGGGACGACGGCATGCCGGAGAGCTCTGCGCAACGGCTTGCCAACGCGGACAAGCTGATCAACGGCCTCGTGAAGAACAACGTGAAGCTTGAAAACATTCACGTGGATCCACTGGTACAGGCGCTCGCCACGAACAGCGACTACGGAATCGAATTTCTGAAGTCCGTCGAGGCGATCATGACCGGTTACCCCGGGGTGCATACAATGTGCGGGCTGTCGAACATCTCCTTCGGCCTGCCGGCCCGTCGCTTCATGAATCAGACCCTGATGGTCATGGCCATAACAAGAGGACTGGACGGAGCCATCATGAATCCCCTGGATCAGAGAATGATGGCCAACATCGTCACGGCCGAGGCCCTGGCGGGGAAAGACAGCTATTGTATGAACTACGTGAAAGCCTTTCGAGCCGGAACACTCGAGGCATGAGATAGATATGGAGCTGTTCGTCCTCGACGATATCGAAGCGAAGATCGACGTGGACAAGCTCTCGCGGGAGCTTCGAGTCGAGAAGGGTGGCGCCGAGTTTGCCGACAAATTCGGACGGCTCGTCGAAGAGGCGCTCTCCACTGCACGACCCAAGGCGGTGTACAAGCCGGTCGATTTTGACAAGGAGGGCGATGACAGGGTCGTGATCGACGGCATTACCCTGAAGAGCCGGGTCTTGTCCGTGAATCTTGCCGATGTACACCGGGTGTTCCCTTTTGTCGGGACGTGCGGGAGGGAGCTCGAGGATTGGTCCAAGACCAAAGAAGACATGCTCGAGCAATTCTGGGCCGAGTCGATCATGGACAGCGTGTTGCTTTCCGCGATGGCCCACATGGGCGAGCATATCGTGAAGAAATTCAGTCTCGGGAAGACAGCCGTCATGACGCCCGGCTCCCTGGCCGACTGGCCCATTCAGGAGCAGAAGCCCCTGTTTACGATTCTTGGGAACATTGAAGAATCCATCGGTGTGCGGTTGAAAGAATCGTTCATGATGGACCCGAGACAGTCCGTATCCGGGATCCTGTTCCCTACGGAGATCTCCTTCGAATCCTGCCAGCTGTGCCCCCGGGAAAGATGTCCGAAGCGACGGGCCCCCTACGACAGTGAATTGTACGAGAAACGGTTCCAGGCGAAGTGAGAGAGAGTCGCATAGAAAACCCGGAAGAAAGAGGAGTCATTTCATGAACAAGGAAGTCGTCATCGTGGATGGTGCACGAACCCCCTTCGGCCGCATGGCCGGTGATCTGAAAGATATCGTTACCTCACAGCTCGGCGGCATCGCGATTCGAGGCCTCGTGGACAAGACGGACATCCAGAACAAAGGCACCCTGGATGCTGTGTTCATGGGAACCGGTTTCCATTGCATCAAGGCGATGGCCCCGGCGCGGTGGGCCACGATCGCGGCGGGTCTGGGATACGAGGTGCCGTCCTCCTATGTGGAGATGGCCTGCGGCACGGCCATCGACAACATCAACCACGCGGCGTGGAAGATCGCCTGCGGCATGGCCGACGTGATCATCGCGGGCGGCGCCGAATCCCACAGCCAGATGCCGATCAAGTTCTCCATGGCTACGCCGCCCTACCGGATGGTTCCGCCCATGCCGGTGGCCCCCGAGGTTTCGCCCCTGCCGGAAGACAATACAACCATGATCGACACTGCCGAAAGGCTCCAGAAGATGTACGAGATCCCCCGGGAGGCGTCGGACGAATTCTCCTATGCGAGCCAGATGCGTGCCAAGGCTGCTGAAGAGGCGGGGTACCTGAAGCAGGATATCGCGCCGATCACCATACCCGCCACCCGGAAGACGCCGGAAATCATTATCGACAAGGACGAGCACCCGCGACCTGAAACCACCTTGGAGGCGCTGGCAAAGCTCAGGCCCGTGACCCCGGGAGGCACGGTTACAGCGGGAAATGCATCGGGCCAGAACGACGGAGCAGCGGTGGTCCTTTTGATGTCCGCCGATAAGGCGAAAGAGCTCGGCTACACTCCCCTCGTCCGATGGGTGTGCAGCGCCGAGGTCGGGGTGGACCCGAAGATCATGGGCATCGGACCTGCCTACGCGATTCCGAAGGCGCTCAAGCTCGCCGGACTGAGGCTCTCGGACATGGAAGTCATGGAGTGCAACGAGGCCTTTGCCGTGCAGAATCTGGCCGTTATCAAGGAGTTGGAAAACCAGACGGGCGAAACGGTGGACCGGGAGAAGTGGAATCCCTGGGGCGGCGCCATCGCCTTTGGGCACGCCAACGGAGCGTCCGGCGCCCGCATCGCCATGTTTGCCGTCCGCGAGTTGATCCGGCGCGGCGGCCGGTACGGGCTGTTCAGCACTTGCTGCGGCGGTGGCCAGGGCGTCGCGACAGTGATCGAGAATCTCTGCTGCTAAAGGCCGGAGACGTGCCGTGGGTATGAAGGAGCATCGTCAAAAAAACGGATGAGGTCATGAACGAAGGGCCCGGTACCGACCGCAACATAGTCCGCAACGACAAGGCTGTTGTCCGCGACAAGGGGGACAGTCGCATCGGTATCGGGATCGATGCGGGCGGGACCTATACCGATGCCGTGGTCTACGACATCTCCGGTCGCCGACTGCTCGGCAAGAACAAATCCCTGACAACAAAGTGGGACTATTCGGAAGGGATCCGGGAGGCACTTGCAGGGTTGGACGGGAGTCATTTCCCTGGCGTGCGGATCGTCGCACTTTCCACGACACTGGCCACGAACGCCATTGTGGAAGGGGAGGGCCAGAAGGTCGGTATGCTGATCATGCCTCCTTACGGTCTGTTCGAACCCGAAGACATTCCCCACTCCCCCGTCGCCGTCATTCGCGGACAACTCGAGATCAATGGCGAAGAGATCGAGCCTGTGGACACGTCTGAAGCGAGGCGCATAGCTCGGCGGATGGTCGAGAGGGAAGGCGTCAGGGCCTTTGCCGTGTCCGGATATGCCGGCAGCGTGAATCCCGCACATGAGTTTGCCGTCAAAGCCGCCATTCGAGACGAGACCGGCTGCGGGGTGACCTGCGGCCACGACCTGTCGGATCTGCTCAATTTCAAGACGCGAGCCTACACGGCCATGTTCAATGCACGGCTCATCCCTCGACTGGTCCGGCTGCTGGAAGACCTCAAGTTTGTTCTCGCCGGTGCCGGGATCGAAGCCCCCATCGTCGTGGTGAAAGGGGATGGCACGCTGATGAGTGCCGAAGCGGCGGCAGAACGCCCCGTGGAAACGATTCTGTCCGGGCCCGCAGCCAGCGTAAGCGGGGCCAGACATCTCACGGGTCTGGAAGACGCCCTTGTGCTGGACATGGGGGGAACAACCACGGATACGGCTGCCCTTGAAGAAGGCGCGGTCTGTATTTCCGAGGCGGGTTCCAGCGTGGGCGGGCATCGCACCCACGTAAAGGCGCTTGCCATCCGTACGGTCGGCCTGGGAGGAGACAGTCTCATTCAGCGACGACTATCCGAGTTCACAATAGGGCCGCGACGCGTGACCCCCGTGTCGTGGACCGGGTTGTGCCACCCGGGGACGAAAGAGGCGCTGGCGTATGTGGAGCAGGAGCCCGAGCGTTACGCCGCGGCCTTGAATATGCTCAACCTCCTCACGCTTTCGGGCAGCCCGCCGGACAATCTTGCGACAAGGACACAGGAAGTCGTTTCCCTTCTGCGCACCCGACCGTTTACGGTGGCGGAATTGATCGATCGAACCGAAGCCGCATACGAGGGCGCGTTGGAGATCGGTCGACTGGAAGCAAAAGGCATCATTGCCCGAAGCGGTCCTACGCCCATGGACTTGCTCCATTTCACCGGCCGATTTGCCCAATGGGACCGGGCGGCCGCGGAGCGGTACCTCCGTCTGATGGCCGGACTGACAGGTCAGGCGGCCGAAGAGATGGTGGAGCAACTGCTTACCAAGCTAACGCAGCGGATGACGCTGGAGCTGGTAAAGCGACAGCTTGGGGAGGACAGCAATCCGGACGCGATCCACACCTGCCCTGTATGCAAGGAGTGGATGGCGAATCTCTTCTCCGGCGGGAGTCGTCACTATGCTGCAGAAATCCGCCTGAAACGCCCCGTTGTCGGCATCGGCGCACCAGTGGGCCGATTCCTGCCGAGGGCTGCAGCCTACCTTCACGCAGACGTTGTCGTCCCCGACCACGCAGACGTGGCCAATGCGATCGGCGCGGTCACAAGCCAGGTGGTCGTAACCCGGCGTCTGCGGATCGCAGTGGATCCGGTGCACGGATTCAACGTCCTCGGGTTGGCAGGTACGCATCGGTTTCCGTCTCTCGAGGCGGCGGACGATTTCGCGCGTGATGAGCTGGCCCGCGTGGTGACCGAAGAAGCGCGAAAGGCGGGGACTTCCGCCGAGGAAGTTGCATTCATCATCGAAGACCGGATCCTGACCGAGGATGACGGCAGTAAAGTCTTCAAAGGCCGGACGGTTCGCGCGCGGTTGGCAGGGGCGCCGGACGCGCCACCGGGATCGGCTCAGAAGACCGAGGAGACGGGCTTACACCCTGGCCTGCAGTAGCGCCGGATGCAGCGGCCCGCATGAAATGGGATAGGATGAAAATACAGCTTGTCCGAAATGCAACAATGAGAATGACTTACGGAGGCCATCTCTTCCTCACCGATCCGATGCTCGCACCGAAAGACGATTTCGAGCCGGTTGCGGGCATTGCGCGAAACCCTACGATCGAGCTGCCGTTTCCAGCAAAGGACGTGTTAGAAGGGGTGGAGGCAGTGCTGGTCAGCCACGACCACCCGGATCATTTTGACACGACGGCCGGTAACCTGCTGCCAAGGGAAATCCCATTGTTCTGTCAACCTCGGGATGAAGGAAGAATGGCGGAACAAGGGTCTCGGAACGTGATTCCTGTAGACACGTCTCATATCTGGCAAGGAATCAGCATCGTCCGAACGGGCGGTCTGCATGGCACCGGCAAAGTACTCGAATTCGCCGGGGAGGTGTCGGGATTCGTTCTCCAGGCGGAGGGAGAGCCGACGGTCTACTGGGTGGGCGACAGCATCTGGTGCAAAGAGGTGGAGGAGACAATAAGGGCGACGAAACCGGATGTCATCATCACCCACTCGGGTGGCGCAGAGATCCCGGGTTACGGAGTCATCATCATGGATGATGAGCAGACCATTGCAGCGGCGAAGGCCGCTCCCGAGGCAACCGTGGTGGCCGTCCATCTGGAAGCTCTCGACCACTGCAGGGTGAGCCGTGAGACACTTCGAAAGAGAGCGGATCAAGAGGGAATCCCCTCTTCCAGGCTCATCATCCCGGGTGATGGGGAAACACTGCCTTTTTGAACCGAAACCGTGACAGGATTTTCGAACCCCATCTTCCATGAGATCCGGAGAACAGGGAAAAAGGAGCCCCGGAATGACCGAAGAAAAAACCTCGATGACCTTGGGTGCCGTTCTCTACGAAGGCTTTGAGTTGCTCGACCTGTTCGGCCCCCTGGAGATGTTCGGCAATCTCAAGCCCTTTGTGCAGGTTCTCATGGTAGCGGAAACCGCAGGGCCGGTCGCGTCCTTTCAAGGGCCGAAGGCACTTGCAGAGGTTTGCTTCAAGGATTGCCCGGACTTGGACCTGATTCTACTGCCGGGGGGGTTCGGCTGCCTGCGGGAGCTCACCAACCCGGCACTGATGGATTTTCTCAAGACACGTGTGCCCAAGGCGAAGACGACCATGACGGTCTGCTCCGGCTCCTGGTTGCTGGCAAAAGCGGGCTTGCTGGATGGTCGCAAAGCAACTTCCAACAAGGTCTTCTTCGACCTTGCTGAGCAGCAGAGCGACAAGGTGGACTGGGTAGCCAAGGCCCGCTGGGTGGAAGACGGCCCCTTTGTCACCTCATCCGGGGTGTCGGCAGGCATGGACATGGCCCTGGCGGTCATTGCCGGAATGTTGGGAGACGCGGCGGCAGAGCAGATGGCTGTTGCCGCGGAATACCGATGGCAGAAGGACCCGGGCGAAGACCCGTTCCACCAGTACCTGAACCAGTACGATCCCGCACTGCTGGAGCAGCTGAAAGCGACCGTGTCGGGCTAGCGGTTTTCCAGAGAAGCCGTATGAGTGGTTTCCTGGAATAGTCGCCGAAGGCGCAGACATCCAAATAGTAGAAAATGTGTGCTTTCTTTCGAATAAGATCGTGGCACACCCATTGCCAGAAAACGTAACGCTCGAGTCCTTTGGATAGGACCCGACTCCGGAGCAACCGGCAAGGAGGAAGCGACATGTTTCGTCGAATACTCTGCACACTCGTCCTGGTGTGTTTGCTCGTACCTTCTGCAGCCCTGGCCGAGAGCAAAGCACAGAAGGTGAAGAAGAAGATGGTCCGAGCCATCGAGACCGAAGCGAAGGCCCAGGGGAAGGCGGACGACTGGAACCTGGAGAAGCAGGATCTGGTCACCGAGATCCGGGAGCTTCAGACCCGGCTGGTCTGGTTGGAGTACCAGACGGGCAAGCACGAGACCTATGTCCAGCGCATGAAGGATACGATCGCGGATCTCGAAACCAGAAAGCTCGAGGCACGGCAGTTACGCGAGAACCTGGAGCCTTACCTGGAGGAGGTGGTCGCCCGTCTCGAGGCTTTCATCTCCGAGGATCTTCCTTTTCTGGCCGAAGAGCGCCAGCAGCGTATCTATTTCTTGAAGAACACGATGAACGACTATCACCTGGACCTGGGCGAGAAGCTTCGCCGTGTGTTCGAGGCCCTGGCGGTGGAGGCTACATACGGCAGGGCCGTCACGGCCTCTGACCAGACCCTTGAGATCGATGGGGTCGATACGGTGGTGAGCGTTCTTCAGCTGGGGCGCCTTTCTATGTTTTACCAGAGCCTGGACGGGAAGAAGCTCGGGCGCTGGGACCCGAAGGAAAACCGGTGGGAGCCGATCCCGGACAACTATGCCCGACAGATTCGCCAGGCCCTTGGCATGGCGCGTCGGGAACGGAGTGTTGACCTGATTCAACTACCCTTGGGGGTTGTGACGCCATGAAGACAAACAGGACAGTGTTGACTCTTGGGATTGCCCTCTGGCTTGGGCTTCTCTGCTCGTATGCCCACGCCCAACCTGTTCAGGATTTCGGGGCGGTCCAGCAGGGAGTCGAGAAAGAAGCGGGCCGCGCAGCCGAGGACGCCAAGCTGACCAGGGAGTTGGTCAAGAAGGACAAGGCAGAGCTCGAGGTGATTCTTGCAGAACTCAGAGGCCGGGTGAAAGCGGCGGACGAGCGTCTGGACGTACTCAAGAGCCAGTTCGAGGAGTTGAGTCAGCAGGAGCTTACGTTGCAGAACGAGCTGGCCGAGGAGCACCGGGACGTGGAGGATGTGGAAGGCAGCGTGCGCGGTGCACTCAAGGATGCTGTCTCCATGGTCCGTGACAACCCGATAACGGCCCAGGCCCCGGAGCGGGCCAAGATGGTCAACGCCATGATGGACTCGAAGCGGTTCCCGGGTATCGAGGGCATCCAGTCACTGGTGGATCTGTATTTTGGAGAGCTCGGAACCGGCGGCACGGTCAACCGCTATGAAGGAGATTTCATCGGTACCGACGGCGAAACCGTTTCCGGCGAGATTCTCCGGGCGGGCCGTCTAACCGCCTATTACCGCCTGCCTGACGGTACGGTCGGGTTTCTGAAACCGGAACCGAGCGGCGAGCGCCTCTTTTCGGTGGCGGGCAGTCTCCCGCGGGGGGCGAAGAAGGCCATCCGGGGCTACTTCGACCAGGAGTCCACGGCGCTCCCTGTGGATCCCTCGGGTGGTGCGGTCTTTGCGCAGCTCACCGAGGAGACGGATCTGCGCGAATTCATGGAACAGGGCGGCATCCTGATGTGGCCCATCCTGGTGCTGGCGGGCCTGGCTCTTCTCCTCATCATCGAGCGTCTGATCGTGTTGGGCACCACGAAGACCGACACGGATGAGATCATGGTGCAGATCGATGCTGCCGCACAGAAAGGCGACTGGCAGACGTGCAGGTCCCAGTGTGAGCAGAACAATCGGGTACCCACCTGCAGGGTGCTCGAGAGCGCCCTGAACCACATCGGCGCGAGCAAAGAGGTGCTGGAAAACGCGCTTCAGGAGGCCATTCTCCGGCAGATGCCGCGACTCGAGCGGTTTCTGCCCACCCTGGCGGTACTGGCTGCGATCGCGCCGCTTCTTGGGCTCTTGGGTACCGTGACCGGCATGATCAATATCTTTCGGGTGATCACCGTGGTGGGTACGGGCGACCCGCGGGTGATGTCGGGAGGCATCTCGGAAGCGCTTCTCACAACCCAGTTCGGCCTGGCTGTTGCGATTCCGATCATGATCACCCATCACTTCCTGGAGCGCCGGGTGGACAAGATCTCCGGGGACATGGAAGAGAAGGGGACCGCCTTTACGGTGACACTCGTGAAGTCGGGCGCCATAACAGAGGAAGAGGCAAAGAGTGCTTGAGGACGTCCTGACCAATACGCTTGAGCACCTCAAGACCGGCGGCTGGGTGATGATCCCGCTGATCGGTGTTTCGGTGGCGATGTTCTATCTGATCGTCAGGAAGTACATCGATCTGCGCGCTTTCTCAAAGGGCGACAAGAAGATCGAGGAGATCATCCAGCGGTTCCATGACCCCGACCTCGAGGTTGCTCCCTGGCAGAAGGAGATCGTCGATCGTTTCCTCGAACGGCGAACCTTCGACCAGGAGCTGGATCGCAGCGTCATCGAAAGCCTGCGGATCCGCCAGCACGGGATACTGGACCGGCAGACCAAGATGATCGTCATCCTGGCCAGCGTGGCCCCCCTGCTCGGTTTGCTGGGGACCGTGGGGGGCATGATTTCCACCTTTGCAGTCATCTCGCAATACGGTACGGGCAACGCAAAGGCGTTGGCTTCCGGCATTTCAGAAGCGCTCATCACCACCCAGACCGGCCTCATCGTCGCCGTCCCGGGTCTCTTCTTCGCCAACTACCTGGCCCGGCAGGCCCAGAGGCACAAGGAGCGAATGAAACGCTTTTGCATCGGACTCCTGATGTCCCATGCCAAAATCGATTCCACAAAATAGAGAAAGCGAACGGTCATGGCAAGACTCACAGCAAGGCGCGGGAAACGATCCGGGGGCGCGGAATTGAACATGGCCTCCCTGATCGACATGGTCTTCATCCTGCTCATCTTCTTCCTGGTGACGACCAGCTTCGTCAAGGAGGCCGGAGTGGAAGTGCAACGACCCATCGCCTCTTCCGCCGAGACCAAGGAGAAGACCAACCTGGTGGTGGCCGTCACGCACGAGGGAACGATCTACGTGGAGGGCCGGAGCCTGGATATCCGCTCGGTGAGGGCCTACATGGAGCGCTTCCTTGCCGAGACCCCGAAGGGATCGGTCGTGATAGCGGCCGACAAGGACAGTCGCACCGGGACCGTGATCCAGGTGCTGGACGCCTGCCGGCTTGCGGGTGTGAAGAACGTGAGTGTTGCGGCCAGGAGGCCTGAATGAGGGCGAGTAGGAGCGAAGGTCGCCGCTATCCGGTAGCCGTTGTAGCCACGCTGGCTATAAACGCGCTGCTGTTCGCGGGCCTGCCGCTGCTCACCCAGGTGGCCGAGCGGGAGAAGCCGAAGGGTTTCGACGCACCCATCATGATTGCTTACGTCAAGCCTCCCAAACCTCCAGAGGAACTCAAGCAACGGGAGCTCAGAGAGCGAAAGCTCAAGAAGATGGAAAAGCAGCACACCAAGACACCGAGGCGGCCGAAGATGGACGTGAGCCAGTTCGAGTTCGCTACCGACATGGGGGGTGGAGGTGTCGGAATGAAGGTGGGCTCACTGGGTAGGATGCGGCAGTTCAAGAACGAGCTCAAGACCATCGAATTCGAGCTCTCCGAAGTGGACACCCCGCCCAGAGTGATACGAAAGGCACCTGCCGTGTTTCCGTTCGGTGCCAAGCGGAAGGGACTCCGGGGCAAAGTGGTGATCCGCTGTCTCATATCCATCCAGGGGCAACCCGGCAAGTTTCGGATTGTGAGGTCCGAGCCTGCAGGGGTTTTTGACGAAGCCGCTCTGGATGCCGTCGAAAAATGGCGGTTCAAGCCGGGGATCCTTGCCGGTGAGGCGGTGCCTACCTGGGTGAGAATTCCGTTTCAGTTCGATCTCGAATGACGATCGTCCGAGGGTGAAATCGTCGTGAGTGCAATGAAAGGCATATACGGACAACGGTTCCTTCCGTTCCTGCTGGTCCTGGCGGTTGCAGTGCTGTCTCTTCCCGCAGCTCGAGCCTCCGAGCAGAAGACCGATGTCAACGACCTGCCGAAAGAGTCCATCAAGCCTCTCTATTTGAGCCAGCAGGCCATCGAGTCGGGGGATCATGATGAGGCCATAAGGGTGCTGAAGGAATACATGGCGACTGCGACAACGGAAATACCGCTGCCCGCCTTTCAGATGCTGGGACACGCCTATTACCAGAAAGGGGATGTGGAAAACGCTCAGAAGGCCTTTGGACGGGCCCACGAGGCGTTTCCGCAAAACCCTGAGATACTCCTGAATCTCGCCGTCATCACCTATGAGCTGGGGGACCGGGAATCGGAGTCGGCCCGGCTCTTCGAGAAGCTCTACCGTTTGAAGGACAAGACCGATCCGAAGCTTCTCTACCAGGCTGCGAGTCTATACTTCTATGCGCAAGAGCTCCGTGATGCCAAACGGGTGCTTCACCAGTTGCTCACCTCCAAGCACAAGCCCGAGCTCAAGTGGTACGATGACATGATCGCCCTTTGCGTGGAGCTCGACCAGATGGGTGAAGCGGAGAAGTGGGCCAGGGCCACACTGGAGAGAGAACCGGGCCAGGCACGCTACTGGCGGCTTCTGGCTCAGATGCGCCTGGACCGGGAAGAGTACAGGGAGGCCGCAAGCGCGCTCGAGATCGCCCATCGACTCGAGGGTGCCAAGAAGGGCGATTGGCTCGAGCTCTCGGAGCTGTACCTCTATCTCAACGCCCCTCTGATGGCCATCCGGTGCATGGAGTATGCCTACCCGACTCAGATGCCGGGAGAGCGAATGGCGAAGATCGCCGCCACCTACGCCCGTACCCACCGCTTCGACGAAGCGATGGAGTTCATAGACGATGCTCTGAAGCAGGCCCCTACGGCGGACCTGTATTTCGAAAAGGGACGTCTGCTCTACGACGACATGCGCTACGAAGAGGCGATCGCAGCCCTGGAGCAGTGCTGGGGGCTGAATCCCGAATACGGGCAGGCCTACATCCTTGCAGGCTTTTCGGCCTGGAACATGAAGCAGTGGGCACGGGCGCGGAGCGCTTTCTCAAAGGCCTCGGTGCTGCCCAAGTTCCGGGATCAGGCGAACGATGCCGTGGGGGTGCTCGACGACCTCATGGCGGCGATGGCGGAAGAAGACGATGCCTTGGATCCCCTTGCGGGCGAGAGGCGTTGAACCGAGAGAGTACCCCGGAGACTCGAAGCGATTACCCGAAGGAAGGAGAGGATCGTGGCAATCAAGGAGACCATGACACCGACCGAGAGAATCATGGCTGCCATCAACCTGGAGCCGTACGACCGGGTGCCGGTCGCCCCGCATTTGAACCTGGAGTTCCCTTTCGTGCAGAAGGGCCTCACCACCGCAGATGCCTACAGGCTGGAATTGATGCCGAAAGGGCTCGAGTACACGGCCGATCTCTACGATGAGGTCGGCGGTTGGGATGCCCTTACCCTTCCCCTTGGCGGTGGCCTGCTCTTCTCCCCGGGAATCCTGTCGATCTTTGCTGCCTTTTACGGAGACACGATGCGGTTTCCAGGCAGTGACGATCGAATCGATGATGATTCGCCTCCCCAGTTCGCCGAGAGGGAGTTGATCACACCCGAGGATTATGACGCGATCATCGAGCAGGGCTGGACCAAGTACTCCGTAGACAACATACACAAGCTCACGGACTCCCTCTTCGGCGCCCCCGTCGATTCCGTGCCCGTCCCAACCCTCGTGGAAATGATGACTGCTTCGTACCGGAATGCCATTGATTTCTGGGCCGAGCGGGATTGTCCCGTGATCGCTGCCACGAACAGTGTGGATCCTCAGATGTTGCTCTGCCTGCTCAGGACCCTGACAGGGTTCATCGTGGACCTGCACAAGTGGCCGGACAAGGTCAACGAAGTGTTGCGGGTCATGTCCCGGGATCTTGCCGATGGTGCTGTGGAAGCGATGCGGAACGGCGGGCCTGCGCCGGAATCCGGTATTCCGGGTCTCATGATCGCGTGCGAACGCGGATCGGGTGCCTACTTCAATCTGAAGGTTTTCGAGGAATCCGTCTGGCCCTTTATGAAGGAGCAGATCGAGGCATCCTGGGAAGCCGGCTATGTCACCACGCTGCACATGGACACGGACTGGACGGCGAATCTTCCCTATCTGCTGGAGCTTCCGCCCAAGAGCTGCATCGTGGAACTCGACAGCACCTCGGACATATTCAAGGCAAAGGAGATCCTGGGCAATCATATGTGCATCATGGGCGACGTGCCGCCGGCTCTGTCCACCCACGGGACCGTGGACGAGATGCGGGAATACTGTGAGAAATTGATCGATACCGTAGGGAAGGACACGGGTTTCATTCTGAGCACGGGCTGTGCGGTTCCGCCTGGCACGAAGCTGGAGAACTTCAAGGCCATGATCGAAAGTGTGAAGAATTACCCGCCGTCGCGGAGCAAATGAACGGGTCCGGGAAACAACAGCAATCCGAAGAGAACGCATAGTAAAGGAGAACGCCATGTCAGAGCTGGTCAACGCCATTGCCGAACTTAAGATGGCCGAGGTGTCGGAACTTGTTACCCAGAAGCTCGATGCCGGTGAAGACCCGATGGCCATCCTGGATGAGTGCCGCCAGGGCATGGACGTCGTCGGAGACAAGTACAAGTCGGGGACATACTTTCTCAGCGAATTGATCCTGAGCGGCGAGATCTTCAAGCAGGCAATGAGCCTGATCGAGCCGAAGATGGAGAGTGCAGCCGGTCAAGGGGATGCTCCCACGGTCGTGCTGGGAACGGTCAAGGGCGACATCCACAATCTCGGCAAAGACATTGTCGCCGTACTGCTCAAGGGTGCCGGCTTCAAGGTACACGATCTGGGGATCGATGTTCCCCCGAAGGTGTTCGTCGAGAAGATCAAGGAGACGGGTGCGACCATTCTGGGGATGTCCGGCCTGGTGACGCCTTCCTTTGATTCGATGCGTGCAACCGTCGAGGCCGTGACCGAAGCCGGGCTCCGAGAGAACCTGAAGGTCGTGATTGGTGGCGGTGTCATCTCCGAGCAGGTTTTGCGCCACTGCGGGGCCGATGCCTTCACCACCGACGGGTTGGAGGGCGTCGAAATCTGCAAGCGTTTCGTGGAAGAGATGAAGTGATCCTCAAGCCGGCCGGACAAAGAGACGACAACCGGGGATCATCCCCAGTGCAGAGGAGTGACAGACATGCCGAACCTATCATTCTTGGATAACCAGACTGCAGATTACTACGACGCGGAAACCCTGGGCGTGATGTGGCTGACGACCCCGGAAGCCGTTTCCGAGTTTCTGCCGCCGCCACTGGAGCCCATGGAAGTCCCCCTCATTCTGGGGTTCGTGGCCCGCTTTCCCGAGGTCAGCTTCGGTACGCCCTACATGATGGGCGGCCTGTTCATGTTCTGCAAATATCAGGGAGAGGTCGGCTCCTATGTCCTCAGCGCTCCGGAAAACGACGACTTTCCCGTCTTTTCAGGCAGAGAGATCCTGGGGTATCCGAAGAAGATGGCGCACCTCGAGCTGCACCAGGATGGGCAGAAGATCTCCGGATTCATCGAACGGCGCGGAGTACGGCTGGTTCAGATCGATGCGGAGTTGAACGGGAAGCTCAATAGCCCCATGGGGGACGCAGTCTTTGCCCAGATGACCGGTCCCGCCGATCCGAGCACCGGCAAACTGCTCGAGTCGGACGGCATCAACTTCCTTTTCAAGTTCGCGCACAGTGCTGATGGGAAGAAACCTTTCGAATGGCCGCCCAAACTGGTCCGACAGGTCACGAGGCAGCGTCCCAAGAGCGTCGAGATCGGAACGGCAGAGGTTGCTCTTCAACCCTCCGCAAGTGATTCACCCTGGGGCAAGGTGCCGGTGGCAGAGATGCTGGGAGCCTTTCACATGGTCAGCCACAACACCATGCTGCCGCCCACGGTTGCCGGCGAAGTGGACGAGGAGGCTTTTCTGCCCCACTCCTATCTCAAGTACGAATGGTAAAGGGAGCGACAGATGCCTATCGAAGAAGTGAGCAAGGTCTGTTTCATCGGTGCCGGAACCATGGGTTGCTTCAACTCGCTGGTCACTTCGATTTTCGGCTATGACTGCGTAGTCTATGACATATCTGCCGATGCCCTGGAGCAGGCTCCCACGAGGCAGCGGGAACTCGGCGCGTCGGCGATCCAGATGGGAAAGCTCACACAGGAATTGCTCGACGCAGGGTTGTCGCGCGTGACCTACACCGGGGATCTTCAGGCTGCGGTGAAGGATGCGGACCTGGTGAGTGAATCTGTGCTCGAGCGCCTGGAGCTGAAACGGCAGGTTCACAAGGAGCTGGACGCAATCTGTCCTGCCAAGACGATCCTGACCACGAACACATCGTACCTGTTGGCCAGCGAAATCGAAGATGTCGTGGCCCGAGGCGACAAGTTCGCCGCTCTTCATTTTCATCTGGGCGGTGCGTTGCTGGATGTCGTGGGCGGCCCCCGAACCTCGCCCGAAACCATAGACATTCTCAAGCGCTTCGCCCGAAGCATCATGCAGACCCCTGTCGTCGCCAAGAAAGAAAAGGACGGCTACCTGTACAACAGCATCATTTTTTCTATGCTCAAGACCGCGCTCAACCTGGTTGCAGACGGCTACGGTGATGTCGAAGACGTGGACCGCTCCTACATGGCGGCACTCGGATCTCCGGTGGGTCCCTTCGGGAGCATGGATTACGTGGGCCTCGACGTTGTCCTGGAATCGCTGGATTCACAGGGGAAGAGGCGTGACGCGGAGGGATGCAGCAAGGCAGCCGGAGTGGTCCGGCCTTTGGTGGAGCGGGGCGACCTGGGTCTGAAAACCGGCAAGGGTTTCTACACCTATCCCCTTGCAGCCTATCACCAGCCGGATTTCCTCACCAAGGACGGCTGAAAACCATAGATACCGTTTCCTGTACCGTTGCTTCTCAGGATCCCGGCACACGGAAGAAGCAGACCTCTCAAGGTCCCCTGCGCCCGGGAGCTTCTGAAGCAAACCAATACCCCTGCGACCCGAGACGACTGTCCGAACGAAGGAGAGGATCGTGACGATCAAGGAAACCATGACACCAACAGAAAGAATCATGGCGGCCATCCATCTGGAACCGTACGACCGGGTGCCGGTGGCGCCGCATCTGAGCCCGGAATTCCCATTCCGACAGAAGGGTCTCACGGCCGCGGATGCTTACAAGTTGGAATACATGCCGAACACGCTCGGGTATGTCTCCGATCTCTACGATGAAGTCGGCGGTTGGGATGCCGTCACCCTTCCTGTTGGAGGCGGTTTCTTCTTCTCCCCCGCCCTGATGTCGATCTTTGCAGCCCTTTACGGTGACACCATGCGGTATCCCGGTGGGGACGACCGCGTCTCAGCAGAAGATTCTCCCCCTCAGTTCGCAGAAAAGGAGCTCATCACACCCGACGACTACGACGCGATCATCGAGCAGGGCTGGACCAGGTTCGCAATGGAGAACCTGAACCGGTTCACGAGCTCCCTCTTCGGTCTGCCCATTGAAGCGTCGACCATCCCTGCAGCCGTGGAGATGTGGTCCACTGCCTGTCGAGCCGGAATCGATTCCTATCACGAACGGGGTATCCCGGTGATCGCGGGCACAAATATGGTGGATCCACAGATGCTGCTCTGTCTGCTCCGGACTCTGACAGGGTTCATCCTGGATCTGCACCGGTGGCCCGAAAAGGTCAAAGAGGTGCTCCAGGTCCTGTCGCGGGATCTTGTCGAGGGCACGTTGGAGGCGATGCGCGGCGGTGGTCCTGCCCCGGTCTCCGGCATTCCCGGCGTAATGATGTCCTGCGAACGAGGGTCCGGCGGCTACTTCAAGCTGGAGGTCTTCGAGGAATTCGTCTGGCCCTTCATGAAGGAGCAAATCGAGGCCTTCTGGCAAGCGGGTTACGTGACCACCCTGCACATGGACACCGACTGGACCTTGAACCTCCCCTATCTGCTGGAGCTTCCGGCGAAGAGCTGCATCGTCGAGCTGGACAGCACCTCCGACATCTTCAAGGCGAAGGAGATCCTTGGAAATCACATGTGCATCATGGGCGATGTGCCGCCGGCTCTTTCATCCCACGGGACCGTCGACGAAATGCGTGAATACTGTGAGAAGCTCATCCAGACCGTAGGAAAGGATACGGGGTTCATCCTGAGCAACGGTTGTGCCGTTCCCCCGGATACGAAGATCGAGAACTACAGGGTGATGATCGAGAGTGTAAAGAACTGCCCGCCGCCTCGCAACTGAACAGGAGCCAAGATGACATGAACGTTGGGACCCTTCTATCGAAGGTCGCCAGAACGCATCCGGGACGTCTCGCGATCGTACATGGCGACCACGAGATCACCTACGGAGAGATCGACAACAGGGTGAACCAATTGGCCAATGCCCTCTACGGTCTCGGCATCCGCAAGGGTGACCATGTCGCCATTCTCCTGCCCAACTGTCAGGAATTCCTGGAAACCCTCTTTGCATGCTTCAAGGCCGGCATCTGCGCCGTACCGATCAATTTCAGGCTCCACGCCAAGGAGTGCGGCTTCATCATCGACAACTCGGAGTCGGCGGCTGTGATTCTCGGCTCCGACTTCCGCGATTCGGTCTACGCCCTGAAAGACGGGATGCCCAGGGTCAGACACTTCATCTGCGTCGACGAGCCCGTGCCCGGCATGTCCTCCTATGAAGACTTGCTCGGGGCGCAACCCACGAACTTCACGGATATCCCGGTGGCTCGTGACGACCTGGCCTGGATCTTCTACACCTCGGGTACCACAGGAATGCCGAAGGGAGCGATGCTCACCCACCACAACCTGATGACCATGACCATGAATTTCTACGCGGACGTGGCACCCTTGGGGCCCGAGGACGCGGTTCTGCACGCAGCCCCTCTGAGCCACGGGAGCGGGCTCTATTCGATTCCGAATATCGGTAAAGGGGCGGCGAATGTGATCCTGGCGACACGGTCCTTTGAGCCGGAAGCCGTCTTCAGGACCATAGAGAATCGAAGAATCACCAACATGTTTGCAGCGCCCACCATGATCAAGCGTCTGGTCACCCACCCCAAAATAGGGGACTACGACCTCTCATCACTCAAGTGCATCAACTACGGCGGGGCACCGATCCTTGTCGAAGATCTGAAGGATATGGTGAAGGCCCTGGGGCAGGTCTTTGTCCAGGTCTTCGGTCAGGCGGAGTCTCCCATGACCATCTCCTATCTCAGGAAAGAAGAGCATCTCATGGACGGCACCACCCGGGAGATGAAGCGGCTCGCCTCGGCCGGAATTCCGAGAACCGACGTGGAAGTCCAAATCTTTGACGAGAACGATGCAGAGCTTCCCGTCGGGGAATTAGGCGAAATCGTTGTCCGGGGAGAGGTCGTCATGAAGGGCTACTGGAAGAACCCGGAGGCAACGGAGAAAACGCTTCGGAACGGCTGGCTGCACACGGGCGACCTGGGAGTGATCGACGAAGACGGTTACGTCTACATCCTCGACCGTGCCAAGGACATGATCATCAGCGGAGGAGAGAACATCTACTCGAGGGAGATCGAGGACGCCATTCTGAAGCACCCGGCCGTCTTCGAGCTGGCCGTCATCGGCGTGCCGGACGACCACTGGGGCGAAGCGATCAAGGCCCTGGTCGTTCTGAAGGAGGGGCAGAGAGCTTCGGAGGAGGAGATCATCGCGTTCTGCAAAGAACATCTGGCGAGCTACAAGAAGCCGAAGACGGTCGAATTCTTGGACGAACTGCCGAAGAGCGCTTACGGGAAAGTCCTCAAACGGGAGCTCAGGGACAAATACTGGGCCTTGGAAACGAGGAAGGTCCGGTAGAGCGGATGAAGCGTTTGAACCCCGAAACACTCGAGAAAGAGGAGTGAGCCATGGCGAAGGATACGGAATACGGCCAGAGTACAGAGGTGACCACCGAGTACATCATGAGCTATGTAGCCCCCCTCGATCCGCCCTTGGAGATCGACGACCAGATGGTGATCGTGAACGTACGGCCCGGAGGATGGGTCAAGGGGCCGGGGATCAGCGGGAAATTCATCGCCCCCGGCGCGGACTGGCTTCGCGCCATGCCTTCCGGAGTCTTGCGTCTGGATGTGAGAGGGCTGATCCAGACGGATGACGGCGCCCACATCTTCGTCTCTTACAACGGTGTCATCAAGCACTCCGAGGAGAGCGCCGAGCGACTCAACAACGGTGAGGTGATGACCGAAAAGGACATTCCCTACTTCGTCACGGCGCCGACGTTTCAGACCTCATCCGAGAAGTATGGGTGGCTCAACGAAGTGCAGACTGTCAACAAGATGGTGGAGATCAAATTCGGCGTGGACGGCTACGTGAAATACGACGTCTTCGTTGTCCGCTGAGAACAGGAGAAAGGCTATGCCGAGAATACGAATGACAGACTGGCCGCCATACAGCAGGAACGATCTGGCCAGAAGAGAGGGTACGATCGCGGTGGCGCGCCTCATGGCGAATGCGGCGCAGACCTCTCCGAAAGCGGGAGGCATCGACCAGATCGAATGCGAGCTGGTCTATGGCGAGGACGAGCAGGAAGAGATCGCCCGCGAGATCGAGAAGCTTTCCCGGAAGAATCCGAAGAACAAGATGTGGTACAACCTGTTCCGCACCGAAGCCGTGATGGCCCGGGAGGCGGATTGCATCCTGTTCATCGGCAACTACCGGGCCGGTGACAGCCCCCTCGATCTCAACTGTGGATACTGCGGAGGCAGAGAGCTCTGCGGCTATGTGTACAACCGGAGGGCCTGCAAGTACGGCCAGATCGACCTGATCGAAGAGAACGAGAAAGCGGAGGACCGGCTGATAGACGGCCCGCTCTGTTCCTTCTTTGTCGGAGATCTCGGTTATGCCGTCGGGTCCGCTACATACATGGCGAGCAAGATGATGGTGGACTGCCGCCCTCTCATGGCCCCGTCCATGGCGGCGGGTCGCCTGGGTATCTGCCCGAATTCATCGATGGTCGTTGCCCTGCCCATGGCCTCCCTTGCCAAAAACCCGTTCGTGGATGTCTGTCCGGACTATCACTATCTCCACCGCGACAAGCTGATCAAACAGGCGCGAAAGAACTACGTGGTCACGCGGCAGGTCCACTGGTATGACTATCGGGGATGGTACCCGAAGGCGGCGGACGACACGGAACAGGAAGGGTAGATCGGAGGTCCATCATGGCGAGAATAGACGGGAACCGACTGGCAAACGAGAATCTGGAAGCTCTGGCCGGACAGGTGGCAACGGCCGCGCTGAAAGCGCCCCGGATGGCCGGGACGGATATAAAGATCGAGATTCTGACCGGTGAGGATGTGATGCCCCTTTCGGAGCTGCTGGGGATCCTTGGTGAAGCGAGCGCTTTCGTTGCAGGTGACGCGGCCTGCGGAAGAAAAGCCCACGAGATGGGGACCCCTATCGTGGAAATCCTCCTTGGTGCGGACACCACCCGTTCGGATTTGAACTGGAACTGCGGTGCCTGTGGATTCGATACATGCGCCGAATTCAACCGCTACTCGAAAAAGAACAGAAGTCAGGGCGGGTACTACGCCGGCCCGACGTGCAATTGGAAGGCATTCGATTTCGGGCAGGCCCAGAGCTGGGCCGCAGCGGCCGCGTGGCAGCTCAATATCGAGAACCGAGTTCAGACATCCTACGGGGCCGCGGGCCTCCTGCTTGGCCATCTCGAAGGCTGCAACGTGTGCGTCGGAATCTCCCTCGGGCCCTGCCGCGATCAGGTATGGTACAGCCGGCCGGACCTCGAGCATTCCTTCAACATGGAGGAGCACGAGCAGTTCATGCTCAACTGCATTCCGCAAATCATGGTAGGTTTCACCGGGGCCGGATATCCGATGGTGAAGCACGGTCCCGACTGGGCATCGGATCCCAGGTTTCTCCGGATGTCGGAAGACCCGGAATGGGCGGCCAGACACCAGGACATCATGGCTCGCGTCGGAAGGGTGATACAGCGAGAGAAAGAGAAGAGAGCCTGAGTGCCGGGTCAGGGAGATAAGGGGTGACCTGCTCCTGTTACCTCTGTATAATGCCGGGAACTTCCTGAACAAGGATCCGGGGCCCGCCCGATGAAGATACGAGTCTATGCCGCTTCCTTCTGCAGCTTCGAGGATATAGATGAAGAGGGGTACCTGGTGCTGCCCGACGGTGCGGTGTTGAATGACGTGTACAAGAGACTCAAGGTTCCATGGGTGTTGAGAAGAATCGTATTTGCGACCGTGAACTACAAGAGAGTCGGCCTGGAAACGAGATTGGAAGACGGTGACGTGGTGAGCTTCTTGTCGGCCCTGGGGGGCGGTTGAAGGACCTCGAACAGCAGGGGAGGCTGGTATGAAAGGATACATGGGCAGGGTGTTGAGGGTGGATCTCACGACGGGCGACATCCGGCATGAGGACATCTCTGATGAAGTCTACGAGAGCTTCCTCTCGGGTGTCGGATTGGGGGCCTACTATCTGTTCAATCACATACCGGCAGGCGCTGACCCGCTGGGGCCTGAAAACATTCTGGGCATCGTGAGCGGCGTTCTTACGAACACCGGAAGCCTGGTGACGGGGCGCTGGATGGCCGTGTGCAAGTCACCACTCACGGGCGGGTGGGGGGACGCGAACTGCGGCGGCACACTGGCGCCGGCAATCAAGCAATGCGGGGTCGATGCCATCTTCTTTTCGGGCATATCCGAAAAGCCCGTATATCTCTACATGGACAGCGAAGGGGCAGAGCTGCGGGATGCCGCCCATGTATGGGGAAAGGATGCGGTGGAGGCGGAGGAACTCCTGGAAGAGGAATGCAAGACGAACAAGAAGCCGAAAGTGGCCGTCATCGGCCAGGCGGGTGAAAACAAGTCCCTGATCTCAGGGATCGTCAATGATGCGGGCAGGATCTCGGCGCGCTCAGGTGTGGGGGCCGTCATGGGCTCCAAGAACCTGAAGGCGATCGTGCTGCAGGGATCCGGAAGGACCGAAATCGCAGACGGTGAAGGAATGAAGGCGTACAGCAAGGAGGTGGGCACAAAGATCAAGAACGCGAACCTTCCCAAATTCTTCAAAGGGTGGTTGTTTCCCTACATGGGAACACTGATGTCCAAGCAGAAGAAGGTTTCCGCCATGGACGGGATGCTGGCCGCCATGATCAACAAGAAATTCGGGACCTGTGTGGTCAACACCCTGGGCATGACGAATGGGGATTGCCCGGTCAAGAACTGGGGCGGATCGGTCGTCGATTTCAAGAAGAAGAAATACAAGAAGCTGAATCCGGACAATGTGCTGGCACGGGAAACAAAGAAGTACAGCTGCAGCTCCTGCGTCATCGGGTGCGGCGGCATCTGCGACATCAGCGATGTCAGGGGCGGAAAATACAAGCACACCCACAAGCCGGAATATGAAACCTGCAGCTCATTCGGCTGCCTGTCGCTCAACGATGATCTGGATGCAATCTTCTATATCAACGAAATGCTCAACCGGGCCGGAATGGATACGATTTCCGCAGGGAACACCGTTGCCTTTGCGATCGAGTGCTTCGAGAACGGCATTCTCACGGAAGCCGATACCGGAGGGATTCGACTGAAGTGGGGAGATGCGGATGCCATCATTGCTCTATTGGAGAAGATGATCAACCGGGAAGGCATCGGCGATTTCCTGGCTGACGGAGTGAAGGTGGCTTCCGAGAGGATCGGAAAGAACGCCGGACAATTTGCCGTGCACGTGGGCGGCCAGGAACCGGGCATGCACGATCCGAAAATGGATCCTTTGCTGGGGATTCATTTCAGCGACCCGACGCCGGGAAGACACACCATCGGCGGTGCGGTCTATTACAATGCCATGCACTTGTGGAAGGAAGTGTCGTGGGCCCCAGCGGTGACGAAATACCCGAAATCGGAAGAGTACATCCCTTCGGACAAGGAAGCGTTGAAGAGCATCGCCACGACCGCATACAAGTTGCTCACCGACGGTTCGGGCGGCTGCTTCTTCGCGATGATCCTGGGGGTGGACCACTGGAACCTGTTCAAGATGCTGAATCTGGCCACGGGTTGGAATCTGTCCGCCGACGACTACATGAAGATCGGAAAGAGGATCCAAACGGTGCGACAGCTTTTCAACATGAAGCACGGTGTGGAGTCAAGAGACTACATCCCGAGGGGCCGTGTGATCGGGGACCCGCCCTTGTCAGGGGGTGCCCTGAAAGGGATCTCTCTGGACATCGAAGAAATGGTCCGGCTCACCTGGAAGAATTTCGGATGGGATGAGAAGACCGGCGTGCCGAAAGACGAAGTCATTCGTGAGTTGAATCTGAACGAACTGGTGAAATAGGGGCAAAGCCGATGTCGGAAGCAGCTTCGTTGAATCTGTACTCCGGACAACCCCAGCACGAGAATTTTTCCCGCATGAAGGATCTGTTCCCCGTCGGCACCCTCGATCCCGCCCGTTCGCCGCACCCGTTTCCGACGGGCAACGCCATCGACTTGCCCGACGCGTTCGAGTTCGAGGGTATGACCCGGCCGACGAAAGACTTCATCGGTGCCACGGACACGTCCGCGATTCTGGTGCTGAAAAAGGGTGAGATCCTTTTCGAGAAATATGCGCTCACCGGCGGCCCGGAGGTGCAGTGGATATCCTGGTCGGTGGCAAAGAGCTTTGTGTCCGCCCTGGTGGGTATTGCTGTGGACGAGGGGCTGATCGCAGACATTGAAGACCCCATTGACGGTTATGTGCCCAACCTGACCGGTTCTGCCTACGGCGGAGTGCGGATCAAAGATGTCCTGCAGATGTCGTCCGGGGCCCGGTGGAACGAGGACTACAGCGATCCGGATTCGGACATCAACCGATTCGCTGCAGCCATCACCGGCGGTATGGGTTTGGACGACTTCGTTGCCGGCATGGTGCGAGCTACAGAGCCCGGGTCGCTCTGCCAATACAATTCTGCAGATACCCAGGCTTTAGGGCTGCTGCTGGTCCATTCTACGGGCCGCAGCGTGACGCAGTACATGCAGGAAAAGCTCTACGAACCGATGGGGATGGAGAGCCCGGGCTACTGGTTGCTCGACAGCAAGGGGCTGGAGATGGCCTTTGGCGGCCTGAACATGACAGCCCGGGACTTTGCCAAGATGGGTGAACTGTTCAGGAACGGTGGCAACTGGAAGGGCAAGCAACTGGTACCCGAAGCGTGGGTGAAAGCCTCGATCAGACCGGATGCGCCTCATCTCCAGAAGGGCCGGGTGTTGGTGGGCGGCCATGTGCTGCCGCTGGGTTATGGTTATCAATGGTGGGTTCCTGAAGGGGACAGGGGGGAGTTCTCCGCCATTGGCGTCTATAACCAGTTCATTTATGTTGATCCGACTCGCGGCGTGGTGATCGTCAAGTTGTCGGCAAATCGCGCTTACGGCACCTCGACGGATGAAGCGACCAATCGGGAAATGGAAACGATTGCGTTCTTGAGAGACGTCGCGGCAGCCACGGAGTAGGGGCTGCGTTCCGAAAGCGATTCGAGAGGTGAACCATGACGAACGAAGAACTCGTGAGAACCGCCTGCCAGGTGGTCTGGACCGAAGGTGATGTGTCCCGTATTGGAGAGTTCTATGCTGAGAACTTCCAGGCAAACTATCCCATGACCGACTGGGGCACGGGCCTCGAAGGCGCGAAGAACCTGGCGCTTGCGATTCGAGCAGGGTTTCCCGATTATCGGGAGCGGATCGACGAACTCATCGACGCGGGGGATCGGATCGTCGTACGGCTGACCATTCAGGGAACTCATCTAGGCGACTATGGCGGCCTTCCAGCCACCGGCCGGTCGGTCGAATTCACGGATGTTACGATCTGCCGTATCGAGAACGGCAGGATCGTCGAACAATCCGGCCTGAGTGATCTGCTTACGCTGTTTGTCCAACTGGGTCTGATCGAACTCCCCGGCTCTCCTTAGCGGTGTGCAACATACGCCGCGGTCTCACCTCTCCAATCCTTCATTCCTGGAGAAGGTCCACTCTTCGGACCATTCGAAGGCAGCCGTGGTCGAGTTGAGGGCCAGGACCGACCAGGAGCAGTCGACCCCTGGACCGATTGCATTCCACCACGGGTCGGTCGTGTCGAAGGTTGACTGGTGGAGCCAGAAGGTGCCGGGATAGTACCCTGCCCAGGCGCCCAAGTCATAGTAGAAGATGGCGAAGAACAGGAACGTATCGTACTGGCCCGGGTACCATTCGAAGGTGGGCGCCTCCGTAAGGCTCGACTCGTTCTCCGGGCTGACCAGACCGAAGTGCGGGACCGGCTCTGCCGGCAGAACCAGGATGGTGACGGTGCCGGGAGCGGCTTCGTTGTCGGAAGCGTCGCGCATGGTGTAGGTGAATGTCTCGATCCCGATGAAGCCCGGGTCCGGTTGATACCCGAAGCGGCCGTTCGTAATCAGCGCTGTTAGAGAGCCGTTCTCCAGGCCTCCTGCGGTCTGCAGGATCAGTTCGTCGTCCTCGTAGTCAAAATCGTTTCCTAAGAGCCCGGGCGCGTCTACCTCGAGCAGCGTACCCTCGAAGGTCACGTAGGTGACCGGGAGCGCAATCGGGGCGCGATTTGGGGCCGGCAGGACCTCGATGGTGACAGTGCCGGGTGCGGCTTCGTTGTCGTTGATGTCGCGCATGGTGTACGTGAACGTATCCGTACCGATGAAGCCCGGGTCCGGTTGATACCCGAAGCGGCCGTTCGTTACCAGCGCTGTAAAGGAGCCGTTCTCCAGACCTCCTGCGGTCTGCAGGATCAGTTCGTCGCCCTCGTAGTCAAAATCGTTTCCGAGCAACCCGGGCGCGTCTACCTCTAGCAGCGTGTCCTCGAAGGTCACGTACGCATCCGGGACCGCAATCGGCTCCGGTCCTCCCGTGTCCGGCAGGACCAGGATGGTGACAGTGCCGGGTGTGGCGTCGTTGTCGGAAGCGTCGCGCATGGTGTAGGTGAAGGTCTCGATCCCGGTGAAACCCGGGTCGGGCTGATACCCAAACCGGCCGTTTGTTACCAGCGCTGTAAAGGAGCCGTTCTCCAGGCCTCCTGCGGTCTGCAGGATCAGTGCCTCGCCCTCATAGTCGAAATCGTTTTCGAGGAGCCCGGGCGCGTCTACCTCTAGCAGCGTGTCCTCGAAGGTCACGTAGGCATCGGAAACCGCAATTGGGGTGCGATTGGGGCCCGGCAGGACCAGGATGGTGACGGTGCCGGGGGCGGCTTCGTTGTCGGAAGCGTCGCGCATGGTGTAGGTGAAGGTCTCGACTCCGGTGAAGCCCGGGTCGGGCTGATACCCGAACCGGCCGTTCGTTACCAGCGCAGTGAAGGAACCGTTCTCCAGGCCTCCTGCGGTCTGCAGGATCAGTGCTTCGCCCTCGTAGTCGAAATCGTTTCCGAGGAGCCCGGGCGCCTCTACCTCTAGCAGCGTGTCCTCGAAGGTCACGTAGGTATCCGGGAGCGGAATCGGAGGGGCGTTGTACTGGGCTCTACTTCCACAAGGTAGGAGCAGGATCAGGGAGGCCAGTGTAACAAGAAGCAGCGGCAGGCGGTTCATGGGTCATTTCTCCGGTTGAGCGGGGATGCATAAGAGCTGGATCGCTGAGCCTTCAAATTGAATATTATCAGAAAGAACAATACGGCTCAAAGACCTCGGCCGCGCGGGATAGTCTCCCGGCAGGATCGGATCGAGAGGGTCGGACCAAGCCAACCCTTTAGGAAGAATAGGAAATTTGGACTCAGAAAGGCGAACTCAGCAGTCAGAGCCCATATTGGGGGCTCAAAAGCCTGCTCTAAGGAGTGGGGGCACCTACATCGTTGTGCTGTCTAGGTTGAAGATCGAACCAGGCCCTCTTGGAGGTCCGATTATCGCCCATATATCTGTGCCCTAAGGCTAGTATCGCGGTCATTCTTGGGGTCCTTTGTATGGATATCAATTGTTTAGCGTGGTCCGACCCCATCTGTCCATCTGTACCCCAAGGAAATGGGTGCCCAGGACGGCGAAATCAGGGCTTGGGATCTTTCGAGACGATCATGTAGGTTGCAAGGCACTTTGCGACGAGGTCCCCCCCGGAGTCTCTGACCTCGACGTCCCCCAAGGCCGTTCTCTTGCCCTTGTGAATGATCCTTGCCTCCGCGATGATCTCTCCATCCCGGAAAGGCTTGATGTAGTTGATCTTCATCTCAACGGTCAGGAGGGTATCGCCGCGCTCGATCATGCCCAGCATGGCCACGGCGACAGAGGCATCGGCAGGGGAGAAGACAGCGCCTCCGTGGGCATGCCCGTCCGGCTGTTTCAGCTTGTGTGCAAAGGGCAGGCGCACTTTGGCCCATCCTTTCTTGACATCCACGATTTCCATTCCGAGCAGAGCCCAGAAGGGCACGTCCGTCTTCGTCCTGTTGATCAACGCATCTCTGAAATTGGGGGAGATGTCCTCATAATCTTCCATGGAATGTCTCCTTGCTGTGTCGGTTCGAATCATCATCCGTTGAGGTTGTGCTTCTTGATCTTTCGCCAGAGGGTGACCCGCGAAATGCCCAACTCCCTTGCGGCCAGGGTCTGATTGCCGCGGTGGAGGCGGAGGGCTTCAAAGATTCGGTTCTTCTCCTCCGTCCGGTTTGCCTCTTTCAGCCCTTGAAGCGTCTTTTCGGGCGAGCGGGCTACATCTGTTTCGGCTTCTTCGGTCCCGGGCAGAGGCTTGTGTCCAGCCTGAGCCCTGCGCGCAGAAGCGATCTGCGCAGGGAAGTCTCTCGGCAGGATGTGGGCATCGGATGCCATGGCCAGCGCGTATTCTACGGCGTTCTCCAGTTCCCGAATGTTCCCGGGCCAGTCATATTGAAGAAGGAGTTCTTTGGCGGCCCGGCCCAGCCTCTTTCCCGCCTTTCTGCTTCTCCTCTGGTGCTTCTGGAGGAAGTGCTCGGCAAGGGGCAGGATATCCTCGGTTCGTTCTCTGAGCGGAGGAAGGGTCAGCGGGATAACCGAGAGTCGGTAATAGAGATCCCTGCGAAAGAGCTTCTGGCGCACCTGTTCTTCGAGGTCCTGATTCGTGGCGGCGATGATCCGGGTGTCCACCGGATAGGATCTGGAATCCCCGAGGGGACGAATCTCGCCTTCCTGAAGGGCCCGCAGGAGCTTGACCTGCAGGGGCTGCTTCAGATCTCCCACTTCATCGAGAAACAGGGTCCCGCCGTTGGATTCACGAAACAAACCCAGACGGTCGGAGACAGCACCGGTAAAGGCGCCCTTCACATAGCCGAAGAGTTCCGATTCGAGCAACGTCTCAGGCAGGGCGCCGCAGTTGATCGCGATGAAGGGCTTGTCCTTGCGAAGGCTGTTCTCGTGGATCGCGCGTGCCGCCATCTCCTTGCCCACACCGGTCTCTCCGAGGACCAGAACGGACGACGCGACGTCAGCGCAACGCAGCAGCACATCGAAGACCTCGCGCATCGGCTTGCTGTGGCCGATCATCTTCGATTTGGTGGTTCTATACTTGATTTCCCGGCGGATGGCGCGCAACTCCTGCTCCCGGCTTTCGAGCTCCACCTGGATCTTCTTCTGTTCACTCAAGTCGATGACGAGGACGACACTGACCCCGTCGTGCTTCCCTTCCACCGGCAGGTCCGGGATGTTCTTGACGGTAACGATGACGGGAATGTTTCTGCCGTCCCGATGGGAGTAGGTGTATGCATACTGCCACTCTCCCTGCTCGTCGAGGGCGTTCGTCACATCGGCGAACCTGTCGAACTCCTCCCTGCTTGCGAAGAACTCGCTCAGGTGGTGCCCCACGATTTCGTGACGTTTCAGCCCGAGCCCGTCCAGGAGCCTTTGGTTGATGTCCAGGAAACCATGGTCCATGTCCATGAGTGCGAACCCGGCATTCATGGACTCCTTCAGGTTCTGATAGAGCTGCTTGTAGGCAGCGAGATCCAGTGGCTTCTTGGTGGCAGGCATGTTTCGGCCCCACTGTTGCCGTAAAAAGGATTGAAGCATCTAGGAAATATGAAATTATCATATATGAAACATATATGTAATAAATATGAAAACAATGGGGCGTGTCAAGGGAAAAGATTTCGGGATAAAAATGTAACAAATAAAATTTGTTAGGCTTGATCCCGCCTCATGGTACACCCATTGCAGCTTCTTCGCCTTTCCTGCCTCGACATCACCCCCAACCGAAAAGGACACGCCCATGAACAAGAAAGAACGACTGGTAGATCTGGATGACAAGCACTCGCTCCATCCCTTTACCAATTTTCATGATCTGAAGAGGCAAGGGCCTCGAATCATTGTGGAGGCGTATGACAACCGGGTGAAGGACATCGACGGCAAGGAATACATCGATGCTTTCTCGGGAAGCTGGAACGTGGCGATCGGACACGGTCGTCGGGAGGTAGCAGACGCGATCAAGCAGCAGATGGATAAGCTCGAGTACTTCTCCCCCTTCTTCCGCTTCACGAATCCGCCGGCCATCGAGCTTGCAGAGAAGGTGGTCAGCCTGATGCCCCAGGACTGGAACATGGGACACGTGCTCTTCACCTGCGGAGGGTCCGAGACGAACGACACCATCTTCAAGATCTGTCGCATGTATTGGGAGCTGAAGGGCAAATCCCAGAAGAAGAAGATCATCTCCCGCAGGTTCGGCTATCACGGTGTGACCATGGGCTCCCTTTCCGCGACCGGCATCGATCTTTTCAAGATGTACTTCGAGCCCCCGGCTTCCTCAGACTTCACGCACATCATGGCGCCTTACTGTTATCGATGTGAAGCGGGTGTCGAAGCCTCCAACTGTGACCTGGAGTGCGCAGGCCAGCTCGAAGAAGCGATCCGGAGAGAGGGTCCGGACACCGTAGCCGCCTTCATCGGTGAGCCGGTCATCGGGGCGGGTGGTGTGGTCCCGCCTCATGAAGGGTACTGGTCCAAGGTCCGCGAAATCTGCGACAAGTACGATGTGCTGCTCATCGCCGACGAGGTCATTACGGGATTCGGGCGGACGGGCAAGATGTTCGGATCCATGCACTGGAATCTGCGTCCGGATATCGTTGCCGTTGCAAAATCGATCACCAGCGGGTATTTCCCGCTCGGGGGCGCGGTCATCAACAACGATATCTACGGAACCATGCAGAAAGACCTTCCGGAGTTCATGCCCTTCCTGCACGGCTACACGTACAACAACCATCCGGTCGGTTGCGCCGCGGGTCTGGCGAACCTGAAGTACATCGAAGAGAACCGTCTGGTAGAGAACGCAGCCCGGATGGGCGCCTACCTGGAAGAGAAGCTTCAGCGTCTCTATGCCCACCCGTCCGTAGGTGATATCAGGGTCATGGGCCTGATGGCGGCCGTGGAGATCGTGAAGGACAGACAGACGAAAGAGCAGATCGGCGCCCTGCCGATGGACAGCACCCATCGCATCGAGGAGCTCACCTACGAGAGGGGCGTCTTTGCCAGGGCGGGCCTGGAGAACATGGAGCTGGCGCCGCCGCTGACCATCACCGAAGAAGAGATCGACAAGATTGTGGATGCGCTCGATTCAGCGATTCCGCAGATGGAATCGGAGATGCTCTGAGCCGACTACCCTGACCACCTCGAGGGGACCTGGAGATGAAGAGTCTGGTAACCGGAGCCACCGGATTTGTGGGAAAGAACCTCGTGAAGAAACTGAAGGCCCGCGGGGATGAGGTGCGCTGTCTTGTGCGAGGGGAAAGCAACACGTCCCTCCTGACGCAGTGGAGTGCGGAGCTCGCGCAAGGGGATATCAAGGATCGTGGTTCGGTTCTGGAGGCAGCAAAGGGCATGGACCAGGTCTATCACTGTGCTGCTTCCGTTGGGGTTGGTGTCGTCCCTCGGGACGAATACTATCGGGTGAATGTAGATGGCACCAGGAACGTGGTGAGCGCCTGCGAAAAGGCAGGCGTCCCGACGCTCGTGTATGTGAGCACCCAGTCGGTCACATTTGATTTCACGGAGCGAACGAACGCCACCGAAGAGAACCCGTCCTACCCGTCCCGGTACAAGGACCCCTATTCTGAATCCAAGGCCCTGGGAGAGAAAGAAGTGCTCGCAGCCGGACGGAAGGGTTCCCTGCGGACCTGTGCGATCCGGCCGACTTTCGTCTGGGGTCCCTTTGACAACCTCATGTTGCCCGCCGTCGCGAAGATGGCCAGACAGAACCAGTTGTTTCTCATTAACGGGGGACGTTCGGAGATTTCACCTTGCCACGTGGAAAATGTTTGTGACATCATGATGCTCGCAGCCGGGAACGAACAGCTCTCTGGGGAAGCGTATCTGGTAACGGACGATGAAGACCTTACGGTTGGGGAGTTTCTCACAGGGATGACGAAAGCCGCCGGCCTGCCGAAACCATCGAAATCAATCCACTATTCCATCGCCTTCACGCTGGGAGCGATCGTGGAGAAGCTCCATGAGCTCCCCTTCATGAAGAAGCCTCCCTCCATGAGCCGCTACGGCGTTGCCATCATGGGCCGCAATCTCACCTTCAGCTGTGAAAAGGCGAAGAAGGAACTCGGATACAGACCTGCGACAACCATCGAGAAGGGCATGGCAGGGCTCTCGGAATGGATCCGGGAGATCGGCGGCATTGACAAGCTCATTTAGGGGTCAGGTCGTAACTATCAACCCTACGACTTGATAGTTACGGCCCGACCACTCTGGGTTAAGGTTGATAGTTACGGCCTGACCCCATTAGCGGGCACCCCACTAGGCACGAGAAGGAGTACAGCGAACATGGCCGCAGCCGACAACGAACCCACCACGAGGGTGCAAAGGCTCCGGGAGACCTATCTGGGGCTGAAGCCGGTTCTCGAGATCGTCAGGGCGCGAATCCTGACCCGATCCATGTCGGAGACAGAGGGCGAGCCCATGGTGATCCGCAGGGCAAAGGCCTTTGCGGCCATCGTCAAAGGAATGCCGATGCGGATCGCGCCCGACGAACTGCTGGTGGGCTACCTGGGCTCCACCCGCGAAGCGCAGCCCATACCGGTCGAGCATGGACCGATGATCGAATTGACCTTGGGCTATCCGGTGGAGAAGGAATACATCTTCCGCGAGGAGGACGAGAAAGAACTCATGGAGGAGATCCTCCCATACTGGAAAGGAGCAGGAAACTACGAGAAGACCCCCTCAGGCTACATCCACCACTACCTGACCAATCTCTTTTATGCGGATCCCGACCAGTTCCCCGCAGGTGGGTCCATGGTGGGCTCCATGGGGACCTACTACCAGGAAACCGGACACCAGGTAATCGACTATCCAAAGCTCCTCGAGAAGGGATGCCTGGGCGTCAGGGACGAAGCAGCGCAGAGATTGGCCTTGCTCGATCCGGGCGACCCTGACGATCTGCAGAAGATTCCCTTCCTGCGAGCCGTGATCATCGCCATGGAGGGTGCTTCCGAGGTGGGCAAGAGGTTTGCCGACAAGGCGCGGGCGATTGCGGAACAGGAGGAGGACGAAAGGAGAGGGCGCGAGCTTCTCAGAATCGCGGAGGTATGCGACCGGGTGCCCGCACATCCTGCCGAAACCTTCTACGAGGCGCTGCAATCCTTCTGGTTCGCCTATATCCTCCAGTACTGGGAGAGCATGGAGGGCAAGTGCCACTCCTTTGGAAGGATGGACCAGTACCTCTACCCGTATTATGAGCGGGACCTCAAGGAGGGAAGGCTGACGAGGGAAGAGGCGCAGGAGCTGATCGACTGCTTCCTTCTCAGGATACCCCTCGTGTCCTGGAGCATGGAGGATCTGCACTTCTACATCATCGGTGACCTGCTGCTCCCCCACATGAGTGTGGGTGGGTACAGGGAGGACGGCACGGACGCCACCAATGAATTGTCCTATCTGTTCATCGAAGGGATGAAGCACTGCAGACTGCCGGAGCCGGATTTCAGCGTGCTGGTCCACCGCGAGGCACCGGATGATCTCATCTTGAAAGGGTGTGAGCTGGCTGCCATGGGATCGGGGCAACCCATGTTTCAGAACAGTGACTTCATCATCGAAGGCCTGCTTTCTCGCGGGAGCATGGGCGGACCGCCCGTAACGATCGAAGACGCGAGGAATGCGGCCGAGGTCGGGTGTCAGGAACCCTTTATCGTCGGCAAGGACGGAATCGATATCACCGCCGGCTACATCAATGCCGGGTTGGCCCTTGAATTCGCATTGAACAACGGACAGAACCGTATGGTTCCGGAGCAGCACGCTGAAGGCCCGCTGCCCCCTTGGGAGGACATGGTACGTCTGAACGACGGAAGGGGACTCGAGACAGGCGACCCGAGGGCGTTCAAAGCCTTCGAGGAGGTTCAGGACGCCTTTGTCCGGCAGCTCGCCTTCATGGTGCGAAACAAGCTCATGACCCACAAGGTGCGGGACATGGCCCTCGCCGAGATGAAGCCCACGCTTTTCCAGTCCGCACTCATCGAGGACTGCCTCGAGAAGGGGATGTCAAGAGAGCAGGGCGGTGCACGATACAACTGGGGTCCTGGTCTGTATCCGGTCGGGATGGCGGACGTGACCGATTCCCTGGCGGCGATCAAGAAGCTCGTCTTCGACGACAAGAGATTCACCATGGCCGAGCTGTGCGACGCACTGGACAGCAACTTCGAGGCGTGCGGGAAGATGCGTAAGATGTTGCTCCAGGCACCGAAATACGGAAACGACCAGGACTATGCCGACGAAATCATGGCCTGGGCCGTGCACGAGTGGGCCTCCGAGGTGAAGACACACAAGAATCTCCGCGGAGGATATGCGATTCCGGGGCTGCAGTCGCTCTTCCTTTCCGTTCCCTACGGCCGCGAGGTCGGGGCCCTGCCTTCAGGAAGGCTTTCGGGTGAGCCGCTGTCAAATGGAGGTTCCCCGAGCAATGCGGCGGCACGGGAAGGCCCGACGGCCATCGTCAACTCCCTGAGCAAAGTGGATTGCCTGGAGTGCAATCTCGGGATCGTGCTCAACGTGAGGCTGACCCCGGAACTCCTCAGGACGGAAGAGGGCCGTGGAAAGGTTGCCGCCCTGGTGAAGGGCATCGTCGACAAGCAGGTCATGCACATCCAGTTCAATGTGGTGTCCTCGGATACGCTGCTGGCCGCCCGGCAAGAACCGGAAAGATACAGGGACGTGGTGGTGCGGGTGGCGGGCTATTCCGCCTACTTCGTGAACCTGCCGGGTGCGATGCAGGAGGAAATCATCAACCGGACCGAACACGGTTCTCTCTAGTCCCCCCTACGATTCCAGGGACGGATCTCTGAGGTGATAGTTGATGTATTAACTATTGATGTATATACAATAGGGGTGTAACCCCTTTGGAGGAAAACATGAAACCGGACGACCGACTCATCTTTCTGCTCGGCCAGGCGAGACACCACATCTATACAAGCCTGGACCAGGCCCTTCTTGGGCGGGCAGGCATCACCACAGCACAGGCCGGAGCGATCTTCTGTCTGATGAAGAACGACGGCTGCCTGCTCAGTCAGTTGAGCCAGTGGCTCATGCTGGACAAATCGGCCATCACGGGCATGGTGGACCGGCTGGAGAAGAAGAAGATGGTCGAGCGTCGAAACGATTCCTCCGATCGACGTGTGATTCGGATCCATCTGACAGAGGCGGGTCGGGCTGCATCGGCCCAGGCCCTGACGGTGGTAAGAAAATACAACAAGGCCGTCAAGGAAGGCTTCTCTACAAAGGAGATCGAGACCTTCGGCAGGGTCCTTCAAACCATCGTCCGGCAGTACGGTGGAAAGGCCGAAAACGATTGATCGAGCTCGAGGCTCCGGAGAGACGATTCTCGGCGGCAACCTTCTTGTAGAATTCACACTGAAAGCAACTCGTCAGCTTGTTCGCCACGGATCCCTGGACCTTCCCTCCGCAGAAGGTCCCCGCGACCTTCCAGCAGTTCCTTCCGGCATTCGGATAGGCGGGACAGACACCCAGCTCCTGTTCCTTGTGCCCACCGGGTGTGCGGCCGCAGTCCTTCTCCTCCCAGCACATGCGACCACCGTCTACGCCCAGGCCTGTTTCGAAGGACGCGTTCGACTTTCTCTTGCCTCCGGTCCTGCGGGTCTCGTACCTCCGTTCACCAGCTTGATCAGGGAACCGAGAGTGCCTCTGAGTTCTTTCGCCTGCGCGGAAAGCTGCTCACTGGCCGATGCAGATTCCTCGGCATTGGCCGCATTCCCTTGGGTGACCTGGTCCATCTGTGTAATGGCGGTGTTGACCTGATCGATGCCCTCTGCCTGCTCGCTGCTGGCGGCGGACACCTCACCGATGAATTTTGTCACCTTCTGCACGTCATCGACGATCTTCCTGAGAACGCCCTCCACCTCTCCGGCCACCTGCACCCCGTGCTCGGAGTTCTTCAAGGACTCTTCGATGAGTTCGGCCGTGTCCTTCGCTGCATCGGCAGAGCGCTGTGCCAGGCTGCGAACCTCTTCGGCCACCACAGCAAAGCCCTTTCCCGCCTCGCCTGCACGGGCTGCCTCCACGGCGGCGTTGAGAGCGAGAAGGTTGGTCTGGAAAGCGATCTCGTCGATCGTCTTGACGATCCTTGCCGTCTGGTCGGCAGACCCCTTGATCTGTACGATCGCATCGGACATCCGCCCCATGGATTCCGTGCCTTGCTCCGCAGCTCCACCTGCCTGGCCGGCCATTCGGCTTGCCTCGGTGGCATTGTCCGCGTTCTGTCGGGTAATGGACGACATCTCTTCCAAAGAGGCGGAGATCTCCTCCAGGCTCGAAGCCTGCTCGCTGGCGCCCTCGGCCATCTGCTGGCTGGATTGGGCCACCTGTTGCGATGCTGCCGCCACCTGCTCTCCACCGGCTTTCAAGCTCTCGATCACCCTGTTGATCGGCTTGGTGATCGAGCGGGCCAGGTACGTGCTGATGACGATGCCCACGAGCACGGTCAGGATGGAAACGATGCCCAACAGCCACGAAGAGGTTGAAACCTCTGCCTGGAGTGACTGCTGGGCCGCGGAACCCTCTTCTCGAATGTGGTCGCCCAGCTTGAACAGAATACCCTGGGTGGCCTCCAATGCGGGAAGGACCTTTTCCCCGAACACCTCTCGTGCCTGGGCCTGAGCGGCTTCGATTTCCCCTTCCGCATGGATGGCATCCCGGAACAAGCCATCGATCTCCTGCAGGGCTTCACGGGTTTCTTGTCTGTAGATCGATTCAGCCTCGTAGAACCGGGAGCCCCTGAGAGCCTCGATGATCTTTTCGGCGGATTGATGAAGCCTGCGATGGGGTGCCCGGGCACTCTCCATGATCTCCTTGAATCGTGGGAAATCCTCGGAGTATGCGGCATACTCAGGGCTCGCCAGGAAATTGCCAAAGGCGCAGCGGGTGTAATCCACCTGAATCGGCACATCCGGGTCCCGGTCCACAACCATATCGCCCAGCTTGAGGGCCCATTTCCTATGGTCGTCGAGCCTGTCCTTGACCAGGCCGGTCAGCCCGATATGTCTCTTCTTCCATACGTCGAGCACCTCCTCGGCGGACCGGTGGAGTCGTTGATGAGGCCCCTTTATGTCTTCGATCATCCGGTGGACCGCCGGGTCCGTCGCGCCCAGGGTTCTCGCCTCCTCGCCGTAGATGAATTTTCCGAGCCCGCATTTCCTCGGGTCGAGCTGGATCTGGACGGTTTCCAGATTGTCCATGAACAGGAATTCCAGCCCTCTTACCCATTTGAGGTGATCGACCTGTTTTTCGACCATGAACCTGTCGTGGGTCGCGAAATGGGTGTAGGAAGCGCTCTCATGCCGGATATTCCTGAGATGGAAGTAGACCAGCAGGCTAAGGACCACGAGCATCAAGATCACGGATCCGAAACCGGTGTAGAGTTTCTTGCTGAGGCTCATTCTGTCAATCATCCCGTCTCTCCGTTCCCATCGCTAAGCAGATTGTCTTCTTGAGGTCCCATGCCGATACGCTCCGGCGTGGCGGCCCGTCTTCACGGTCGTCCTTCCTCGAGTGCTCCGGACGCTAGATGCCTACCTTTTTAGTAGGATTTATCGGCTGTCCGACATGGGACCTTTAGCCCTATTAAGGATGTTATAAACATGTTCCGATCGTTCTGGTCTTCATCCTCGTGGAGACGTTCGTTCAACAAAGAAGCACGACGTATTGGTGCCCAGAAGCCCCCTGCTCTCCAGCGGTCGGTTCCTTTTGACACAGCATTGCCCAATGCCCTATTCTTTCTCTTTATCGACAATTCACAATCAAAGGGTCTTCTCCCAACCTTGCTCTGATATCATCAAAAATCCCTGAATATTTTTTCACCGAATGATCCTGCCTGCGGTGGGCTTCATTCCCCCATTCATACACTCTCTTGTCCAAGTGTTCTGTACACTTAGAAGGGCACGGGTGAGTTTTGTGCATTAAAAAGGAACTCTTCGGGGTTGGAGCAATCAAATCTCATTTAAACTCCTGACTCCTGATGGACGAATAATCTTGTACGGCTCCCGCCGTGACCGGTTGAAGCGATAGAAATCAAACCTCGGAGACCCATCGATCATGAAGATTACTCATTCAACGACCAGGCTCTTGTCTGCGACGATAGTGCTGATCTGCACGCTTATGGCCGCGCACCCTTCCTCGGCACTTGAGATCCAGGTGGATGCAAACGGAGTTCGGGAGAGGATCAGCCCACAGATTTTCGGGAATGCCGTCATCTACAGTGGCTCCACCATGGGCTTCAACGAGTGGGTGTCCAACCAGGCGGAGTATGAGGTGGCGAAGGGCATCTGGAACCGCTATCTTCCTCTCGTCAGCGACCTGGGACCGACCGTTTTGCGCTACCCCCACGGTTTGGGCGCAAACAACTTTCACTGGAAGGCCGGAATCGGGCCCTTTGCGGGGCGGAATCCGAACTATGATGGAATAGGGATCCCCCAGACCTTCGGGACCGATGAATTTCTCCAGTATTGCGAGGAACTGGGGGCAAAGGCGAATCTGGTCGTGAACGTTTCTGTCAGCGGGAAGAGGTTGGGAACGGTTCAGGATGCAGCGGATTGGGTGGAATACTGTAATGCCCCGAACGATGGCTCGAACCCGGGAGGAGGAATCGACTGGGCGGCAAGACGAGCAGCGAACGGGCACAAGGAGCCCTACGGAGTGAAGTACTGGGAGCTGGGCAACGAGGAAACATGGCCCGGCTTTCTGGACTACGCCCGGCGAGTCAGGGATTACTCCGCTGCCATGAAGGCGATCGACCCGACCATCCAGGTAGGGGTGATCCGAACGGGGTCGTCGCTGGACCCCATATATGGGCGGGGAGCGTGGCTGGACTACCACACCCTCATGCTGGATGAGGCAGGGCATGCCTTCGATTTCTGGATTCATCACACCTATCCTCCCGGTGGAAGCGGTCTGGTAGACGGGTTCAGGCTGCACAGCAACGGAACATCGGTCGAGGTCGACTTCCATCTGGACAGTGCCGGCGAATACCGGGTCGAACACCCTGTCGAGGGTGGCTGTAGATGGGGCGTTTGTCCCAGGTTGAGACTCTGGATCGATGGGCAGGAAAGAGGGAATTGGCAACTCCCGGACGCTGTGCAGGTTCTGGAGACGCCCAGCTTCTTTCTCCCGGCCGGCCAGCACTCTCTGAAGCTCGAAGTGAGCGACCTGTCAAACGGAAACCAAATCACCGTTTGCCAGCAGCTCTACCTTTACAAGCAAGGCGAGGAAGATCCGGTGTGGATCGATCTCAAGGACAGCCTCGCCTTCTACCATTCCATGCTCGGTGGTTGGCGTGTTGCGGAAGGGTCGTTACAGGCGGCGCAGCCTTACACCGGAGGCAAACCGGTCTTCTATACGGAGGCAAACTCTCAATACCAGAGCGCCGGCAGCCCACCCTATATCGGCAAAGCGGATTCGCTCCGGGAGATGCTGAATCTGGCCTGTCTCTATCATTCCTTTTTGCGTAACGGTTTAGAGCTGGTGAACTACTGGTTTCTCTTCCAGGAGCAGGATGGTATCGGTGCGATCGAAGGGGTGGCCTATGACGGTATGGCAATGGAACGTGCCAGGCCGGATCCTCACAGAAGACCGGCATTTCATTTCCTGAGAGCTTACCGACGGAATGCTCTGGATTGGGTTGTTCCCACGGAAGTGTTCGATTCCGAGAGTTTTCTCACCGGCTGGCAGACAGGTCTGACCGTTGGCTCTGCTCAGCAGGATTTTGTGATGCCCTACGTTCATGCCCTCGCGTCAACTTCGAGCGCGGGTGACAAGCTCTCTCTGTTCGTTGTGAACCTGCATCCGGAACAGGACCTGCAGGCGCAAATAAACCTGGAAGGGTTTCAACCCGGTTCGCCGTGCAGAGTGCTCACGATCACAGGGGACTCCCCGGGCGTAAGCAACGATCCTGAGGACTGCCCCTCCGGGGATTGTGTGTCCACGACCGAGACTACACGCTATGTTCCCGGCAGCTCCTTCTCACACAGCTTTCCCAAGCACTCGGTTACAGTTCTTGCGTTCCATCGATCCGGCTCGGATCAGCAGGCCCCGCTGAATCCGGCTGGATTGCGCGCGAGTGCGGGTGATGGAAGAATCCGGTTGTTCTGGGATTCGAACTCGGACCCGGACCTCGACGGCTACCATGTTTACCGGTCCCGGTCCCCGGAAGGCCCGTTCGGCTTCCGGGTCAACGTCACACCGATTCTGGGAACCGACTACCTGGATGCAGGAGTGGACAACGGTGTGACCTATACCTACGCGATTCGTGCCGTGGACCGAGTCGGAAACGAGAGCGGCTTCTCCAACAAGACCACCGCAAAGCCTGTGGCTGGGAGCGGAGATCCGGACGGGGACCCCGGGCCCGGCGGGGGCGACGATGGGGCAACTCCCTGCGCAGGAGCTTCCACGGCAGACGCCTCGACGTTCCAAGGGCATCCGACCTCGCAGAGGTTGAGCATCTTTTCCGTCTTCCTGGGGCCTCTTCTGATCCTCGCAGGGGCAGTTTTCTTGAGAGCGGTCCGTGTGAGCAGAAGGGTGGGCGAGGGCTAGTCTGCCGGCAGGGCCAGGATCCATTCGGCACATGAAAAAGGCCGTATCCCTGCTGAGGAGGGATACGGCCTTTCATCGAGTATCGGAAAAGGTTTCTCTACCTCACGTTTTTGCGCGTTTTCCAGAGAAGCGCCGCGCCGACCGGGATGATGATCATGAACAGCGCATTCGCAGCGCGTGAGTTCCTCGCATCGCCGGCACCCATTGTGGAGGCCTCCCAGGCCGCCACTTCTGCACAACCCGCATCCTCTCCGTCCGTGTACCCGTTGCAGTTGTTGTCGATACCGTCCATGCAGACCGGATCCCCGGGGTAGGCTTCGAAGACGCCCGGGTGGACATCCGGATCAGTGTCGTCGCAATCATCTCCACCGCAAGCTTCGGCCAGGAATCCGTCGTTGTCGTCGTCCACCTGATCCGTGACGTCGTCACAGTCGTCGTCGATACCATTACAGATTTCCGTGGCCCCGGGGTTCACATCAGGATCGGAATCATCACAGTCCACCGGACCACAGCCTTCCGTTTCAACGGAATAGCCGTCCTCATCCGCATCCGTGCACGCCAGAACCTGGTTGAGGAGCACGACGACCTGGTCGCTGCCGTGAGCGGCCACGGCCAGGTCTATTCGCGTCTCTGTATCGAGCATGCCGCCCGACATTCCCCAGGAATTAACACCGGCATCGAAAGTCTGCACGTTCAGGCTGTCGAACGTACCGTCACCAAGGCCGGGATACACATAGACATCGTCGTCCGTTCCATAGCTGCAGACGGCCAGATCAACGTTCCCGTCCGCGTCAAAATCTGCGGCCACGATTTCCACCGGATGGGTGCCGGCAGGGTAGCGGTCAGATGCCGTTGCGTCGTTGAAGGTGCCGCCGCCCTGGTTGAGAAGCACGGCCATTTCAGCGCTCGACTCGTTGCCAATGATCAGATCCGGCTTCTGGTCCTTATTCAGGTCTGCGATGGTAACCCTGCCCCCGATGTTGCCGGGCGTCTCGTCGGTTACGTAGTGTGCAGGTGTGCCGAATGTTCCGTCCCCGTTTCCAAGGAGAACGGAGATGTTGTTCGTCCTGTAGTTCCCCGAAACGATGTCCAGATCATTGTCCTGATTCAGGTCGCCCAGCGCCACGGTCTGGCACCACTCGGCATTGGTCGGATCGTTGAGCACGGCGACTGCCGGATCGAACGTCCCGTCCCCGTTGCCCTCGAGATAGTATATGGAGCTGTCACGAACGCTCGCCACGACCAGGTCCAATTGCGCGTCGCCGTTCACCAGGCCCAGCGCCAGCTGGTGAGGGAAATCGCCGAGAAGGGGTTCCGACAACTCGGTGAAGCTGCCGTCCCCGTTTCCGAGGAGCACGGATATGCTGTCGGCGTCGCTGTTGGCCGTAACGAGATCCAGGTGTTGGTCGCCGTCGAGATGTCCCAGGGCAATGCCCTGTGCCCCCAGACCTGCGTCCGAGTTGATGGCCGCACCAAAGGTCCCGTCACTGTTACCGAGGAGCACGGAAACGTTGTCGCTGTCGTAGTTCGAAGCGACCAGATCCAATTTGCCGTCTCCGTTCACGTCCCCTGTGGCGACGAAGCTGGGGCCCGTACCCACCGCAAGCCCTGGTTCGGCCAGGAAGATGGGATCCGGCATCTGTCCGGCAACGGGAACGGCGCAGAGCATGATGACCGACGTCAGCCATACACCAAGGGTCGTCGTTGTTCGTCTCGTCACGGTTGTCCCCCTTTTTTGATGAGTGTCCCAGCGTTGTAATATTTAGACAGATATTGATGTAACCAATATAACAACATCCATGAATCAAATTCTAGCAATCCGAAGGGTAGAATGCAATCTTTTATTTCTTATGATATATTCATTAATGTTCTAATATAACATTGTCTAGGGGGTCTTCGCATGGGAAGACATGCCGTTTCCAGGGGCTTTGCCGCCTTTCTTCTGCTTGTTTGCCTCACCTCGGTCGCAGCGGATGAAGGTAGATGGCTGATCCGTTTTTCCACTTCTGGAGAGGATGTCAGGGACCTGCGGGCCCGCATCGACATCGTCCGCAGTTTCGGGACCTCCTATCTCGGTCTGGTGGATCGAGAGGACCTGGACGCCCTGGAAGCAAAGGGTACGAGCTTCGAGATCCTCGACAGGGACCCGGCGGCATACGGCTATTACATCCTGTTTTCCCGGAGTGTGGAACAACTCGAGGAGGTTGGCTCTCTCACCAAGGTCCTGACCCGGGAAGGTGGGATGGTACTCGTGCGCGCCACTCCGGAAGAGGCCGAGGACCTGAAGGGCCTGGGGCCGAAGGTGGAAGAGCTCTCTCTGGACCCGATCCGCCTCGTGAGCGATCCGAAAGTGCCTGCACCGGATTTCGCGCCGTCGGGCACAGCAATCATGGATGGGTTTCTTTCGGGCGGGGCCGCTTCGACGAGCACGGCGGCCGATCCCTCTATCGAGGAGATGGTGGCCGCCGTCGATACCTCATCCCTCGAGGCCCTTGTGAATGATCTGGTTTCGAACGGAGGCTACGGAACCAGACGTGCGAATACACAGGGCGGGGTTGCGGCGGCAGAATTCATCCACGGTGAGTTCGAATCCTACGGGTTCTCGGGCGTGAACCTGAGCTACGAGGATATCGACGAGGGCCTCGACGTATTCTCGGACAACGTGGTTGCAGAGATTCCGGGAACCGTTCATCCCGAAGAGATCGTCATTCTTGGCGCCCACTACGATTCTGTCTGCGGCAGCTGGAGCAGTCCCTGCAACGGCGATCCGGATTCCTCGGCCCCGGGTGCAGACGACAACGCCACGGGAACCGCGGCCGTTCTGGAGACCGCCCGTATTCTGAGCGGATACGAGTTCGAGAAGACGATCCGGTTCGTCACCTTTTCCGCAGAGGAATTCGTGCTCGTGGGTTCTCAGTATCATGCGGACCAGGCCGCCGTAAGGGCTGAGAATATCGTCGCCATGGTGAACATCGATATGATCGGCTATGTTGCGAACGGTGACATTCCGGATGTGGATCTCATCGTCCAGGACGACATAGGGACCGGGGACGACGCTACGGTCGCTGCGGCTGACGCGCTTCGGGATCAGGCCATCGACGCGATCGATACGTACGTCACAGGTTTTGGCAGAATCAGGGAGTGGGCCGGCAGCGGATGGGGGGCAACAACGGACCACAGGCCGTTTCACCGGAAAGGATGGCCTGCTATCTGGTTCTTCGAAGACAAGGCCGACTACTCACCGTTCATTCATACGGATGCAGACACGGTGGGCCCGAGCTTGAATGACTGGGACTTCATGATGGACTGCACCCGGTCCGTCGTTGCCACCCTGGCCACGTTCGCCGTGCCCTTCGAAGAGGATCCGCCGCCCCCGCCGCCTCCTCCTCCTGACTGGGAGGTTGCCCCTGCCCAGACCGGAAGGGCGGGTATGAGCGCCCGAGAGCCGTCTGTCGCCGTCTTAATGAACCACGCGGCTCTTGTTTTGATTCCGTTCGCGTATCTGCTCCTCTTACGCAGAAGGGCGGCGAACAGGACTTCAAGCTGAGGTCACGGGGCCTGCTTCGAGGCGATGCTCGTCTTTGAGCGGATCCGGTTCATGAACTCCTTGAAGATGGTCTCTTCGTCATCAAAGAGGATCCGGATCGCGCCTCTCGGGCAGACTTCTGCACATCGACCGCACACCTTGCAGTCCTTTCCCGTGACGGCGATCCCGTCCTCGAGCTTCATTTCCGCTACAAAGCAGCTTTCGACGCACTCGCCACACCCGTCGCAACTCGCCGGGTCGACCTGGACGGAAGCGCCCGGCAGCTTCTTGTAAGTCTTGTTCAGGTTCGGTCCTCGTTTCTGCATCGATCCACGGTAGAAGCACTTGTCGTCGCAGAAACAGACGAACAGCTGCTGATCGAAAGGCTTGGAGCCCCAAGTGTAGGGATCGATCCACACCCATGCTACGTCTGCGACGAGGCCTGCCCGTGCGGCCTTCGGCACGTGCTCCACCGCTTCCTGTCTGTCCACGAAACGACCGTGGGACGGGTGAATCCTTCTGGTCCCGGGTCCGAAGGCCATGCAGCCGATATCCACGTACTCCAGTTTGTGCTCGAATAGGTCCCGGCAGTAGCAGGTGTCCATCACGAAGATCTCTTCTGCTTCCTCTATCAGGCGTTCCATGATTCTTCTCGGAACCGAGACCGTCTCCGGCGCGGTGACCTCCACATTGATGGGGACCGCCGTGACCTCCCAGCGACGGGGCGACCAGATCCAGTTCAGCAGCCATTTCAGGACCGGGTAAGAACTGAGCCTCTTGTACCGATCGAATTTGGGCAGGGACTTCTTCGCCTCCAGATAAGTGGCCTGCCTTGTCGGGCCGAACGATCCTCTCGGGTGCTTCATAAAGGACTCCTTTAGTCTCAGGCTTGCCCGGATGATCGCTTCTTCCTTCTCAGATCCGCGATCATGGAGAATACCCACGGCCGAAAACCGATGAACAGACCCGTGCTGCGACGAACGTCAAGGGGCAGACAGGTGTCCATCTCTGAAAGCTCGTTGAATTGCCGGATGAGACCGTCGATCTTCTTCAGGACGATCTTCAGAGAGGCGTCGGAAAGCTGGCCGGGACTGAACAGCCTCCTTGCGCCCATCTGGTCGAAATCGTGGTCCAGGAAGTCGTCCGTCATGGGTTTGTGATAGCGCTCCCAGAACGAACCGTCCCTCCGCCAGAAGACGCTGTCCGATACGAGCAGGCGGATTCTGTTGCCGGGATGAAGCTCGATGAGGCCCAGGCGATCGAGCTTGAACAGGAAGGTGGCCGCCTCTTCTTCGGTGATCTCGTATTCGGTGGTGATGAGCGAAAGGGGCCAGCCATTGACGAGGAAATACAGGAAGAGGAACAGTTTCGGCTCTCCGGCCAGCGCCTGTTCCTGCTCGACGCTCAGAACGCTCTGTCGTGTGAGGTCGCTCTGCTTCATCATCGTGACAAGGTCGTAGAAGTCCAGGTCCAGGATCTCGCATATCTCTTCGAGACGGTGGAGGGAGAAGCCGTGCTTCGAGAAGAGTCTCTTCACGCTGGCCACACTCAGCCCCATCTCCTCGGCCAGCATGGGATAGGTGATTCCCCTGGCCTTGAGGACCTTCTTCAGTGTTTCGACCAGCCGGGATGTCTGGCTCATGGTGCCTCCGAGTCTCGATACTATCGGTATCATAATATAATACTTTTAAAGTTATATCAATAATTTATTTATTTTTATCAGTGTCTTGTCTATGATGAGTATAGGAATTAGTGGTCTAATCAATTAGACGAGTGCTCGGACGACCAGCGTCATGAAGCAAAGGAGGAGAACATGGCGGTACTCACAGGAGCCGAATACAGGGAGAGCCTGAAGGAGTTCTCACCGGAAGTGTACGTGAGGGGAGAAAGGATCGAAGACGTAGCAACGCATCCCCTGCTGCGACAGACCGTGAACCACGTCGCTTCCGGTTTCGATCTGATGCTCGAGCCTGCCATGAGGGACCGGACCCTCGTGCGTTCGCCCCTCACGGGCGACGAGATCCCGCGGATTACGATGCACATTCAACAGGACAAGGAAGACCTGACGGTAAAAGCGGAACTGACCCGTGAAATCAGTTCCCAGCGTATCTGCACCGGGTGCATGTCCAACATGTTGTCGGTCACGTGGGCCATGATCCATGATATCGATGCGACCCACGGCACGGACTACTTCGGTAGGTACAAGAACTTCATAAAGAGCCTGCACAAATCGGGACACATGATCGCATGGTGCATGATGGACCCGAAAGGCGATCGCTCCCTCGCGCCTTCACAGCAGCCGGAACCGACCGATCTCAGGATTGTCGAGCGAAAGCCGGGCGGTGTAGTGGTCCGGGGCGTAAAGCTCCATACGACTCTGGGGCCGGGCGCGCATCATGTGGTTGTCGTTCCATGCAGGGCATTGAGTGAAGAGGACAGGGACTATGCCGTATCCTTCGCCCTTCCGATCGACACCAAGGGAATCAAGATGATCGCACGGCCCTCTCCCGGGCCTTCACGTGACACTTCCATGGAGAGCCCGCTGAGCTCACGGTTTCTCGGGGTCGAAGCCTTGACCGTCTTCGATGATGTATTCGTTCCTGAAGAGAACCTGTTCATGTGCGGGGAATGGGATCAGGCGGTCAAGCTTTCCTTGTACTTCTCCTCGCTGCACCGTCAGTCAAAATGCGCCTGCAGTGCGGGCCATTGCGATCTCTTCGCCGGTGCGGCAGCCCTTGCCGCGGATGTGAACGGACTCGGAATGAAGGTCTCGCACATTCGAGACAAGATTACCGAGATGATGATGACCGCGGAAGCCGGGTTCGGATGCTCACTGGGCGCGGCTGCGAATGCCCGGCAACATCCGAGCGGCGTCTGGATGCCGGATGCTCTGATCACCAATTCGGGGTTGCACGCGATCCGCTCGACCGTGGGAAGGCATCTGGAGCACCTTCATGACATCGCCGGCGGCCTGGTGGCGACCATGCCGACGGAAGCGGACTGGAACAACCCGGAACTGAGGAAGTACATCGACAAGGCTCTGAGGGGAAGTGCTGAATACACGACCGAGGAACGCCTCCGGGCGTTGAACCTGGTGCAAGACCTGGCCGCGTCCAGGACCACAGGGACCATCTTGGCGTTTACGGTCAATGCCGCCGGCTCACCCGCGACCAACCAGGTCGTGGTGCGAAGGCTGTACGATCTGGAAAAACGAATCCGATATGCGAAAGAGATCTCCTCCATAGAGATGTGATATAGTCGGGGTCATTCCCCCAAACACGGAAGGGATCTGTATGAGCGGGATCGTCCGTTTCCAGCTTGAGGAGGGCATAGCCGTCATCGCCATCGACGACGGAAAGGCGAATGCGGTCTCTTTTCAATTCGTAGAGGGAGTCAACGCAGCACTCGATCAGGCCGAACAGAACAAGACCGCGACCATTCTGACCGGGCGCCCAGGAAAATTCTCGGCCGGCTTCGACCTCTCTGTCCTGTCAGCCGGCGGAGATTCGGCAACGGAGCTTGTCCGGGCCGGGGCCAGACTGTGCCTGCGCCTGCTCGGATTTCCTTTGCCGGTGATCATCGCATGCAATGGTCATTCAATGGCGTTGGGCGCCTTGCTGCTCCTCGCAGCCGACTATCGCATTGGCGTGGAAGGAAACTACAAAATCGCCACGAACGAGGTCGCCATCGGCATGCCCCTCCCTTACTTCGGAGTGGAACTGGCCCGGCACCGTCTGTCGCCCCCACACTTCAGCCGGGCCGTGGCGAATGCGGAGATCTATACCCCGGAGAGCGCCGTTGAGGCAGGGTTTCTGGACGTGGTCGTACCGGAACCGGAACTCATGGCGACGGCGATGCAGTCTGCTCGAGGACTGGCAAAGCTGGATATGGGTGCTCACGGCGCAACGAAACTGAGAGTGAGAGAAAAGGCCCTGGAAATCATAAGGGAAGTGATTGACAAAGAGTTTGGTCTCTAGGGCGTTTACCCTTTCCCTGTGGCTTCCCCCTGCCTGGTAGAAAAGGTCTCACGACTCCGTACATCCCGCCCTCTTCCCTGAGTTTCTCTTCTCGCTTCCGTCGATGCTCCCAGCCGATTTTCCGAGGTGCGGCCTCGTCCTGTTCGCCGGAACATCGAAACCCAGATGCTAGCTATTAAAACGGAAAGATTCCGTAAGGTTTCAAAATTGTTACACTTTTCGGACTAAAGTCCCAGCCTGGATGTTCCGATACCCGAAGGAGAGAGCAAGCAGAAAACAACCTGACACCTAGAAGGAGGTTTGATCTTGGAGCACGAAGAGCGGACCGAAACGACCCGGGCCGGTAAGTACCTGACCTTCAGACTCGCTCTGGAGGAGTACGGCCTGGAGATCCTCAGGGTGCAGGAGATCATCGGCATGATGAACGTAACGCGGGTGCCCAAATCACCGGAGTACATGCGCGGAGTGATCAACCTTCGGGGCAAGGTCATTCCGGTGGTCGATCTGCGATTGAAGTTCGGCATGGAGGGCAGGGAAGACACCGAGAAAACCTGCATCATCGTGGTCCAGCTCGTCCTTGGTGGCCAGGAGACGACCATGGGGATCATCGTGGATGAGGTTTCAGAGGTGCTGGATATCGCCGCCGAACAGATCGAGCCGCCCCCCGCCTTTGGGACCGATGTGGAGACCACGTTCATCCTCGGAATGGGGAAAGTGGATCAGCAGGTGATCATGATGCTCGATGTACAGAGGGTCCTCACCGCTGATGACCAAGAGGTGCTGTCGAACGTAGAATCGTACCAGCAAGCCGCGGCCTAGTCCGCGGAGCTTCCTTCCACGATGTGCTGATTGTGTTTCCTCCGTATTGACATCCCGGCTTGCTCCCCGCTACCGTTGTACCGACAACAAGAACCGGGATCTTCACACCAACGCCCATGACTTCCTTGACACAACGAAGCATGAAGAAGGGACTTTTCTCCCTGCGTCATTCCGGCAAGAGCCGGAATCCAGACTAGCGAAACAGTGCTGTTGCCGGACTCCAGGTCAAGCCGGGGAATGATAGGTCGTTGGGTGTTGTTGCAGCTTCTCTTCTATCTACTGAAGAGCTGAGAGGGACAGGCGCCATGTCGGACAATGTGTACGTTAGATTAAGGGAGCATCTGGACCAGATGCCGATCGGATATCCTTCAACGGAATCCGGGATCGAGATAGAGATTCTACAGCGGCTCTTCAAGGAAGAAGAGGCACGGACAGCGTTGCTGTTGATGCCTTTCCCCGAAGAGCCTGAACCGATCGCGGCGCGTTCTGACGAGGATGCGGCCACGGTCATCCAACGTCTGGCCGACATGGCTCAGAACGGGTTGATCTTCCGGATCAGACGGCACGGCAAGACACTCTACAATCTGGCGCCATTCATGATTGGGATTTATGAATACTCGGTAGAGAAGATGGACGCTGAGATGGCGGCCCTTTTCAAAACGTATTTCGATACCGCCTACATGACCGAGCTGGGAATCAGTAACGTTCCCGGGTTCAAGGTAATTCCCATTGAACAACACATAACCGAAGGCCAAGGCCTGTTGCCGTTCCATACCCTGGAGAACAAAATCCGGGCTGCGAGAAAGATATCGGTGGCGGACTGTATCTGCCGTAAAGAGCATCGCCTTACCGGCAACGGCTGTGATTATCCTCTGAATAACTGCCTCAACTTCGGTGTTGCAGCTGAATACTACATCGAAAATGGGATCGGAAGGGAGATCGATGCAGACGAAGCGATCCGAATTCTGAAAGATGCCGATGAGGCGGGACTCGTCCACGCAGGGGCAAACTCCAAGCACCTCTCCAACATCTGCAACTGCTGTCCCTGTTGCTGCGCATCGATGAAAGGCATTACACAGAAGGGTCTCGACAAGCGCAGGTATATGAACGCCCTTTACGAAGCGATCGTCAGCCATGACGATTGCACCGAGTGTGAGGAGTGCATCGATGTTTGCCCGGTGAGGGCCATTTCGATGAAAGAGACGATCACAGTCGATCGGGAGAAATGCCTCGGCTGCGGACTATGCGCCGGGAATTGCCCCGGTGAGGCGATCGGCATGATTCTGCGCCAGGATCGGGAGGATCCCTTCGATCGCCTAACGGATATGGGCCTGGCCGTTCTGGAGGCGAAGAAACAGCTGCGATGATCCCTATATCATCATCCCGCTCTATACCATCTTCTTGACTTTTTGCCTGGGCTTTCCGATCACCGGGTATATGTCCAATTCGGTTTACCAGCCAGGAAATCGAGGATCGCCTGATTCACCTCATCCGGTTTCTCTGCAGGGACCAGATGGCCGGCGTCCTGAATGTGGGTTCTCGATGCTGTCGGGATCTTCTCTTCGAGGAAGGCGCCGTATTTGGGTGGGGTGAGCTTGTCTTCTTCCGAGGTGATCACCAGCACGGGCGCCTGGATCGAAGGAAGCCGCTCCATGACATCGAAGGCGTCGCAGGCCTTGAAGTCATCCAGCGCCACTTCAGGTCTTCCTCTCGCCGTAGCCTCCGAGATGGCGCGGAGCCGTTCCGGATCCGTCTTTTCCGAAGCTGCAAAGGAGAGGAACGAGTCGATGTAGCCGTCGAAGTTCTGCTCGATGGTCTTCAGTATCACCGGCATCACCCGGAGCCGCGCGCCGGTCCCGATGAGAATCCCCGCTTCACAGACATCCGGATGATCGAGCAGGAGTTGTTGTACGATCGCTCCGCCCATGCTCAGACCACAGGGAACGGGCAGGGGTGCATGGATGGCTCGAGTGAATTCCGCGACCACTCGGGCGTAGTCTTCGATCGATCTCATGCCGTTCCCCTCGCTCTTCCCGTGTCCGGGCAGATCGACGGCAACGGTATTCACCTTTCCGGCAAGGCCTTCGACCTGTCCCTGCCAGAGGACGTGCGACCCGCCTGCACCATGGATGCAGATCAGTGTGGGCCTGGCCTCTTCCAGGGGCCACACGGACGAAACGTAGGCGATCCCGTTCTCTTCCCTTTGCACCATCGATGTATTCCTCTCCTTCTTATCCTCTTGAGATCTCCTGTTTCAGCCTGTCCATGTCCAGGGGGCGAGGTTTGTCAGGATCTACATAAAGGGTGAGTGCATCCGTCGGGCATTGCTCTACGCACAGCTCACACCCAAGACACTCCTCTCGGTCATAGATGCGCTGCTCGCCGTCAAAGGAGAGGACCTTGACCGGGCAGATCTCCACGCACTTGTTGCAGGGGTTGCACCTCTCAGGGTCGTAAGACACCGAATAGCCGGATACGGCGGTCATCGAAACGTTCTTGTCCATCTCCTTGGTCAACAGGGTTGCCTGGAGGCTGACGCAGCAGTCCGGGCAACAGTTGCAGATCACACCGGTGGAACCGCCCGTGGCAACCTTGAAGAATGCCTGGGTTACATGGCCTTTGTTTCTGAAGTCCTCGACAATCTGTAAGGCCTCTTCCTGCGCGATCTGCCGTGGGTGGTATTGCCGGCAGTGATCGAGCCAGAAGGTGGCTACGTCTCTTCCTACGGCAATGCAGGACTGGAGGGGTTCGCAACTCCCCGTGGCCATCTTGCAGGGGCAGTCCATGACCACGATGAACTCCGGTTCCTGAAAGATGATCTTCGTGGCGTACTTGTAGGGGACGGTGCGCTTGTTCTCCTCCGAGATGACGCTGACGTCCTCGTTCAGGGAAAGGATCTTCTTCGTGTCTTCGAAAGAGAGCACCTTCCCATGATACCGGTCGAATACCGCTTTCCCGGCAGGTGCGAGAGGGCCGAACCAGGTCATTCGTTTCAAGCCTCGCAGGAAGGTGTGCATCGTCTTCACGTAGGGATAATAGAAGACGAAATAGATGTAGTTGTGCAGGGCCCGGTCGATTCGCCACCCGTGTTTGCCGATCAAGGCTCGTGTAGACCTTCTCATGGCCTTGTCCCTTTCGCGTTCTGTGCGGATGAGGCTGCGTGCGGACCGCTATTTCTATCAGGTCCCAAAGGCATTTTCAACGGAAATGTGATCTTCATGCGCGGGCGGACCGTAGAATGGCATGAAGCAGAACATTGGTCCCTGCTTCGCAGTCTTCCCATCTTGAATTCTCCACCTCCACGTGGCTCCGGCCGCCGATGCTCGGAATGAAGATCATGGCGGTCGGACAAACCTGATTCATGTAGCTCGCATCGTGGCCCGCTCCGCTCACCATGTGCAAATGCGAGTATCCCAGCTCAGGTGCGATTTGGAGGATCTGCTGAACCAGGTCTTCGTCGAACTCGGCATGCTGCACGCGCCACGTTTCCTCAATTTCGATCGAACAGCCTCTGCGTGCAGCCGTGTCTTCAAAATCCTCTCGGACCTGCTTCCATGCCCGGCCGGCGTGGTCATCGTCCCAGGACCGTATGTCCACCGTGAAGTGGACATGATCCGGTATGATGTTTCTGGAGTTCGGAGCATTCCGGACCTCCCCGACGGTGGCCACCATGTTGCCGCCCATTCTCTCGGGCAGCTGATTCACCTGCAGAATCATCTCGGCGGCAGCGCAGAGAGCATCACGTCGACCCTCCATGGGGGTCGGGCCGACCTGATTCGCCTCTCCGGTAACGAAGACGTCGAACCAGTGGAGGCCAAGGATTCCTTTCGGGGCACCAATGACCTTCCTCTCTTCCTCCAGCACCGGCCCCTGTTCTATGTGATATTCGTAGTAACAGTGAACGGGCCACCTCTTCGCCGGAGTGGTTCCCCTGTACCCGATCCGAACCAGCTCATCTTCGAATCGATTTCCGTTGCGATCGGTTCGATCGTAGACCCAGTCCCGTTCCAGTGCGCCGACCCAGACGCCTGAACCGACCATGGCCGGCGCAAACCGTGAGCCCTCCTCGTTGGTCCAGTCGACAATGACAATGGGTCGCTCCGTTTCTACATTGTTTTCGTGAAGGGTTCTGAGAACCTCGAGGGGGGCCATCACCCCCAGGGCACCGTCAAACCGCCCCCCGGTGGGCTGGGAATCGATGTGGGACCCGCTCACGACCGGAGGGAGTCCATTGTTTGTGCCGGCCCGTTTGCCGAAGATGTTCCCCAACTCATCAATGGATATCTCCAGGTCCAGCTCTTCGAGCCAGCTGACAAAGAGATCTCTTGCCTGCCTGTCTTCATCCGACAGAGCAAGTCTTCGCACGCCCCCGGCCGGGGTGGCGCCGATGCGGGCCAGTTCTTCGAGGGAATTGCGCAACCTCTTGCCGTTGACTCTCAAGGGTCTCAGGTCCATTCATCTGCCTCCTTGTCGCCCATTTTGACATAGAATCCGGTGCTTCGCTATCCTTCCTCGATACACAGAAGGGGGGAAAACAGATGAAAAAGGTTCCCAGCGCGGTATTTCTATCGGTGTCCATGCTCGTCATCGGCTTCCTGCTCGGGTATCTGCTTCCTGAGAAGGTCATTCAGAGGTCGTTTGTGAACGAGGGCAAGAGCTACTTTCTCGACAATGACGTGAGCTTGCCCTTCCAGACCTTCACGACCTATTCGTGGGAAAAACTGCTCGAAAGTGCCGCCCCGTGGGCCAAGGAGTACATGAATGAAGACATTGCTTCCCAGGTGGAGTCCGTGGTCAGGGAGAAATACGCCTATCGATATGAAGCGGCAACAGAAGGGTTGCATTCGGACGAAGATATCGCGGACTACATGGAAGAAACAGGGATTCTCGGTGAGATAGCCGTTTCCAGAAAGCAGGCGATGGAACTGCTGAACGAAATCCGGATCCACGCGCATCGCATGAAACCGCTGAAGGCACATACAAGAGCCTATATGAGTGATGCGCCGGAAAGCCCGGTACGGCTTCCCGCAGAATACGAACCGATCGAATCCGTGTTCGTGTCTTTTCCGGTCTATTTCCCGAGCCAGTGGAAAACGCACGTGGAGCTGATCAGCAGTATCGTACGGGAAGCCGAGATCATCGTTCTGGTGCCCGACGAGCACTGGCAGAAGGGTGTAATGCTGTATCTTTTGAAGAAGGGCCTGGACCTGGACAGGGTGAGATTCGTCGGCGTCAGGAGTGATGATGTCTGGGTGCGGGACTATGGACCGACGACCGTCGTGCAGGAGGACGGCAGCAGAGCCTTCATATGGAACCCCTACTATCTGGCATACACCTCCTATCACAAGTTCTGCGCGGATGCAGCAGGTGATCTTGGAAGGTTCTTTGATCTGCCCGTGTACAGGCTGCCTGCCGTGGTGGAAGGCGGAAACATCATCACGGATGGAAAAGGCACGATCATCATGTTCGACTCGGTCCTGAAAAACAATCCGGATATGGACCTCAAGAAGCTCGAGAGAGTCATGAACGCTTACTTCGGGTGTACGAATCTCATCCTGCTTCCGCATCTGAAGGGCGAGGTGACCGGGCACGTGGATATGGTCGTCAAGTTCATCGACGATGATACGCTCATGGTGATCCAGAGCGAAAGGGACTATCCATGGCATTCCGTGTTCGAGGAGGTCGCTCAAATCCTGTCCCGGGCAAAAGCCTGCACCGGCCGGAACTATGAGATCCTGAGATGCAGGATGCCCGAGATTCCGAAGGATTCCCCGAATTTCTGGAGCTACATCAATAGCCTTACCGTCAACGGTTCGGTCATCGTGCCCGTCTTCGGCGAGAAGGAAGACTCGGCTGCCCTGGAGTTGTACAGAAAAGCAATGCCCGGGTACAAGGTCGTCGGGATCGACTTCAGCAATTACCCGGTGGGTTCCGTACACTGTCAGACAAAGGAGATGTACGGATCGAGGCGGTAAGAAGATGGAAGGAGTGCGGCTCGAGTCGTACGTAGAGGCCCTCGGCCTCGAGGGCTTCCGGCTCGCGCACGTAGACCTCTTCCGGCTCGGTAAGTCTGTCGCGTAACTCCACCCCGCTGCAACCCTGCCAGAATCCCCTGGGGAATCGAAAATACCCCGAGGCGGTCTGCTCGCTCTGGTTAACGGCCGCGATTCCGATTTCCTCGTCGTGCCGGTAGGCGAAACCCACCAGTGGCTGGAACCCCTCATCACCTTCAAAGGCGGGCACCGCAGACAATACGAACCCTTCGCCCTTCTTGAAGACCGGCTCCCTGGTTACGGCAAGCAGCCTCTGGTAGAAGGCCGCTACATCCGGATCTGGCTCCTCGTCCGGTTCCCGGCCGAGTTGAACCGGCAGGCGGATCTTGAGCCCTTCCAACTGACCGTGGTGAAAGAGCCTCAAGCCGGGCGAGAGGGCATGGAGGACGGCGGTGGTCTGGAAGGCCTTTGCCGGGAAGGCGGCCGCCAGACGGTCTTCGTCGTGATTCTCGAGGAACCGGACCCTTCGGTAACGCTCTTCTGCTTCCTCCGCAATGCCCTGTTTGTAGCCCATCATGTCGCAGGCTCGCAGTCGATCGTACCCTGCCTTGTCGTATACATAGTCGAATCCGGCCTGCAACAGCTCGGGCTCGAGGCCCCAGTACACTTCAGCCATCAGGAGGAAGTCCGGATGTTCGGCCTTCAGGGGAGCCAGGACTTCATCCCAGTACTCCCGCTCGGGTATGCGATGGCCCTTCGCTTCCACCCAGGTCTTCCAGGTCTGCTCGAAGATGCGATTCCGGACGAGCATGGCCATGTCACATCGGAGGCCGTCGCAGAACCGGGCGATCCGAAGGAGTTGCTTGGCAACAGCTTCGCGGGTTTCCGAACTGAGGGGGAAGATCTGGGCCGTGTCCGTCCAGGCCGGGAAATAGGGGTCGCGGCCGTGGGCAACCCATCTTTTGGTCCCGTCTGTACACCTTGTCTCGAAGGAGGCCCCCGGCAAGAAATCGGAAGGGTCTTGCGAATGTACGTAGCGCTCCGGGTGTGCACGCACCCAGGGATGGTCGCGGGCCGTGTGATTCGGTACAAAATCCAGAACGAGGCCAATCCCGGCCTTGCGCATGTTCTCGCGTACCTGAGTCAGGTCTTCCTCCGTGCCCAGAGAGGGATCGAGCCGGTAGTCGGCAATCGCATAGGGGGATCCGATCACGTCGTCCGGAGAGAAATCGGGCAGTGCCTGCCGGTAGGCATCCTGCAGGTCCGGATGGCTTCGCGCGATCCGGATACCTTGGGGGCTGGGAAGCCACACGCCCATGAGCCACACGATATCCATCCCCAGATCCCTGAGTCTCACCCACTCCTCCTGGGGGACCTGGGCGAGTGAGATTCTGTGCCCCACCTGGCACGAAAGGGTCTGAAGCCAGACACGGCAATTGATCTCATAGAGACTCGGATTCCTGGGCAAGGGTTCCATGACCTGCTATTCCTTCGGCTCGGTGTTCTCCTCTATCCGGCCTCTGCGGGTGAAGCGAAACCGCTTCTTCCGGGCAAGCTCTCTCATGTCCACGACCTCGTCGAATTCGTCGACGATCTCCTTTCCGAGAAGGGTTTCGATGGCGTCTTCCATGGTGACGATTCCGGTGAAGTCCCCGTATTCGTTCAGGACGATGGCAAGGTGGATCCCCTGGGTGATGAGGAGGTTAAAGAGCTCGTAAACGGTCATCTTCTCGATAATGAATTCCGGGGGCCTGGCAAGGGCCTTCAGCTCTAGGTCGGTCTCCTGGTCCGCGAACTTCGTCATGATGTCGCGGCGGAGGACCACTCCTTCGATTGTGTTCTCGTGGGCGTTATACAGGGGGATTCGCGAGAAGGAGAGCTCCTTTCGCTGCTCGAAGAGGTCACCGATGTTCTGGTCCGGCGGCAGCCAGTGGGCCACGGTGCGAGGAGTCATGATGTCCTTGACCTGTACAGACCTCAGCCGGAAGAGGTTTTCCATGATCTCGAACTCAGGGGGCTGAAGAACCCCGAGAAAGTAGCCGATTCGAACCGCACTCCGGATCTCCTCCTTGCTCATGGGAGGAACGGCAGCACCCTTTCGGAGCCACCCCGACATGGCGTTCATCGGGACGATCAGGGGCTTCTGGAGAAAGACCATCCCCTTGAGCAGGTATGCGGAGAAGGGCCCGAGGGATTTCCAGTAGTGGGCGCCCAGGGTCTTGGGGATGATCTCGGAGAAGATGAGAACCAGGAAGGCCAGTATCGCGGAGAAGAGGGCCATCCATTCGGATCCGAAGACCTGCAGGGCCAGGGCGCCGGCAACGGTCGCCCCGACGGTGTGGGCGATCGTGTTGAGCGTAAGGATCGCGGAAATCGGCTCCTCGATTTTCTCCTTCAGCCCGAGCAGGGTCCTGCCCGAGCGGTTCTTCCTGTCGATCAGGGTCTGGATGTACGGACGGGTCATGGTCAGGAGGACGGCTTCGAGAAGGGAACAGAGGAATGAGATGGTGAGCACCGCGAAGACGACGACGATGAGTTGGGTCATGTTATCCGGCTCCGATCCGTGGCAGAGTAGGGGGGACGGAAGATTCCGGCCCCGGCACCGTACCCAACCATACCACAACAGGAAAGCCTCCATACACCCCTTTGTGCGGCCCGGCGGAGGGATGTCGCAATTTGGCGGGAAACCGGCTAGACTGGCCGGGGTTCGGATCGCAACACTCGCCGGCTCGTACATACAGGAAAGGAGCTGCATCGTGCTTGTCTGGGATGTCTCGCCCATACTGCTGGAACTCGGCCCGATTCAGGTACGGTACTATGGGCTCCTGTTCGCCATCATGTTGATCGGAGGCTACTACATCTGGCAATGGCAGATGCTTCGCGGTGGGCATACACAGAGGGAGGCGGAAGGGTTCTTTCTGTGGGGGGCCATCGCGGTGATTGCAGGATCCCGCCTGGGACAGGTGCTGTTCTATGACCCGGCCCGATACCTGGCCAATCCGATCGAGATCCTCTACGTGTGGAAAGGAGGGCTGGCCAGCCATGGGGCGACCCTCGGGCTGGTGCTGGTGCTGGTTCTCTACGCGAGGCACCTGAAGCTCTCGAACCTCGAGGTGCTGGACCGGTTCTCCATGTCTGCTGCTCTGGGTGCCCTCATGGTGCGCGTCGGGAACTTCATGAACAGCGAGATCGTAGGCCGGGCCACGGACGTGCCCTGGGCCGTCAAGTTCCCCCGATGCATCTACGACAGCCACCTGCCCCTCGATTCTGTCCCGGCCCGCCATCCGAGCCAGATCTACGAAGTCTTTCTCGGCCTGTTCGTTATTCTGTCACTCTATTTCGTTGACCGGAAGTACAAGGAGGAGCGCCCCCTGGGCCTCCTCGCCTCGCTCTTCTTCATTCTCTATTTCTCCGGCCGTTTTGTCGTGGAATTCTTCAAGGAATACCAGACCCTGTCGCCGAACGAGTCCTTTCTGACGATGGGGCAATGGCTGTCGATTCCCTTTGTGCTGATCGGGGCCTTCATGCTCTACCGTGCCTTGCGGGCTCCGGTCCCTACGTCGAGCCTGCGGCCGGCACCGATCGTGAAGGAGGGGACCAAGAAAGGCCGCAAGAAGGGCAAGGGCAAAGAGAAGAACTGATTTCCCGATGGATGACATCCTGCGCAAGGCGAACGTAAAGAGCGAGGCGGAGATACTCTTGAAATCGGACGCGTCCTGAGGCTATCCTTTATGGGAAGCAGGCGATCGAGAACTGGGAGCACGACCCCGACCTGAAGCGAGAACGATGAGAGGGAGACAAGACCCCTCCCCCGGTGATGGGCCTTTGGATCGAACCAACTCTGATCAAGCACTCCATACGGTTGTCCTGAGCGACGTCCATCTGGCCGACGCGGAAATCCCTCCGCCCGACAACCCCCTGTGGAAGCGTTTCAAGCATCCGGATCTCTTCGTGGACGCGAGCCTCGAGAGATTGCTGGAAGATTTGCAGGCGCGAATCGACGGGCCCATCGAGTTGGTCTTGAACGGGGATCTCTTCGATTTCGACTCCGTCATGGCCATGCCCGAATCACCCGGATTTCATGTGAGCTGGCTCGAGAAGAAGAGGGGGCTCAACGCAGAGGAGCCGAAATCCAGGTACAAGATTCGCCAAATCCTCGAGGATCATCCGGTCTTTGTCCGGACCCTGAGATCCTTTCTCCTCAAAGGAAACCGCGTAGTCTTCGTGATCGGAAATCACGACATCGAGCTGCACTGGCCTTCGGTCCAGAAAGAGATCCTTCGACACCTCGAAATCCCGGACGATTTACGCAGGAACGTGACCTTTGCGGAGTGGTTCTACATCTCGGAAGGCGACACCCTGATCGAGCATGGCAGCCAGTATGATGCCTATTGCCTCTGCTCCAACCCGGTCTTCCCTCTCATTCGAAAGGGCTCGAAGCGGTCCGTCCGGCTACCCTTCGGCAATCTGGCCGGAAGATACATGACGAACGGGATGGGGCTGTTCAACCCGCACGTGGAGAGCAGCTTCATCATGTCCCTTATGGAGTATCTCTTCTTCTTCTTCAAGTATCTCATACGGACGCAGCCTCTTCTGTTGTGGACCTGGTTCTGGGGGGCTACGACGACCCTGCTGGTCTCTATCGGAGAGGGGCTGATGCCGGCATACAAGAACCCCCTCCGGGTGCCCAGGAGGGTTCGGGCGATCGCGGCACGGGCGAACGCGGAACCTCCGGTCGTGATGTCCCTGCGGGAGCTTCATGCCCATCCGGCCATCTACAATCCCTGGATGGTCCTGCGGGAGTTGTGGCTCGACCGGGCACTGCTTCTGCTCCTGCTCCTGGTGATGAGCTTTCAAATCTTCTCTTTTCTGAACGTGTTTACCGATGTTTCCCTCTGGTGGTTCTTCATTCCCTTCGCACTGTTTCTGCCTGCACTCATCTTCTATGCCCAGTCGGTCACTTCGGATGTGGGCCTCGTCCAGAAGAATGCGGTGAAGCGTTCGCCGGTGGCTGCGAAGATCGCAGGGGTGAAGAGGGTGGTCCACGGCCACACGCACAAAGAGGGACACATTCTCTACAAGGGGGTCGAGGTGCTCAACAACGGCACCTGGTCACCCGCTTTCCACGACGTTGAATGCACGCAGCCTTACGGAAAGAAATGCTTTACCTGGATCCGTCCGAAGGAGCACCGCGATGCCGATCAGGGGGCCGGCAACTCCGAAAGAACCTCCACTCTCTACGAATGGAAGGATCCGGATATGGAAGTCCTCCCGATGAACGAGACGAAAAGCATCTGAAGAAGAACTCTTTATGGAATCAGAGCGCAGCACCCACGCCGCGGTTGAGAAGGCCCTTCGAATCCTGATGGCCTTCGTTCCACGCAATGAGAAGACAGCCCCCGTGGTGCTGAGCAAGAGGCTGGACATCCACCCCTCGACCACGACCCGGCTTCTCAAGGTTCTGAAGAAACACGGCTTTGTCGAACAGGATCCGGAAACAAGAAAATACTCCCTCGGAAGATCGACCCTCTTCCTCGCACAGGCCGTCATCGAATCTTTGAACACCGAGCTCGTCTCGATCGCCAGGCCTTTCATCGACAGTCTCCGGGACAGAATCAACGAATCGGTGGGGCTCGAGGTCTGGGTGGGTGAAACGACCATCCTGGCTTACGTTGCCCCGGGTCCGCAGTTGATTCAGATCTCGACCACCCTGGGCGCGAGGATGCCCGTGCACGTGGCTGCCGGAGCACGGGCGATCATGGCCCACCTGCCTCAGAAGGTTGTCGAGGATCTGCTTCGTGGCGAGTTCAGGGCGTTCACACCGAAGACCATCACCGATCCGAAGGAGATCAAGCGCAAGCTGTCGGAAATCAAACGAAAAGGCATCAGCCTGGAGCACGGCGAGCTCGACGAAGACGTACACATCATGGCCGCGCCGGTTTTTGATCACAGCCGAAGCCCGGTCGCAGCCGTCGTGATCGGCGGCCCCGCGTACAGGATGAAGGACCACATGCAGGGAAAGACGGTTTCTCTACTGAAAGAGACTGCCGCGCAGGTCTCTGAAAGACTCTATTACCCGGACCACCAGGTGTAGATTCCCAGGAGCCCCCCCCCTTTTAAGACTCGTCTAGATTCTTGACCCCTCGTTCGGACAGGGTCTTCCGTGTGGTCCCCGGCAGGTTTGCCCTGCAGTCTTCGGGCAGCTTGTCAAACACTTCGGCGGTATACGTCCAGAGATGCACGCACCGCGTGGTCTTACCTTCCTCACCAATGTCCACCAACCTTGCAGTGAGCAGGTCCGGCTCGCATTGCATGTACGCGTCCGTCATGCCTCCGCAAAGGGTCCGACAAAAAACCCCTTGCTCCCTCATGTCCGATGGTGGGCTGAATGTGCAGTCCGTGCGCGAACAGATGACCTTCTCGTCGTCGAACCAGGTGTTGGGCTGCATATTGGGGCCGAACAACATGTGGACCGTGTCCTGGTAGAGGGCAATCTTGTCCAGGGGTAACGGGGTGCCGTACATGTGCTGGCTGCTCATCCATCCACGGCCGCCGGCCTTGATGCCTCGTTCCCGAAGGACCTGCATGACGGTTTCCTTGCCAACGGCTCGTTCGAAGTCGGCCAACAATTCAAAGGTGTCCGCCCTGTAGAAGAAGCAGAGGGCCGCCAATACATCACCCACATCGAGCTTGGCGAGGTCTCCCTTCATTCCGCCCATGATCGCCACAAGGTCCAGGGGGCTTTGCAGGGGACGATCGAAACCCGGCATGACCCCGTTCCAGTCATGCACCCAGGCCATGGGTGTCCCTACGGGTTCGAGGATGTCGAAACCCCAGAGCCTGGCGTCTTCTTCGGTGGTGGGAAAGGCTACCGGCGAGGGTTTGTTCTTCATTGTCACTACCTCCCCTTAGAGCTGCAAAGTGATGGCATCAACCGGACAGATCGATTCACACACGCCGCATCTCACGCAGTTATCCAGGTTGGTTTCCGCCTTCTTATCATTCACTGCGATGGCGCCGTGTATGCAGTTGGCACAAATTCCACAACCGTTGCAGATGTTCGAGTCGATCACCGGTTTGATCCGATCGACGCTCCGGTCGCATTCCCTCATGAAGTCGTCGTGCGCCTCCTGGCTGACGATCTTGGGTACCGCCTTTCCGATCACTTCCTCGAGTGCCATCCCCTTGTCGTCCAACCATCCCGACATACCCTCGATGATCCGGGAGAACAGCTTCTGTCCGTGATACTGAACAGCGGTGTGAAGCCCCACGATCTGGGCGCCGCACATCAACCTCTCGATAACGTCGTTCATGGACCAGATGCCGCCGCTGCTCATGAGATCGAAATTGTCACTCAGGTTTCTGGTCCGTGCACATTGCAGGTTCATGATGGGCCGTCGGTGCGCGCCATACGTGATGACCGCCGGTCCTGGCGCCAGGGGCGTCATCTTGTCGATGTCCACGATGGTTCCATAGAAGAGCGGCCCCTCGGTTACGTGGAAGCTGCCAACGCCGAGATCCCTGATAGCCTCCAGTGCGTTATAGAAGATCGGTCCGTTCGCCTTTGCAATCACCGGGATGTCCGCGGCCTCTGTCACAACCCCGTACACCTGCGTGAGCGTTTCCTTTATGCGGTCGTAGTCTGCTGTTTCCGGGTAGGTGACCTCGGGCGGCAGATGATACGGGCAAGTGCAGAACTCGATCATGTCCGGTTCTGACGAAAGGATGGTCTCTATGTCCTTTCTCAACAGGCCGAAATCCGCCATATGGATTGGATCGGGGTGCACGTTGCCGATGATCCTGCAGCCGTGGTCGGCAGCGATCGGTTTGATCTCTTGGATCAATTTCCTTTCCTCTTCGGCGGTAAAGTCAACCGGTACGCCTTCCCAGTTGATCATCATGTTCGTGAGGCCGAATTTCTTCAGGAACGTGTGCGCCGGGCGGGGATACACGTGAGCGCCCGGCTTGGGCGTCGTTTCCTCCGTGACTTCGGCGTTGTTCGATTTGAGGGTGACCGCACCGCAACCCGCTTCGATACTTCTCTTGAGTGCCTCGAAGGTCCTGCCAAGAGGACCGGCCGCAGCCACGATAGGGTTCTTAAATTCCAATCCCCCGTACTGCACTCTTAGATCCGCCATGTCTTCTCTCCCTTATTCATGAAGATTTTCGAATGTCTCTCTCAGCCTGTCGGGCCGAAAGGTTCGCTCGATGGCCGATTCGGTCATCCCTATACCTCTCAGGCAGAACAGGACCACTTGCTCGACCAACTCGTCCTTGGAGCCGTCGTATTCAAAAGCCGGTTCATCGGACATATGACAGAAGTTGAGGGCCATGGCCAGATGGTGCACGAACCACATCCTGTTGAGATTGCCGATGGGGACCGCCTCCAGATCTCCAGACTCTGCCGCGGCTTCAAAGCACCTGGTCATCCCTTTCTCCACGAGTCTCCGAATCCTCTTGAAATGCGTCCGGGCGTATTTCGTGTCTCCCAGGAGGCTTCGATACAGGATTCTTTCGTGCCATTGCTGCTCGTCCTCCAACCCGTGAACCTCCTGCAGGATCACCCTGACGAGAAAATAAATGCGAAAGACCAGAGCCTCGGTCCCGGGTTCCTGATCCTGCAGCTTCTCGATGCCCGTTCTCGAGACTTTGCCCGCGTAGTCGATCACCTGTTCGTAGAGTTCTTCTTTGTTCGTGAAATGTTTGTACAGGAGGGCTTCCGATACACCCGCCGCCCTCGCAATCCCTCGGACAGAGGTTCCACGGAACCCGTTCTGGGCGAACAAAGGGCGCGCGGCTTCGACAATCGCCTGTTTGCGCTTGTCTCCCCTGATTTTCTTTCCTGCCACCATGGTCGTGATCTCCCAGGAAACCTCTCATTTTGTAAGTGTTCGTTTACTTACTATGGGTCCTTGACGAAGATTTGTCAAGATTTTTTTTCCGCGAGATTCACTATTTACCCTCCCTCCGGGGATCCCTTAGATTTTTTTCTTGACAAGTTCCGCGGCAATTGCGATAAGTGGCGTATGCACATACTGCATTACAATTGCATATAACGCAACTCATGCCCAGGTGATTCATGACCTCGAATCCGCAAAGAAGCACCCACGCCGCTGTTGAGAAGGCCCTCACGATCCTGACGGCCTTCATACCGCATAATGAGAGCATCGGCTCCCTCGCCTTGAGCAGGAAGCTCGGATATCACCCCTCGACGACCACGCGGCTTTTGAAGGTTCTGAAGAAGCATGGATTCATTGAGCAGGATCCGGAGACAAAGCGCTACTGTCTTGGAAGGGCGAACCTCTTCCTTGCGCAGGCCCTGATCGAGTCGCTCAACACGGATCTGGTCTCGATCGCCCGGCCCCACGTCGATAGGCTGCGGGACAGGGTGAACGAGTCTGTTGGGCTCGAGGTCTGGGTCGGCGATACGACGACCGTTGCTCACATGGCCCCTGGACCACAACTCGTAAAGGTTTCGGCCCCCCTTGGCGCGAAGATGCCCTTGCATGTGGCCGTCGGTGCGAGGGCCATCCTGGCGCATCTTCCGCCCCAGATTGCGGACAACCTGCTGAAAGGCGAACTGCAGAGATACACGCCGAACACCATAACGGATCCGAAGGTTCTCAAGGGACAACTCCCTGAGATCAAGCGCAAGGGGATCGCCTTTGACCGGGGAGAGCTTGACCTGGACGTGCACGTGATGGGTGCCCCTGTCTTCGATCACACAAGGAAGCCGGTTGCAGCCGTGGTCATAGCGGCTCCGGCTTACAGAATGAAATCATACGTGCGAGGGAATACGGTGAAGCTTCTGAAGGAGACCGCCGGAAAGATCTCCGAGCTTCTGTATTTCTCGCCCGACGACCATGAGAACTCCAATGTCACGACCCATGAGGAGGATCGAAAATGGAACGCCTGACACGAAGGAGATTCCGTACGGGGTTGGTGATGCTGGGTCTGCTTGCAGGCCTCGGCGCCGAAGTGGCCGCGGAGGAATTCACCTCCGGAACGATCGACAAGAGCAATTGGGAGAAGGCCGAGGGGCTCGTGCCCGACTGTCTGCTCGAGTGGGTGAAGAAGGGGGAGATGATTCTCCCCCTGGGCGAGCTCGAATACGACACTGCTGAATACTTCCCTCCGTATGCCCTCGAGAGTTTCACCAAGAATGTGGGTGAATACGATCTGAATGAAGAGGATATCATCGTTCACAAGGAAACGGGCAAGATGGCCAAAGCGATCATCGGGTTTCCCTTTCCCGAGATCGACCCGGAGGACCCAAAGGCTGCTATCAAAATCATGTACAACAAGCAGTACGTCACGTACGTGATCGGATTCAAGAAGTTCTCCACCTTTATCTGGTGGATTGGCAGGGATTCCGGATTTGAACGGGAGATCGAGGTCCTGTTCCAGGACGCCTATTTGACAGGATTCCCTGGAGCCATGGAGTACAAGAATCCGAGGGACGCGGAGCGATACGCCCTGGTGTCGGTCCGTGCGCCTTATGACCTGGCCGGCACGGCCCAGTTGATGTGGCGCTACCTGTCCGCCAAGCCGGACATGAACTTCGCCTATGTGCCTGCCATCCGCCGGGTGCGGCGCATGAGCCCGGCCAACCGGTCCGACGGGTTCGTGGGCTCGGATTTTGCGATCGACGATATCCTTGCCTACGACGGGAAGATCCCCCTGTTCGACTTTGAGCTGGTCGAGAAGAAGGAGGCCCTCGTCCCCTTCGCAGGGACCGGTGCCATAAGGGTAAGAATCACCGACAAGGGCGAGTGGGACACCTCCGGCAGCAAACTGGCAGTCCACTACGGTTTTCAGGACAAGGAGTGGCAGGGGGCGCCGTGGGCCCCCTTGAATACGATCTATGTGAAGCGGCCGGTCTGGGTGATCAAGGCGAAGGCGAAGGACCCGTACTACAATTACGGAACCCAGTACATCTGGATCTTTGCGGACAGCTGGGGTCCTGCGTACAAGACGGTCCACGACCGGTCGGAGAAGTTCTGGAAGTTCCTCTCCGCCACCACAATGGGGTATAAGAGCGACGACGATACGGTGAAATTCCTGTCGTGGCTGGATCACCTGATCGTGGACACGCGGAGGGAGCACGCAACCGTGATTTCCCAGCTGCACCCGGACACGATCCTTCTGTTCAACGCAGTTCTGGACCTGAACGATTTCTCTCTGGCCGGCTTTCAGAAGTTCTGCAAATAGAAGGGTCTCCGAACAGTGTCGTATTTCTTGAAATCAATCATCACGATAAGGGGAAGGAATCATGAAACCAGGAGCATTTGGCAAGTATGCGGTCGATTATGAAATCCGTATTGACTATGACCGTCTGAGAAGGGAAAGGCTTCAGCGGGCCAAGGATCAGATCAACAAGGACGGCCTTGGGGCCGTGGTCACATGGGACGAAGCGAATATTCGCTACCTGACCTCCTACTATGTGACTACACCTATGCGGGCGAGCGAGATACAGTTCGTCTTCATTCCGAAGAATGGGGAGCCGTATCTCTTCGGTGGCGGTACGCCCAAGGAGACCGAGCGACGCATGCCCTGGTTGCAGGGCCGCGTTCATCCCGCATTGGGTGCCCCTAGATTGACCGCAAACAACGCGGATGACTTCGGAATTGCGGTGATCGTGGAGACGATCGGCAAGCTCATGGCAGAGTACGGTGTGGAGAAAGAGGCCCTCGGGCTCGACGGCTCCACCCTGCAGATGCTCTATGGAGAGGCCTTCGGTAAGAAAGGGATAACGACCGTTCACGGAAAGCCCACCATGGACGAAGCCAGAATGATCAAGACCCAGGACGAGATCGAGCTGATGAGGATCACCTGCGCGAATTCCGAGAAGGCCTTTGCCGCGATCGCGGATGCCATAAGGCCCGGGGTCAGGGAATGCGACCTGGTGGGTATCGGGATCAAGGCCCTGTACGAGGAAGGGGACGATCACACAGAGGATCTGGTCTGCTGCTCCGGTTACAACACGAACCCCTACGGCTGGTCTTTTTCGGACAAGCCCATACGGCCGGGTGACTTGATTTACATCGATGTGGACGGAGCCTCCTACCAGGGATACAAGTCCTGCGTCTATCGCACCTTCTGCTGTGGGAAGGCTACGCAGGAACAGAAGGACCTATACGAGGAATGTAGGGCCATGTTGTACGACGCCATCGACGTGATAAAGGAGGGAGCCACAACATACGATGTGGCGGACCAATGGCCGGACTCACCGAGCTACTGGGGCTACGAGACCATGAACGAAGTACTGCCCTATGCGATCGGTCACGGGATTGGCCTCACCCTTCACGACCGACCGGTGATCTCCATGCTTCAGAAGGCGGCGGGCTATCCTCCTGTACCGCTTCAGGCAGGGATGGCCCTCGCCCTGGAGACCTACGCGGGCAAGAAAGGAGGCGATCACGGCGTTCGGTTGGAGGAGAATATCCTGGTGACCGAAGATGGTTGCGAGGTGCTCACCCGGTGGCCCATAGAGGAACTGATGGAGTGCTGGTTGCCTTACCGCTAAGGGGGTGACTGCGAAATATAGCTTGGGAGGTACGTTGCTATGGCGAAATCAATCGTTTCTATCGTCAAGGGAAAAGACCCGGAAGGGATGGTCGAACAGGCGCTCGACCATCTGGGGGGTGTGAAATCCCTGATCAAGGCGGGTTCTACGGTGGTGGTCAAACCGAATGCAGGTCATGAAGGCGCGCCGGACAGTTCGGTGAACACGAGCCCCGAGGTTGTGAGCGCCACGATTCGCGTCCTGAAGAAGGCGAATCCCGGCAAGATCATCCTGGCCGAGGCATCCGCCATTGGCTGCGACACCATGGAGTGCCTCGAGTCGAGCGGGATCAAGGCGGCGGCGGAGGAGGCCGGCGTGGATGAGATCCGCGACATCAAGAGTGACGAGGATCTGGTGAAGAAGCAGATCAACAACCCCACCTCGGACATCAAGAATCTGGACCTTCCCCGGTTTCTGCTCGAAGCGGATCATCTGGTGAACCTGCCCATCTTCAAGTCCCACGTGAGCATGGTCTTCACCTGTGCTTTGAAGAATCTGAAGGGGGTGGTGCAGGACTTGCACCACTATGTGATGCACTGTACCGACCTTGCTGCGGCCATGATGGACCTGGGCGATCTCGTTCAGCCGGACTTCACGGTGGTCGACATGATTCGGCCCATGGAGGGGTTCGGGCCCCATTCGGGCACGCCCACCGAAATGGGCTGCGTCGTTGCCGGAAAGGATATGGTGGCGATCGATGCCACGGCTTGTCGGATGGTTGGACTACCCATCGAGAAGGTGGACTACTTCGATGCCGCCCGCGAAAAAGGCCTGGGAACCTTTGACGAGGACCAGATTGAAATACTCGGAAACAGCATCGAGGAAGTTGCCAAGAAGCTCTATCTGCCCTATCTCGAGGGTTTCGACGCCTGGCCCGAGTACAACTTCCATGTCCAGAGAGCCTGCAGCACTTGTCAGGGTTTGCTTGCCTTTACCATGTCGAAGCTGAAGTCCCTTGCCCAATATGACAAGAACAAGGGGATTCACATCGTGCTGGGTCGCCACAACAAGATCCCGGAAGGCATCGAGTTCGGCAAGGACCTGGTCCTGATGGGCGACTGCAGCCTGGCCCTCAAGAAGAAGATCGAGAGGGAAGGCGGTTCCTGTCTGCATGTAGGCGGCTGTCCGCCGGGCGAGCCTGCCCCGGCCTGGACGATCGTGGACCGGAAGCAGTTCGGGGAGGGCATTACGGATCCCATGGAAGTGAGAAACAGACAGGTCGAGGAAGAGAAGATCTTCAAGGAGTGGCTCAGGGAGCAAATGAGAGACTAAAGGAGAACGGGATGGATGCGAAAGACGTCAAACGAGTTTTGGTGGTCGGCGCAGGGACGATGGGGAACGGGATTGCTCAGGTATTTGCCCGCGCAGGGATCGAGGTAGGCCTGGTAGATGTGAATGAAGAAACCCTCGACCGCGCAAAGGAGCGGATCGAGACCGGCCTGAAGACGCTCGTCGAATACGGGAGCGTCACAGAGAAGGAGGTTGCTCCCATCCTGGGTCGAATCGAGACCTCCACAGACCTGGAGGCCATGGCCAAGGGTGTGGATTTCGCCCTGGAAGCCGTGGTCGAAGTCCCGGATGTGAAGAAGGAGATCTTCTCTCGGTTGGAGGCATCCTGCGCCGAAGATACGGTCCTCGCGAGCAACACGTCGAGCTTGGACATCTTCAACGTCGTCGAGGTCAAGAACCCGAAGCGGCTGGTGGGTGCACACTGGTTCGCTCCTCCACACATCATCCCACTGGTGGAGGTGGCCCCCGGTCCGGAGACAACCCAGGAAGTGGTGGACTTCACCGACGGACTGATGAGGCGGATCGGCAAGGAAACCCTGGTCATGAAGGAGTTCGTGCCCGGCTTCATCGTGAATCGATTGCAGAATGCGATCGCCATGCCCGTGCTGGAGATGCTTGCACAGGGCTCGGCAAGCCCGGAGGACATCGATCGGGCAGTCAAGCTCACCCTGGGGATTCGTCTTCCGATCGTAGGGGTTGTACAGACGTACGACTTCACGGGACTCGATCTGGTTCACGATATCATGAAGGGTATCGGAATGGCCCATCCCGTGATCGACGAGAGGGTGGAGAACGGCCATTTGGGAGCGAAGACAGGGAAGGGCATCTATGACTACGGGGGCCGGAGCGAAGCGGAAATCCTGAATAAGCGGGACAAGCTCTACCTGCAGATGGTGGATCATCTTTCCAAGATAAAGGCCCTCGAACCGGTCTGATCCGAAGCTTCTGGGAAACATCGTCAAATCAAAGGAGAAAGCTTGAGAATGAGCGCTCTCGTGGACAGCATGGTTGACCTGAATCAGGCGAAGGTCCTGTCGGAAATCGATGCCATGAGAAAAGAGGGTGTCGATCCTTTGAGAATCGTCGGTGAGTTGCAGGAGGGGATGCGAATCATCGGGGAGCGATTTGAAGCTCAGGAATACTACCTGTCCGAGCTCATCATGTCGGCCAACATTTTCAAACAGGCGATTGGGGACCTGGAGGAGTTGCTGGAAAAGGCACCGGACCCGAATGAGCAGGGAACGTTTGTGATCGGTACCGTGGCCGGCGATATCCACGACATCGGCAAGAACATCGTGGCCACCGTTCTGAGCTGTCACGGTTTCAAGGTGATCGACCTGGGAGAGGACGTCACTGCGGAGAAATTCGTCGAGGCCGTGAAACAACACAACCCGCAGATCCTAGGGCTCTCATGCCTCTTGACCACGGCTTTCGACAGCATGAAATCGACCGTGCAAGCGTTGGAGGCGGCGGAACTGCGCGACGGGCTTTCCGTACTGATAGGTGGCGCCCCCTGCACGGAACAGGTTTGTGCCTATGTTGGGGCCGATGCGGTTTGTGTGAACGCTCACTTGGCGGTGGAGACAGCGAAGAGGATGATTGGAGGTGGAGGGTGAACAAGGAGAATCTACGGAAGGAGCGATTCAATCGGATCCTGGAAGCAGCCTCTCTGAAGAAGCCGGACCGTGTGCCCGTGGTGTTGGAGTACGCCGGGTTTGCAGCCAACGCGACAGGTGCAACTCTTTCGAGGTTCTTCACCGACCCCCTGTATAGCCTTGAAAAAAGCATCGAGACCTGGAAATTGGTGGCAGAAGTTGCCGAGGCGGACGCCATCCACTACCCGTACATCATGGCCTATGGACTGGCCATGCAGTGGATGTCAAAAGTGCGTGTTCCGGGAGTCGACCTGCCGGAGGGGGTCCCCTACCAGGTGGCCGAGGCAGAGCTCATGACCGTCGGGGATTACGATACCATTCTGGAGTCGGACTGGCCCGAGTTCTACATGAACTTCATGGGTGAGCGGGTCTTCAACGACGTGCCGGAGGAACTTCGTCCCTGGAACCAACCGTTGTTCGATGCGCTCGCACCGTGGCACGAGATGGGCGTTCCGGTCTGCAACGGGGGCGTCTGCGGCACGCCCTTTGAGCTGCTCTGTGGCGGCCGCTCGTTATCCTGCTTCATTAGCGATCTATTCACCATCCCCGGCAAGGTCGAGGCGGTGATGGACCACATCATGCCGACCATGGGCCCCATGGCACTCCCGAATGTCAAAGAGGAGGAGGTGCCTTTTCGATGGGTGGGGGGATGGCGCACAGCGAGCAACATGCTTTCCCCAAGGCTCTGGGATCGTTTCTTCTGGCCTTACTACAAGCAGCTGGTCAACAAGGTGGTGGAAGCCGGACACATCGCCCTTCTGCATCTCGACGCAGACTGGACCCGGGACTTGGAAAGGTTCCGGGAGTTGCCCGCGGGGAAGTGCATCATGGCCCTGGACGGAGAAACGGACATCTACAAGGCCAGGGAAATCCTGGACGGCCACATGTGTATCATGGGAGATGTGCCCGCTACGCTCCTCAGCATGGGGACGCCTGAGGAGGTTTATACACACAGTCAAAAGCTGATCCGTGACCTGGGCCCCGAGGGCTTCATTCTTCAGTCGGGCTGCGATATTCCCTTTGACGCCAAAGTCGAGAACGTGCAGGCCATGGTCCGAGCGGCTGTGGGATAGGTTCGCTTTTCTCCACCTTTTCTCAAGACCTCGATTCGAGAGGGGAAGGCCATGAAGCGGATTGTCAATATCAGCCTTGCCTCGAGCAAGGACGACTACGAATTCGAAACGAGATTCCTGGATCAGGAATTCCATATCCAGCGGCTCGCCACCGACGGAGACCTGGAGAAGGCCGCGGAAATGCTGCTCCACTGGCATACGAAGGCAGATGCTATCGGTCTGGACAGCTTCAAGTTTCCCACCCTCGGCTTCTCGGAAATGATGGAAGAGGAAATGGGGAAACTCCGTGAGCTCGGCTCTCAGATGCAGGTTCCGATTACGGCGGGGGACGCCCTGCGCACCGTGCTGCACGAATGGGCTCTCCGCCATATCCAGTTCAAGTTCGGCAACAACTATTTTGACAATGCCCGGGTGTTCTTCTTTTCCGGGGTGGTCAATTCCACCTTGGCAAACGTGATGGCCGAGTATACGGAGAATCTGACGTTTGCCGACCCCATTCTGGAAAATGGGATTCCGGCATTCCTGCGTTCCATAGGGGACCTGAAAACGTACGCGACCCGACTCCATGGACGACTGGAATGGATCCCCAGCAGGCGCCTCTCCTCGGCGATGCCTCCTCTCAGGGAACTGAATGACTACAGAGTAAGACAGGCCATCCGGCGAGCCTCGATCATCGTGGTCCCGTACTACGACTTTGACCGCTACATGGAGCGCCTTACGGCAGAGGAGCTCCGCGGAAAAACGGTGATCACGCCCACAGCATATGATGATCGGCTCGAGTTTCTCAGGGACAGGGGGGTGGATGTGGTCATCGACACCACCCCGAAAATCCTGGATCGCGTGGTGGGGGTTAGCGTGCTGGAGGCGATGATTATGGCGGCCCTGAGCAAACCGCAGGAGGAGATCACCCACCATGATCTGCTCGAGGTCATCAGCCACCAGAGGATGGAGCCCAGAGTGGTGCACCTTTCCGGCCGCCCCAGGCGGGTAAACCGCTTCGCCTTTGTCGTGTACCCTCTCACCGAGGAGTATCTGGAAAGAATCGAAACCATCAATCTGCTATCCAAGGTTACGCCACCCTTTCTCATGGGCGCCATGGAAAGGGTAGCGGCCTACTCCCCACCCTTCGTCTTCTCCAAGGTGACCGGTATAGAGTCTCCTGCCGGAGCGGAAGCGGAAGGGTGGATCATCAGTCTCGGTGCCACTCCGGAGCAAATGATGGCTCACGGCCCTTCGTTTGTCAGGAGACGTTTGCTGCAGGCGGCGGATATGGCGAAGAAACTGGGAGCCCAGGTCGTGGGCATAGGAACCCTCCCCAAGGCCATGGAGAGAGCCCTGGTGGACGCTGCCCATTTCGCCAGGGTTCCCCTCACCAGCGGCAACAGCTACGTCGCGTCAGCGGCGCTCTGGGCGGCCGCTGAGGCGGCTCGCCGACTGGGACTGATGGAAACGGACGGAGGCAGGATCTTGAAAGCGAAGAGCATGGTCATCGGTGCCACCGGAGCCGTCGGATCCATATGCTGTCGCCTGCTGGCAAAGGCCTTTGGAGAGGTCTACATGGTGGGTCGGAACATGGCGAAACTGATGGCTCTGCAGGAATCCATTCAGGAGGAAACGCCCGAGGTCAGCGTTCACCTCTCCACAAGCGTTGAAAAATATGCGGGAGAAATGGATGTCATCGTGGCGGCGACCTCCGGCGCACGTGGGAACCTGGACATCATGAAGGTCAAACCCGGCTGCATCATCACCGATGTAACCCGTCCCATGATCTTCACCCCGGAGGAAGTGGCGAAGCGACCGGACGTGCTGGTCATAAAGTCAGGCGAGCTCCAGGCTCCCGGTGAGAACTTCCAGATGAAGGATATCGGCCTGCCGCCAAGAGTGGTCTACGCGGCCTTCGCCGAAACCCTTCTCCTGGCCCTGGAGGGCCGCTACGAGGGTTTCACCGTCGGAAGCGAGCCCGAATGGGACAAGGTGAGGGAGATCTATCGATTGGGACTCAAACACGGAATGAAACTGGCCGCCATTTCCGGGGTGAGGGGAGTGATCAGCGATGATGACATTGCGAGAGTGAAGAAGCTTGCTCTCGAGGCGAGGGAAGAGGCTCAACAGGCCCGAAACAGGAAAGCCGGTACGCTCGACCCGGTGAACGGTACTCATGCAGAGGGGCTTCGGGTATCCTGAAGCGCCCCAAGAGAGGTTTAGGAACAATGGGCAGGAAGAGGAAGGCAACCTGTACGCCGGAAGAAGAAGCAGCACGCAAGGCTCACGATATCGTACATGGGCCTCACTTCTCGGCAAAGACCCTCTCGCGGATTTTCGCTCCCCTGCGGGCGTATTTCCGTCCCCGGTTCTTCGGATTGGACAATATCGATCCCGACAAGCCGAGCCTCTTCGTGGCAAATCACACCCTCTACGCCCTGGATATGCCGCTTCTGTGCGCCGAGATTTATCGGAGAAAGGGAATTCTCGTGCGGGGCCTGGCGGATCAAGCGCAGCTTGCGGTTCCACTGTGGCGCAATCTTGTCGTGAGAGCGGGCGGGGTGAACGGCAGCCGTGAGAACTGCGAAGCGCTGATGGATGCAGGCGAACACGTCCTCGTGTTTCCGGGAGGCGGGCGCGAGGTGATGAAACGCAAAGGCGAGGCGTACGATCTCATCTGGAAGCAACGAACCGGGTTTGCCCGTTTGGCTGTCAAACACGGTTATCCGATCATCCCCTCTGCAGCCATAGGGGGGGAGACCATCTTCCATATCCTTGTAGACGCAGAAGAGATCATGAAATCGCCCCTTGGCAGACTCCTCGATGTTACCGGTATTACGAAGAAACTGAAGGGCGGCGACCACATTCCTCCCATCGTCCGTGGCGTTGGCCCGACAATGATCCCCCTGCCGGAACGCTTCTACTTCTCCTTCGGCGAAACGATCAGCACCGAGCGATTCAGGGGATCGCACGAGGACAAGGAAGCCATGCTCGTTCTGCGCAACGAAGTGGAGGATTCCCTGAAAGCCCAGATGAAGATACTGCTCCATATCCACGACCAGGACAGAGACGAGGCTCTTTGGCGCCGCCTGCTCAAACGCTTGTGACGCCAGCCAATGAGTCTGAAGAAGGACACGACCCATGGGACAGAGAGAACGGGCATCGAACAAGGCTCGAGACGTCGTGAATACGCCTCACTTCTCCCAACAGACCGCCTCGTGGATGTTTGCTCCCCTGCGGGCCTATTTCCGTCCCCGGTCTTTCGGACTAGACAATCTTGATCCGGACACGCCGAGTCTCCTCGTCGGTAATCACACCCTCTACTCCCTGGACCTGCCGCTACTGTGCGCCGAGATCTATTGCAGAAAGGGACTCCTCGTTCGAGCCCTCGGAGATAAATGGCACTTCTCGGTTCCACTGTGGCGCGATTTTATCATCAGAGGGGGTGGAGTGGACGGCAGCCGTGAGAATTGCGAAGCGCTGATGGATGCACGCGAACACGTTCTTGTGCTTCCGGGAGGCGGGCGCGAGGTGATGAAACGCAAAGGTGAGGCGTACGAGCTCATCTGGAAGCAACGAACCGGGTTTGCCCGTTTGGCTGTCAAGCACGGCTACCCAATCATCCCCTTTGCATCAATAGGAGGGGACACGATCTTCAGCATTCTCGTGGACGCGCAAGAAATCATGAAATCGCCCCTTGGAAGACTGCTCGAGGTTGCCGGGATCACGAAGAAGATGAAAGGCGGTGATTTGATGCCCCCCATCGTACGCGGCCTGGGCCCGACGATGGTCCCCCGGCCGGAGCGCTTCTATTTCTCTTTCGGCGAATCGATCAGCACCGAACCGTTCAGGGGGTCGCACGACGACAAGGAAGCCATGCTCCTTTTGCGGAAGAAAGTTGAGGATTCTTTGAAAGCCCAAATCAAGATACTCCTCTATGTCCTTGATCAGGACCGGGACGAGGCTCTCTGGCGCCGCCTGCTCAAACGCATATGACGCCGGCCTGTGCATAAGGAGGGTACCAGCAGGAAAGCCATTGGCGCCTTCACGAGACGAGCAACGTGGATTGAGGAGGGTGAGGAAGAATGCTGAAGAGGGCGAAGAGAACATGTGAGCGCGGTCAAGGAACAGGAAGCGGGGGCCGGGGTGGACCACCATCACCGGTCATTGCCGAGGAATCACCAGGCTATCAGGGTGATCACGGGTACCATCTGCTCAAGGCGAAAGATGAGTTGATCCTGTTTGTGGAATGGTGGCGTCCAAAGGGTGATGTCAGGGCTGTCATCCTCCTTCTCCATGGAAGCGGATTGCGCAGCGCCAACTATGCTGCCTTATCCGAAGCGTTCGTGAGCCGCCACTATGCGGTCTATGCGATGGATCTGCGTGGCTTTGGACAGTCCCAGGACAACGGAATCCGAGTGGCGGTCAACTCGGTCGCAGACCATCTGGACGATCTTGAACAAGCCGTTCATTTCATCAACCAGAGGGAGCCCGGCCTTCAACGATTCGTCCTCGGTGAAAGCTACGGGTCAGCCATGGCGGTTCTGTCCGTCCTGGAGAACAAGCTGCCGGTCGAAGGGATGGTCTTGTGTGGACCGGCCTACAAACCAAGCCCGAGAATTCTCGGGCTGAGATTGCCTTACCCCGCTATCTGGGTCCCCATACACCTGATCAAATGGTGGGGGGCCTTCTTTCCGTCAACACCCGTAGGATGTGTGCCTCTGGGGTTTCTGGAAAAAAGGGCGATGCTCTATTTCGTCCTTCAGGACGAAACGACGGTCCAGGCAATCATCGATGATCCGTTCACACATACCGGAACCATCCCGGCAGGCTATGTCACCGCCGTCACCGAAGCCATTGATCGTATTCAACCCAGGATAGAAGAATTCGAGATGCCCTTCTTGATCCTCCATGGGAGTGACGACCGGATCGTTTCGCCGGCATACAGCCGAGAATTTGTCGAACGCGCGGGTGCAGAGGACAAAAGCATCAAGATCTATGACGGTTCGCCTCATGCGGTTCTGTTCGATACGAACAAAGAGTCGGCGTACGAGGATATCTTCGAATGGTTGGATGAACGGGCCATGGAAATACGGCACCAAGCCACCTGAACGGCTCGGCAATCCCCAGGATGCCTCCGAGAGCCGTTCCCCCTCCCCAAGAAATTTTTCAAAAAGAGCTTGACATTGTATTATTTTGTATTACAATTAGACTACAATGTAATACAAAAGAAGACATTATGAAAAGAATCGTACACGCCCAAAACCTATCCATTGGCAAAGAGGAGAAGAGGAATGATGGCTGAGGTAAAGAAGGCGAAAGGTCGGATTCATGACCTCGTTGACAAGGGAATTACAACTGTAGAAGAGATCCATAAGTCGATTGTTCAGGCTTCCCGTGAGAGTCTGGAACAGATTGCCCCGGAGGACGTGAAGCCTCATGTGGAGCCGGCCAAGGACATTTACGACAAGGCAACGCACGCGGTCTATGACACGATTCGGATGGTCAACCGCAAGGTGTGTGAAATCTCCGACGAGGTGCTGGACAAGGTCGAAGATGTTTCGACAAAGGTCGGGGAGGCCTACCGGGAAACGGTCGATCCGTGGAGCGAAGGAGAGACTTGAAGCAAGTCCACGCGGAGACCGCGAAGGACCGGGCAGGCGGTTGTAGCAAGCCTGCTCGAAAGGAACTTGGGCCGTGAACAATCACCTGAAGAGAACTCTGCAGCGGGTGCGTTCCGGAATGAGCGGCCTATTGGGCGCGACCCTCCCGGAAGAGCTTCAGTATCCGGCGAGGATGGAATTCCGATATCAGGGGCGGCACGCAACCCCCGAGGAGATTGCCCGGGCGTATCTTGAGCAGCCGGCGCGGAAGGACATCGTATTCTTCGTCCATGGACTCATGTACGATGAAAACTGCTGGCTCGCGTCCGGTTTCAACATGACCGAGGCCTTTGAGCGCGACTTTGACCTATTCCCGGTTCATGTACGGTACAACACCGGCCGGCACATATCGGAGAACGGATTGGAGTTAGCCGATTTCATGGAAGAGCTCTTCCGGAGCATGAGGGGCTCCCAGGAACACTGGCACATCGTCGGCCACAGCATGGGGGGGCTGGTGTCCCGCTCGGCTCTCCACCAGGCCGAAAAGGCCGGCATGGGCTTCACAAAATCTATCGACAAGGTCTTCCTCCTCGGTGCGCCGAACCGGGGGGCTCCACTTGAAAAGGTGGCCCAGCTGGCGAGCCTGATCCTCAAGGCGGTTCCATACCCCCTTCGGTACCCTGCACTGGGCCTGAGAATCATCTTTGACAACCTCCGCGTCAAGGAACAGGCACCTCTGTCCCCCATCGGGGAACTGGCGGAGTTCTATATGCACAAGGCGCCGAACCTCTATCTGAACCTTGCGGCGAACATCCTCAACCTGAGGAGCGAGGGCATTCAGGACCTGCGTCACGGTCACCTTCTTCAGGAAGAGTGGGAGAAACCGGCGGAATGGGGCGGCATGAAGCCCGTCAGAGTGCCTGTGCCCCCTCTCGCCTCGGCCCGGTACTATGCAGTGGCAGGCAGCCTGTCAAAGAACGGAGCAGCCGACCCCTCTGTATGGGTGACGGATGGAATGGTCTCCACCGCAAGTGCAGCCAACATTGGCGAGGGTGACCTTTTATGCTTTGTCGAGAACGACCGCTATCACCTGTTGCCTGGAGTCAACCATTTCGTCATGCCGTACTGCAGGGAGGTCTATCAGACCCTGTCCAAGTGGCTTGCCGATGATTAGATGTTGTTGGTTCGTCCTGCCGATGTGAGGTTCCCTTTATCCCCCTCTACCTGACTACCTGCTCTCAGCGGCCACGATCGAGATTTTTCTTGACAAAGGGGGGCATTCTCGCCTAGAATCTCATAATATGAAATACATTCTCATAATATGAGACGCATTGGGGTAGACAACCCTCGAGGAATTCTCCAGGATCTTTCGACTTGCGTCCCATAGAGGAGCCTTCGGGAGTACAGAAGACGAAATGAAGACTGAGAAAAACAAACCGAATGCCATTGAAAAGGCCCTCGATATCTTGGAGACTTTCATCCCCCGCAATCAGGAGATGGGCACGGCGGAGATAAGTGAGAGGCTCGGCCTCCACAGGGCAACGGCTTCCCGGACACTGCAGATCCTCGCTAGAAGAGGTTTTCTCCAACAGAATCCGAATACCAAGAAATTCAGTCTTGGACGTTTATCCCTGGAGCTCGGCAAAGCCATTTCCAAAGACCTGAGCAACGGCTCGATACAGCTCGCAAAGCCTCATCTTGACGATCTATCCAGAGTCCTCGAAGAGACGGTAATCCTCGAGGTTTTCACAGGGACCGAGACATTCATCGGATATATTGTGGAGGGGGTCCAGCGCGTCCGCGTCGCCGGTACCCTCGGAGACAGACTTCCCGTGCATGCGGCTGCTGGGGCCAAGGCTGTGCTGGCTTTCTTGCCACCGGAGTCTGTGGAGCGCCTTGTGGGAAAGAAGTTGCCCCCTTTAACGCCGAATACGATCACGGATTTCCGCATCTTCACCAAGGAACTGGAAAGAATCCGAACCCAGGGCGTGGCTTTTGACAATGAGGAGATCGATGCCGGAATCAATGCCATTGCCGTCCCTGTCTTTGACCACAACGACCTTCCGGTAGCAGCTGTTGTGGTGGCTGGTCCCTCTCAAAGAATCCTCACAGTGATCGACTCGCCGCTGGTCTCTCAGTTGAAGGAGGTTTCAGCCAAGGTTTCCGGTGACCTTCGATGTGAAGAAGATGCCATGGAGAGGAAAGCCAGTTGATCCGTATCAAGACAATTGCAGGCCTAGTGGCTCTGCTCGCGGCGCAACCAGCTTTGGCTGCAGAGCACCTGCCAAACGTCGTGATCATCCTGGCGGACGATCTCGGTTGGAACGATGTGGGATACCACGGCAGTGAGATCGCAACGCCGCGCCTGGATGCGTTGGCGACGGAGGGGGTGGTGCTGGATCGATTCTACGCGCAACCGGCCTGCAGCCCCACGCGCGCTGCCCTGATGACCGGGAAGACACCCATGCGTCTGGGCGTGCTCTCGCCGATTTCAAAGAACAATCCGACCGGTTTGCCGCTCACCGAACGCTTGTTGCCGGAGTATTTTCAGGCCGCAGGGTATCAAACCTTCATGACCGGGAAATGGCACCTCGGACACCGGGACCGTGATTATCTGCCCAAGAGCCGAGGATTCGATCATTTCTACGGCCATGTGACGGGCGGCATTGGCTACTGGGACCACGTGCATGGCGGCGGTCTGGACTGGCAGCGCGATGGAAAGACACTCCGAGAAGAGGGCTACAGCACCCATCTCATTGCGGACGAAGCCGTACGCCTGATCCATTCTCGGGACCCCGCAAGACCCATGTTCCTCTATGCGAGCTTCAACGCCCCACACCTGCCGAACGAAGCCCCGACGGAGGCTGTCGAGCGCTACAGCCACATCGACAACCCCTATCGACGCGTACACGCCGCCATGGTCAGCGAGCTGGACGCAGCCATCGGCCGGTTGGTGGACGCATTGAAAGCGGAGAGGATGCTGGGCAGCACGCTCATCTGGTTCATGAGCGACAACGGCGGTCTGAACCCGGAGGGTGCGGCGCCATTTCTGCGCAACATGTCGATTCGGCTCGAGAGCTGGTTCGGAAAACCGCTGCCCCTCACAGCCCTGGAATTCGTACGCACAAACGCCCTTGAAGGGGGTGCCGACAACGGACCGTATCGGAAAGGGAAGCAGTCGGTCTACGAAGGAGGCGTGCGGGTACCGTCCCTCATCTATTGGCGCGGGCATGTGACACCGCGTCGCATCTCGAAGATGGTGACGGTACAGGACGTGCTTCCGACTCTGCTGGGTGCGGCCGGTTTGAAGGGCGGAGCGGCAGATTACGACGGCGCGGATCAGTGGCCATGGATCAAAAGAGATTCTGCAACGCCGATTCCGGACTACGTGACGCAAGGGCTGGACGGAGTCGCCTTCTATCGCTTTCCGTGGAAGCTGCTAGAGCTCAGATCGGGCGAGGTCGAGCTCTACCGGATCGATGAGGATCCCATGGAACAGCACGACCGTGCTGCAGCAGACCCATCGGTCGTCGAGGAGCTTGCCAACGCGTTGGACGCCTTCCCGCGGGGTGCGACCATTCATCTGCCGCTCTGGAAAATGGCATGGGACCCCGACTTCTTTGGCGGGGAGGAAGATCGAGAGCCGTGGGCGGACATAGTGAATTGAGCCCCAAACAGGAGATCACGATGGGAGATCGAGGTTTGGAAGAAAAGGTTGCTCTTGTGGAAGAGAGACTGGCCTCCCTGGAAAAGGAAAACAAGCTGTTGAGGAAGGCAAAGGATGTCCATGAGATACAAAACGTGATGTCACTGCACGAGTATTACCACGCGGCTATCAAACACCAGGAAGAGCTGGATGCCATATGGGCGCAAAAGGCTGAGGATGTCGCATTCGAGGAAGCGTTGTTCCAGGCCAGATTTGTGGGGCTCGAAGCGATCCAGAAATACTACGTGCAATTCATGCGGAATACGCTTTTCAAATCGGCACTCGAACTGACAAAGACGTTTTTCCCTCAGCTCAAAGATGATCCGGAGGACGAGCTGCCCTTTGGTCTTTCCTACATGCACACCCTTACGACGCCTGTTATCGAGGTCGCAGAGGACGGGGAGACGGCAAAAGGTGTGTGGATTTCCCCGGGGCATATCACCATGCCCACAATGGGGAAGCTTCAGGCATACTGGCATTGGGACAGGTACGGAGTCGACTTTATAAAGGAAGATGGGAAATGGAAGATATGGCATTTCTTCGTGGGCAGAGAATTCACATCACCCTATGAGAAGAGTTGGGTTGATTCCACTCTGGATAATGAAGAAGCCTATGAGCTGGCGTTGGGTATTTTCAAGGAATGGCCCGGATTTACAGAACCGCACGCAGCCCCACTGAATTCCTTCGAGTCCTACAGCCCCTACAAGGTCTCCAGGCTCGAGCCGAGGCTGCCGGAACCCTACAGGACATTCTCGGAGACGTTTAGCTACTAGCACGGAGGAGAACGAGAAATGGAAAAGACGAAACTCGTTGACCTGAGCCATCCCTTTGGCCACAACGCTCCGCTGTGGCCCTATTTCGAGGACGTGAAGATCGAGCGCGTTCACTACCATGCCAAGTCCGGCGTCCTGTCGCAGAGGATCACGACCGTGATGCACTGCACCACGCACGCCGATTCGCCGGCGCACGTGATCGAGGGGACGGAATTCACGGATGAAATCCCCCTGGACAAGTATTACGGAACCGGGGTCGTGGTGGACATCCCCAAAGGCAAATGGGAGGTCATCACTCCCGACGACCTGGAAAAGGCGAGGCCGAAGATCGAGAAGGGTGACATCGTGATCGTCCACACGGGCTGGCACAGGCACTACAGCGACAGCCGAAAGTACTTTGCCTACTCCCCGGGCCTCTACAAGGAAGCGGGCGATTGGTTCGTCGAGAGAGGGGTGAAGGCTGTGGGCGTGGATCAGCAGGCCCTCGACCATCCCCTGGGTACGGCCATCGGACCGCACGGCTCGGGCCCCCTCCTGCCTGACGTGTGCGAAGAATACAAGCAGGAGACCGGCCGGGATGTGAAGGAAGATTTCCCCCTCTGGGAGCCCTGTCATCGTGCCCTGCTCGGCAACGGTATCATGGGATGGGAAAACGTGGGCGGAGACATCGAGCAGGTGGTCGGCATGCGGGTGACCATCGCGGGTTTTCCGATCCGGTGGGTCAAGGGGGACGGATCGATCGTCCGGCTCGTGGCGATCGTCAATGGGGGAGACCAGTAAGGAGCAGGTTTCTTCGCCGGGAGAGAGGTGAGCCATGAAGAAGGTCGAACTGAAGGATGTGAAGCCTTACGAGGCGCCAAAGCACTTCAAGATGACGGCGCTCAGGCTGCACGGCAGGGAGGAAACAGGGGCGCAGAGGTTCTGGATGGGGCTTTCCCAATTCCTTCCCGGAGGCGGGGCGGAGTACGACGAATCGCCCCTGGAAAAGGTCTATTTCGTCCTGGAAGGGGAAGTCACGGTCAAGACCCCTTCCGAGGAGATCGTCCTCGGGCCCTGGGACTCGATCTACATCGGTCCGGAGGAGGGCAGGGAGATCGTGAACAAGGCGAACAGGCCTGCCAGTATGCTGGTCGTCATCAACTATCCGGACTAAACCCGGATGGAACGGGGAACCCCTCATGAAGAAACAGGATATCCAGGATCTTTTTGACGTGAGCGGAAAGGTGGCGCTCATTACCGGGGCCACCGGAGGCTTCGGCACGATAGCCGCAAAAGGCCTGGCCGCGGGCGGGGCGAGAATCATGGCCACGGGTCGCTCGTCGTCGAAATTGGAGAGCCTCGCCCGGGAGATCGTTCAAGACGGGGGGGAGGCAGCGTTCCTGGCAGGCGATCCGGTCCAGGAGGAAGATGTGAAGGCCGTGGTGAAACATACTGTTGACACCTTCGGGGCCATTGACATCCTGATCACCGCGGCGGGTGTCAACAAGGTGAGCCCCATCACCGAACAGCCTGTCGAAGACTGGCAAGAGGTGATGGACGTAAACGTCAGGGGCACGTGGCTTTTCTGCAAAGAGGCCGGCCGGGTCATGATCGAGCAGGGGCGCGGCGGCAAAGTGATCCTGGTCTCATCTACCCGCGGGATGCTCGGAATGAGTGGGTACGCCGCCTACAGCCCGTCGAAGGGCGCCGTGACCCTCATGGCCAAGTCCCTGGGCTGCGAGTGGGGGCCGCACAAGATCAACGTGAACGCGATTGCTCCAACCGTGTTCAGGACGGCACTGACGCAGTGGATGTTCGACGATGACGCATTCTACAAGAACTTCCTGAGACGCATCCCAATAGGCAGGCTGGGCGAGCCCGAGGATTTTGTCGGCACGGTGATCTTTCTCTCGTCCGGAGCCTCTGACTTCATGACCGGCGCCGTCCTCTATGTGGATGGTGGATATACGGCAGGGTAGAGGGAGCCATGGCTGATTCGAAGCGGATTGCCGTCATCGGGGCGGGATTGATGGGCCACGGGATCGCGCAGGTATTCGCGATCCACGGCCATCCGGTGTCCCTGCTCGATGTGAATGCGGATGCCCTGGCCAAGGCCCGAGAAAGTATTCGGGCCAACCTGACCCTGATGGCACGCAGAGGAATCGGCGACGCTGCAGATATCGAACCTGCCGTCGGTAGGATAAGCGTTACCCAGGACCTTGAGGAAGCCGCCTCAGGGGCGGAGTTCGCTATCGAGGCAGTGTCTGAGCAACTGGAGCTGAAGCAGGGAATCTTTCAAGCTCTCGACGCGGTCTGTCGGTCGGACACTGTCCTGGCCACTAACACGTCGGTCATCAGCATTACCGAGATCGCTGAAAAGGCTCGAAACAAGGAACGCATCGTGGGGACCCATTTCTGGAATCCGCCCTATCTCATACCCCTGGTGGAAGTCATCCCGGGGAAGCGTAGCTCGCAACAGGCAATGGATTCTGCCTTTGAGTTGCTCAAGAGCGTGGGCAAGCACCCGGTTCGAGTCAAGAAGGATGTGCCCGGGTTCGTGGGCAACAGGCTCCAGCACGCGCTCTGGCGCGAGGCCATTTCGATCGTAGAAAACGATATCGCAGATGCAGCCACGGTAGATGAGGTCATCAAGATGGGATTCGGTCTGCGCCTGCCGTTCCTGGGCCCCATGGAGAATGCAGACATGGTAGGTCTCGATCTGACTCTTCAGATCCATGATTATATTCTACGACATCTCGAACGGTCGTCGAAGCCGTCTCCGCTGCTTCAGCGGAAGGTTGAGGCTCGCGAACTCGGGTTCAAGACAGAAGTCGGTTTCCAGGAATGGTCTCCGGAGAGAATCGAGGAATCCAGGGAGGGCCTGCTGCATCAACTGCTGCGAAGTGTTGCGCACCGGAGCGAAGAATGAATCCCTGTAGAGACCCCTTGTGCCCGCAGCGACCGTAAAGGACTTGGCACGAAAACACAGAGGAGAGGAAGAATGTCAAAAGCCATCATCACAGCAGCGATTACAGGGGGCATTCATACACCGACCATGTCGCCCCATCTGCCCGTTACGCCGAAGGAGATCGCCGACGAAGCAGTCAGGGCGTGCGAGGCGGGAGCAGCCGTGGCTCACATCCACGCGAGGGACCCGGAAACAGGAATCCCTTCTCCCTCGATGGATCTGTACCGTGAGGCGATCACGGACATAAAGGCCCGATGCAACATCATCCTTTGTCTGACGACAGGGGGCGGTATGGGCATGACGACGGAGCAGCGCGTGGCCGTTGTTTCCACCTTCCAGCCCGAGCTGGCATCCCTGAATTTCGGCTCTCTCAACTTCGCGCTCTTCCCGGTGGTTGCCAAGTACAAGGAGTGGAAATTCCCCTGGGAGGCCCAGTATCTGTCCATGACCGAGGACATGATCTTTCCGAACACCTTCAAGACCCTCCGGGAATTCTGCGGCTACTTCAACGAAAACCAGACCAAGCCGGAGATCGAAATCTACGACGTGGGGATGATCAACAACCTGGCCTTTATGATCCATGAGGGCCATATCAAGACGCCGGTCTACCTGCAGTTCGTGATGGGAATCCTCGGGGGCATCCCCGCTACGATCGACAACCTGATGTTCCTGTACAGGAGCGCCCGGGATGCTATTGGCGATTTCCAGTGGTCGGTCTGCGCAGCCGGGAGGCACCAGATGCGGATGTGCACCATGTCGTTGATGATGGGCGGGAATGCCCGGGTCGGGCTCGAGGACAGTCTCTATCTCGAGAAGGGTCGTCCGGCCAAGAGCAACGCCGAGCAGGTGGAGAAGATCGTGAGGATCGCAGGGGAGGTGGGCGTGGAGACGGCTTCGCCTGACGAGGCGAGACGAATCCTCGGGCTCAAGGGCCTCGACAAGGTCAAGTACTAGACCCCGAGCGGGGAACAGGAGAACAGAATTGAAGAGGGTCAAATACAAGCTCGAACCCAAAGAGCAGGACCTGAAAAGGGATGAAGGGAAACACTGGTCAAGGGAAACGATTCCTGTTCCGGAAGATGTGGAAGTAGCCCTCAAAAGAGGCCCGATGAATCCGGGAGATATACTGCCTTTCAAAGATAGGAACATGCTGCTGGACCCCGGCTACGATGATGTAGAGATTGGGTACGGTTTCTGTCCCGATGGTGTGCAATATGCGGCGTGTCTGACCGATATGCCCGGGATTACGGCCGAAATGATCGACTGGTGGTTCGCCTGGCACCCCCTGCACGATATCCGCTATCGAATCTGGTTTCCGCCCGGACACTACGGCACAAGCGTGGCGGATCCTGAGCGGTGCCGGGACAGTAGTCTCACCTACAGAGAACGCTATTGGCACAACAAGCATACGGTCATCGAGGATGTCGGCAGCGGTGTTTCGAAGTTGATGATCGTGTTTGTCACCCCGGAGGAATTCGGCTTCGACGCTTCCCGTTTTGACGAAGCGAAGGTGGGTACGATTGTGTGTGCGAATGTGGGGTCTCCCAAGATTCTCGGTGGGATATTCTTCACGAAGATGTGTCACTTCGTACGGGAAACGGCCGATGGCGTGGAAATGCGTTCCCGCTTCTGGATCGGCCAGGATATCGTGAAAGAAGGGAAGAAGGCAGACGCTCTCATGAACCGGCTTCTAAATACAAGCGTTTTCAAGAAGAGAGCGCTGCCCCGGGTCGCTCGTCACGTGGCGCATCACTGCGCCGCCGAATATGCGAACCTGGCACGGCTTCTTCCCAGACTGTTCGAGGAGTACAGAGATCGGTTCTAAGCTCAGCAGGGGGAGTGTCCGGGTTTCTGCTTGACACAGGCGCTCCGCCTGTGGAAACCTGTAATTGTTGATCTAGATATAATAACGTTTTTGCGATATATGCAATAATCGGCTACATAAGCTCACCATGTCTGATGCAAAAGGAGGAATGCCATGTCTGCCACGAAAGTGAGGACCACCCGACAAGGACGCACCATTCTTCTTATCTGCCTGTCCATTCTGTTGGTGGTGGGGTCTTTCCACGTCTCCCATGCCCAGACCTGTGACAGCTACGAGGCGTTGCGACAGCCCTTCTTCGGTGATCTGCACGTGCACACGAGCTACTCCTCGGACGCTTTCGTCTTCTACGTCAGAAACAGTCCTCGTGAAGCCTACGCCTTCGCCAAGGGTACCCCCATCACGCTGCCGGATATGGAGGGGCTCCAGACTCGCTCGACCCAGATCGATCGACCGCTGGACTTCGTGGCGGTAACCGATCATTCCGAGTACTTCGATGCCACGAACATTTGCCAGACGCCCGGGGCACCCGGTTACGATTCCGAGGCTTGCGTGAACCTTCGCGGAGACAACGTGGGCCCATGTGGTCCGCCCCTGCCGTTGAATTCCATTGATACCAACAACTTCTGGAATGACAACGGGGGGCATACGGATCCGCCCCATTCCTTGTGTGAAGTCATTATGGGGAACGATGCTTTGGTCTGCGAGAGCTACGAGATCGCCCTGTGGGCGGACATTCAGGCGGCTGCGGAGGAGGCCTACGACCGGACCAGCGCATGTGAATTTACTTCCTTTGTGGCTTACGAATTTACCAAGGCACCGGAGAATCTCAATTATCATCGCAACGTGATCTTTCGCAACGAAGACGTTCCGTTGACCGCGTTCTCCTATTCCGACGCGACCACCCGCGAAACGGCCGTTTCAGAGCTTCATGCCTCGCTGCGCACCGAGTGTCTCGAAGCCGGCGGGGATTGCGATGTGCTGACCATACCCCATAACCCGAACCTGAGTATGGGGGCCCTGTTCGAAGACCCCGCCACGGTGGCGGAAGCCGAAGATAGGGCATTCTTCGAGCCCTTGGTCGAGATCCATCAGATCAAGGGAAATTCTGAATGCCGTACAGGCACGGGCACGACGGATGAGGATTGTGGGTTCGAGCTGACCGTAATGAAATACCTCGATATCTTGAACAGCCCGTCAGACCCGACGCCACTTCCGGAACGGAGCTTCGTGCGGAATGTACTCAAGGACGGGCTGGCCATCGAGCAGGACTTGGGGGTGAATCCCTTCAAGCTGGGCCTCGTGGGTGGCACGGACGCACACAACTCAAATCCTGGAAACACGATAGAGAAAGACTGGCCGCAAGACCCGGGATTCGCAGGAGCTGTGCCGCCAGGCGGGCCCTTGGCGCTTCAGTTGGCGCCGGTCGTCTCTACCTGGAATCCGGGTGGTCTCACGGTGATTTGGGCCGAAGAGAATACGCGTGACTCCCTGTTCGATGCCATGCGCCGCAAGGAAGTGTACGCCACGAGCGGTACGCGCCCTGTGGTTCGCCTCTTCGGGGGCTGGTCGTTCGATTCGGGTCTGTGCGGTGAAACAAACCGGGACGAGACCGGATATGCACAGGGGGTTCCCATGGGTGCCGATCTTCCATCGCCTCCGGTTGGCGCTACGAGTCCCGTCTTCATCGTCTCTGCCCTGAAGGACGCCGGGTCCGTGCCCTACCCCGGCGTGGATCTGCAGCGCATTCAGATCGTGAAAGGTTGGGTCGATTCCATGGGCGACACGCACGAGGCGGTCTATGAAGTGGCGGGAGACCCGGCCAACGGGGCATGGGTGAACGAAACGACCTGTGAGCCTTCGGGCGACGGGTTCAACGAGCTCTGCTCGGTGTGGACGGACCCGGCTTTCGATCCGACCCAGCCGGCCTTTTACTACGCGCGGGTTTTCGAGAACCCTTCGTGCAGGTACACTACATTCTCATGTATAGACAACATCGGGATTAACCCCTTCCATTACGATGATGAAGGCGAACCGGAATGTCCCACGGCCACCGCCGGAGGCGAGACTTGCTGCAACCCGGCGATCAAGCCGGTGATACAGGAGCGCGCGTGGACCTCGCCTATCTGGTACACGCCGTAACAGAGCCGAGGAAGAGTACGGAGGATGACGAGGCGCGAGATCGGCTCTGACGATCCCTTGGAAGATGTTTCGGGGAACGCCCGGGCTCCAAGCGATTCGTATGATAGCGGGCGAAGGCTGCTGGCTTCCCCGCTTCTGCATTTCCTGCTCGTGGGGCTGCTCCTTTTCTGTGCGGTCAGATGGATCGCGTCGCACAGTGGGGCAGGGGACAGGGAAATCATCGAGATATCCTCTTCTCAGATCGACGGCGCACGGTCCGAGTGGATACAACGCTACAAGGCAATACCGACCCCGGCGGAGGAACGCACTCTCGTCGATCGGATGATCGACGAAGAGCTCCTTTATCGCGAAGCGCTCCGGATCGAACTCGACCGCAACAGCCCGGTGGTCAGAAACCGGCTCCTCCAGATCGCCGGCCTCGTGGGTCTGAAGCCAAATGCGGACGAAGAGACACGGCTCGCCGAGGCGAGGGCCCGTGGGCTGGACCGCAATGATCCCGCCATTCGAAGCCACCTCATAGGCATGATGCAAAGCATCTATCAGAGGGGTGACGTGCCCGAGGAGCCCACAGAAGATGAGGTTCGGGCTTACGTTGAACAGGAGCCTCGCAGGTTCATGGTTCCGGAACGGATTGCTTTGTCCCATATCTACCTGAGCGCAGACCGTCGCGGCGAGAGTCTTGACCGTGATGCAGCGCAACTCCTGGCGCGTCTTCGTTCGGACCCCATTTCCCCGGAAATCGCAGCGGAGCAGGGGGATGTGTTCATGAGAGGGCATGCCTTTCCACCTCAGACGCCGCGTCAGCTTACGAAGATCTTCGGACCCGGTTTTGCTGAAGCTGTGATGGAGCTGAAGCCCGGCATCTGGTCGGGACCTCTGGAGTCGGCTTATGGACTTCACCTGGTTTGGGTCCAAAAGAGGGTGGGCGAACAGTTGCCCGAGTTCGTAGCCATTCGGGGACGTGCGCGTCAGGAGTTGGTGGCCTCGCGTGGGGAGGAAAAGCTGCGGGCGCGACTCGACGAGGTTCGCGGGAACTACGAGATCCGCGTTGAAGAGAAGTCGGTTCCCGAGGTGGATGCAACGCCATAGCCCCCAGCCAAGCGTGCATGTTCAATCGCCAAGGGTGTCCCGTAGTTTCTTCAGTGTCCTCCCGAAGAGCCACCTCACGAGTGCCGGATTCAGCCTGTGCAGCCTCCAGATGAATCCGGCAAAGGGCGTCACGAGGATCGTTGCCTTGTTCTGTTGCACTCCCTTCAAAATCACTCCCACGCATTTGTCCACGGGGATAGGGTCGGGTACCAGCTCGAGAAACTTCTCGCGTTCGTATTTGTGTATCTTCGCAATCTGAAGAAGCGGCGTGTCGATGAATCCGGGGCACGCCACGCTCACCTTCACGCCGAAGGCTGCGGCTTCCGTTCGAAGGGAATTAGAGAGCCCCACCACCCCGTACTTGCTCGTCACGTAGGAGATCTCGCCCACGGCAGGGACCAGCCCGTATATGGAGGCCGTATTCACGATGTGTCCGAATCCCTGCTCAACCATGATGGGGTAAGCCGCGAAGACGCCGTTCACCACGCCGTATAGGTTGATATCGATTACATTGCGCCAGTCATCATACGAGAAGTCACGGGCCTCACCACCCACGCCGATCCCCGCGTTGTTGAAAAGATAATCGATGCGGCCATGTTTCGACACCGTCGAATCGATCACTTTCTTGACTTCATCCGGATCCCTGACATCCAGAACAACCGACTCGGCACTCTGGCCCTGTTTCCTGATCCTGTCCGTTATCTCGGTGAGGGAAGCTTCGTCTATATCGGTCAAGACGACATGCGACTTGCGGCGAGCCAGCTGTTCGGCAAGCTCGCGCCCTATACCGGAAGCGGCGCCCGTCACGATGCTGATCTTGTTTTCAAAGGTTTGCATGGTCGTTCTCCTCGTGAGAGCTCAAAAAGGTGTCAGGGGCCTCTTCTCGCAGGTGTTTCGAGTCCACACCTTTGACAGATGCCGTCTACATCCACGTGGCGCTCCAACCTACGCGCGATGTCGTCGCCGAACTGCCTTGTCATCCGGATCCCCTTGCGAAAAGGGATGTTGCCAAGAATCGGAACAGAAGTCCATTGCTCGAGGGTCGCCGGGTTGGATCGTGCGGAAAGATCCCGGCACCCGTCCGGATCGTTGAAAACAATGCCGACCACCGGAACCCGGTGTTGGGTTAGGTAGTAGAGAGTGAGAAGAGTGTGATTCAGGGTGCCGAGCCCGATGCGGCTTACCAGGAGGACCGGGAGTTTGAACCGCTTCATCAGGTCCACCATGGTAGTCTTTCGCGTTACCGGGACCAGAATGCCGCCGGCGCCTTCGACGAGGGTGAACGCGTATCCGGAGGAGACCTTCCGGAAGGCGCTCTCCAACCTCCGGGTCTGGATGCGGATTCCTTCTCTCTCGGCAGCCACCTGAGGGGCCAGAGGCGCTGCCAGCCTGTACGGAACCATCTCCTCGATCGGCTCCGCTGCGCCGGCCATGTACTTGAGGAAAGTCCCGTCGCTCGGGATTCGTCTTCCTTTGCGCAGCACGCAGCCCGTCTCCGCAGGCTTCAGAACGCCTGTGGCGATTCCCCGGTTCTTCAGGCAACGAGCCAGACCCGCTGCAACAAACGTTTTCCCTACCCCCGTATCCGTCCCGGTAATGAAAAGTCCTCTATTCCCGGCAGGCATGGTCTTCTGTTCTCCTCTTGGCCTTGACCTCGATCGTCACACCCTCATGCGAAACATCGTCTCACGCAGATGTTGTGAAGGACGGTGACCTGACCCCAAACAATGACATCTTTTCCCCTTGAGCTTGCCTTCGATGCTCACCGATTCCTTTCCACCGAACGATCACGCAGTTCTTACGAACGACTGGAATGCTCTGCGGGACTCTGCTAGCTCATTTGGTGGGGACAAGTGTTCAAATTCGGTTTGCTTGAGGCGACTTTACCCGCATAATGCTTGCCGCAGCCGGCTTCCCGCATTATACGGGTGAGTAGACACGGCCTCCCCCCAAACACTCGTCCTCTTTTCTCCTCTTGGCCTTGACCTCGATCGTCACGAGCCCTCTGCCGATAAAGAATCACGCAGCTCGTGTCAAATCATGGTTGTGTTGTCGGGTCGAAAGGCAAGCGCTTGATGGGGCCGGTGTCCGATTTTCGTTTGCTTGGAGCGACTTTGTAGACACGGGGGGGAGACGGAGCCCAAGGAAACGAAAATCGGACACCGGCCCCATCGAACGCAGCATCATTCGGCAGGACAAACATGGCGTTCAAGTACCCTGCGTGATTTCCTCGATACACGTATACGTGACATCGAGGAGCTTATCGATTTCCGCAAGCGTAATGACAAACGGGGGCATGAAAATCATCACGTCCCCCAGGGGGCGGAGGAGCACCCCATGACGGCGCGCCTCCATGGCTACTTTCATTCCGATCCGTTCGCTCGATGGATAGGATCGTTTGCTCTTTGCGTCTTCGACGAGCTCGACGCCGACCATGAAGCCTCGCTGCCGGATGTCACCCACATGCTCGAGATCCCACAACCGCTCGAGGCCCGCGGTCAGGTGCTCGATCTTCGGTTGCAGCGCCTCGATGGTGTTCTCTTTTTCAAAGATCTCCACGGATGCGAGCGCGGCCGCAGCGGCCAGCGGATTGCCCGTGTAGCTGTGCCCGTGGAAGAAGGTCTTCTCCTCTTCGTATGGGCCCAGGAAGGCCTCGTAGATTCTCTCGGTGGTGAGGGTTGCTGCCAGGGGAAGGTATCCGCCCGTGAGGCCCTTTGCCATGGCCAGCAGGTCCGGTCGAACATCTTCCTGGTCCACCCCGAAGAGCGTGCCCGTCCGCCCCCATCCGACGGCCACCTCGTCGGCGATCAGCAGAACGTCGTGCTTCCTGCAGAGGGTCTCGACGGCCTTCAAGTGGCCGGCAGGGGCCATGATCATGCCGGCTGCGCCCTGGACCAGCGGCTCGATGACCAGCGCCGCCAGCGTGTCCGCCTCCTTCTCCATGAGCTTCTCAAGCTCTTCGAGACAGGCTATCCCGCATTCAGGGGATGTGAGCCCCAGGTGACATCGGTAGCAGTCCGGATAGTGGACCTTGCTGACCGGAAAGAGCAGTGGGCCGTATTTTCCGTGGAACAGATCGATGCCTCCAACGCTCACCGCTCCAAGGGTGTCGCCGTGATATGCATTGTGGAAGGAGACCAGCCGTTTCTTCTCCCGCTTCTTCGCATCCTCGTGTTGCTGCCAATACTGGAAAGCGATCTTCAGGGCCACCTCGACGGCGGTGGATCCGTTATCCGAGTAGAAGACCCGGGTGAGCCCCTCTGGAGCAAGATGGATGATCTTCTCTGCGAGCTGGATCGTAGGTACACTGGCAGTACCGAGAAGGGTGGAGTGGGCAATGCGGTCCAGCTGGTCGCGTACCGCTTCGTCGATTTCTCTGCGCCTGTGACCGTGTACGTTCACCCAGAGGGAGCTGATCGCATCGAGGTAACGGTTTCCTTGCACGTCGATCACGTAAGCGCCGTCGCCAGCGGCCACGATCATGCAGGGCTGTTCGCACCACTCCTGCATCTGGGTGAAGGGATGCCATACGTGTTTGTGATCCGCTGCGACCAGAGCTTGAATCTCGTCTGCCGGCAGCGGCAGTCCATCGTTTCTCGGCTTTGCCATGGGTGTTCCTCTTTCTACTCTCCGGCGCGAAGCAGGCTCGGTGAGCTCAGCGCGGCAAGGGAGGAGGACAGGGCATCCAAAGCATCGCGGATGTCCTTGTCCGTGTGTGTCGCCATGAGGGAGAATCGAATACGGGATGTTTCCGGTGGTACGGTGGGTGGTCGGATTCCCTGTGCGTACACCCCGCGCAGGAGCAATTGTTCGCACAGGCTCATCGCCTTTGCCTCTTCGCCCATGACCACTGACTGAATGGGCGTGACCGGTTCGGGAACGGAAAACCCGAGCGCCCGGATGCCTCTTGCCAGTCGATCGGAGTTCTCCGCCAACCGGGCTCTTCTTTCCGGCTCCGCTTGCAGGATCTCCAATGCCTTGAGAGCTGCAGCCAGAACAGGTGGCGGCAGGCTCGTCGAATAGATGAGGCTGCGAGCATGATTGACAAGGTACTCGCGGATCTCCGGCCGGCACACGGCAAAGGCGCCGAAGCTTCCGAGGGCCTTTCCCAGGGTTCCGACCGAGATGTCGGCAGCGTCATCGAGGCCGAAATACTCGGCCGCACCCCGTCCGTTGTCACCCATGACGCCAACGGCGTGCGCCTCGTCGAGCATGAGCATGCTGTCGTATCGGCGGGCCACCCTGACGAGATCCGGTAGGGGCGCCAGATCGCCGTCCATGCTGAACAGGGTGTCGGTCACGATCAGTCTCTTCCTGTACCCTGTTGCCTCCTCCATCAGGGACGCGAGATGGTCCGTGTCCCCATGACGGTAGATCTTCACATCGGCGCGACTCAGGCGGCAGCCGTCAATGATGCTCGCGTGATTCAGAGAATCGCTGAAGATGACATCCCCTGTCTCCATGAGCGAGGAGAGGATCCCCACGTTGGCCGCATAGCCGCTGCCGAAGAGGATGCAGGAAGGGTACTGCTTGAAACGAGCGAGTTCTTCCTCCAGTTGCTCGTGCAGGCTCATATTCCCCGATATCAACCTCGACGCGCCGGACCCGCAACCGAATCGGTTCACGGCTTCGCAGGCCGCAGCCTGAAGCTCCGGGTGGTTGGCCAGCCCGAGGTAGTTGTTCGAGCAGAAGAGCAGCACCGATGCTCCGTCGAGGGTGATGCGGGCCTCCTGTGCGGTGTCCACCCGACGGAGAAACCGGTAGCGATCTTCGCTCCTGAGCTTTTTCAAGCGGTCCTCGATGAGGAGATACGGCCCCTCGCCGGTGTTGTTCAACGGCTTTTCGTTATCGGTACGCATCGTTTCCCTCACTTGTCGGGCCTGAAATCCATCTCCAGGTCATCGAGCATTCGCTGATCCGCTTCGACCCCTTGCCCCGAGGTGGTCAGGTATTTTCCGGTCATGATTCCGTTCGCTCCTGCGTTGAACAGAAGCGGTTGAAGGCTGCGCAGGGTGACTTCTCTGCCGCCGCACACGAGGATCTCCTGCTTCGGCAGCGCGACACGGAGGGCAGCGACAATGTGCAGGGCCTCCAGGGGTGTGAGCCTGCGGCGGCCTTCCATGGCGGTACCGGGAATGGGGTTCAGGAAGTTCACGGGGATCCGGTCTACCCCGAGTTGCCGGAGGGACAGGGCGAGCTCGGCCCTCTGTGCCGGGGATTCGCCCATTCCGAAGATGCCGCCAGAGCAAAGGGTGAACCCGGCGTCTTTTGCCGCCCGACAGGTTCGAATGCGTTCCTCGTAGCCATGGGTGGTGCAAATCATGTCGTAGTGGCTCGACGCGGTTTCCAGGTTGTGGTGGAACGTGTTGAGTCCGGCGGAACGAAGGTCTCGAAGATACGCATCCGTTTCGAGCCCGATGGAACAGGCTACCTCCAGGCGGGTCCGGGAACGCAGGGTCTCGATGATCTTCAGCAGCCGCTGTCTCTCCCGCTTGCCTTTCAGCGACCTGCCGCTCGTCACAAGGCTGAAGCACCGTGCACCAAAGGATTCGGCCTCTTCTGCCGCTCGGAGGGCTTCCTTGATCGTAACGAGGGGGTATACAGAGACTTCCGACCGATGATGGACGCTCTGGCTGCAGAAGGCACAGTTCTCGGTGCACGCGCCCGATTTGGCGTTCAGGATATTGCAGAGATGAACCCGGTTGCCGTATTCCTGTCGACGAATGTGACGGGCCCGTTCCAGAAGATCCCATGTGGGGGTGCGGAGGGGATCGAACAGCCCCTCGAGATCCTCTTTCGAGGGGTCGGTTTGGTGCTTTCCGCTCGACGCTGCCTTGCGTGCGGCCATAATCTCGATGCTCTCAGGGTTGAAGTGCAGAATTTCGGACAGCCACCGATTTCCACGGGGCCGGCTCAATGGTGACATCGGTGTCTGTCCCGAATCAGCGGGGTGGGGCCGCCGATCCCGGCGAACCAGCCTGAAACATTATCAGTCCACCCCTCTATTGTCAACTTTATCGAGACAAAAGGTATACAACCACAACCTCCTGTTACGACTCTAAACCACGTGGGTATTTGTATTGACCAGGGTCCGCGATGTGAGGGATATTGGCGCACAAACGAGCCCTGAGGGGCGAATCGGAGGGAGGAAGCCATGAAAGTCATTGAAGTTCAGGGAGCTTTCGGCCTGGACAACCTGGCCGTGGCGGAGCGGCCCGAGCCGGAGCCGGGGCCGGGAGAGGTGAAGATCCGGATGAAGGCCTCATCGCTCAATTTCCGGGATTTCCTGATGGTGCAGGGGCTCTACAACCCGAGGCAGCCTTTGCCCATCATCCCGAATTCCGACGGGGTGGGCGAGGTGGTCGAGATTGGAGCGGGAGTTTCCCGAGTGAAGGTGGGGGACCGGGTGGCGGGTTGTTTCTTTCAGGGGTGGTCATCCGGAGAGCCTACGGTGGAGAAGGCGGTCACCACGCTTGGGAGCCCTCTTGACGGAATGCTGGCCGAATACAAGGTGCTCAACCAGGAGGGCGTTGTTCACGTGCCTGAGCACCTCAGCGACGAGCAGGCCGCAACCCTTCCGTGTGCAGCATTGACGGCCTGGAGTGCCCTGATCACCTACGGAGGGCGCAAAGCAGGGGATACAATCCTCGTACAGGGAACGGGCGGTGTGTCGCTGTTCGGTCTCCAAATCGGCAAGATGATCGGCGCGCGGGTCGTCGTGACCTCGAGCAGCAACGAGAAGCTCGATCGTGCTGCCGGGATGGGTGCGGATCACTGCATCAACTACAAAGAGATCCCCAAGTGGGGCAAGGCGGCCAGAGAGTGGGCCGATGGCCTCGGCGTGGACCACGTGATCGAGGTGGGGGGGGCGGGCACCTTTCAGGAGTCGCTCCAGGCGGTTCGAATCGGTGGGGAGATCAGCATGATCGGGGTTCTGTCGGGAGGGGCCAAAGAGCTCAACATCCTGCCGATCCTGATGAAGAATGTTCGCGTTCAGGGGATCTTCGTGGGCCATCGGGAAGGCTTCGAGGCGATGAACCGGGCCATGGCCCTGCACGAGCTCGTCCCCGTGGTCGATCGCGTATTTCCCTTCCAGGAGGTGAAACAAGCCTTGCAAGTCATGGAGAAGGGAGAGCACTTCGGGAAGATTTGTTTGAGTTTCCAATAGACAGCAGCGAAGGGCCCATCTTAGATGGGTGCCTTCTCGGTATTAGGTATTAGCCGTTGGGTATTAGCCCTCCTAACCACCCTCCCAGGTATGCTCATGGGGAGGCTTTGGAGGGGAGCTAATACCTAAAAGCCAAAAGCTGAAAGAGCACGGGAGCTGCAGTGCATCTATTCAAGATGGAAGGGTCGTGGAACGGGTGGCTGGCCTGGCTCTACGACGCAGTCGTGGCGGCGGGGATCGGGGAACTGTACGATGTGGTGGTGGATGCGCTTCTCTCCGACTTGCCGCCGGGGTTCGGGATTCTGGACCTTGGATGCGGCTCCGGCCAGATGGCCATGCGAGCCGCCCGGAGGAACCCGCAGGCCCGGGTTCTCGGACTGGATCTCTCCGAGGGCCAGATCGCCCGGGCCCGCAAGAGGAGCCGCGGGATTGCCAATGTCTGCTTCGGTGTTGCGGATGCCGGCTGCCTGCCCTTGGCCGACGACTCCTACGATCTCGTCGTTTCGGCCGCCATGATCAAGCATTTGCCGGACCGGAGGCAATGCCTCGGCGAGATGCAACGGGTTTGCAGGGAAGGCGGTACGGTCTGTGTTATCGAAGTGGACAGGGACCTTTCCCGGGAAGCTGCCATGGGTTTTGTGAACAGGTGGCGATGGGTTCTGCCGGGTACGCACCGGCTTTGTGCCGAGTACTTCGTCCGCTTCGTGGGAAGGCAGGGCCTTGCCGAGGGTGAGTTGGACAACCTGTTCCGGGACACCGGCTTCTCTTCGATAACCGTTCAGAAGGTGCCTGGACAGCCCTTCGTGGCAGGAATAGGCAATAGCTGAAGTGGAGCGCCGGTTTCTATGCCGCTCGTGTTCCGTCGCCGATGAGCTTGGCCAGAATCTTTCCGGGCAGGGCCTTTGGGCCGCCGGAGCCGGCGAGGCCGAAGATCCCTTGGCGATGCTTCAAGCCTTTGGCGATCATCTGTTCGATCCTCTCCTGCACTTTCCCGACCAGCATGCGGATGGTCTCCGGCTTCCCAACGGTCTCCGGCCCATAGTCTCGATAGAAATGGAACGGCTCCCCGTAGGCAATGCTGTATTTGGTCGGAAGGGGCAGCAGGCCTGCCGGCCCTAGAAGGGGGAACAGGGGAGAGAGGGGAAAATTCGGAACACGGAAGAATTTGGCAAGAGGCCTCACGTTCATCATGAAAGGGTACTGCTCTTCAGCGCCGATCACCGCGGTAGGAACGATCGGAGCCCGGTGAATGAGACTGAGCTCCATGAATCCCACGTTGAAGGGTCTGAGCTTGTACCGATCGTTGTATCCCTTCCATGCCCCTGTCGAGCCTTCCGGAAAAGCCGTCACGAGCTCACCCTGCTGGAGGGCCTCTTCGAAGTTGCGGCGAGCGCCCGAGATCTGGCCGGACCGGTAGAAGAAGGTGCCCACAAAGGGAATGTACCCGGCGGAATGGTACAGAACGGCGCGCATGAGGCGAGGCCTGTTCATCTTCTTGACCAGATCGATCGCGATCATCGCCCCGTCGATCGGGATGACGCCGCTGTGGTTGGGTGTGATCAGGGCAGGGCCCTCTGCCGGAACGTTTTCCACGCCGAAGCTGTCCACCCTGAACCAGTAGTCATAGAAATACTGCAGCACGGTGAAGACGGCCATGGCCGACTCGATCTCGAGCCCGAAGGAGTCATAGCCGAACCCGAGGTCGTTGATCCTGATCTTTTCGAACCTTTCGTAGTCTTCCGGATTCAAGGTCCGGAGGAGGCTTCTGACCTTAGCGCGGGTCTTGTGGCGCATTTGTCGAGCTCCTGCTCTAAGAGGGTTCGTGGATCAGCCTAAGGAATGGCGCTCACGATGTCAACGGACGGTTGCCCGGATAGACTCCCGGCGAAAGTGCGCTCCCGAACTCTATCCGCCTCTTTCATGGTTGCTCCCGGCTCCCAGGATTCGGGCAACAGGCCGCCGAAAGGGGAGGGCGAAAATGCTTTGCTTTTGGCCCGGGATTCATATAGATAGGAAATCCGGATCCGAAAGCGGGTGACGCGAAGAGGAAGGTGCAAGGGGAGAATCCCCCGGGACAAGAGGAGGACACGGGATGAGCAAGATGGACGGAGGGCAACTGGTCGTCAAGGCGCTTCTGAAAGAGGGGGTCAAGCACATCTTCAGCCTGAGCGGTGGCCACATCGCTCCCATCTATAACGTGAGCCTGGACGCGGGGATCAAGATTGTCGATACCCGTCACGAGCAGGCGGCCGCTCATATGGCCGAAGGGTGGTCCCTCGTCACGGGTGAGATGGGTGTGTGCGCCGTGACGGCGGGCCCGGGGCTCACCGATGCGGTCACAGCCATCGCCAACGCCCAGCAGTCGAACACTCCCCTGCTGGTCCTGGGCGGTCGGAGTGCGCTGGCAGAGAACGATACCGGTGCTCTTCAGGATATCGATCAGATCGCCCTGATGAAGCCGATCACCAAGTGGGCACGGATCTGCCACCACACGCACCGAATTCCGGAATACGTTGCCATGGCCTATCGCCAGGCCCTGGGCGGCCGGCCGGGGCCGGTCTATCTGGAAATCCCCATGGACATCATGTATGCAAAAGTCGATGAAGGGGATGCACCGTTTCCGACCAACTACCGGACGAACTCGCGTCCCAATGGGAGCCCCGAGGCCCTCGCCGCGGCCGCCGAGATGCTGGCCAAGGCGGAGCGGCCCCTGATCCTGGCCGGGTCCGGTTGCCTGTGGGCCGGTGCCGGGGATGCGCTCAAGGCCTTTGCCGAGCGGCTCGGGGTGCCGGTGATCACGCGGACCAGCGGACGCGGAGTGCTGCCGGATTCGCATCCGCTGGCCATAAGCGGTTCGATGCTGCACACCATGTCCCCCATGACCATGGCGGATATGATTCTCGCCCTGGGGACCCGCTTCAATTTCATGCTCGCCTACGGCAAGTTTTTCCAGCCGCCCATGAGGGTGGTTCAGGTCGATATCGAGCCCACGGAGCTCGGGTTCAATCGAGGACCGGACGTGGGTGTATGGGGCGACATCAAGCTGGTCCTTGAAGATCTGGTGAATCGAGTTCCGGAGAATCCGGACCGCCCCTGGGCACGGGAAGCGAAGCAAATGGTCGATGAGGCGATCAAGGCGGAGCGAGCGACCCTGGACCTGGACGCGGTTCCGATCCATCCGCGGCGTCTGGTCGAGGACGTGCGCGATGTTGTAGGTGGTGAGGCGATGTTCGTATGCGACGGCGGCGACAGCATGCTGTGGGGAGCCGAGGCGTTCCCTGCCGAGAGGCCATCAGCAGTGATTTCCACAGGGCCCCTGGGCTGTCTGGGCGTGGGGCTGCCCTTCGCTCTGGCCGCGAAGCTGGCGGAACCGGATAGGCACGTGGTTCTCCTGTCGGGCGACGGCTCTTTTGGTCTGAACGGTATGGAGATCGACACGGCGGTGCGCCACGACCTGCCCGTGATCTGCGTCATCTGCAACGACCAGGCATGGGGTATGGTCAAGCACGGCCAGGAGATGCTCTTCGGTCACGACCGGACATGCGGTACCGAGCTCGGTGTGGTGCGATACGACCTGATGGCTCAGGGACTTGGGGGCTACGGTGAATTCATCGAGCGCCCGGAAGAGATCAAGCCTGCCCTGGAACGGTCACTGACGTACGGAAAAGTCTCCTGCATCAATGTGATGGTCGATCCCACGCTTCCCCATCCCGTGACCAAGTATGCCACCGAAAGCGGCCTGCTCTAGGGAGCAAGTTTCCTGACCCCTTTCGAGCCACGACCTTGAGGAGAGGCATGAAGGCGGCAATCGTTCAAGCGGATGGCAAGCTGAAGGTGGAAGAATGTCCGGCCCCCGAACCCGGACCGGGGGAGATCGTGGTCAAGGTCGCCTACTGCGGCATCTGCGGATCCGATCTGCACATGGCCGAAGTCGGCATCTTTCCCGCGGGCTGCATTATCGGGCACGAGATTTCGGGCCACGTGGCTGCCCTGGGCGAAGGGGTCCAGGGGTGGAGTGAGGGCGATCCCGTGGTCGTCCTGCCGATCGATCCCTGTCTCATCTGCGAGCCATGCAAACGGGGGGACATCCAGATCTGCCAGGAAGGGCTTGCCCGAAGCTATGGACTCGGAGTCAATCCCGGCGGTTTCGGACAATACATGCGGGTGCGCCCCTCCATGCTCCATCCGGTGCCCGAGGACATGGACATGCGATTGGCGGCCTTGAACGAACCCTGGGCCGTTGCCGTGCGAGGCGTGAACCTTTCCGACTTGCGCATCGGTGATCAGGTTGTGGTCCTGGGCGCGGGGCCGATCGGGCTCCTGTGCGTGTATGCGCTCAAGATCGCCGGTGCGGTGCGGGTCTACGTTTCGGAACCGGATTCACACCGCGCGGACAAGGCGCTGGCTGCGGGAGCGCACCAGGTCTTTGATCCGAAGAAGGCGCCGGTCGCGGATGAGATCATGAAGATAGCGGGCCGGAGCCCTGACGTAGTGATCGACTGCGCCGGCACGGAAGGCTCGATCGAAGAGGCTGCCGCCATCGCAGGGCGCCACGGCCGCGTCGTGGCGCTGGGTGTCCACATGGGCAACGTGACCCTGTTCCCCATGACGTGGTTCATGAAAGAGCTCTCATTGAAATTCAGCCTGGGATACAATCTTCGGGAGTTCGAGTCCGGCCTCGAGCAGCTGGCCCGGGGGGCGGTGGACCCGGAGGTGGTCGTGAGCGACGTGGTTCCTCTCGAGGAGATTGCCCGGGCCTTTGACGTCCTCAGCAGCACGGGCCATGCAAAGATACTTGTCGATTGCCAGGGGGTGTAGCAACAGACTTGCCTCACGCCCCTGTCGTGCCCGTGCCCGATGGGGTTACGATCGCCTCGCAAGGGTGAAACAGAAGGTGGTGCCTTTCCGGACCCCTTCCGACTCGATCCAAACGCGACCGCCGTGAAGTTCCACGATCCGCTTGACGATGGCCAACCCCACGCCCGTGCCTTCGCTGTCGCGGTCCAGTTTCTCGAAAAGACCGAAGACCCTCTCATGATGCTGCGGGTCCATCCCCACTCCGTTATCGCTGACGTAGAAGATCGTCTCTTTCCCATCCTGCCGGGCCCCGATCTCGACCCTCGGATCGGGCTGATCTCCGGAGAACTTGATCGCATTGTCCAGGAGATTCTGCATGACCTGCAGAAGCCTGGACCGATCCCCGAACACTTTGTGCAGATCCGCAGCGATCTTCACATCTACGCCCCGTTCCCGCAGGCGTGCTGCCACCATCCTCGCCGCCTCTCTGGCAACGGCCCCGAACTGCACCTCTTCTAGCGGGTTGAGGGAATGTCCTATCCGTGAGAGTTCCAGAAGCTCTTCCAGAAGCCTCTCCATTCTCTCGGCAGCATTGGAGATGCGGGAGATGTCGATCCTCATTCGTTCTTCATTTCCTTGGTCCATGTTCTTCACGAGATGTCCCAGGAAGCCCCGGATGGTTACCAGAGGGCTCTTCAGGTCGTGCGACACGGTGTAGGTGAACTGTTCCAGCTCGCTGTTTTTTGCCTCCAGCTCCTCGATCAGGGCCTCCCTTTCCGATTCCGCGCGTTTTCGCTCGGTGATTTCCTGTTCGAGCCGGATGATCGAGCTCTGCAGCTCGGCGGTGCGCTCTGCAACGAGTTCCTCCAGTCGGTCCTGGTGCTTTCTCAGCTCTTCTTCGGCGTGTACGCGCCAGGTGATGTCCGCAATGAAATTCAATGTCGCCGGCTTGTCTTCCCAGGTGAACCGCACCGCGTTGATTTCCGCCCACTTGATGCCCCCCTCCCTGTCCACCACCCGGAAGGGATAGACATGGGGGAACTCTTCCCCCCGGAGCCTTCTCTGGTGCCGTTCGACCACGAGGGAGCGGTCCTCGGGATGGATGAACTGGGTGAAGGGGCTGTTCGTCAACTCTTCAAGGGAATACCCGAGGAACTCGACCGCCTTCGGGTTGGCGAACTTGAGGCGTCCGTCCTGGGCCACCAGAACGGCCTCGTTCGCGTTGTCCACCAGCAGGCGGTACTTCTCCTCGGACTGCCTCAGCGAGTCGATCATCCGCTTTCGCCTGGTAATGTCCCGGATGATCCCGATGGCGGTCCAATTTCCTTCCTCGCTGATGGAGGAGAAGGAAATCTCGATGGGGAACTGCTTGCCGTCTGCCCGCGACGCCCTGAGCTCCACCGGTTTGCCCGCCGTCGCCGCAGGCTCCTTCTTCCTGAATTGCCGAAAGCCCCTCCTGTAAGCCTTCTGGGCATCCGGGTCGGAAAGGAGGACGGAAAGGCCCTTGCCCACCATGGCCTCGGCCGGATGGCCGAACATTCTTTCAGCCGCGGGATTCCAGTGGGTGAGGTTCCCCTCGTCGTCCAGGGTGACGATCACCTCTTGCATGGAATCGATGAAGGCCCGAAGATGCGCTTCTTGTTTTCTTCTGCCCCGGTCTTTCATAACCCCATTTATAGACAGTTCGCAGGCCCTTGCGCAACAGAAATCCGGCGATCCGGGCGTGTTCCTCGCCTTGGGGAATGACCGTGGAAAGAAAAAAAGGCGATAGTGAACAAAACCATTTGCAAAGTTCTTGTAAAAGATGGTTGAATTCTGCTAAAAGGTTTGTTACATGTTGAAACGAACTCTATCTCTGGGGAACCACGATCCAATCAGGAGCGGATGAGAGAGGGCGATTATGGGTATAATCAGGACCATGGGAAAATTTTGCTACGTCGAGTGCGACCTGCCGAACTGTAACAAAAAAATGGAGCACATCGACGAGAAGGTCCTCAAGGAACTGGCCAAACTATGCGGGTGGATGAATCGCGGGAATCAATGGACCTGCCCCGATTGTTCTGAGAAGTCGAAGAAGACGAGGAAGAAGGCCACCAAATCCTCACAAAAGACGGACTCCAGCTTCAACGCCTGAGAAGGGGCTCCGGGTCGTTCCTCAGGATGAGTTCTGACCACGGGGCGCCGCGACCCATCCGAGAATCCCGTCGATAGAGGGGCCTCCGGGACGGTGTCTCCAGGCTCGGAACCGCGCCTCGGCCCAAGTGCCCCGATCCGGGGCGTCCTCATCCGATCCTTCCCCTTGCGTTTCTCTGCCCACGACCCCTGAAGCCGGATCGGGTTCGCACCCCTCGCCTGCCGCATTTCCGGTATCCGAATCATACGCAAATTCATCTAAGTTTCGGGAGGAAGATGCGTGCGCTCTCCCCGGGAATCTAGAGTCATTTCCTTATTTCATACAGAACGGACCATCACCCAGAGAAAAGAAGATCCACAGGCGAGGAAACCCAATAACCGATTGATTTTGATCGAGAATTCCCTTGACAGGGGGCACTCTTTCTGGTTAATTGATAATCGCATTCTATTGGAATGGATGCCTGCGTTCGATTGCGTGCCGGTGCCTACGGGTTCATGGCGCAGGGAGAGGCGGGCGTCACGGATGCGACTGAAACAGGAGGAAGGACCTTTTCCGCCTGAAAAAAGGCAACCCATGAGGGAGGTGCGCACATGTCGAAATTGATCCGAGTGGACATGAACACCAGGGAGATCCGTGTCGAGGATCTGGCAAACAACAAGGCTTACGGTGGTTTCGGTGGTCGCGGTCTGACCTCCATGATCGTCTCCAGGGAAGTGCCCCCCACGTGCCATCCCTTGAGCGAGAAGAACAAGCTGGTCATCGCTTCCGGTCTGCTGAGCGGGACCACGGCGGCCAATTCCGGCAGGCTTTCTGTCGGTGCGAAGAGCCCGCTCACGGGCGGCATCAAGGAGAGCAATGTCGGGGGGTCCGGCGCTTTCAAGCTGGCAAGACTCGGTGTCCGGGGAATCGTGGTCGAAGGGCAGGCCGAGCCGGGTAAGCTCTATTGTCTGGTCGTGAACAAGGATGGGGCGAGCCTGGAGGCTGCGGACGAGTACAAGGGACTCAAGAACTACGATCTGGTGGAAAAGCTCAGGGAGAAATACGGAGAAAAGGTGGGGACCGTGTCCATCGGTCCGGCCGGCGAGATGAAGCTTTCGGCCGCGTCCGTCGCGGTGTCGGACACAAAGGGTCGCCCGACTCGGCATGCAGGAAGAGGCGGCATGGGTGCGGTGATGGGGTGCAAGGGTTTGAAGGCGGTCGTCATCGATGATGCGGGCGCGCCGAAGATGGAATACAAGGATGCCGATGCATTCAAGGCCGCGGCGGCCAAGCTTCGCAAGGCGCTGCAGGCACATGACGTAACCAAGCCGGACGGCGGCCTCGCCGTCTTCGGTACGAATGTGCTGGTCAATGTGATCAATGAAGCCGGCGGCTTTCCGACGAGGAACTTCTCGGACGGAAGATTCGAAGGGGCGGACAAGATCAGCGGCGAGACGATGCACGATATCATCAAGGAGCGGGGGGGAAACACCACCCATGCGGGATGCACGACCTGTATCATCCAGTGCTCCAACATCTACCATGACAAGGACAAGAACTATGTAACCTCTGCGCTGGAATACGAGACCATCTGGGCCAACGGGGCAAATTGCGGAATCGACGACCTGGATGCGATCGCCCAGATCGACAGGCTGTGCGACGAGTACGGCCTAGACACGATCGAGACGGGCTGCGCCATCGGTGTGGCCATGGCCGGCGGGGTCAAGGAGTTCGGTGACGCCGAAGGCGCGATCGAGCTGGTACACGAAATGGGAAAAGGCTCACCCCTGGGACGCATCCTCGGGAACGGAGCCTCCGTAACGGGACAGGCCTTCGGTGTGGCGAACGTCCCGGTGGTGAAGCGACAGGGTCTGCCCGCTTATGACCCCCGGGCGGTCAAGGGCCAGGGCGTCACGTACGCCACTACGCCCATGGGTGGGGATCACACGGCCGGATACGCCGTGGCCACGAATATCATGAAGGTCGGCGGCTATGTCGATCCTTTGAAGCCGGACGGCCAGGTTGAGCTGTCCCGGAATCTGCAGATTGCGACCGCGGCCCTGGACTCGGCGGGTCTTTGCGTGTTCATCGCCTTCGCGATCTTGGACATTCCGGAGGGCTTGGAGGCGATCCCCGAGATGTTGAATGCCCGGTACGGGTTGAACATGAACCTGGACGACGTGACCGAGCACGGAAAGGCGATCCTGAAGGCGGAGAGAGAATTCAACGCGGGGGCCGGCTTCACACGGCTGGACGACAGGCTTCCGGACTTCTTCAAGGAAGAGGCGCTTGAACCTCACGGCGTGGTCTTCGACGTTCCGGACGAGGAGTTGGACGAACTCCACGATTTTTGATCAGACGAGGCGATTTCGAGCGAATCGACCCGGATTCAGAAGAACATCGGAGCGTGAAGCTGAAGAGAAAGGAGGGCGATAGGGACACGAATAGGGACACGAATGTTGGGAAGACGGAGAATTAGGAACACCGTGAAACAGGAGGGGAACCATGAAGAACGTGACACAAAGGGCGGTCATTGTGGCCGCGGTCGTATTCGCCTTTGTCTCCCTGAGCACGTTCGCCGGTGCAGTCACCATCCATGACGCGCAGAAGGGAGAGGATGTCTTCGCATATGTGAAACGCGTCAAAGGCGGGTTCGATCAAACACTCTATCAGCAGGTCATCGGTGCCGCGAACCCTTACAAAGAGGGAGACGAGGCGATCGGTGTGGCTGCGAGCGATGAAGCTTCTCGAAAGAATGCCCGAGCACTTCTGATGAACACGACGGTGGGGGCTCTGCACGACCGCCCGCTCTTCGTGGACAATCAGCAGAAACTGATCTGGGCGACCACGGACGCGGAGCAGTTGAAAAGGGTCAGGGGCTGGACCTTGGGGCAGCTCAAGCAGTTCATCCTGACCTCCTCGGAGCCGGAGATCAAAGCGATGATGTCCGGTCTGAACAGCGATGTGATTGCCTGCGTGACCAAGATTTGCAGCAACGAAGAGCTGATCGCCATCGGCCAGAAGATCTTCAACCCCCTTCCGGGCCGGATGGTCGGCGCGCGAGGCTACATGAGCGCACGAATCCAGCCCAACTCGCCCACCGACAATGTGGAGGATATCGTCTGGCAGACCTTCAACGCCTTCTCTTACGCCGTCGGGGACGTGGTGATCGGTACCAACCCGGTGGACAGCGAACTGGACAACATCAAGAACATCCAGCAAGGCTTGCGGGACGTGGTCTACACTTTCAGGCTCGAGGATACGATCCCGTGGTGCGTACTTTCCCACATCGACATTCAGGCAGAGGTGGAGAAGAAGAATCCCGGCATGACCGCCCTCTGGTTCCAGAGCCTGGCGGGGGTGGATGCCGCCAACAAGACCTTCGGTATCAGCATCGATTCGATGATGAAATATGCGAAGGCTCGCGGAATTTCCAAGTACGGGCTCTATTACGAAACCGGTCAGGGCGCCGACTTCACGAATGGGGCCGGCGAAGGCTTCGACATGGTCGCCCACGAGTCGCGCAAGTACGGTTTTGCCCGGGCCCTCCAGCAGGAGCTTGCCAAGGTGCAGCCACGAGGCGGCTACAGCCACTTAAACGACGTGGCCGGGTTCATCGGCCCGGAGGTCTTCAAGACCCGGGAGCAGCTCGTACGTTGCTGCCTAGAGGACATTGCGATGGGTAAGCTCCACGGGCTCTGCATAGGCCTGGACATCTGCTCCACCCTGCACATGCCGGTGAGCCTTTCCGACCTGGACTGGTGTATCGACCAGATCATGCCGGCCAACCCTGCCTACTTGATGGCCCTTCCGACGAAGAACGACCCGATGCTGAGCTACCTGACCACGGGCTATCAGGATCACGTCCGCGTTCGGAACAAGTTCGGCTACAAGATCGACGACAAGATGTGGGCCTTCTTCAAAGAGATCGGTGTGATCGACAAGAACGGCAAGGCGACGGAGCACTTCGGCGACCCGAAATGGGTCTACTACCAGTACAGGCTGAGGAAAGGCGACAAGCGCTCCATGGAGCGGATCATGGCAGAGGGGCAGATGAGGGTCCAGAATGTGGAAGCTCGGGGTGTGCCTCTTGCCGTCGGCCATGGGAAGAACCCCTGGGACATGAACCCGGATCTGCACAAGAAGATCTGGGCTCTCTACGACGATGCGAAGGTCTCTCTATGGGCGGAGTTTACGCCGGAGTTCATCGGTACCATCCCGAACGCGGTGACGATCGCTACGAATTCCAAGGATCGTGAAGATTACATTGCCCATCCGTCCACGGGCGAGGAGTTGAGCCCTGCGGCGGTTGCCACCCTCGAGAAGCTCCGGGACGGCTGGGGCGGCAAGGTCCCGGACGTGCAGATCGTGATCTCCGACGGCCTGAACGCGAAGGCGATCATGGACAAGGGGCACCTCGAACCCTTGCTCAACCAGCTTCAGAGTCAGTTGAAGCAAGCGGGCTTGACGGTGAGCGAGAAGAACATCGTGGTGAAGTCCGGACGCGTGCGCGCCGGCTATGCGATCGGGGATGTGCTCTTTGCCAAGGCGGATGCGAACAAGCCGAAGGCACTGCTGCACATCATCGGCGAACGGCCCGGCTCCGGGCACCATAACTATTCGGTCTACATCGCGTCACCCAAGGGGAACGTGTGGGCCCAGAAGAAGGTGGACCACGACATCGTGCGGGTCGTCAGCGGTATCTCCGATACCGGAACGTCCCCGGCCAAGGGAGCGGATCTGACCGTCAAGATCCTGAAGGACATGATTGCACTCTGAGATGATCATCCAACCTGATAGGTAAGCGAAAAGGGCACGATCTTCGTGCCCTTTTCGCTTCTGGGCCTTTGCGCCGTCCTCGATGGGCAGATGGAGCCATGAAGCCTCACACGGGCCTTCCGTTTTCAGAGTACAGCACTCCCTCTCTTCCCCAGAAGTTCAGGCTCTATGCCCTGGCCCTGGTGAAGGTGCCCTTCTACCGGTATGGGGAGGTCGGCAACCTCCTCTACGCGGTGGGCAAGAACATTCTGGACGGCGTGGTTCTGTATGCCATGTTCTCGATGGCGGAGCAGGAGATCGTGAAGGCGGCTGCGATTCTCGGGGTCGTGGTCAAGTACGCCTACCCCGGGATTACGATCGTCAGCGCCAACCTCACGTCAGGATTCATCGATCGCCTGGAGTTCCTCGGGGAAGCCGGAAGACAGATACAGGGCCTGGTTCGGGCGTATGTGGGGATCGGAACGGGGCAGACACTGGGAGGCCTCTTCCTGTTGAGCTGTTACCCTCCGGTGTTCAAGGCCCTGTTCTTCGGCTCCCAGTTGCCGACCGATGTCCTGAGGAACATCATTGTGGGGCTCTATTTCCTGCATCACCTCTGCGACGGCTCTGCCCAGATCCTGGAAGGCCGGTGCTGGTTCAAAGTCATCGAGATCAAGCTCCGGACCGGTGAGATCCTGAAGCTCTCACACAATTTCTGGGTCATCTACGCCCTGTCACAAAACCTTCAGCTCCTCCTTGGACAGCTCTTTCTTTGGAGTTCCCTTGCCCTGACCATCCATTTGTCTCCCGAGCTCACGCATCCGGTGCTGATCGGAGCGCTATCGTTCGGCTTCCTGTCGGTGGCCATGGCAAAATACCTGCTGCCGGTCGCCTACAAGCTGGGGCTCTGTTCATGAGGCGGAAAGGTTGATAGGATCTTGTACCTATGCTGAAACTCGACAATGTTCGCTATTCGATCGATGAGAAGGAAATCCTGCGCGGCATATCCGCCCGGTTCGAGCCATGCAGGATTCATGGGATCGTCGGCCCGAACGGCTCCGGCAAATCGACCCTGCTCAAGAATATCTGCCGGATATGGGAGCCCCGGGCGGGCAAGATCCTGATCAACGACAGGGACACCGGCACTTTTTCCAGAAGGGAACTGAGCCGGACCGTGACCCTGGTTCCTCAGAACACCAACATCGGCTTTCCCATCTCGGTGTACGACATCGTGACCATGGGCCGTAACCCTCATCTCGGTCGTTTTCAGCCCATGCGGAGACGTGATCGGGAGGTGATCGACTGGGCGCTGAAAGAGACGGAGTCGGAAGAGCTGAAGGACAGAATCGTGAACGAGCTTTCGGGTGGGGAGTGCCAGTTGGCCATCATCGCGCGGGCCCTGGCCACGGAGGCCCCTCTGATCCTTCTGGATGAACCGACCTCGGACCTGGACATCAAGCACGCCCTGACGATCATGGAGTTGCTCGAGGACCTGAAGGGAAAGGGGAAGACGATCATCGTGAGCGTTCATGACCTGAACCTGGCTCGCCGGTACTGCGACACCGTGTCCATCATCTATCAGGGGGGCCTGTTCTTCACCGGCCTTCCCGACGAGGCCCTGTCGAGGGAGAACATCAAGCATGTTTTCGATGTGGAAACGACCGAAATCCGATCGGATTCGAAGAGCTTCCTCTATTTTCACTAGCGAGAGAGACCAGGAACGATGAGCCGGGTATGGGCACTTTTCGTGATGGGGATGATTCTGACGGGGGCGGCCTGTGACAAGCCGGCCCAAGAGCCGTCCGATGTGGCGGCTGCTCCACCCATGAACATGGAGGAATTGAAGAATGACCTGAGCTATGCCAGAGGCGACAGCTCGGAAGCACAGGGATGGCCGCGAAGGATAGAATACACACACAAGACCCATGATTTTCGAACGGACACCTTCCGGAAGGAAGAGAGAGAGTTCGTGGTCGAACAGAGGCCCACCCGGATCGTGCCGCATGCGGTGGGGTTGGCGGAGATCCTCTGGGCCATCTGCCCGCGCGAGAGGTTGATCGCCTTCAACGACCTTTCCGCGGACCCGGAGTTCTGCATCCTGGCCGATGAGATCCGGAAGAGGGATCAGATCTTCAATACGAAGCAGTCTGAATTGATCATCGCTTACGAGCCGGATCTCGTGTTCACTGTCTTCTACTCCGGAAAACCGTTCAAGGAGAAGTTGAAGCGCGCGGGCATTCCATATTTCGACATCGGTCATTTCGGGACGATCGAGTCGATCCGTGAGCAGACCCTTCTCCTCGGAAGAATCATCGGCGAGGAGGGCAACGCAGAGGCACTGGCCGAGCGGATCGACGAAAAGACCCGTGAGCTTCGTGAGAAAATCCCGAAGAAACGTTCCGGGGTCCGGGTTCTGTACTATGACGAGGGAGGGTACGTTCCGGGCAGGTCATCGAACTTCCAGTCGATCTGCGATATCATCCGTATCGTCAACGTGGGGGCGGAACAGGGCATCAAATCCTGGTCCCAGATCGACTACGAGACGCTCCTCAAATGGGATCCGGAGATCATCCTGGTTCCGGAAGGAAGCGGGTTGAAGCAGCAGGTGCGGTCGAATGCGATGCTGGCCCATGCCCGGGCGGTGAAAACCGGCAAGGTCTTCTCCGTGCCCGGGATCTATCTGCGGGTGGCGTCCCAGTTCATGATTCTGAGCGCGAACTACCTTGCAGGGGTTGTGTATGAAGGCGGTTTCTAGACTGGTTGGGGGAAAAGAGCTCACGTTGCTGGGGATCCTGGTCTTCCTGGTCCTTCTGGGAGGATTTCTGTCCGTCTCCTATGGTTCCTGGTCGATCGGGAAGCAGGAGATCCTGCAGATCCTGCTCGAGAGGTGCGGTCTCTATGACGGAGCCGTCGACAAGGTGGAGTCGACCATCGTCTGGGACGGCCGTATGCCCCGGCTGGTCGTGGCCTTCCTGGTCGGCTTTTCCCTGGCAGCGGCCGGCGCCATCATGCAGGGTGTCTTCAAGAACCCGATGGCCAGCCCCGGCGTGATCGGTATCAGCTCCGGCGCGGCCCTGGGGGCAGTGATCGCCCTCTACCTCGGCCTGGCGGCGCGATCTCTGTTTATTCTGCCGCTCTCCGCGATTCTGTTTTCGTTGGTCACCCTGGCCCTGGTGTTCGTGATCGCCACGTCGAGGGGACAGACGTCGATTTCCACGCTGCTCCTGGCCGGGATCGCATTGAACCTCATCTTCGGGGCCCTCACGTCGTTCGTGATTACCCTGAGCACGAGGGAGTTCGATGTGGGGCGAGTCATCGTGACCTGGCTGATGGGAGATTTGAACAACCGGTCCTGGGAACACGTCCAGATCGTTCTGCCGACCACGCTGCTCGGGTTGGCGGCGACGCTGTTCTTCGTGAAAGACTTGAACATCCTGATGATCGGCGAAGAGACGGCATCGAACCTTGGTGTCAACATTCGCCTGGCACGCAACTCGCTGCTCCTCGCTTCCTCGATCCAGACGGGAGGCGCCATCGCGGTTTCCGGCGTCATCGGCTTCGTCGGCCTCCTGGCCCCACACATGGTGCGGGGCCTCATCGGGCCGGACAACCGAAAACTGATTCCGATCGCGGGGCTTCTCGGGGCGGTTTTCGTGATCTATGCCGATCTCTTCGTCCGGCTCGTCGTTCAGGTGGACCTGAAGATCGGGATTCTGACCTCGCTGATGGGTGGGCCCTTCTTCCTGTACCTCATTATCCGCCATCGGAATCGTTTCGAATATCTCTAGCGTTTCGATAAGGAGAAATCGCTATGTACAGGAAAGGCGCTCTATTCGAGGTTTACTGGGGGCACACGATATTCTCTTATCGACACACTGACGAGATGGAGAGATCTGGTTGCCTCTGAGGACTCTCTTCTCGTTTTAGCCTTTGAGTTCCATAGCATGGGAGCTTACGAACGTGTCGGAACGGAAGAGCTCGGTCGAGTCGCAGGCGAAGAAGATCCAGGAGATCAAGGCGGAAGTGGCAAAGGTCGTGGTGGGCCAGGAAGAGATGATCCACCTGATGATCTACACCTTGTTCTCCAAGGGGCACATCCTTCTGGAAGGGGTTCCCGGGCTGGCGAAGAGCCTCGCGGTGGAGACCTTTGCCAAGGTGGTCGGCGGAGATTTCAACCGCTTTCAGTTCACGCCGGACAAGATGCCGAGCGATATCACCGGGACGGTTGTCTGGAACGAGCGCGACAAGAAGTTCGATGTCTTCTTCGGCCCCATCTTCTGCAACATCTTTCTGGCCGACGAGATCAACCGTGCGTCTCCAAAGGTCCAGTCCGCTCTCCTCCAGGCGATGCAGGAGCAAGAGGTCACGCTCGAGTGCGAGCGCCACAAGCTGCCGAGGATCTTCATGGTCCTTGCCACCGAGAACCCGATCGAGCAGATCGGCACCTATCCCCTGGCCGAATCCCAGGTGGACCGTTTCATGGTGAAGATCAACGTGGGGTACCCGAACCGGGAGGAAGAAACGGAGCTGATACGAAGAAAGAACACGAATTTCGAGGACCTCAAGGAGAGCGTCCGTCCGTTGATCTCTCAGGAGGAGATCCGCGACATTCAGAAATCGATCCATGAAACGGTGAAGGTCTCCCGAACGATGATGGAGTACCTGATCAACATTTGTCTGGCGACCCGTCCCCCGATGAACGAAGAGGCGGAGCACCCGAGACGGGACATCCACGGCTACATAAGGCTGGGAGCCTCGCCTCGCGGGACCGAGTGCCTCCTTTCGCTGTCCAAGGCACACGCCTTCAGCCGGGGAAGAGACTTCGTCGGCTTCGAAGACGTGAACGCGTGTGCTGTGCACGTTCTCCGTCACCGCATCCTGCTTACCAGCCAGGCGATCTCGAGGAATGTAACCTCAGAAATGATCGTGGAGGAAATCCTGAGAACGATTTCCCCCTACTGAAGGCAGCGATGAAGACCGAGAAGAGCCTCCTTTCGAAACGAGAACTCCTGGAGATCTTTCTGCACCACCGGGTACACTCTCCCTTTCCGGGGGACTGGGAGAGCATCTACCGGGGGCCGGGCTACGAGTTCTGGGCCCTGAGGGAAATGGACGCTGCGGATGACGTCAGGAACATCGATTGGAAGGCTACTGCCAGGACGGGAAGGATTCATGTAAGGGAGTACCTGGCGGAAAGCTACTACAACCTGATGATCCTGTACGACATCAGCCATTCCGTCTCCTTCGGACGGAAAGAGCTGGTCCAGGCGAACGTCGCGGTCTCTCTCGCCTACAGCACCATCGTGGGCAACAACGGCTGTGGATTGATACTGTTCGCCGACGATGTGGTGTCCTACCTGCCCCCGCGTATGGGGCGTCCCCATTTCATGCAAATCCTGCACGCGATTGCCGAAGCGAAGCCGGTGTCCTGCAGGACAACGAGGCTTGACCCGGCCCTCTCGAAGCTCGTCGGCGAGATTCCCGAGAGTCTGACGTTCATCCTCTCGGACTTCATGTATCCTTTTGACTGCAACTACCATTTTCAGCGGGCACTGCACGGGACGAGCAGGCACGAAGTCAAGGCTCTGATCGTGCTCGAGGATTGTGAAAAGGCGTTACCCGCAGGCACGAAGGGCCTGATGCCCCTTTCCAGCTACGAAACGGGCGAGACCGTTCTCCTCGATTTGAGCAAGTGGAGGGCCTACAACGCCTCCAGGGCGAGGTGGCTCGAGGAGACCCAGGATCGAATGGCGAGGGTGGGCATGGACGCGCTCGTCCTTACACCGGAAGAGGATTTCCGACTCAAGATCAATTCGTTCATGCAGCAGGCCGGGACAAGGAGCCGCTAAAGGGGAGACCATGAAGCGACCCAGGAGCTTGGAATTCTCTCGTGGGGCAGGGTTCTGGATGCTGGTGGTGATACTGGCGTGCGGGGCCGTGCCGCAGGAAGGCTACGGGATCTCGAATTTCGGTGTGCAGAGGGAGTCGGGCCGGGAGCCGGCAGAGATCGATTTTGATGACATCTGGTTCTACGAGGAGGATCGTACACGGTACATCCCTGAGATCGATTCGAACTGGCTCGCGGTTGCCATCAACCAAACCGGCCGGGCGCCGGATGTCGATTCCTTCGAGACGGAAGCCGCCCCGGGCGTGATGCCCACTGAAATGGCGGAGGAGATCGTTAAGGACCACGAAGAAGTCGTGGACTTCCATTGCGACGAGAATCTGGCAGAGGACGGCTGCTTCCTGCGTCTTCGGGAAGGTATGAGCCGAAGTGAGATCCAGCTCCTGATCCGCGCATTGTGCGCGAGAGATGCGGTTGCCTACGTTCACCCGACCCTGACCCTTCGGGGCAGAGCCTTCGCCTATTTCAATGCTTTTCAGATGCACTGGAAAAGGAGCGTGAACGAAGAATCCAGGAAGGGCCTGATGGAGCAGGCGCACGTGAGGGTCGAGCATCCAGGAGAGATCTACCGCGTGGATGTACTGGCGATTCCTTTCTTCAGGGCCCTCAACCTGTTGGCGGAAGATGTTCGTGTCCAGGGTGTGAGCCCCCTCTTCGTTCCCCTCGAACCGTCGATTCGAGCCGAGTTGTCACTACCGTTGGAGGGATGTCAGATCGGCGACAGGATCCCTTTTGTCCTTCGGGTCGATTTCTCCGACCGGGTTCGCGTCGATCCGGGCTCTCTGGTCAACGTCGACCTGAGACCCGGCGGGCTCCAGAAGGAGCTTTTTGACTTGAAATTCGATCCCTACGACTACGTGAAAGCGGCTTCGAAGAGTCCCTTTATGCTGACGGGCTGGATGAAGATCTACTCGCCGGGCGAGTTCGTCATTCCGGCGGTCCAGATCCGTTACACCTGCATCCCTTGCTCGGACGATCGGGTCCGATCGGTCGAGACGGATGCGGTTCACGTGAAGGTGGCCTCTATCCTCCCTTCAAAAGGAAAGGGGGCGAAGCTTGCCGTTCCAATGGACGACGTGACCCCGTCTCTGCAGACGGAGACCCTTCGAGGGCAGGCCCGAAAGTTGCGGTGGCAGGCCCTTGTCTTGTTCGCCCTCGCAGTGGCCCTGTTGTTCTGGTCGGCCCGGCAATGGGCTGCCATGAAGAGGGAGAGGCGAGGGCAGATGGTGGAGAAGAGAGAGGATATGCTGGCGGAAAGGCTCCGGGACTTCCTGGCCCGTCCGCCGGAGGGGCCTCACTGGGTCTATGCCGGTGATGCCGGGAGGTCTCTTCGTGAATATCTGGATGCAAAGTACGGTTTGGGCAGGGATCCGCGACAGGCGAGCGGTGCGGTGTTTCTCGAGGCGATCCGAGAGCAGGTGCCGAAGGGGGTCGCTTCCAGGCTCGGGCCGCTCCTGGATGAAATCGACCGCATGATCGCGCTGGAGATCTCGGACTATCCTGACCTGGATCGATGGGGCCGGGACGTCCTGGATCTGGTTCGACGGACTCAGTCGAACGATCTCTAGCAGGGATCGAGGGTCTCCATGGAAGAGATCGAACTGCAATACCCGTGGGCTGTTCTTCTCCTGATGGCCATACCGATGGTCATCCAGGCGAGGAGGCGCTATGCCCATGCGACCCGGTTCTCGAATGTAGCTCTCCTTGGGCCGGAGCTCCAGCCGAATATCGTGAAGAAGCACGGTCTTGAATGCATCGCCGCCCTTTTCATGGCCGCGCTCGTGCTTGCCGTCGCGAACATCCAGTACGCGAGCTACTGGGAAAAGACCTATCTCGAATCGAAATGGATCATGATCGTCCAGGACCTGTCCGGATCGATGGGCAGGCCCGCGGGCGGGGAAGACCTGGTGACCCTGGGGGACGTGGCCCTGAGGGGGGCCGAAAATTTCGTGGAGAGGAGGCACGAGGACGATCTGATCGGGGTGATTGCCTTCTCCAGTTTTGCCAGGTTGATCTCCCCGCCCACCTTTGACAAGGAGATCCTGAAGAAAAAGCTCTTCCTCATGAACCGTCGGTCGGACTCGATCGTGCATCGAGAGCTGGTTCTTGGAGGTGCAACCAATGCCTCCTACGCTGCATGGTTGGCACTGAGCGTCTTTTTCGTCCTCCTCCCTGACGAGGCGCGGCTCTCGATCGATGAGATCGACACCCTCCGGCATTCCCTGCTGGGAAGAACCCTTCGAAGGGTCGAGGTCCCGGAGAAACTCAGAAGGATGCGGTTCGGGCACGGGATGGCCATCGTGCTGTTCACGGACGGCAGGATCGAGGCGAACAAGAGCGATGAGGACGTGCGAAAGGGATTGCCCAACTTCGTGAACGTAGTGAACCTGATTCAACAGCTGGGCGTGAAGCTCTACCTGATCGTGGTCGGGGGAGACGTGAACCCGGAAGTGAGGACAGCCATCGAGAGCGCGAACGGAAGCCGTCCCGTGGGGCAGATCTTCTACATGCCCCGGACGTTCCAGGAGGAGAAGATCGAAGCGGTGTATGGGAAGATCGACGAGATGGAGAAGAACAGGCTCCTGACGAGGATGCAGAAGAAGAAGAGAGAGACGCGATGGATCTTCGCCGCGATTGCATGGGGTCTGCTCGCAACGTACTGCTTCGTGGGCCTGACACCCTGGTTTCGGAGAATGTGAAGACCCACGCATTGACGAAAGGGTACAGAGAATGAAGATGCGTACCGGAATCATCCTGTCCCTCTTGATCGCCGTCGTCTTCCTGATGTTCGGGGTCGAGCGGGTGCTCGAGGCCGAAAAGGCCGCAAAGAGGGCGGCAGGGAACGAGCTTTTGTTGGAGCGGATTGCAGATGCGGACCGGATCGCCGAAAACGGGGCGGCTCTTCAGGCCTATCTGGAAATCGTGCCACAGGTCCCCGAGGTGGAGCTCAGGATTCTCCAGAGGCAGTGGCTAGAGGCTCTCGAAATTCTCCACCAGGTTCAGCGGGCCAAATACAATCGCGTCCTGGAGGACGAGGTGCCGGCCCTTTACGCCCGACTGACGGACCATTTGGATGGAATGAAGGAGCGATGCGCGGCTCTTCTGTCCGAAGACGTTCCCCTGCGGAACGAGATTGCCTGGCGTGTCTACAACATCGAAGGGGCATCGCGGCTGCTCTCGGCCTTCACCGTTCTGGAAACGGAAAGAAACTGGAAGAAGGTCCTGTCTGCCATGGGAGCGGCCATCCTGGCTTTCAAGACCTCCATCGAAACGGTGGACGCCACGCCCCTGGTCCTGAACCTGGAGAAGAACATCCCCAGATGGAACCTCGAGCTTCTCCACGAAGACATCTACGTCAAGAAGCTGGGCCGGGTAGCGCCCGACCAGGAGAGGCTCGGGTTGAGGGACAATCTGGAGGCGGTGATTCCGGAAAAAGGCGGCTATGCACCGGGAGAACCCCTCGAGAGACGGATTCGCAAGTAGAAATGGGGGAACCCCCGAAATGGGCCTGGATGCACCGGTCTACCTGTGGCTTCTCGTGAGCGTGCCTGCCTTCGCCTGTGCCGCTCTGCTTTCGATCCGGCGCGTGACGGCCTGGCACGAGACGTTCGAGGGAGTCCCGAAGAGACAAACGAGGCTGGTCTTCCACGCGCTCCTGCTCTGCCTCGTTCTGGTTCTGGTGTCCGTGGCCCTTGCCGGCCCGAAGATACAGTATACGAAGACCGTCTTCAACCGGAGCGGTATCGATGTTGTCATCGGAGTCGACATGTCCAAGTCGATGCTGGCCGAAGATGCTTCCCTGCCGCCGGAAGCCGAACCTCTGTTCCGTGTCGCCAATCGGCTGAACAGAGCGAGGCACTTCGCGCTCGAACTCCTCTCGGAATTGAGGGGGGAGCGGATCGGCGTCTTCCTCTTCGCCAGCAAAGGAATCGAGATCGTGCCCTTTACCCGGGATTACGGTTTCTGCCGTTACGTACTGACCCATATCAACGACGCGGACATCACCATTCCCGGCAGTGACCTGGGGGAGGCGATCCTGAGGGGGGTCTCGATGTTCGAAGACGAGGGGGGCGAGGCGGCCAGGATCCTTGTTCTGCTTTCGGACGGGGAGGACACGCGGCCCGAACCCTCCTTTTTCTCAGAATCCGCGCTTACCGCGGCGAAGAAGGGTGTCAAGGTGTTCACGGTAGGGCTCGGCACGGGCAAGAACGTCCTGATCCCGGTGAGAGACGAAGACGGGGCAGAGATCGTCAACTACTACATCGACGAAGAGGGGAACCATCTCAGAACAAGACTCGAACAGGAACGGTTGAAGTCGATAGCCAGCGTGACCGGCGGGCGGTATCTCGTCGCGAGCGGGAAGAATGCCCCTGAGATGTTGATGAATGCCATTTTGAACGAGGCCCGGGAGGTGGAGGTCACCAAGGCTACGGAACCAGCTTGGCTGAAGCTCTCCCCGTTTCTTCTTCTGGCTGGGTTCATCCTGTTTGGGTGGGGGATCTGGGTCGGACGCTGAGCCTGTCCGGAGAACAGAGAATCCTGCCTCACACGATTTGGAGAGACGTCCCCACCTGTTTTGAAGCGAAGATGAAACTCTGCAGGGGTTGCCACCTTGAAAAGAGAGAGGACGGCAGCGCTGTCAACGCCCCGGTTCACTGTGCCGAATGCCACCATATCCGCGAAAAAGCACGGAAGCAGGGTCCAGGGGTCGGCGATAAGGGGCCGGGCCCGACCCAACCCGCCCTTTGAAGCCAGGGCCTGGTCAAGGTCAGGGGTCATTCCTTTCGGGCGCGAGCCTCTTCCACGCTACGGAAAGACGTCGATTCTGTCGATCAGGGGCTGATCCTGCGGATTCCCGTCCCGACCCTCGATCGCCTGGGTGGCCAGGTCCGAGGTCCTCACCACGAGCCAGTTTGTCGCCTCTTTCGGATTCCAGACGACGGCGGTCGATGGGAAGAAGCCCTGTCCCTCCTGGGGAGCCAGTTTCCATTGATGCGAGGTTGCCTTGGTGCCTTTCTTGAGGAAATTGTATCCCTGGATCGTCAGGATGCGGAAGTTGAGATAGTCTTTCGCTACAAAGAGCTCACCCCGGGTCTCTCCGTCCTCGCCCTTGACACGGAATCGCACCAATTTGCCCACGCCCAGGGAGGAAAAGACCGGTACGACCCTTTCTGCCAGCGCCGCTGCCTCCCTGTCGCCAAGGACCCGTTCGGGGTTCTTCCACCGAAAGGTGGCCCTCCGATGGAAATAGAGTCCTTGCAGAAGCCCCTCCAGCTTCTCTTCGCGGAGTGTGAAAGGATGCTGAAAAGGACCCTCTTTGCTGTTCACGGTTGAAACGACGATGCGGGATGGGTCCAGCCTCGCTTCTTCCCTTGGGCTTCCTGTGGGTTCGTCTCTGAAGACCGGTTCGGCGGTTCTGCCTGCCCCTGCACACCCGGCCGCAAAGGCGAGCAGACAGAGGACTACGAGAAGATGGGTTGCCGGTTTCCTTTTCATCCTATCCTTTCTCTGAAAGAAGAAAGGGAAGGCGAACCCCTTGTCCCGGTCGCCTTCCCTTTCCTTGTTGAGTCCTTTTCTCACCCTGAAGGGTACCCCTTGCCGAATTCTCCTCCTGCCGCCCCGATGGTGGTGGATCGGCTAGAAGTAATAATACCATTCCCAGGCGGTGAGCCACGCGAAGTCCGTGGGATTCATGTCGTGGTTCGTGAACACATCCTTGTTCGACCAGTCGCACCGCCACGAGAGGGCCACGATCACGTGGTCGCCGAGGGCCCAGATAGGGGTGACTTCTACGGACTGGCGAGTCTGGTTGATCACGGGTATTCCCTCAGGCATCAAGTCTGACACCGTGTTCGGATCGATGCCGAAGACGATTCCGTTTTCCTCGCGGAGAACCTCATACCCAAGGGATACAGACAGCGATTCCATAGGCGTTGCGAAGTTGAACTGGACGACGGCCCCGTATGCCTGGGAGTTCTCGAAGAGGCTTCCCCCGATCGGCACGTCCGTCACTTCCAGCCACCAGAGCTCAAAGTCGAGCGCCCCCAGCAGGTCCGGCAGGTCGAGCCACCGGAAGTCCAGGTCGATCATGGTGCGGCTTCGCCAAGGAAGGTCGGAATCGGGCTGCTCGTTCGCCCAGACGACGCTCACGCCCACGTCGAACATCTCGTCAGGACTGACCCCGAGCCGGCCGCCGTACAACATTTCCGTGTCCGGCTGATCCCTGCCAAAAGCGGGCGCGTTCACCCCGTAGGGCTCCGAATAGCCCCAGCCGTTTCCGATCCAGAAGTTGATGTTGACCAGCTCGCCGAGCTCGTACTCGACCAGGCCTCCCGTGATGGACCAGGGTGCCACTAGGAGATTGACCATCTTGAACTGCCAGTTCCAGATATCGATGTTCTCGTTGGCGCCGATGCCGATCGGGACGTCGTAGACACCGCCCAGCAGGGTCACCCCCTCTCCCAGGGGGACCACCACGCGGAGCCAGGCTTCATCGAGATTGATGTCTGTCGAGTCGAATGCCGTGATCGACACCTCGAAGTAGCCGTCCGCCCAGTCGGTCATTCGGTGCTGGAGGAAGAGCTCCGCCCGGTCCACGGTGAAGGCTGCCTTCTGCGCCTCCAAGCCGTTGAACTGTCCATCGTACTGCTGGGCGTAGGTCAGATAGACGTCCACGTAGCCGCCGATGCTCGGCAGCTCGCCCTTCCACTCCGGATCGTAGCTGAAGTAGTTCGGCACGTAGGGCGATCTGGCGTTTCCCGGCCCGGCCGCGGCGAATACCATGATCACCGCGACGAGTGGGATGATAAGGATCCTGTTCTTCATGTTTTCCCCTCCTTCGTTTCTTGTTGACCTCGTTCATGAGAGAAGAGACACATTTCGGTTCCTTTCTTGTCTATTTCTTCTTCTCTTCTCTCACTCCGATCGGTTGCCCATAAAACCTTTCTCATATATGTCAACAAGGAGGTGTGGACAGACCAATCCCCCTCCTTTCTTAAAGTCAGTTATTAAAGAAGTCTCGTTGAGCGACTGAAGTATAAAAAGAAACTCTGGGCCTGTCAAGAGAAAATATTTCGACCGGCCAGGCCGTGCCGGACAACCTTGATACAGAATAACGATTTTATGGTCATTCTGAAAAATACCGTACCATAACGGTATTCGAAACATCCAAGAATCGTGTTTGACGTGCTTTATCAGTGGAAGGTTCTGGAGCGCTGGACGTACCGGGGTGATGCAACAACCGTACCGGGGAGGGGTTTGGTTGCCGGGAGAACAGAAGGTCGCGAGACAGGGCCGGACCGGTCGGCCGGCCGGGCTGGGTCAGGAGGAGGTGCCTACCCCTCCACGTTCTTTATGTATTCGTTTCGGAGGCGGGCTTCTATGGTATAGGAGTTCTGAAACTTCTCGACCACGAATTTCTCGACCACTCTGCCCAGACCGAGAATCTTGACCGTCACGTCACCGTCGAGTCGTTGAACCCAGCGATCACCCTCCGGCTCGAAAGCGATCCTCGCCCCTGCCTTGATCTTGTCACCCAGCCTTGCCGGATTGAATTCGAGGGTCGCCGTATTGTTCTGAGTGTCCAGGATGAGGTCCGCCACAAAGGAATGGCTGGCTCCGCCAAGCGCCTTCTTGACCGGCCCCGGCATGGCGACCTCCATGGTGTACTTGAGCTTGACGTAGACCTTGTCCTCCTCGGCTCGGTCTTCGAGCACTTCCACATCGAGGATTTCCGGATGATTCTGGCTCAGATAGGACAGCGCTCCCTGGTCCGCCAGGTACTTCTGATAGACTTCGGGCGGAAAGTCGCACGGGAAGGTCCCGGATAGCTTCATCTTGTCGCCTCCGACGGTCGCTACGATCTCCCCTGAGGAAGAGCGGGGCGGGCCGCATCGTCCATGCGACCCGCCGGGTCGAGCCTCTGCAGAAGAAGTGGAGCCCGCTGGCCGGTCACATCAGATGGAGGCGATTTCGTCCATCATCATCAGTTCCATGTCCCCCGCTACAAGGGCCTGGGCCTTGCCGAACAGCTCGGCCAGGTAGGGTGTAGAGGAATGGGCACCAAAGGCTTCATCGTCTTTGTATTTCTCCACCACCACCACGAGATTCGGGTCGTTCCGGTCCTTGTTCACGGTATAGTACAGGGTGCCTTCCTCCTGTTTTACCGAGGGGATGATATCCTTCATCAGTTGGACGAGTTCATCCGCTTTTCCCTCTTTCACCTTGATCTTAGCAATCACTGCGAGCATCTGTCCTTCTCCTTTTTCCAGGTTCGTTGGACTTCGAGAGGAACTCATCTTTTCATCTGTGTCCGCCCAGGTCAATACCCCACCGCCTCCGTCCCTCCGGTGCGCCCCAGGGCGAAAGGTTGAAGGGAAGAGGTGAAAGGAACGACAGGAGGGGCGCTGCGTGCTTCGGGTCGTGTTTACTGGGAGCAAGGCGCTGTGGTAAAAAGAAAGATTATCCCCGTATCGGGGGGATTCAGGGAGTAGAGCGTGCAGCAGCAACACTCGGAGCGAAAGAGAATGGCAAACGTTGAAGATGACGGGAAGAAAGAGAAGAAGGAACCGGCCGAGGCAGCAGGCAATGGAAGGCCCTCCAAGGTCTTCCTGATCGTGCTGCTGCTTGCGGGCCTCGTCTTTGCCGGTTTCTACTATTTGTACAGCAAGACCCGGGTCAGGACGGAGAACGCATATGTTCATGCCACGATCTATCCGATCAGCGCCAGGATTCCCGGGACGGTGCTGGACGTTCTTGTGAAGGACAACCAGGTGGTCGAACAGGACCAGCTCCTGGTCCGGCTCGATCCGGAAGACCCTTCCCTCAAGGTTCGAATGGCAAAGGCTGCCCTCGCGTCCGCCCGTACGCATCACGAGGAGGCGAAAATCGGCCTGAGAGCGTCCGAGGCGGAGGACAGGCTGGTCAAAGCCAGGCTGGCCCAGGCGAAGCTCGACCTGACTCGTGCCGAGAGCCTCTGGAGCAAGCGGTCGATCTCGGAGGAGCAGTACGATCGGGCCGTCACCCAGAATCGAGTGCTCACCGCGCAGCGGCTGGTGACCCAGGCCAAGATTTCCGCCGCGAAGGCCCGGATCGTCTCGAGTGAGACGAACCTGGAGAACGCGGAGGCACAGCTGGCCCATGCCGAGCTGATGCTCAGCTACACCGAAGTCCGTGCTCCGGGCAAGGGATGCGTGAGCCGGAAGGCCGTGGAGGCGGGCAAGGTGGTTCAGCCCGGGGCCCCGTTGATGGCGATCGTGGATCTGGAGGACTTCTGGGTGGAGGCGAACTACAAGGAGATCCAGCTCGAGCGGATCCGTCCCGGACAACAGGCAGAGGTACGTCTGGACATCTATCCGGATCACGTCTTCCATGGTCGTGTGGAGAGCATCCACGCCGGAACAGGGGCCGCCTTTTCCTTGTTCCCCCCGGAGAACGCCACCGGCAACTGGGTGAAGATCGTGCAGCGCATCCCGGTCAAGATCGTACTCGACGGTTACGATGCCGTTTCCGACGCGCCTCCCCTGCGCGTGGGTATGTCTGCCGAGGTGACGATCTACCCGGGGGAGAAGCCTTCCCTTCCCTGGCCGCTGTCAGCGTTGGCCAGCCTGCTCTAGCTTCTTCGCCCCGGAGGACCCGCCCCGCATGGGATCCAAGCCTGCTCCGAACAAGTGGCTCGTGGCAATCACGGTCATGATCCCGACCTTCATCGAGATCCTCGACATGACGGTCGTGAATGTTTCCCTGAACCATATACAGGGAAACCTGAGTGCCGGGTTGGATGAGGTGACATGGGTTCTGACGTCCTACCTGGTGTCCAACGCGATCGTGATCCCCATGAGCGGATGGCTGGCGAGCCGTATAGGGCGTAGGCGGTACCTGTTCCTATCCATCAGCCTGTTTACCCTGAGTTCGTTTGCCTGTGGCGCCGCCACCAGTCTGGGGATGCTGGTCCTCTTCCGTGTGTTCCAGGGTATCGGCGGCGGCGGCCTGCAGCCCCTGTCGAACGCTATCCTTCTCGAGACCTTCCCCCCCGAGGAACACGGCAAGGCGATGGCCATTTTCGGGATGGGCATCGTCCTCGCGCCCATCCTCGGGCCCATTCTGGGGGGGTGGATCACGGACAACTGGACATGGAGATGGATCTTCTACATCAACATTCCCGTTGGGATCGTTTCGATCTTCATGACCATGCTCTTCATCAAGGATCCTCCGTATCTGAAGAAGCAGGGAACGAAGATCGACTACGCGGGAATCGCGCTCCTCGTCGTGGGGATCGGATGTCTCCAGCTCGTGCTCGACAGGGGAGAGAGGCTGGACTGGTTTGCCTCACCCCTCATTCGGAACCTGGCCGTCCTGTCGGCAGGCGCTCTGGTTCTGTTCGTGTGGACCGAGCTGCGTCATGCCAGCCCTATCGTGGATCTGCGGGTGTACCGTGACAGTACGTTCGCGCTGGGCAATGTGATGATGTTTCTGGGGTTCTTCGCCTTCTTTGCCAGCCTCGTTCTGCTTCCGATCTACGTACAGAAGCTGATGGGGTATACCCCCTTGTGGGCGGGATGGGTCCTGGGGCCCGGGGGAATCGCCTCTCTGCTGGTCATGCCTTTTGCCGCAAGGCTCATGCATAGAACGGATCCCCGCCACCTCCTCTTCCTGGGGCTCGCGATCAATGCCTACTCCCTCTACCTGATGAGCGGATTCAATCTCGAAGCGGACTTCGATTCCATCCTGTGGCCCCGCCTCGTCCAGGGGATCGGGCTCGGCCTTTTTTTCGTGCCCGTGGCAACGCTGACAGTCGGTCGCGTTCCGAAGGAAAAGATGGGCAATGCGTCGGCCGTGTTCAATCTGGTTCGGAACCTGGGGGGAAGCTTCGGAGTGGCGCTGATGACCACGCAGCTTGCCCGAAGATCCCAGTTTCATCATCACCATCTCGCGGAACACATGACTCCCTACAGCCCGCAATTCCAGGAAGCCCTTCAGGGCATGCGAGGATGGCTGGACCAGCACGTGGGCATGGGGCAGGAGTACGGGATCGGCCAGGCCCTCGGCCTGATGTACGGAGAGCTCAACCGGCAGGCTTTCATGCTCGCCTTCAACGACGTCTTCTTCCTGGATATGTTCTTCTTCATCCTGCCGCTCTTCCTGGTTTACCTGCTGCATAAGACCGAGCCGAACGGCGGACCGGTGGACCTACACTAGATGTGCGATCCCTGTCCCGTCTTGGTTTTCTGGGGCTCCGTCGCCCCCCCGAGTCTACCCACCCGTATAATGCACGAAGCTTCTGCTGAGAGCATTATGCGGGTAAAGTCGCCCTGCAAAAACCAAGACGGGACAGGAGATCGCACCAGATGCCCCACTCACCCACGCCCATGTTCCGGAGCAACTGGCCGGCTAGAAGCTGTGAAAGAATTTCCCGATTTCGTCCGCCACCCGATCCCGTTCCAGATCCAGGGGGAGTACGTGCTGGGAGCGAGTGAGCAGGATCAATTCTTTCCGAGGGCTCGAGATCAAGTTGCGCAAGGCAACCGCATTGCCCCACGGAACCGAGGGGTCCAGCCGTGATTGAAGGATCAGGGTGGGGTGGGTCAGGCAGGCACCTTTTCTCCGCAGTATCCATTTGAATTGAGCGAAGCTCAGGTGCGGGGCTTCGAGGTTCTTGGTCATGACCGGAGCCTGCCACCCGGTCCGCGTCGACCGGCGGCGGAGCCATGCCTTGGCCCCGGGCAGGCCGTAGCCGATGCCCGCGAGACGCGCCCGGTGGCGGTTGGCGAAGAGAGGTGCTGCAAGCAGCGCCAGGCCTTGCACTCTGCTGCCGTGGCGAAGGGCGAGGGCCATGGCGATCAGGCCCCCCATGGAGAAACCTACGACGAAGAGGGGAGAACAGGTTTCGGAAAGCTCCAGCATGGCCTGCTCTGCGCTGCGATACCAATCGGTCCATCCGGTTTGCTGGAACGCTTCCGCATCGGTTCCATGGCCGGCGAGCATGACCCCGGAGACGGAGAAGCCCGTGCTCCGATGCAGTCGGTCCCCGAGATAGCGCATCTCCTCGGGCGTTCCCGTGAGGCCGTGGATGAGCAGGCAGCCGGCGGATCCTCCTTGGAACAGGAAGGGGCCGTGGCCCGTCAGGCGGGCGTGGATCGCGTCGGGCGGGAGATTCCTCTGTGTAAGGGAGGACTCTGTTTCAAGCGGTTTCGATCGCATCCGCCCTCTAGATCGCTTCCTCGTCAGGCGCCAGGAAAACGCAGTTGTCGATCAGCCTCGTCTTGCCCACAAAGGCCGCTATCGCCATAACCGATTCGGCCCGTATCGTCTCGATGTCGGAGAGCGTCCCTGCATCGCACAGGCTCACATAGTCGATTCGAATGCCGGGATGGAGGTCGAGGATTCGGTGGGCCTCCTCCACGAGGGCGCGTGCGTCCCTTTCCCCGTTCCGGTAGAGCTCTCTTGCCCTGTCCAGGGCCTCTTTGATCGCCAGGGCCTCCTTTCGGTCGTCTTCGCTCAAGTACTTGTTGCGCGAGCTCATGGCCAATCCATCCGGTTCGCGGACGATCGGACACCCAACGATCTCGATATCCATGTTCAGGTCTTCCACCATCCTTCGGATGACGACCAGCTGCTGGAAGTCCTTGCTTCCGAAGAGGGCAACGTGGGGCTTGATGATATGGAAGAGCTTGGTGACCACGGTGGCCACCCCCCGAAAATGGGTCGGCCTCGATTTGCCGCAGAGGTTCCGGGTGACCTCCTCGACCGTCAGGTAGGTCTGGTATCCCTTCGGATACATATCCTTGTCGGTCGGATAGAAGACCACATCGACGCCGACTTCTCGCATGAGGCTCTCGTCCCTGTCGAAGTCACGGGGATAGGCATCCAGGTCCTCCTGGGGGCCGAACTGAGTAGGGTTCACGAAGATGGAGACAACCAGCGTGTCGGCCCTCTTCTTGCCTTCCCGCATCAAGGAAAGATGGCCTTCGTGAAGAAACCCCATGGTCGGAACGAAGGCAATCCGTCCGGCTCGGGAGCGGACTTCATCGGCAAGGCCCTGCATGGCTCTCGGTTCCAGGATGATTTTCATGGGATCCTCCCTACTCGCGCCTCCCAAGGGTTGTCCATCGTGAGGCACGGACGGCGGCCTGACAGAGATCTCACGGGAGGGGATCCACGTCCGGGGCGATGGTGATGTACCGGACCCCCTTCTCGGTGTTCTGGATCTCCCGAATCAGGTTCTTCAGGTCTGCTTCCCGGTGCACGAAGTCGATGTTGGAGGTGTTCACGACCAGAAGCGGCGTATCCTTGTAGTGGAAGAAGAAGGTGTTGTAGGCCTTGCTCACCTTTTCCAGGTACTCCTGGTCCATCTCCTTCTCATACCAGAGGGCACGCTTTCGTATTCGCTTGAGAAGGACCTGGACCGGCGCCTGAAGGTAGATCACGAGGTCGGGTTTGACAACCCGCTGATCCAGGAGCTGGTAGATCCATTCATACAGGACGATCTCATCCTCGCTGAGGTTGAGATAAGCGAAGATCCGGTCCTTGGCGAACAGGTAGTCGGAGATGATGTTCTGTCGGAAGAGATCGGCCTGGAGGATTTCCTGCTGCTGCTGGTATCGGGTGAGAAGGAAGAAGATCTGCGTCTGGAAGGCGAATTTATCCGTGTTCCCATAGAACTTGCTCAGGAAAGGATTCTCTTCGGCGCGCTCGAGCACCGTCTTTGCCTGAAAGACCTCTCCGAGAAGCTTGACGAAAGAGGTCTTCCCTACGCCGATCGGGCCCTCCACGACAATGTATCGGCTTTCTCCCATGCCTTCCTCTTATACCGCTTTCCGCGCCTCAAGTCCGGCTGAATTCGCGGACCGAATTCAACCCGGCTGAATTCGTGAACCAAATTCAACCCGGCTGAATTTGTGAGCCAAATTCAGCCCTGCTGGATTCGTGAATCCAATTCAGCCCAGAAAACAGCCGCTACGCCCCGCAAAGGAATCGAGAAGGCGTTCCCATTATGGGGGAAAAGCGATGGCTTGTCTACCAAAGCGGGTGGTTTGTCTGGAGGTGCTGCGCGAGACTCGCGTACTCCTCTGCAGAGAGCGTTTCGGCCCTTCGGCGAGGGTCGATACCACAGTCTTCCAGCAGCTCTCGAATCCTTTCGCCCGGCAAGCGCTTTCCCAGAGAGGACCGAAGAGAGTTGAGCAGGGTTTTCCTGCGTTTGGAAAACGCGGCCCTGACCAGTTCTCGGAATGCCCGTTCCGCTTCAGGAGGGAATAGGCTGGATTCCCTCGGGACGAACCGGAGGACCGCGGAGTCGACCTTGGGGACCGGGTGGAAGCAATTCCTGGAGACCTTGAGTTCGAGGTCGACGTGAAAGCAGGAACGACAAAGAACCGAGAGCGTGCCGTACTGCTTCGTGCCGGGCGGAGCCGTCAGTCTCTGCGCCACCTCCTTCTGCAGCATGAGAACCAGGCGGGAAAAGGCCTTTCGCTGCTCCAGAAAGGTGACCAGCAAGGGCGCCGAGATCACGTAAGGAAGATTGCCCACCACCTTCAACCGCGTTCCCAGCGAGGAGGAGGCCCTCTCGTAGTCGAACCGGAGTGCGTCTGCACACACCAGGTGAAGCCGAGAGGTTGTCTCCATCGATGTACGCAGGTAGGATGCCAGGTCCGCGTCGATTTCGAGGGCGATCAGCCTCTTGACCCGCGGCAGGATATCGCGGGTGAGGGCTCCCGTGCCGGGGCCGATCTCCACGACGGTGTCATCCGCTCCGAGGTCGGCCAGCGCGAGGATGTTCTCCTGAACGGACCGCTCGATCAGGAACACCTGTCCGAGCGATTTCTTCGGTCTCCTACCGTAATCTCGAAGGGTCCCCTTCAGGGTCTTTTTCATGCTCAGGCTTCCGGCAAAGGAGCGGGTGACCGCGAGGGCAGTGCTCGATTAGAGCAACAGATTCGCCACCGCGTTCAGGCTGAGAGGGGAAGATATCCCCATGCACAGGTGTCTGTACCCGACTGCCGCCACCATGGCGGCGTTGTCCGTGCAGAGTTGGGGGGACGGGAAATGGACGTCGAGCCCCTCGGTCTCGGCAACTTCGCCAAGACGGCTGCGGAGTCGGCTGTTTGCGGCCACCCCCCCTGAAACGACGATACGTCGGAGCTGGGAGGACGTGACCGCCTGCGTCAGCTTGATGATCAGGCTGTCCACCACCGCCTCCTGAAAAGAGGCGACCAGATCTGCCATATGGGCCTGAATGAACGCTGGCTCGTGCTTCTGGACAAAATAGCGAACCGATGTCTTGAGTCCGCTGAAGCTGAAGTCCAGGGTTTTCGGGCTGGTCATGGCCCGGGGGAAAGAGAAGGCTTGCGGGTCTCCCTGCCTGGAAAGCCGGTCGATGACAATCCCGCCCGGATAGCCGAGCCCAAGGAGCTTGGCCACCTTGTCGAAGGCTTCGCCCGCCGCATCGTCTCTCGTCTGTCCGAGGAGCTGGTAGGACCCGAACCCCTCGACTCTGTACAGGCTGGTGTGTCCGCCCGAGACGATCAGGCCGAGAAAGGGGAACGAGACGGTCCTGTCTTCCAGAAAGATTGCCGTGAGGTGTCCTTCCAGGTGGTTGACCCCCTGAAAGGGAATGCCCAACGAAAAGGCGATCGCCTTGGCTGCCGAGAGGCCGACGAGCAGGGAGCCGACCAGTCCCGGACCGTACGTGGCCGCCACCCCGTCCAGATCGGACCAGCCCACGTCGGCGTCCCCCATCGCCGTTTCGACGACCGGAACGATCTTCTCCAGGTGGTTTCGGCTCGCCAGCTCGGGCACGACCCCTCCAAAGGGCTCGTGGATGTCGAACTGGGAGTGGATCGCCTGTGAGAGGATCGTCTCTCCGTCCCTTACCAGCGCTGCCGCACAGTCGTCGCAAGAACTCTCGATACCCAGAATCAGCATGCCCGTGATCTCTAAGAAAGTCGGTTCATTATGACGATAGCATGTAGACCGCCAGGAACACAAAAAACGCGGGGGAGGGGAGTCTGTCGGGTTTCCGGTCCGAAAGAACCGGAAGCAAATCGAAATAGGGGCGAAGAAAGACCGGTTCGGTTGACCCGGGCAGGGCCCTATGCTAATCAGAGACGAGGGTGCTACCAGTGAAACAGCGACCCATCGTCCCGGCCAGCACTCGGCAGCCGAAGGAACGCCGGGACGCCAGTCGATCCCATGGAAAGGAGACACCGAGATGCGCAAGACGGGAATCTTCATCCTTCTCTTCCTCTTGCTGGGGGTGATCGCGAATTGCCAGAAAGAGGAAAGCGGCCCTGCCGAGGCCACGCAGGAGGTGCCTGCCGCGCCGTCCGAGCAGATCGCCTTGAAGCAAGGGACAGAGGAGGTGGAAGCGCCTCAGGCCGGTTCGACAGAGGCTGGGCAGCCGAGAATCGCCTTCGAGCAGAAGGACTATGATTTCGGGGAGCTGGAGTCGGGAGAGAAGGTCGAGCACGTCTACAAGTTCCGCAACACGGGCGACGGGCTCCTCGTGATCAACAAGGTCCGCAGCAGCTGAGGCTGCACGGGAACCTTGGTCACGGCCAAGGAGATACCCCCGGGTGGGGTAGGAGAGATAAAGGCGACCTTCCAGAGCAAGGGCACTCAAGGAAAGGTCAAGAAGGCGATCACGGTCGAAACGAATGACCCGAAGAACGCGAGAGTCCGACTCTCGATCTCGGGCAAGGTCATCGCCGATGTGATGGTTACGCCCCGGTACATCAATTTCCGGAACGTCGACAAAGCGAGCCTCCCGGCTCCGCTTCAGCTGGAGGTGCGGGTTCGGGAAAAAGCCGGCCTGAAGATCCAGGATGTGAGCGTCGACAATCCTTACGTCGTCCTCGAGGAGCGGAAGAGAAGCGAGACCGAGGCGAAGTACTCCGTGTCGCTGGCCGAAAAGGTGCCCATCGGGAGGCTTTCAGGCAAGATTCATATCAAGACGAACAGCAAGAAGTCCCCGAAGATGCAGGTGCACTGCTACGCCTTTGTACAGGGAAATGTGAAGCTCACTCCCCAGGTGGTCTCCTTCGGCGTGATTCGTCCCGGGCAAACCTCGAGCCGGGAGATCACCCTGAAGGGCAAGGCGGGAGAGTCTTTTTCCGTTGACGGCGTGAAGGCAACCACGGATGCGATCACCTCGGAGGTTCTGCCTGGCAAAGAGGGGGAGAGTTATCGTGTTCGTGTCACTTACGATCCAGGCGGAAAGACGAAGGGCAGGGTCTCGGAGAGGCTGACCATCCTCGTCAAGGGCAAGGAAGAAGAAGTCCTGGAGGTCCCGGTCTACGGCAACATCCATCAAGTGCCGATGCCGAAGAAGAACCCCTAGAAGGGGCTGGTCGAAATAGATTTCGTTGCCCAGTCGGTTTTCTGGGGGGTCAGGGGCCAGGGGTCAGGGGCCAGCCCCATCCACCCCACCATGGATGCGCTCTGAATGATGAAGGCCTTTCTTTGAATGGACTGCTGGGCTGCGGGGCCTGAACCCTGTTCCCTGAGAACTGACCCCTGTCGTTAGATTTCGTTCACATTCAGCCGGACCGCCCTCGTGGGACAAGCCTTCACGCACCAGCCACAGGCGATGCAGAGGGAAGGATCAAAGTCGACCCGCATCGATGATCGATCGATGAAGAGCGCTTGTGTGGGACACAGGCCTGAGCAGGCGCCGCAATGAACGCAGGTCCTGTCGTCCCGCACGATTCCCTGTTCGATCGGTTCGACCCGAACGCCGCACTTCCGCAGATACTGCAGACCCTTCTTGCAGTCTTCCTTGTCTCCGATGATTTCGAGCACCATCCTGCCTTCTTGGCGAGGCAGAATGAATGCCTTCAGGATGTTGAACGTGAGGCCGTAGTCTGAAGCGAGCCTGCAGACGATCGGCTGATTCCAGGTGGTTTTATCGAATCGAAGCACCTTGGTCGTACTTGCCATGGGAACTTCCTCCATCGTCATTGATTCAATCCAACCAGTTCCAGCGGGCCCCACACGCCGATCTTGTCCTCGAAGACGACCAGGGCGCCTTTCAGACCCTCCGTGGATTTCGCCACTTCCAGGGCTGGTTCAATGTCTTCCGGCGCAGCCACGCGGTTGGCCAGGGCCGTTGCAGCGGCATCGGCGAGGGCCGTGGAAGATGCCCAGACCGTGACCGCGTCCGCCTTCCCGAAGCTCAGGGAAGGGCCTACCCGCCCGGAGGAGGTGCAGAGTCCGCAGGGCATTTCCTCCGGCGGGATTCTCAATCCGAATCGCATGCTGACAGGGGATTCGCCCGCGAAAACCCCGACCGTGGTCTCCCCTTGGGTTGCCAGATAGAGATCCCCTCCGTTTTCCACGACCACGTTGCCGGAGAACTCCTGCAAAGCGGCTCCGACGCTCTCCGCGATAGCGCCTGCCACGGCCGCCATCGGGCCTACCGACAATCCCTGCGCAGCGAGGAGCATGTCCCTCACGATTCGCGGGGCCTCCGGGTCGAACCGAAGGGGCACCAGACTCGTCCCGAAATCCGGATGCTCGCGGATGTAGCCTTCGATCGCTCCACGGGCATTCCGGATTGCCTCCAGGGCCTCCCGGGAGAGATCCCGCTCCGCTCGAATATACAGGTCCGTTTCCTGGTCGGCCGCGGAAAAGGCGACCCACCTTCCCTTGGAGGAGAAATCCCGGTAGGTCCTCGCTACGTATCCTAGGTCGACTTCTTCTTGCCGCCGGGGGGGAGCAACCATTGAGGCTCTCCAAGCAGGAACCGTTTCTTCCGGATCCAGTCCTTGAGGGTCTCGGCGATTTCCACCGCCCTCGAGTAACTCGACAGTGGGGCCGCGGGGATCTCTCTTCCGCGCAATTTGATCTTCCCGCTCTTCAGCTCGGCATACGACACCTGTCCGATCGTCTGCCCCGTATTCTGGGGATAGTCGTTGCTGTAATCCACTATGGGCGCGAAGAGGTGCTTGTCCTTTACAGCCGTGAAGGCGGCCATCCGTTCGTCCAGGATCGGGATCGGAATCCCGAGTCCGACGTAGAGGCTGACGCCGTATCCCTCGAAGCTCGCGCCCACTAGCCAACGCTTGTGCATCTGCTTCAGGTCGCCTACAAGGGCGAGTGTGCCGCCTCCGGTGACGGGGACCCCTTTCGCGGTTCTCTTTGGGGTCGGGTTGTGCTGTGTTCCGTAGAAACTCACAAAGCCTTCCCCCCCGCCCAGAAAGATGCGCGTTCCCACCCCTATTGTGCGGAAGTAGGGGTCGTTCAGCAGGGGGCTGAGCTGGCCGGCGCTGCAGTAGTTCGCGTTGGCGCAACGGGGGCGAAGGATGCCCATGTAGGTGTACCGGGTGCGGTCGGACAAATTGACAGCACAATTATAGTTCTGGTATCCGTTGCGGGGGTTGAACAGGAAGGCTTGAGGGAAGTCCTTCAGGCGCACCTTCTTCTTCAACTCCTTGCTCGGATAGCAGTCGGTGCCGTAGCTCGAGGCCCTGAGCTCGATTTCCCTGCCAGCGACGAGGTCATGAATCACATGTGCCCCACCGTACGGGAAGCGTCCGGGAAAGACCTTGTTCATGGGGTCGTCCTCGGGAAGCTCGGTGGCGCCAAGGTAGGCGTCCACGGCGGCGATTCCACCATAGGCGGACACGTTGTTCAACCAGACACGGTGGGCCCTGATTCTGGGGCTGGGATGCCCGAAATTGAGAAAGGCGCCGGAGGAGCACATGGGGCCGAAGGTTCCGGTGGTGACCACATCCACCTCGCTGGCGGCCTTGACCGCACCCTTCTCCTCGACCAGGTGGATCATTTCCTCTGCAGTCAGAACGACCGCCTGCCCCTTCATGATGCGCTCGTTGATGTCCTGGTAGGTCTTCGTCACCTTGGGACCCTTCGCCTTCTTCGTCTTCTGAGCGACCATGGGAACCCCCTCTGTCCGGCATTCTCGGAAAAGCATCGTTCGTTTGCATGTATCAAACCTTCTATTCGATCACGTTTGTGCGAGAACTGTCAACAATTCCAAAGGCCATGGGCCCGATTTTTTTTCGCCCTGTGAATGACCCTGCAGACCCTTAGGGAGAGAAGTTCGAAAATGAATGGCCCTTGTTCCAGGCTTGGAGGGGGAAGGTGACATCCAAGGCATCCAGCGCTGCCCGGCTCAGGGCGCTGGGTCTACCGGACCCCGTAGTCGATTTCCTGCTCCGGCACGAGGCGGCCGCGGAGGGACCGATTCGGGCCCGCCCCCTCGAAGGAGATGCGTCTGACCGTAGCTACCTCCGAATGATCCTGGAAGCGAGCGGCGAACGGGAGAGAGGCTCCTATGTGCTGATGCAGCTGTCGAGCCCATGGACGCCCCAGGGATCGAAACGGGAGCTCCCGTTCGTGAATATTGCGAGGCACCTGAAGGAGAAGGGGATCCCGGTGCCCGAGGTGTTCGTCGATGCCTCGGAGGAGGGGTTCGTCCTGTTGGAGGACGTGGGAAGCCTGACCCTCGAAACCTGTCTCGAAAAGGAGCCCCCCGCGGAGAAGAGAGGGCTCTATGAACAAGCAATCCAGATCCTCGTTCGGATGCAGAGCGAGGGGTCGAGGGCCTCGAGCCGCCCCTGTCAGGCCCTGACCTACTCTTTCGACACCCGGACTTTCTTCAGGGAACTCTGCTTCTTCCGCGAGCATGCCCTTGAGGGATTGTGGGGAGGGGTCATATCCAAGATTGCGGGCAAGGAGCTGGACGAGCACTTCCGAAAGCTGTGTGACGAGGTTGCAGCCTACCCGAAGGTCTTCACCCACAGAGACTACCATTCCCGCAATCTCATGGTGCAGGGGGACGGACTGACCGTGCTGGATTTCCAGGACGCGCGATTGGGACCGATCACCTACGACCTTTCATCCCTTCTACGGGATTCGTATGTCTGCCTGACAGCCGAGGAGCAGCAGTCGCTCATCGCCACCTACCGAGAGCTCGCGGGGCAGGCCGGGCTGGCACTACCGGGGCCGGACGACTTCGAGCGAGCCTTTATTCGAACCGGTCTGCAAAGAAACCTGAAGGCGATCGGCACCTTTGCCTACCAGGCGGTCGTGAAGGGAACGGATCGCTACCTTGCCTCCATTCCCAACACGTTGAACTCCGTCAGGATTGCGTTCGAGCAGGATGCCGAGCTCTCGCCCTTCAGAAGAACCCTGGAGGCCTTTGTGGAAGGGCTGTAGCGTCTCTGGTACAGGCGACCCTAAAGGCCGACATCTTCCGTTCGAGCCTCAAATCTGTTATAATACGAATTTGTGCCTTTCTGCCCCTGAAATTCCAGGAGGGGCTGACGTCTTACCTACACCGGACATGAGGAGAGGAGCGATGGTAGACCTGGTGCAGTACGATCTGACCGAAGAACAACGAATGTTGCAGGATATGGTCAGGAAGATGGCCAAGGAACAGGTGGAACCCGGAGCAGCGAAACGGGACGAAGAGGCGAAGTTCGACTGGGACATGGTCAAGCTGCTGGGTGAGAACGGCCTGATGGGGATCGACTTCCCCGAGGCGTATGGCGGTGCGGATGCCGGAATGCTGAGCCTGATCCTCGTGATCGAGGAACTCTGCAAAGTGGATGCGTCTGTTGGCCTGAATGTGGCGGTCCAGGAACTGGGAACGCTGCCCATCCTGTTGGCTGCGAACGAAGATCAGAAGGCGAAGTACCTGCCCGCCCTGTCCAGTGGGGAGAAGCTCGCCGCCTTCGGGCTGACCGAGCCGGGAGGTGGCTCCGACGTGGCGCGCCTGAAGTGCAAGGCGGAGAAGAAGGGGGACGAGTACATCCTGAACGGGGCCAAGAACTTCATCACCAACGGTGGCGTGGCAGAGACGATCACGGTCTATGCCATCACGAACCCGGAAAACAAGTCCCACAAGGCATCGAGCGTCTTTATCGTGGAAAAGGACTTTCCCGGATTTTCGGTAGGGAAGAAGGAAGACAAGCTCGGAATTCGCTCCTCGGACACGGTGGAGCTGATATTCGAGGACTGCAGGGTGCCCGCCGAGAACCTGCTGGCCGAAGAGGGGACCGGCTTCCATATCATGATGAAGACCCTGGATTTCAGCCGCCCCGGAATCGCTGCCCAGGCTCTGGGGATCGCCACGGGTGCCGCCGAATACGCCGCCGAGTATGCAAAAGAACGGATCGCCTTCGGTAATCCGATCAACAAGTTCCAGGGAGTCTCATTCAAGCTGGCCGACATGTTCATCCAGATCGAGGCGGCTCGGCAGCTCCTGTACAAGTGTGGTGCCGTCCTGCAGCAGTGTCCCAAAGACATGAGCCGGCTCCTGCCCGAGCAGATCCGTTATTCCTCTGCTTCCAAGACCTTCTGCGGAGACGTTGCCATGTGGGTCACGATCGAGGCGATCCAGGTTCTGGGAGGCTACGGCTATACCAAGGAATACCCTGTAGAGCGTTTCATGCGGGATGCGAAGATCACGCAGATCTACGAGGGAACCCAGGAGATCCAGCGCATGGTCGTTGCGAATACGCTTTAGCCTCCGTGCGACCCTTCCGTGTATCTGAGAGAACACGGTCCTTTGTGTGAAGCGAAAGGTGAAAGGTCAAAGGGGAAAGGCGAAAGGGAAGGATCACTTACTGAAGAACGAAACAGGGGATGTTCTTGACTTCTTGAACCAGCTCGCCAAGAGGCAGCGGGTTGAAGAGGTCCGGAAGGTCCCTTTTTTTTGTGCGCAGTTGAGAACAGGGATCGCACTAGAATGGACAGGCGGTCTCAATGAACTCGGTTGGGAGACCGAATCGCGCGGAGAGATGATCCCCCAGGGCCTTCACCCCGAAGGTTTCGGTCCGGTAGTGGCCTCCGTAGAACACATTCAGTCCGTATTCCTGCGCCAGGTAGTACGCTTCGAGCTTCGGCTCGCCGGTGACCAGCAGGTCGATTCCTTTGCGAGAGGCCTCGTCAAAAATAGGGGGCTCTGAAGCGGAACCGGAAATGATGCCCACTCGACCGACCCTTTGCGGCCCGAAGGTCAGGAGTGCTTTTGGAGGACCGATTCCCTCCGTACAGATATCGACAGCATCCTGAAGCAGGATCGGAGCTTCCAGGCTTCCCTGAAAGCCAATGGACATCCCCTTGTATTCTCCGAAGGGCCCGACATCGGAGAGGGGCAGCTCCCCCGCGATCTGGGCGTTGTTGCCCACCTCGGGATGGGCGTCGAGCGGGAGGTGAGAGGCATAGAGAGCCATGTCCGCCTGGATCAGGGCGCGGATGCGCCGGTAGATGTGGCCGCAAATTCGGACCTCCGCACCCCAGAGAAGGCCGTGATGGACGATCAGGAGATCGCATCCCCCCTCGGCTGCCATCAGGACCGACTCCAGGGAGGCATCCACGGCCAGGCCGATGCGTCGAACAGTGCCGCTTCCTTCCACCTGGAGGCCGTTTGCCGAAGCGTCTGAAAAGGCACTCGTCTGTAGATACTGATCCAGGTATGCAACCAGTTCCTTGAGCTCAATCGGGGAGGATTTCTCCATATCAAGCGGATTCCTTTTCGGTTGTTCCGATCGGCGGTGTCCCAACGACTCTCGGCACATAATCTAGCGTCTCGGTCAAAGAATGTCTATCCTCACAGAGCGAGGTCTGACAGCCCCGGGGGTGGGGTGGTGTGGCTTTGGGCGGCATCTCCTGTTCCGTCCCGGTTCTTGAATGGCCACAGAGTCGGCGGGGCGGGTCAATCAAGACGTGATAGGGGATCGCACGCTTTGACTCGGCCCCAGCCTTCTGCTAAGACTGAAATGAAGGGAAGGAGCAAGACGCATGAGGCTTATTCAATATTTCCACGGCAGAGCTTACGGAAACAGTCCCTGGGGTCGGGGGCTCTTGCTGCTGGCGATGGTCGCCCTGGTCGTCGGGTGCGCGGCGAAGCAGGAGCCGCGGGAGCCGACGGCGGAAGAGAACTACCGAATGGGGATGGAGAAGTTCGACAAGAAAGACTACCGGGACGCGATCCCCTTCTTTCAGAAGATACTCGAGAACTACCCCTTCAGCTTCTATGCGATCCAGGCTGAACTCAAGATCGCCGAATCCTATTTCCTGGACAAGAAGTATGTAGAGGCACTGGTGCACCTCCAGGGCTTTCAGGAGCTCCACCCTACCAATGAACATATCCCCTTCGTACTCTGGATGAAGGCGATTTCCTATTCCGAGCAGTTCAGGACCATCGACCGGGACGTGTCTTCCATGGACAATTCGAAGCGGGAGCTCGTCGAACTCATTTCCCGGTTCCCTACGAGTCCCTACACCGAGGAAGCGGGCGAAATGCTGGTTCAGGTAAACGGCCGGCTCGCTGAACACGATTTCTATGTGGCCCACTTCTACTATCGTGGGGCCGATTACTACGCTGCCTTGAAGAGGTTCCAGAGGATCCTGGACAAGTACCCGATCGAGGGGGTGGCGGACCGGGCGCTCTATTACATGGGCAAGTGTCATTTCTTTCTGAGGGAAGACCCGGAGGCGTCGAAGGCGTTCAGTTCCCTGGTGTATCAGTATCCGGAGAGCCCCTACCGCTCCAAGGCGGACACCTTCCTGAGGGATATCGAGAAGGGCCGGTTCACCATGGTATCCCGATACTTCCGCTTCAAGGAGCGGGTCTTCTACATGTTCGGGTACGAATAGCCAGCCGGCCCGCGATTAGACATTGTAGTCACCCTCTCGTGCCGCAACGGAAACTCAACAACACGCGTTACAATCCTTCTGCGTCACTGCGACGTACGGTGTACGCCTCAACGTTACATGGACCCCCGCCTTCGCGGGGGCCGGTTTCGTGGGCCTTGCATATGGACGTTTCTGAACGACCGGCCTGTGAGAAGGCTTTGAGGTTGCTTCCTGGTGACACGCCGGCAAACTCAGAAGCGATCGCTCCGATCCTTACCTGTGAGCCCGTCTCTGTCACGAGCCAGCATCCATACACTCAAATCGCGAAACCAGCGTACTTGGCCTTAGGATGGGGTATCCCGTCTCGGTCTGTGCCGGGCGACTTTGTAGAAACGGGGGGGCGACGGAGCACAATCAGACCGAGACGGGATACCCCATCCTAAGGCCTGATGCATGCTGTCGAGATTCGTGTGAAGATTGCTACCCGGGGGGGGCAGCCAGGATGAGCTCTTTGAGTTTCCGGAAGGCCTTCTCCATATGTTCGGGCGAGGATCCCCCAGCCTGGGCCATCTCCGGCTTTCCCCCACCTCCACCGCCGACTTCCTTGGCTGCTTCCTTGATGAGTTTTCCCGCATGGAGACGTGGTGTGAGTTCCTTGGCCACGGTGAGCACCAGGAGAGCCTTTCCCTCGTTCCGGCTGCCGAGAAGGATGACGCCTCCCTTCAGCCGGTCTCGAATCATGTCCGTGAGCTTTCGAAGGGTTTCTGCGTCCGCCTCGAATTCCGCCGTGACACAGGGAACTTCCCCTACGGTCTCCGCATTTTCGGCCAACTCCCGTGCAGACTCCTTGAGCCGGTCTACCGTCTTGCCCTTCAGGGATTTCTCGAGCTCCTTCTGTCGCTTCTGAAGCTGGAGGAGGCGTTCGGCCAACTCGCCCGGCCGGGCCTGCAGGGAATGCGCGAGGGTTCGGTATTCCTTCTCGATCGACTGGACGTGCCCGAGGGAGCCTTGCCCGGTGAGTGCTTCGATCCGTCGGACCCCCGCGGCCACGCTCGATTCGCTCAAGATCTTGAACAGGCCGATGTCGCCCGTCCTCGAGACGTGTGTGCCCCCGCAGAGCTCCTTGCTGTAGTCCCGGAGACTGACCATGCGGACCTGGTCGTCGTACTTCTCTCCGAACAGGGCGATCGCCTTTTCCGCTTGTGCATCGGCGAAAGGCAGCGTGCGAACACCGACCGGCTCGTTCTCGAGGATCTTCTCGTTGACGATGGATTCCAGCGAGTCGATCTCCGTCTCTTCGAGGGCCGCGAAGTGGGTGAAGTCGAACCGGAGTCGGTCCGGTGCCACCAGGGAGCCGGACTGTCGGACATGATCGCCGAGCACGGTCCGGAGAGCGTAGTGCAGAAGATGCGTTGCGGTGTGGTTGCGGGCCGTGGACCGTCTTCGACCCTGATCGACCTTCAGGATGACTTCCTGATTCTCCTGAAACCGCCCGCTCACGACTTCTCCTCGGTGGAGGGTGACGTCTCCCGGACCGTATTTCACGTCCGAGACGCGAAATGCCCCTTCCGGTCCTTCGATCAGACCCTCGTCGCCTACCTGCCCCCCGCTCTCGGCATAGAAGGGCGTCTGGGAGCAGACGAGCTGAGCTTCCTGCCCCTGGCCGATCTCTCCCGTCCGCTGTCCCTCTGCGAACAGATGCGTGACGACCGAGCTGATCTCGGCCCGATCGTAGCCGATGAATTCGCTCTGGACGCCTGCGAGGGTTCCCTCCTGGGTCAGCCCTTGCTGCTCGCCGCCGCGCCAGGAGGCCCTGGCCTTTTCCCGCTGCTCCTCCATGCACTTCTCGAAACCGGCCCTGTCGATTCCCATCCCTCGTTCGCCGGCCATGTCTTCCGTGAGTTCCGGGGGAAAGCCGAAAGTGTCGTAGAGCTTGAAGACCACATCTCCGGGCAGAGTCTTTTCTCCGGCCTCGTGCAATCTCTCGCCTTCTGTCTGGAAGATACGAATGCCCGTTTCAAGGGTCTGAAGGAATCTCTCCTCCTCGCTCCCCAGGACGCGGGAGACAAAGACACGGTTGTCCGAGAGCTCCGGATAGGCCTCCTGGAAGTTGTCGATCACCACGTTCAACAGTGGATTCACAAAGGGCTCTGTTTGCCCGAGTCTTCGACCGTGGACCAGGGCCTTGCGCAGGATTCTTCGCAAGACGTATCCTCTCCCGTCGTTGGACGGAAGCACGCCGTCCGACACCAGGAAGGTGGCGGCACGGATGTGGTCCGCGATGATACGTGAGGATCGAACCACCTCTTCATCGGCGTCCTTCAGGGAGAACTTGCAGATCTGCTCGACCGCCTCGAGTATGGGGGCGAACAGATCGGTGGCGAAGATGTCCTCCTTTCGCTGCAGGACCAGGGCGATCCGCTCGAGCCCCATGCCGGTGTCGATGTTCTTCGACGGCAGGGGGTCATAGTTCCCGTTTTCCTGCTTGTTGTATTCCATGAAGACGAGGTTCCATATCTCCAGGAACCGACCACATTCGCAATTGGGGCCGCAGGAGGGATCGCTGCACGGAACCTGCGTGAGATCGTAGTGGATTTCCGAGCAGGGACCGCAGGGTCCGGTCGTTCCGGGAGGCCCCCAGAAGTTGTCCTCTGGACCGAACCGCACAATCTTCTCCGCGGGCACGTCCTTGGCCTTCCAGAGATCCTCCGCCTCCTCATCCGGTGGGAGGGACTCGATCCCTCCGAATACGGTGATGGAAAGGCGCTCCGCAGGGAGCTCCCATTGGCCCACGAGAAGATCCCACGCAAAGTCGATTGCCTCTTTCTTGAAATAGTCTCCCACCGAGAAGTTTCCCAGCATCTCGAAGAAGGTGTCGTGAGTCGAATCCCCCACCTCCTCGATGTCCGATGTGCGGAAGCACTTCTGTGCGGTCGTCAGCCGTGTGGCAGGTGGCTCCTGCTCCCCGAGGAAGTAAGGCTTGAATTGCTGCATGCCGGCGGTCGTCAACAGTACGGTCGGGTCGTTCGAAGGGATCAGGGAGGAGGACCGAACCTTCTGATGTCCCTGCCCTTGAAAATATTCGAGGAATTCCGTACGGATCTTTTGCGCAGAAAGGGACTTCACTTGTCGAACCTCTCGATCTTCATCGCTTCGGTGTCTTCACCTTCACTGGGCGGCTCTTCCGCTTCTTCGCCCTGCTCCTCCTGCTCCATCTCGACCTTTGCCTCGAACCCCTCCCAACGATCGTCGCTGGTCGAGTAGATTCCCCGGACCTTCAAGGCGAAATCATCCGGGTTGCTGCACTGGAGAAGGGCCTCCTCGTAGGTGATCAGCCCTTTTTCCAGCAGGTACATCAGGGACTGGTCAAAGGTCTGCATGCCGTAGGTCGTGTAGCCCTTGGCAATGGCGTCTCGGATCTCCTTCGTTCTAGCGCTGTCTTCTATGCATTCGCGGATGCGGGCCGTACCGATCATTACTTCCACCGCCGGCACGCGGCCCCGCCCGTCCGCGCGGGAAACGAGTCGCTGGGAGATCACACCACGGAGGATACCGCCGAGCTGTCTCCGTATCTGTTGCTGCTGATGGGAAGGGAAAACGGTGATGATACGGTGGATACTCTCCGTCGCGTCCAGCGTGTGGAGTGTACTGAGCACGAGGTGCCCGGTCTCCGCCGCGAGAATGGCGGTCTGGATCGTCTCGAAGTCCCGCATCTCACCGACCAGGATCACGTCCGGGTCCTGACGAAGGGCGGCACGGAGGGCGGCTGCGAAGGTGTCGGTGTCGAAGCCCACCTCCCTCTGGTTGATCAGGCACTTGTGGTCCCGGTGGAGAAACTCGATCGGATCCTCGATCGTGATGATGTGACAATTGCGGTGGTTGTTGATGTGGTGAATGATGGCCGCCAGGGTGGTCGATTTTCCACTCCCCGTCGTTCCGGTCAGCAGGACCAGCCCCCTCTGTTCCATTGCGATCTTCTTGATGATCGGGGGAAGGAAGAGCTCGTCGGTCGTCTGAATCCGGTACGGGATGAACCGGCAGACCATGCTCGGGACACCACGTTGCTGGAAGATGTTGATCCGGAACCGTCCCTGGTCCCCCATGCCGGTCGAGATGTCGATCTGCTTGCCCTGGTTGAATTTCTCCCTTTGCCGGTCGTTGAGCAGGCCGTTGATCGTCTCATCGATGTCCTCGGCCGAGACGGGCGGGTGCTCCTTGTACGGGTAGAGGGTCCCCATGATGCGCAGGATGGGGCGCAACCCGGCACGCAGGTGAATGTCCGAGGCCCCGCGACTGATCGCGATCTTAAGGATATCGTTCCATTCCAAGGCTTTAGCCCCCCTTCTTCCGTTTGTCCGGCTTCTTCGTCCCTTCCGCCCGTTCTTTCTCCCCTGCCGCCCGTTCTTTCTCCCCTGCCGCCGCTTCCTGCTTTCCCTCCTCTTTCTCCGCCTCGCCGAATCCGGCCTTTTCCATGACCTTGCCGCGGATCTCTTCCTGGATGTCCGGGTTGTCCGAAAGGAAGATGCGTGCGTTCTCACGGCCCTGGCCTATCCGTTCGGACCCGTAGGAGTACCATGGGCCGGATTTTTCGATGAGCTCGTGATGAAGGCCGAGGTCGAGAAGCTCACCTTCCTTGGAGATGCCCTTTCCGTAGAGAACGTCGAACTCGGTTTCACGAAACGGAGGGGCGAGCTTGTTCTTCACGACCCGGACCCGGGTCCGGTTCCCGAGGATATCCCCGCCGGACTTGATGGTGGCGATCCGCCGAATGTCGAGCCGTACGGAAGAGTAGAACTTGAGCGCGTTGCCTCCCGTGGTCGTCTCCGGGTTACCGAACATGACGCCGATCTTCATGCGGATCTGGTTGATGAAGATCATGGTCGTCTTCGAACGGTGAATGCTGCCGGTCAGCTTCCGCATGGCCTGGCTCATCAGCCGAGCCTGCAGGCCCATCTGGGGGTCCCCCATATCGCCGTTGATTTCCGCGCGGGGAACGAGTGCCGCCACGGAGTCCACCACGATTGCGTCCACGGCACCGCTCTGGATGAGCACATCGGCGATTTCGAGGGCCTGTTCTCCTGTATCAGGCTGCGACACGAGAAGGTCTTCCGTCTTGACGCCCAGGCGTCTTGCATAGATCAGATCCAGGGCGTGCTCGGCATCGATGAATGCCGTGATGCCACCCGACTTCTGTGCCTCCGCCACGATGTGCAGGGCCAGGGTGGTTTTCCCCGAGCTTTCCGGGCCGTAGATCTCCACGATCCGGCCTCGAGGCACTCCGCCGATGCCAAGCGCCATGTCCAGCCCGAGCGAGCCGGTGGAGATGGAAGGGGTCTTCTGCACCTTCTGATCCCCTTCGGCGAGGCGCATGATCGAGCCTTTTCCGAACTGCTTCTCGATCGACGTGATGGCGGTGGAAATGGCCTTCTCCTTGTCCAGCCCTTTTTCCATGGGCGACTCCTCCTTCGATGAAACACTTTGCCAGACCCGTGAGGGAAGTGGAGTTGTACCCGGCTCGGTTGACGAGCCTGCGGAACAAAGAGTACATCTGATCCCAAGCCGAGGGCTCCACTTCTAAAGAAAGAGGCTGACCAAGTGCACGCAGAGACCCGCGTAGAGGCCAGCCAACACATCATCCAGGGTGATACCCCATCCACCCGGAATTCGTTGCTCGATCACCCGGATCGGATAGGGCTTCACTATATCAAACAGACGGAAAAAAGCACAGGCGCACAGGACGTTGGTTACAGAAATGGGCACGAAGACCATGGAGAAGAGGAACCCGGTGACTTCGTCGATCACCACGAAAGACGGGTCCTTTTCTTCCAGCTTCTTTTCCACGAAACCGGACGAGACCACGGAGAGTCCCAGAACGCCCGCGAGGGCGGCCAGAAAGGTGATTTCACCCATACACTTAAGCCCGATACAGAGAGGAACTCCGACGAGCAGCGTGGCCCATGTTCCGGGTGCCACGGGAAGGTAGCCCACATAGAGACCGGTTGCGACGAAGTGTAAGAACGTACCCAAGAGCTGACTCCATGCCTCTGCCGAGGAGATGCTTCAGCAAGAACGGGGCCAAGGGAGACCACCTTGGTGGGCCGGACCCCATGTTCCGAAGGGAAGGAGGCGGCTTGAATCCTTCTCTGAAGAGCTTTTATAATACAAGTTCAAAACACATTTCAATGGCGCCCTCCCGGCGGAGGGATCGGATGAAACAAGAGCCGCACAAGGCAACATGAAACGATCGAAAAGCGCGGTCCCTCGGCACGGTTCCGGCCGGGTCCTGGGCCTGGACGTGGGAGAAAAGACCATCGGGATCGCGCTCAGCGACGAGCTCGGCCTGACCGCCCAACCTCATGAGACGCTGAAGAGGAAAGGGGACGACCAGGACCTCGGCGCGATCCAGGCTCTCCTGGAGAAATGGGGGATCTCGGTGGTGGTCGTCGGGCTCCCGAAGAACATGGATGGTTCGATCGGCAGGCAGGCGAGGAAGGTGGTAACCTTTACGGACAAGATCGAGGCCAGACTCGACGTGCCTGTCGTCCATTGGGATGAAAGGCTCTCCACCGTGGCTGCCGAGCGAGTCCTGATCGAGGCGGATCTGAGCCGGGCCAAGAGAAAGAAGCACGTGGACAAGGTCGCTGCCGCCGTGATCTTGCAGGGCTATCTCGATTCGGGTTCTCCCTCCGGTATGGCTTCCCTGCCTTCGCAGGCCCCTGATCTCAACGAAAGCTGATGGATATCGTGAAGATACTCGGCAAGATTCTGGGCTGCCTTGCCCTGGTTGGTTTGACTCTGGCACTGGTGACCTACGCCTACTTCCACCTCCCTTATGACGACACAATGCGGCCCGTCCGTGTGGTGGTTCCTGAAGGGGCGACCTTAGATCAGGCAGCGGGGCTATTGGAGGAGGTTGGCGTGCTCAGGTTCCCCCTTGTTTTTGCGCGAGGCGCACGGTTGCTGGGAAGAGACCGTGGCATCCGAGCGGGGGAATACAGGCTCCATTCATCGATGAGCCCCAGGGAGGTCCTGAACATTCTTTCCCGTGGAGAGGTGGTCCTACACAAAGTCACGCTACCCGAAGGGTGGACCGTGAAACAGATGGCGGCCCTGCTGGAGAAGAAGGGATTCGCGTCCATGGAGGAGATCCTGGCGACGAGCAGGGAGGCGGGCTTCATCCGGGCCTCAGGGTTCGAGGCCGACTCCCTGGAGGGATATCTGTTCCCGGACACCTACCATTTTGCCATGGGCCTTTCCCCGCGGGAGATCCTCGGGGCGATGGTAAAGAGGTTCCACGCCCTTTATGGCCCTCAGTTCAGGGCAAGACAGGAGGAGCTTGGACGAACCCTCCACGAAGTCGTGACCATGGCCTCCATCGTGGAGAAGGAAACAGGGGCCAGGAAAGAGATGCCTCTGATCGGCTCGGTGCTGGTAAACCGGTTGCGGATCGGGATGCCCCTTCAATGCGATCCGACCGTGATCTACGGCATCGAGGATTTTGACGGGAACCTGACGCGGGAGCACCTTCGCACCCCGAACCCATACAATACTTACATCAACAAGGGGCTTCCCCCGGGCCCGATCTGCAATCCCGGTCTGGACGCATTGAAGGCGGTCCTCTACCCGGCGGACACCTCCTACCTGTATTTCGTTTCCAGGAACGACGGGACCCACCTTTTTTCGCCTACGCTCGAGGAACACAACCGCGCCGTGGACAAGTACCAGCGGCGACGGGGCAAGAGCGGGCGGTGAGGAAAGACGAGACACGGGAATTAGCCATTTCCTGGAATGGAAACGGATTCTTCGCGAATGGCTGTTAGCTGTTAGGTATCAGGCCCCCGCCCTATACCCCCGGGGATACGCACACGGGGTGGGTGGTGGGCTGATACCTGACTGCCGGTGTGGCATTGGGTGGCGGCGCAGGGTCGAGCGGAGTGCGGGTGGGGCCCCTAGTCCTCGTCCTCCTTGTTCATGTCGGACCCGAGGTCGCGGGCCAGGGCGTAATCCGCGCTTCCTTCATAGAGTTTGCGCTGCTTCTCCTCCTTGGACTTGCAGGCCACGCAGGTGGTGGAAAAGGGCATGACCTTGAGCCTGCCCTTGGGGATCTTGCATCCGCACATTTCGCAGGTTCCGAAGCTTCCATCCTCGATGCGTTCCAGGGCTTCCTCGATTTCTCTGAGCTTCTCCCTGCCGCGCTCGCTGAGCCGTAGCGTCAGTTCCCTCTCCCTGTCGCTGGAGGCAATGTCGCAGACATCCCCCCCCTCGGGATCGCCGGTCTTCGGAGAGCCTTTCATCTTGGCGCCAATCCCCTGAAGAAGAAGGGCTTTTTCATTCAATAACTGTTTTTTGAATACGTTCAATTCCTTGCGTGTCACCGGTGAACCTCGCCTTGTAAGGTTTCCATATAAGAAAGAGGAGGGTTGTAATATAATCTTTTATCCGTTTTTGTCAAGTACTTTCGGCGTTTTTCCCGATTTTTCTTCCGTTTCGGGCAGATCCCACGGATCCGCGTTCCTATATATTCGGCAGGTTTGGCGGCAGGCTTTATGCCTCCGGGGTGTCCGGAAGGAGTTCCGCTTCAAGGTCGTAGGTGTGGGCGTGACGGATTCGTGCCCACGCGAGGCCCGGGCCACGGCAGATTCCCTCGGGAAGGATCACGCATCCGTCCACCTCCGGAGCCTGATAGCGCGTCCTCGCCCTGAGTTGCCGGGGGGCCTCTTCGTGGGGACCCTCTATCAAGACCTCCTGATCCGTCCCGACGAATTCCGCCAGAATCGATTCCGAGATATTTGCCTGGAGGGCCATGACCCGGTCACGGCGTTCCCATTTCTCCTCGTCCGTGACGGATTCCTCCCGATCGAAGGCGGAGGTGCCCTCCTCCGGGCTGTAGCAGAACACACCGAGATGGTGAAACCGGATATCCTCCACAAAGGAGAGCAGCTGTTCCAGATCCCTGTCCGTCTCGCCGGGGAACCCCACCATCACCGTGGTTCTGAGGGCGATGTCCGGACGATGAGCACGCAGTCTGCCGATCAGGTTCCTTAACTTCTCCTCGTCGTAGGGGCGTCCCATGGCCCTCAGGACGGAGCCGGAGACGTGCTGAATGGGGAGGTCGACGTAGGGGCATATCTTCTCCCTGTTCCCGATTTCTCGCATGGTGTCATCATCCAGATGAGCGGGATGACAGTAGAGCAGCCTGATCCATTGGACCCCTTCGACCCGCACCAGCCGGGTCAGCAATCCGGCCAGCGAGCCGGAACGGGACGCTCCCCGGTCCATTCCGTACGCGGTCACATCCTGAGCGATCAGGTTGATTTCCTGAACCCCCTGACGGGCCAGATGTGTCGCTTCCCGGACGATCTCCTCCGCGGGCCGGCTCTTCAGCGGACCCCGTATCCGCGGAAGGGTGCAGTAAGAGCAGGCATTCGAGCAACCCTCGGCGATCTTGAGATAGGCCCAGGGGGCCAGGGCCTGCCGTCTCTCGTAAAGCGGTACGTCGTGGGCAGATTCCTCGAGAACCGGGGATTGGAAGAAGGCCTGTTTGCTTTGACCGCCAAGGTGTCGGGCCAGGATTCGTCCTGCCCCTTCGACTGCCTCGGTTCCGAGAAAGAGATCCACATCCTCGAGTCTTCCGTGAAGCTCTTCGCCATACCTTTGGACCAGGCACCCCGCTACGAGCAGACAACGACATCGACCCTCACGCCTGTAGATGGCCAACTCGTCCAGGATTTCGAGGCTTTCGTGCACGGCATCCTGGATGAAGCTGCAGGTGTTCAGGATGATGACTTCAGCCTCCGAGGGATCGGAGACAAAGGTAAACCCTTCTTCGAGGAGTCCGGCCGACAGGAGCTCGGAGTCCACCTGATTCTTGGGGCAGCCCAGAGAGATGAGGCAGACGGTCGTTATCTCTTCGGTTGGTTGGTTTGTCATGGATGGGTTCGTTTCTTTCGGGCACGGGCACGGAAAGGGGGACATGTCAAGGAGACCTAGAACGTATTCCTGATCACCTCGGCATCCGCAGGCAATTCGAAGCGGAAGAGCTCTTTCTCCAGGTCTACGTTCCGTTCCCGGTTGCGAAACGACAGGGTCGTACGGTTGCCGAGGACATCACGGGATTCGGTTCGCAGGGGGAGGAAATGCTTCTTCCCCACCCAGAGCAGAATCTCTTCCACGGAGATAGCTTTGTTCTGCTTCGGGGTCAGACGAAGGCAGTAGGCCTCCCCGTCGCTTTCGTCGTCGCAATCCAGAGACACGGAGAAGGAGGATACGAGCTCATCCACCCCCATGAAGAGCCTTGCCGGCGCCACACCGGGCATCGCATCCGTCAAGGTCTGCTCGATCACCTGATTTCGTCCCGGCAGATAGATGCGGATGTTCTCTCCGGACAGGTATACCTCTCTTATCTCCGGCTGCAGGTAGCTCCAGCGCATTTCACTCGGTTTCAGAAAGTAGACCCTGCCCGAGGACCGGCTCTTCCGCTTGAAGGTCTTTGTTTCCGATTCCTGTTCGAAGTCGGCTCGAAAGCTCTTGAGGGACCCATAGGACGCATCCATCTTGGACAGGATCCGTTCCAGAAGGGGCGTTTCCTGCTCAGGTTGCTTCTTCTCCACAACCTTCTTCTCGATGGGGCTCTGGGGCTTCTCCTGCTCCCCTCCCACCCCGCCTGCCATCGATGGCCCTGCCAGGCAAAGCAGGCAGATGCAGAGGAGGGCGATTCGCTTCATCATAGCTATAGAGTCTCTCGTCCGGCGTTTCCGCCTCAGGAGGCTGTTCACTCGAGATTGTTGACCAGGACCTCGCGCGGTTTGACACCTTCCTGAGGCCCCACCACCCCTTCCTGTTCCATCCGTTCGATCATACGGGCGGCCCGGTTGTATCCGACCCTGAGCTTTCGCTGGATCATGGAGATGGACGCCTGCCGTGTCTCGGCCACGATTTGGACCGCCTCGTCATACTTCACGTCATGCTCGAATTCCTCTTCCCCATCCTTCGTCTTTTTCGTCTTGAAGGGGATCTTCTCGTACTGGGGCTTGCCGTGCTGTTTGATGTAGTCCACCACGCGCTCGATCTCCGGCTCGCTCACGTAAGGGCCGTGAATGCGCGTCACCTTGGAAGTACCGGGCGGCAGGAACAGCATATCACCGCGGCCCAGTAGTTTCTCAGCCCCCATATTGTCGAGAATCGTCCGGGAATCTGTTCTCGAGCTGACCTGAAAGGAGATCCTGGCCGGGAGGTTCGCCTTGATGATGCCGGTCAGCACGTCCACGGAGGGCCTCTGGGTGGCGAGCAGAAGATGGATGCCGGCCGCCCGCGCCATCTGGGCCAGCCGGGTGATTGCCTCTTCGATCTGCCTGCCGGCGACGATCATCAGGTCGGCCATTTCGTCGATGACGAGGATGATGTAGGGGAGCTTGCCGCGCTCCGGCATGATGTCCCCGTCATCTTCATCCACGACGTCGATATCCTCCGGTGGCTGTTCTCCTCCATCGGTCGCCGCCATCTCCTTGTCGATCTTCTCGTTGTAGCTCTCGATATTTCTCACGCCCTTTTCCGAGAGCAGCTGGTATCGTTGCTCCATGCGCTCGACAGCCCAGTCCAGGACGTCCGAGGCCCGCCGCGAGTCGGTGATGACCGGATGCAGAAGATGGGGTACCCCGTGGTAGCCCGTGAGCTCGAGCATCTTCGGGTCGATCATCAGGAACTTGACCTCCTGGGGGGAGAACCGGAAGAGAATGCTCAGGATCAGGGAATGGAGATTGACGCTCTTGCCCGTACCCGTGGCCCCTGCGATCAGAAGGTGAGGCATGCGGGCCAGGTCCGTGGTCACCGGCTTGCCCGCAATATCCATCCCGAGCGCCAGGGGGATCTTCCACCGGCAGTTCTGGAACGAATCGTCCGCGAGAATCTCCTTGAGGGTCACCATTTGCCGCTTTCGATTCGGAATCTCGATCCCGACCACGGATTTTCCGGGGATCGGGGCAACGATCCGGACACTCATGGCCTTCATGGCCAGGGCAAGATCGTCCGACAGGTTGACGATGCGATTCACCTTGACGCCGGAGGCGGGCTCGTATTCGAAGAGGGTGATGATCGGGCCGGGATGGATCTCCGAGACTCTTCCCTCCACGCCGAAGTCTTTGAGCTTCTGCTCGAGAACCGCCGCACTCTCCTTGAGACCTTCCTCGTCCACCACTTTTTGTTCCGGATCCGGATCGTCGAGCAGGTCCAGCGGGGGATCACGGTAGCCTTCGGGCAGGGGCTGGGGGAAGGGGAGGGAGGTCTGCACCGCCTTCTTCGGCTCTTCCTCGCCGGTAAGAGCCGCACTGTCGGTGGCGAGGGGGTGTTCGCCCTTCTCCGGGTCCACGATCTTGGGGGATGGGCCTTCCGTTGCGGTGGGCTCCTGCTCCGCGGGGGGAGGCCCTTGCTTCGTGGCGGGCGCAGGCGGCTCGAACTTGCGGTTCACGATCGTGGGCGCCGAGACCTCGGGTGGAGCCGGTTCGGGGGCTTCCTCCTTCTTTTTCAACCGGGCCCTCAAATCCGAGATCCGGGTGCCTACCGCCTTTCCCATGGCGACGGCATGCTCCGAGCCCCTGGCTAAGAGTCGGCGTGAAAGCTGGAGCAGGTGACTTGCCCCTGTCTTTGCGGCCGTCCAGACGCTCTTGGCCGCGCGAAGCGAGAGGAGACCGAAAGACTTGAGGCCGGCCAGGAAGGCGATCTCGCCCAGGGCGACGATGGACAGAATCAGCAGGACGACCAGGAGCAGGTAGGAGCCGACCGGATGAAATCCCTCCAGCAGCCACTCGGCCACCTGCTGTCCGATGATTCCTCCCTGGTTTGCACTGGGCCGATTGGGCAGTGCAAGCGAAATCAGCGAGGAGACCCAGATCAGCGTCAACACACCTACCGGGATCTTCCACGGAGCCATGCGCAGGCTTCTCCCGCGGATGACCGGAATGGCCGTCCACGCAAGAAGAGCGACGACGAAATAGGAGCCGAGCCCGAGGGTCTCCTTGAGGAGGCTCGCCCCGTATGCGCCTACCGGCCCGCCCAGGTTCTCGACCTTGTGCGGCTTGGGCGAGATGCTCTGAAAGAAGCCCGGATCCGTATCCGGGCGATAGGAGAAGAGGGCCAGGAAGAGGAAAGCGGCAATTCCGAGCAGCGCGATGCCAAGACCTTCACGCACCCAACGGGGGAAGGTCCTTCCGGAAGGGGCCGGGGCCTTCTTCTTGGCAGGGCGCTCCGATTTCGTCCTCCATTTCTTCGTGGCTGCCATGGATCTCCTTATCCTTTTAAGGACCGCCTCGTAGTATCTTCTTCATCTTCTTCAGGTATTCGAGCTTGTTCATGGCGTTCACGTAGGCCTTGGCGCTTGCAACGAGGATGTCCGTGGAGGCCCCTTGGCCCAGGGCCGTATGTTCTCCATCCTGGAGACGTACCGAAACCTCGCCCTGCGCGTCACTTCCCGATGTGATGGCGCTTACCTCGTAACGCAGAAGCTTGCTCTTGCTCCCCGAACTGGCTCGAATCGCCCGGAAGGCGGCATCCACCGGCCCGTCGCCGAATTCCGCCTCCTTGAGCTCCTGGCCGTCCTTGGTGAGCTGAACCGTGGCCGTTGGAATTAAATGGGTGCCGCTGGTGATGCTCAGGAAGTCGAGAACGTACCGGTCCGGCAGACGTAGGATTTCTTCTGCGATGATCGTCTCGATGTCTTCGTCATAGACCTCTTTCTTTTTGTCCGCCACATTCTTGAAGCATCTGAAGGCCCTGTGAAACTGCTCGTCGGAGAGCTCGTAGCCGAGTTCCTTGAGCTTTTCCCGGAAGGCATGCCTTCCGGAATGTTTCCCGAGTACGAGCTCGCTCTTCGAAATGCCGATCGACTCGGGTGTCATGATCTCGTATGTGGTCTTCTCCTTGAGCATGCCGTCCTGGTGAATGCCCGCCTCGTGGGCAAAGGCGTTCGCTCCGACCACAGCCTTGTTCGGCTGGACGCGGATTCCGGTGATCCCGGTGACCATGCGGCTCGTCGGGTAGATCTGCTCGGTGTTGATCTGCGTTTGATAGGTGAAGTGGTCCTTGCGGGTGCGCAGGGCCATCACCACCTCTTCCATGGAGCAGTTGCCGGCCCTCTCCCCGATGCCGTTCACGGTGCACTCCACCTGGGTCGCCCCGTGTTCGACGGCCGTCAGGGTATTTGCCACGGCGAGTCCGAGATCGTTGTGGCAGTGGACGCTGATGATCGCCCGCTCGATGTCGGGAACCTTGCTGCGGATCGTGTCGAGCAGCCGCCCGTACTCTCCGGGCACCGTATAGCCCACCGTGTCCGGGATGTTGATGCAGGCCGCGCCCGCGTCCAGCACGGCCTGAAAGACCTTGCACAGGAAGTCCGGGTCACTCCTGGTCGCGTCCTCTGCGGAAAACTCCACGAACGACACGAACCTCTTGGCCGCCTTGACGGCGAACACCGCCTCCTCGAGAACCTGCTCCGGCTTGAGCCGCAGCTTGTGCTCCATGTGAATCTTGCTGGTTGCGATGAACGTATGAATCACCGGCGCCTCTGCGTGACGGACCGCCTCCCAGGCCCGTTCGATGTCAGCGGGCTGCGTTCGGGCCAGTCCAACGATCTGGCAGCCCTTGATGTTCTCGGCGATGGTCTTCACGCTGTCGAAGTCACCCTGGGAAGACATGGGGAAGCCCGCCTCGATGGCGTCCACTCCGAGCCTCTCCAACTGCCGGGCGATCTCCAGCTTTTCGTTCGGGTTCATGCTTGCGCCCGGGGACTGTTCCCCGTCCCGCAAGGTCGTGTCGAATATACGGATCTTGGTCGGTTCGGTTGTCATCGGCTTTCTTCCTTCTCTTTTGATTTCTCCACACTGGGGTTGTTCGCTCTCGTTTCGGCCACATCGGAAACGGAGGGAGCGCTCGCCGCGGCACGCTCCCTCCGCCATAGGATGAGGCTCAATACGGGCCCGTGGGAGACGTAGAGAACACCGATGGTGAAGAGCACGATCTGGGGCTCGTTCACGATCAGGATCAGCATGACGATGATCCCGAGCAACACCGGAAAGGGCTTTCTCCTGCGGAGATTCAATTCCTTGAAACTCGAGTACTTCACGTTGCTGACCATGAGAACGGCCAGCAGGAAGACGACGGCCAGGATGACGGGATTCTCGGTCGGGCCCGGCTTGTCGAATTTGTGGAAGATCAATACCGTGCTCACGACCATCCCGGCAGCCGCGGGGATGGGAAGGCCCTTGAAGGACATGGCCTCCACCGTGTCGATCTGCACATTGTACCTTGCAAGGCGGAGCGCGCCGCACACCACGAAGAGGAAGGCCACGGACCAGCCCCATTTCCCGTAGGGGCGCAGGGCCCATTCATAGAGGAGCAGGGCGGGTGCGAGCCCGAAGGCGAGCAGGTCCGACAGGGAATCGTACTCCACGCCGAACTTGCTCGTGGTGGCTGTCAGACGGGCGATTCTCCCGTCGGCGGCGTCACAGATACCCGAGACAACGACCGCCCATGCGGCCCTCTCGAAATCACCGTTCAGGGTCGACACGATGGAGTAGAATCCTGCAAAGAGGCCGGCCGAAGTGAAAAGATTGGGGAGGATGTAGATCCCCTTTCTCAGATCGTCCCGCTGGATTCGACGCCGCTGTCGCGGATTCCTTCTCCGAAACCGTGCGCTCATGGAAAGTACCCCATTATGGTCTCGCCACCCTTTACGTGTTCTCCCGGCCGCACCGAAACGGATGCCTCCTGCGGCAGGAACAGCTCGACCCGGGAGCCGAACCGGATCAACCCGAACCTCTTTCCCTGTTCCACCGATTCGCCCACTTCCGGATAGCAGACGATCCTGCGGGCCAGCCGCCCCGCGATCTGAACGAGGCCGAGCGTGAACCCCTGGGGCGTCTCGATCAAGAGCTCCGTCCGTTCGTTCTCGCTCGACGCCTCGTCTCGACTCGCCACGAGGAACTTCCCGGGCAGATGTGCCTTTCGCGTCACCACCCCCGAGGCGGGCACGCGGTTCACGTGGACATTGAAGGGGCTCATGAAAATACTGATCTTTCTGGCCGGGACAGGAAGCAGATTGACAGCGGGGCTGTCTTCCACGTTCAGGATTCTCCCGTCGGCAGGGCACAGGATCGCCTTCGGGTCCGTGGGGATGGTTCGAGGGGGGTTTCGAAAGAAGGCGGCTACCGCCAGCGTAACCAGAAGGAGGACCCAAGCCAGGCTCCCCATCCTGGAAAGGACCGCTACGAGGGTGAAGAAGGCGAAGACGGCGACAAATGGGAGCGCCTCCTTGACGATGTACGGCTCTTCCCCCCAGCTCATCAATTCTTCTCCCGGTCTACCTTTTTCTGTTTCTCGATCCAGGGCATCATCTTGCGGAGCTTCTTGCCCGTGTCCTCGATCGGGTGGGTTTCCATGGCCCGGGTGAGTGCACGGAACACCGGGCGATTCGCCTGATTCTCGAGAATCCATTCCCGTGCAAATGAGCCGTCCTGCACTTCCTCGAGGATGTCCGCCATCTCTTCTCTGGCCTCGTCCCCGATGATGCGTGTTCCCCGGCTCATGCCGCCGTACTGGGCGGTGTTGCTGACCGAGTAGTACATATTGCTCAGGCCGCCCTCGTAAATCAGGTCCACGATCAGCTTGAGCTCATGGAGACACTCGAAGTAGGCCATCTCGGGCGCATACCCGGCTTCCACCAGGGTCTCGAAACCGGCCGTGATCAACTCGGACACGCCACCGCACAGGACCGCCTGCTCGCCGAACAGGTCCGTTTCGGTCTCCTCGCGGAAGCTTGTCTCCAGAATGCCCGCCTTGCCGGCTCCCAGACCGACCGCGTAAGCGAGGGCCGTCTCCCGTGCCTGGCCGCTTGCGTCCTGGTGAATGGCTATCAGGACCGGCACGCCCTTTCCCTGGGTGTACTCGTGGCGCACCATGTGGCCCGGCGCTTTCGGGGCCGCCATGAACACATCGACCCCTTCGGGGGGGTCGATTTGGCCGTAGTGGATGTTGAACCCGTGGGCGAACGCGAGGGCCTTACCCGGGGTCAGCGTTGGAGCGATGAATTCCTGGTAGATCAGCGGCTGGGTTTCGTCCGGCACGAGGATCATGATGATGTCCGCCTCTTTCGCAGCTTCCCTGATCGGCTTGACGGTGAGCCCCGACTTCTTCGCTTTCTCCCATGAGCTGCCCCCTTCCCTGAGCCCGACACGGACGTCCATACCGCTTTCGGACAGGTTCAGTGCATGGGCATGCCCCTGGCTGCCATAGCCGATGATCGCGATTTTCTTCGCCTTCAGAGCAGCCAGATCCGCGTCCTTCTCATAGTACACATTCATGATTCTCTCCTGGGTGGCAAGTGCCGTTCGTGCCCGTGCGCGTGCCCGTGCCCGAAGGCAGTCGTGTCCGAGCGCTGTGCAAGTGCTGTTTTCTGTCCGTCAGGGCGGCCGTCCCTTCCCTGTTCTCTAGCAACCGGCCTGTGGGGTCCGTCGCGGGCCTGACCCCTGATCCTTGACCCCTCGTTCTGTTCCTTATCAAAGAGAAACGTGCTTAGTCGCCCCGAGGCACGGCGACTCTACCCGTTCGTATGATCTCCCGGATCCCCATCGGGTTGAGCAGGTCGATGATGGCCAGGATCTTTTCCTCCGTGCCGGTGACCTCGATGGTGTAGGTCTTGGGTGTTACATCCACCACCTTGCCGCGGAAGATGTCGACGGTGCGAAGCACCTCGGCCCGGGTCTTCTCTTCGGCCCGGACCTTGATCAGCGCCAGCTCGCGTTCGACGAAACGCTTCCCCGTCAGATCCGAAACCTTGATCACGTCGATCAATTTCCGGAGTTGTTTGAGGATCTGCTCGATGATCTGATCGCTTCCCGCGGTTACAATCGTCATGCGGGAAAACTGCGGATCGAGTGTTTCCGCAACGGTAAGGCTCTCGATGTTGAATCCCCTGGCGCTGAACAGGCCGGAAACACGCGAAAGCACCCCAAATTCGTTCTTGACCAGCACGGAAATCGTATGCCGCATGGTTGTCTGCCCTTTCACGGCGGTTCTCATCGAGACCGGAACCGGCTCCCGACGGCCCCCCTTCTTTTCTTACAACAGGATCATCTCTGTCAAGGCGGCCCCTGCCGGGACCATCGGATAGACGCTCTCCTCGCGGGAGACGTGGAAATCGATGATGACGGGCTTGGGTGTCGCGATCGCCTTCTTGAGCACGGGCACCACCTCTTCCGCCGTCGTGGCGCGGAGCCCGACGGCCCCGTAGGCCTCGGCGAGCTTGACGAAATCCGGCTGGGCGCTCATGTCGACAGCTGCATATCGTTTGTCGTAGAAGAGCTCCTGCCACTGCCTGACCATACCCAGGAATCCGTTGTTCAGGATGGCCACCTTCACGGGAAGGCCGTATTGCACCGCGGTTGCGAGCTCCTGGCTGTTCATCTGGATGCTTCCATCGCCGGCGATGTCGATGACGAGCTTGTTCGGCCGAGCCACCTGCACGCCGAGCGCCGCCGGCAGCCCGTAGCCCATCGTCCCCAGCCCTCCGGAGGTAAAGAGCGTGCGCGGCCGCTTGAAGTGGTAGTACTGAACCGCCCACATCTGATTCTGGCCCACCTCGGTGGTGATCAAAGCCTCGCCCTTGGTCACTTCGTAGATCTTCTCGACCACATACTGGGGCTTCAGCTCCCCGTTCATCGTGTAGGCCAGCACCTTTTCCCTCTTCCACGCCTCGATCTGGTTCAGCCACTCGGTCCTTCGCGGGGTCTTGATCTTCGTGTATTTCGCCTTCTTCAGGATCTGCAGGGTCTGCCTGAGCACCGTCTTCGCATCGCCCACGATCGGAATGTCCACCACCACGTTCTTACTGATCGAGGTAGGGTCGATGTCGATGTGGACGATCTTCGCATGGGTGGCGAACTTGTCGATTCGGCCCGTTACCCGGTCGTCGAACCGGGCACCAATGGCGATGACGAGGTCTGCGTTGGAGATCGCCATGTTGGCCCTGCATGTTCCATGCATGCCCAGCATGCCGAGGCTCAAGGGGTGGTCCCCCGGGAACCCGCCCAGGCCCATCAGGGTCATGGTCACAGGCACGCGAAACCGGTCCACGAATCGTTTGAGTTCCCGGTGGGCGTCAGCGATGACGACCCCACCGCCCACGTAGATGAGCGGCCGCTTTGCCTTGACCAGGAGGTCCAGTGCCCTTTCGATCTGACCCGCGTGGCCCTCGGTCGTCGGTTTGTAGCCCGGGATGTCGATCTTCTGCGTGGGCTTGTATTTCGTAACATCGGACGTTACGTCTTTCGGGATGTCCACGACCACGGGCCCGGGCCTTCCGGTGCGGGCGATGTGGAAGGCCTCCCGCATGATGCGGCCCAAATCGTCGATCGACTTCACCAGATAGTTGTGTTTTGTACACGACCGGGTGATCCCGAGGACGTCCGCTTCCTGAAAGGCGTCGTTGCCGATCAGCGGGGTCGGGACCTGTCCGCTCAACACGACCAGGGGGATCGAATCCATGTAGGCAGTGGCAAGTCCGGTGACCGTGTTCGTGGCTCCGGGGCCGGAGGTGACCAGGCAGACCCCCACCTTGCCGGTGGCTCGCGCATAGCCGTCAGCGGCGTGCACGGCCGCCTGTTCGTGACGTACCAGGTAATGGCGGATATCCGAATGAAAAAGCTCGTCATAGAGATTGAGTACCGCCCCCCCGGGAAAGCCGAAGATGGTATCCACCTTTTCTCTCTTCAGGCAGTCGAGGAATATTTGTGCTCCCGTAAGCTTCTTCACCCCTTCTTCTCCTTTTCTTCTTCGGACGCTACGGCTCGTTGCCGCAGAACCGTGGCCACGATTACTTCTCGCCCGGGCCGGAGGCCAGGACGGCGCCGGTATGGGCCGACGTGACCATGCTCGCATAGCGAGACAGATACCCCCGCGCAATCTTGGGGGGAGGTGAAGCCCACCCGGCTCGCCTGCGGTCCTGTTCGTTCTTGTCCACCTTCCATTCAATGCTTCGACCGGGGATATCCAACGAGATGGCATCCCCTTCGTTTACAAGTCCCAGAGGGCCGCCCTCCGCGGCTTCAGGGGAAATATGGCCCACGCAGGGCCCCCGCGTTCCTCCGGAGAACCGTCCGTCCGTCAGAAGGACCACCCGCTTCAGTCCCATGCCCATGATGGCCGAAGTGGGTGCGAGCATCTCCCTCATACCCGGCCCGCCCCTGGGTCCCTCGTAGCGAATGATGACCGCGTCGCCTTCCTTGATGTCTCCCGAAAGAATCGCCTTCTGGGCCTCTTCCTCGCAGTCGAAGACCCGTGCCCTTCCCTCGAACCGGAGCATATCCTCCGACACTGCGGACTGCTTGATGATGGCTCCCTCCGGCGCCAGGTTTCCCTTCAACACCGCGATCCCCCCTTCCGGCCGCAAGGGGTTGTCCATCATGCGGAGAACCTGGTCTCCCTCGGGCCGGGCCGAACGAGCAATCTCGAGTGTGTCCACCCCGCTCACATTCAGGTTCTCCTGTATTCGGTCCCCCAACCGTTGCAGGACCGCGGGGATCCCACCCGCCAGGTGAAGATCCTCGAGGAAATAGCTGCCGCCGGGACGCAGGTCCCCGAGATGAGGCGTATTGCGGCTGATTTCGTCGAATCTGTCCAGATCCAGCGGGACGCCTGCCTCGTTCGCCAGGGCGCTCAGGTGAAGGACCGTGTTGGTCGACCCGCCAAGGGCCATGTCCACGGTGATGGCGTTATCGAATGCCTTGGCGGTCAGGATCTTCCTGGGCGTGCGACCCTCCCGCACAGCGTCCATCAGGGCCAGACCGCTCTGAAAGGCGATTCGGCGTTTTTCAGCGGACACGGCCGGCGAGGTCCCGCAGCCCGGCAGGGACAGCCCCAGGACCTCGGTGAGGCAGTTCATCGTGTTGGCCGTGTAAAGACCTTGGCAGGATCCGGCGCCCGGACAGGCACAGATCTCCAGGTCTTCCAGCTCTTCCTGGGAAATCTCGCCACGTTGCCTTCTGCCCACGGCCTCGAAGGTGTCTCGAACCAGGGAAAGCCTGCGCCCCTTGTGGTGGCCGGCCAGCATCGGTCCCGCGGTCAGGATGACCGTGGGGATGTCCAGGCGTGCGGTGGCCATCAGCATGCCCGGAGTGATCTTGTCGCAGTTGGTGATGAGAACGAGGCCGTCCAGGGCGTGAGCCTCGGCGATCGACTCCACCATGTCCGCGACCAGTTCCCGGAAGGGCAAGGAGTAGAACATTCCCTTGTGGCCCATTGCGATTCCGTCACACAGGGCCCCGACGTTGAACAGGAAGGGATAGCCCCCCCCTGTGTGGACTCCCTTCTCCACGAACCTTGCCAATTCCGGCAGATTCAAGTGACCCGGGACCAGGTCCGTGGACGAATTCCCGATCCCGATGAAGGGCTTGTCGAGCTCGCCCTTCGGCAGACCGGTTGCATGGAGCAGGGCTCGCGCAGGCGCCCGCTCTAGACCCTTCTTGACTCGATCGCTTCGCATTTCTTCCTCTTTCTTTGCCGGAATGGGCCCCCGGAAGGGGCCAAAACCATGAATATGTAAGCATTTAGATGATTTGTCAATCCGTGAGGATCCGTCCCGGAAACGGTCTCTTCTGGCCCGAATCGTGGCCTCGCAACCGACACGAGACCGGGTCCCGGGGGTGTCCCCAAATAAAAAACCCCCGCCGGTCATTCGCGCCGGCAGGGGTTTCAAGTATTGTCTGATTCTGTGTTGTCTTATCCCCCTACGGCACGGCCGCGTCCAGGACGCGTACCCCTACGCCGACGCCTAGTAGAGCCAGGCGAATAGGCAGCATCGTGTTGGGAGAATGCACGTCACGGTTCATGGGGGATTCAACCTTGCTTCGTTCTGTAGCTTCACTTTTACCCGTATTCCTCATCCGAGTCAAGCCACCGTGTCATGAGTGACGAGTGACAAGTGGCGGGTGGCGGGAAACCCGGGAGTGAAGCAGGAGCTCAACCGGGCGGTCCGCGGTCCTCATCGGCCGCTGACTTACGAGTGTCTCGTGCACGTTGGTGAGAGCACGAGTCCCTTCTAGAAGATAGGAGGACACTCGCCACTCGCCACTCGCCACTTGTCACTTCCTGTTCAGTTCTGCGTCCGAGGCCCTTGCATAAAGCGCTTGAAGATCCCTGGGATGTGTCTGATCGCCGCTTGAGAGCTTCTCGATTGCCAGGCGGCACAAGACGGAGGCCCGCGGGAAGTGGGTTTCCGGGGGGGCAAAGGTGATCGGGTGCCTGCATTCCCGCCGGAGTCGCTCGCCGTAGACTGCAACGGCGTCGCCGAGCATGAGGGCAGGCCCTTCGATCATCTCCGAAAGGGTCTCCGGAGGAACCGACAGGTAGTCGGTGACGCGCACCGTCTTTCCCTGCGGGTCCTTCTCGTACACGGCAGCAAAGATCTCTCCCTTTCTGGCATCGAGGGCAGGGCAGACTAGCCCATGCGCGAAAGGCACGTTTTCAACCAGAACATCCAGCGTCGGGATCCCTGCGAGAGGTTTTCCCGTTACTAGAGAGAGTGTCTTTGCCGTCGTCAGCGCGATCCTGAGTCCGGTAAAGGATCCTGGTCCCACGGCAACGGCGAACCCGTCGACACGGCCGATTTCGATTCCGGTCTGCTGCAGCAGGTGTTCGATGCCGGGCAGAAGTCTTCCCGCATGCGTCTTGCGGACGTTCAGAGTCCATTCGCAAAGAGGCTTGTCAGAGTCGACCAGGGCAATGCTGCCGCAGGAGGTGCTCGTGTCGAGGCCAAGTATCAGCAAGGCTGCCTCTCCTCCGGGTGGGCCTGAACGGAAGTCGTCAGCCGGCACCCAAGAGAGAAGGCGAAAGGTGAAAGGTGAAAGGTGAAAGGGATGGATGAAGTACTGAAGAGTTGATCAAGGGAAATCCTGGCGCAGCCTGTCATTTGTCAGGATACTTTCTTCAATACTTGAACCAGCCCTTTGCCCTTTACCCTTTGCCCTTTCACCTCTATTTGAAGAACTCCTCCAGGTGGATCGGAAGGACGCGCCGTATGTCATTGTACGAGATGATCAGAATGAACAGCAGCAGCATGATGAATCCGACCTGCTGTGCCGCCTCGCGGATCTTGATATTGACCGGGCGCCGAAGCAGGGATTCCAGGGTCAGGAACAACACGTGGCCCCCATCCAGCACCGGGATGGGAAGCAGGTTCAGGATGCCGAGCTGGAGGCTCAGGAAGGCGACAAAGCTGATCAAGCTCGACAAACCCACCCGGGCGGCGTCGCCCGTCATTTTGGCAATCAGGATGGGTCCCCCCAGGGTGTCGATGGAGAGACCGCCCGAGAGCAGCTTGCCCAGAATGTAGAAGGTCAGAACAAAGGATTCCCCCACCTTCCGGGTCCCGTTTTCGAGGGATTTCCAGAGACCGTACCGCTTGAAGACCGATCTTTCCTGGTAGGCGATTCCGAGTCGTCCGCTCTCCGTCCCTTCGTCCAGGCTGGGGCTGGCGGTCACCGAAAGGACCTCTCCCTCCCTCTCGACTTCGATTTGTAGAGGCTCTTCCGGGTGGGCGCGGATGATCCCCGCCATCTGGCCCCAGTATTCGATCCGGGTCCCGTCGATCGAGACGATCCGATCGCCTGCCTTTAGGCCGGCCTTTTCCGCCGGCATGCCGGGGCTTATACCCCCGATCAGAGCGGGCCGCTCGTGGTCGAGACCGGTGTACCCTCCGGCGTAGCCGGAAGCTTCAGGGGTGATTTCCAGCTGCATGGGGGCCCCGTCCCGCAGGAACTCCACCAGGAGGGGCTGATTCGGGTTCGAGGCGAACAGGATCATCGCTTTTTCCCAGGTGTCGATCTCTTCCCCCTGGATCCGAAGGAGCCTGTCGCCGGGCTTAAAACCTGCCTCGGCTGCAGGTGTCTCCTCTTCGATCCAGCCAACGACTGCCGGCTCGTCCAGGTAGGCGGGTTGGTCGATCCCCACCAGGTACACGAGAGGCATCAGCAGGAAAGGAAGGAGCAGGTTCATTACCGGGCCGGCAAGGACGATCTTCATTCGAGCCCCGACCGGCTTCCTGGCAAAGGAGTCGTCCCGATTCGCCTCCTCGTCGTTCGGGTCTTCCCCGGTCATTTTCACGTATCCGCCCAAAGGCACCGCCGAGATGCGGTAGTCGGTTTCACCCCGCGTCCAGCCGAACAGGCGGGGGCCGAACCCGAGGGAAAAGGTTTCCACACGGACGCCGGCCCGTTTTGCGAAGATGAAGTGGCCGAACTCGTGGATGAACACCAGGATCCCGAGGACAACGATGAAAACGCCGAATGTCACCATTGGAAACTTCCCCTATTCGTGCTGCCCGGTCATGTCTCCATGTAGTACTTGTACTCTTATTAGAAACCCTTAAGCACGATTTGTACAATGTTTTGATCAGACCAAGAGGGCCAGGTAGTAGCCCAGGGGCCCTGCGAGAAGGATGCTGTCGATTCGGTCTAGGATTCCACCGTGTCCAGGCAGCATGTTGCCCGAGTCCTTGATGTCGCAGCTTCTCTTGATGAGAGACTCCACGAGATCCCCCAGCTGACCGCTGATCGACAGCAGGGCGGCAACCCAGAGGGCCTGGGCGCCCGTAAGGCCGGAGAAGAAGACGAGTTTGCAGCCGAAACCTGCGAGAACCGTGGCGGCGAGTCCCCCCAGCGCCCCTTCGATGGTCTTCTTGGGGCTCAGCATCGGTGCGAGCTTGTGGCGCCCCAGTCTCGTTCCTGTGAAGAACGCGGCCACATCGCCCACATAGGTCACGATCAGTATGAAGAAGATCCAGGGCTTCCAATCCTCCAGGGTTCGCAGGAGTACGAAATGGGAGAGAGTGAAGCTCACGTACAGGAACCCGAACAGGCTGAGCTGAAGCTCTTCGAATCGGGCCCTCAGCTCTCTCTTGCCGAAGAGAGATCGGACGCCCAGGGCAAGAAGGGCGATGAAGATTGAGCCGAACAGGCATTCGGCCCTGCCGGGAAGGACGGCGACAGGGGTCAGGGATGCGAGAACCAGGCAGAGAAGTCGGTCGCCGCCGGACTGCTCCGGAAGGGTCATCTCGAGGTACTCCCAGGTGGCAAGGAGGATGACCAGCGCGGCTATGATAGCAACGAGCCAGGGGGGTGAAAACAGGAAGATGGCGACGAAAAGGGCAACCAGGGCCAGGGCCGTTATAATTCTTTGCTGGATCATGGATGCCTTTCCGAAGCCTGGGTTTTCGAGAGTCAGCGGGCGATCATGTCTCTAGGATTTCCTTCTGCTTGGCCTCCAGGATTTCGTCGATCTGCTCGACCTTCTGATTCGTGCTTTTCTGAACGTCCTCGGTAGCCCGGTGGTAGTCGTCCTCCGGGATCTTCTTGTCCTTTTCGAGCTTCTTGAGCCCTTCGTTCGCCTCGCGCCGGATGTTGCGAACGGCGATCTTGCATTCCTCCGCCATCTTCTTTGCCAGCTTTCCGAGTTCCTTGCGCCTTTCCTCGGTCAGGGGCGGGATGGAGATCCGGATCACGGTGCCGTCGTTGGCAGGAGACAGGCCAAGGTTCGCCTTCTGGATCGCCTTTTCAATCGCCTCGATCGTGCTCTTGTCCCAGGGCTGGATCACGATGAGTCTGCTTTCCGGAATATTGACCGAGGCGGTCTGATTGATCGGTGTCGGCGTTCCGTAGTAATCGACACGGATGCCTTCCAGAAGCGCCGGGGAGGCGCGGCCCGTTCGCAGTCGATTCAACTCCTTCTGGTAGGCCGCAATGGCCTTCTCCATCGAGGACTCCATGTTCTCGAAGACCTTCTCTTTCATCGATAGACTCCTCCTAGGCTTTTACCACGGATCCGACGGATTCTCCCTCGAGAACCCGGCGAATGTTGCCGCCCTTCCGGATGTTGAACACGTGAATCGGGAGTTTGGCGTCCATGCACATGGAGATGGCCGTAAGGTCCATGACCTTGAGCCCGCCCTTGAGCACGTCCATGTACGAGACGGTCGGGTAGAATGTGGCGGATGCGTTCTTCTCCGGGTCATCGCTGTAGACCCCGTCGACCTTTGTCCCCTTCAGGATCGCCTGGGCGTTGATTTCGAGTGCCCGGAGCGCGGCCGCCGTGTCCGTCGTGAAATAGGGGTTTCCCGTTCCGCCGGCCAGCAGGATGACACGGCCCTTTTCCATGTGGCGAATGGCCCGGCGATAGACGTACGGCTCGGCAATCTCTCGCATCTCGAGGGCCGTCATCACTCGCGTAACGAGCCCCTCCTGCTCCAGCGCATCCTGGAAGGCAAGGCAGTTCATCACCGTGGCGAGCATTCCGACGTAGTCGGCGTTCGACCGGTCCATCCCGGCGGCACTCGCTGCAAGCCCGCGGAAGATGTTTCCGCCTCCGACCACCAGCGCGATCGCCACGCCCATGTCGGAGACCTCTCGGATCTCTCCGGCAAGGCCTTTCACGGTCGGCAGGTCGATTCCGTAAGGTTGGGGACCGGCAAGGACTTCGCCGCTCAACTTCAACAGGACTCTGGAGTATGCTGGCTCTGTCATCGGCACTCAGGAAACCGGTTCGTCCCGAAGGGATCGGGTCTCTTCCGGCAAAGGCCCTTAGGAAGCTTCGCCCAGCTGAAAACGCACGAAGCGACGGATTTCAATATTTTCACCCAGCTTCGCGATCACCGACTGGACGAGCTCGTTGATCGTGACGTCCGTGTCCTTTATGTAAGGCTGATCCAGCAGACAAACCTCGGTCAGGAACTTCTTGTATTTGCCTTCGGTGATCTTCTCGATCACCTTGTCCGGTTTTCCGCTTTCCTTCGCCTGGGATCGGAAGATATCCTTCTCCTTTTCCGCCTCTTCCGGGGGGATCTCCTCGGCATTCACCCAGCGAGGGTTGGAGGCCGCGATCTGCATCGCAAGGTTCTTGACCAGGTCCTGGAATTCGTCCGTTCGGGCGACGAAGTCGGTTTCCGAGTTGACCTCGACCAGAACACCGATCTTGCCGTTCATGTGCACATAGGAGCCGACCAGGCCTTCAGAGGCAGCCCTGCCTGCCCGCTTCTTCGCGTCGGCGAGCCCCTTCTTGCGAAGGTAGGCAACCGCTTCCTCCAGATTGCCCTCTGTGGTCGACAGGGCTTCTTTGCAATCCAGGATCCCCGCGCCTGTCTTTTCACGGAGTTCCTTAACCAGTGTGGCGGGAACTTGCATTTTGCGAATCTCCTCGAGCGCCTCTAAGGCGCTGGATCTATGATGGTGGTGTGATTATTCCGGAGAGGGTTCCTGGTCCGTTTCCTCGGCCTTCTCCTCAGGTTCGGCTTGTGGTTCCTCTTCTTCCTCCTCGTCCGAATCTCGCTTGTGGATGACTTCCACTGTACGTTCGATGCCCTTGCCCGGGATCACCTGCTTGACCGTCTCCTCGGGGGCGCCCTCGCCCCGTGCGGTCTTCTCGAAGAGCTCGGCCCCCTCCAGGATCGCATCCGCTACGCGGGAGGTGAAGAGCCGGATCGAACGGATCGCGTCGTCATTCGTGGGGATGACATAGGAGACGTTGTCCGGGTCGCTGTTCGTGTCCACCATGGCAAAGCTCGGAATCCCGAGAAGCGCGGCTTCCTGAACGGCGATCCGTTCCCGCTTCGCATCTACTACGAACAGGGCGCCGGGAAGCCGGTCCATATCTTTGATGCCGCCAAGGACCTTTTCCAGCTTCACGCGTTCCTTTTCCAGCTTGAGCGCCTCCTTCTTCGGGAGTTGCTCGTAGTATCCCCTCTCTTTCATTGCCTCGTAGCGTTTCAGGCGCTCGATGCTCTGCTTGATGGTCTTGAAATTGGTCAGGGTTCCGCCCAGCCATCGATAGTTGACAAAGAACTGGCCGCAACGGATCGCCTCATCCCGGATGATGTCCTGTGCCTGTCGCTTCGTTCCGACGAAGAGGACCGATTTTCCCCTGGCCCGAATGTCCCGGATGGTATTGTAGGCCTTGTTGAAGAGCTGGACGGTCTGCTGGAGGTCGATGATGTAGATCCCGTTTCTCGCCCCGTAGATGTACGGCTTCATCTTCGGGTTCCACCGCCGGGTCTGGTGGCCGAAATGGGAACCCACCTCGAGCAGCTGCTTCATGGGAATCTTGTTCATGGGACTTTCTCCTTCTGCGTGCCTGTTGTTTCCTCCCCTTCCGTCGTTTCCCGCCGGGACACGATGTCCCCCTGTTCGGGGGATCGTGCACGCCCGTAAGGATCAGGAAGGGTGCGTATTTTAATAAACTTTCTACTTTTATCATGCCGGATTGGGAAAAGCAAGAAGGACGGGGCTCAGGATGGGTAAGAAGCATTGAGCGATACATAATCATGGGTCAGATCGCACGTGAGCACCCGCGCGGACCCGGAGCCGACATGAAGGTCGATCGTGACGGTGAAACCGGCCTTGCGAAGGACCTTTCGGGCCTGCTCCTCGCTCTTACCGCCCCGGCCCACGCCGTTCCGTACCAGACAGACCCGGTCATAGAAGATATCGATCCGCTGGGGATGGACCCAGGGCCCCGCGCTTCCGAGGGCTGCCATCAGCCTGCCCCAGTTCGGGTCCCGGCCATAGAAGCTCGTCTTGACCAGTGGGGAGTGGGCAAGCTGGAAGGCGAGGAGGTTCGCTTCTTCGTCGGAGCGAGCCCCTCGGACCCGGATCTCCACCTCCTTGGTTGCCCCTTCCCCGTCTCTCACCATCATGGCGGCGAGCTCGCCCATCATGGGGAAGAGCAGGTTCGTGAAGGCCTCGTACTCCCCGGTTCCGAACCCTGCCGACCGGTTCTTCGCCCTGCCGTTCGCCAGCAGCAGGGCGGTGTCGTTGGTGCTCATATCCCCGTCCACTGTGATCCGGTTGAAGGATTGCTCGGATCCTTCCTGCAGCATGCGACGCAGTGCCGTGGTGGGGGCCTTCAGGTCCGTGAGAAAGAAGGCGAGCATGGTGGCCATGTCCGGGCGAATCATCCCGGCTCCCTTCGCGATTCCGCAAAGGGTTACGGTCTCACCGCCGACCTTGCCTCGGGTCCACAACGCCTTTGGAAATCGATCCGTTGTACGTATCGTCTCGGCCGTTTCCTGTAGTCCTCCGGGCCGCACGCGCTCGAGGAGCCGCGGCAGGGACGCACGGATTCGGCCCACCGGCAGCCGCTTACCGATGCCGCCCGTCGAAGCGACCAGCACCTCGTGCTCGTCCACGCCGAGGAGTTGCGCAGTCCTCTTGCACAGACCGATGGCGTCCTTCAGGCCCGGGTCGCCTGTGCATGCATTCGCGTTGCCGCTGTTGGCCAGCACTGCCTTGCAGGGGCCGGATCGGACCCTGGTCTGGCTGATGAGCACCGGAGCCGCCTTGACGTGGTTCTTCGTGAAGACCCCGGCGGCGCGGGCCGGCGGATCGGAAACGATAAGGGCCAGGTCCCTCCTGCCGCCCTGTTTGATGCCCCCGTGGATACCCCCGGCCGTGAACCCCGGTACCGGATGCAAATCGGTCTGCAGATCGGACCGGTCCCTGCTGGGAGACTTCTTTTTCGTTGTCACCTGGTTTCTCCCCGACTCAATCTAGCGCCCGCAACACTTCTTGAATTTTCGTGGCTTGCCGCTCGCATCGACCGCTCCGCAGGGACAGGGGTCGTTCCTGCCGACCTTTTCCGCCCCCCTGCGAAAGGGTTTCTTCTTCGTATCGCTTTCAGAGGTATTGGCCTGGACAGCGTCCGGGTCGTAGCCATGGTCCATGGCCTGTGCGGGTTGCTCCTTCTCTTCCATGGATCGGATCACCGGCTTGGGTGCGTCCTGCTTCCTCTCCACAAAGGCGGCGCGGAAGACCGCTTCCGCGCTCTCCTGCTGGAAACTATCCATCATTTCCGAGAAGACCTCGAATCCCTCCCGTTTGTACTCGTGCAAGGGATTTCGTTGTGCGTACCCACGAAGCCCGATCCCTTCCTTCAGATGGTCCATGGCGTAAAGGTTGTCCATCCAGTTGCGATCCAGGGTCTCCAGCATGCGCTGGCGGATGAACCCCTCCAGACTGCGTTCCTTTCCGAAAACACGGTCCAGGAGCTGAGGGGGATGGTCCTGGATCCGTTCGACCACGTTTTCGATCTCTTTCTGCTTTCTTTCGTAGGCCTCCTGAAAGGCGCTCTCCAGCCTCTCGCTGATTTCTTCGGGTGCCGGTGGGCCGTTGTCCCCGCGAGAGAGGTGCTTGGCGATCAGGTAACGGCGGGCGATCTCGGACTCGAGACCTTTCAGGTTCCAGTCATCCGGATGGATCCCCTCCGGCAGGTATTTGTCGACCAGCTCTTCCTGGATTTCGTCGATGAGCTCGAAGAACATCTCCTTGATCTCAGGGGAGGTCATGATCTCTTTGCGCTTTGCGTAGATGATCTCCCGCTGCTTGTTGTTTACGTCGTCGTATTCGAGCAGATGCTTTCGAACCGAGAAATTCCGCGCCTCGACCTTACGCTGGGCGTTCTCGATGGCGCGCGTAACGAGGCCGTGCTCGATCGCCTCCCCGCGCTGCATGCCCAGCCTCTCCATGATGCCGCCGATCCGGTCCGACCCGAAGATGCGCATCAGATCGTCTTCGAGGGAGAGGTAGAAGCGGGACGATCCGGGATCCCCCTGCCTGCCCGAGCGCCCCCGGAGCTGGTTGTCTATGCGTCGGCTTTCGTGTCTCTCCGTGCCCAGCACGTGGAGACCCCCGAAGTCCGGGACCCCGGGGCCGAGGACGATGTCGGTGCCGCGACCCGCCATGTTCGTGGCTATCGTGACCGCCCCGGGCTGTCCGGCCTGGGAGATGATCTTCGCTTCCTTCTCATGGTGCTTCGCGTTCAGGACCTCGTGCGGGACCCCTCTCTTCTTGAGCATCTTGGAGAGGCTCTCCGACTTCTCGATCGAAACTGTGCCGACCAGGACAGGCTGCTTCCTCTCGTGGCAGTCCAGGATCTCCTCCACCACCGCCTCGAACTTCTCCTCTTCGGTCTTGAAGATCACATCGGCGTAATCGGCCCGGACCATCTGCTCGTTCGTCGGGATGACCATCACGTCGAGCTTGTAGATGTTCGCGAACTCCACGGCTTCCGTGTCCGCCGTTCCGGTCATGCCGGCCAGCTTGCCGTAAAGCCTGAAGTAGTTCTGCAGGGTGATGGAGGCGATGGTCTGGGAGGGCTTTGCGATCGTCACGCCCTCTTTCGCCTCCAGGGCCTGGTGAAGACCGTCGCTGTAACGCCTGCCGGGCATCATACGGCCCGTGAACTCATCGACGATGATTACCTCTCCGTTGTGCACCACGTACTCCACGTCCTTCTCGAAGAGCGTGTAGGCCTTCAGGAGCTGGCTGATGTTGTGAATCTTCTCGGTCTTCTCCTCGAACTGCTGCCTGAGAACGGCCTTCTTCTCCTCTTTCTCGAGCAGCGGGAGCGATTCGTCCTTGTCGATCTCGTAGAAAGTGTCATCCAGATCGGGAATGACGAACAGATCCTTCTCGTTCCGGGACAGCTCCTTCTGGCCGTCCTCGGTGAAGTCCACGTTGTGCTCTTTCTCGCTGATCATGTAGAGGAGACCTTCCTCGAGTTCGTTCAGCCGCTTGTCCCGCATCAGCTCGTTTTCCACCTGGAGCATCTTCTTCTTCGCGTCCTTGCTCTCGGCGATGTACTCGAGGAGCTTCGCGTTCTTCGGATCCCCTCGTTCCACCCTGAGCAGGTGGAAGAATTTCTCCCAGTTGTCCGGGTCCCCATCATCGTATTTCTTCGCGTCGTCGAAGATACGGTTGACGATCGAGCGCTGCTTGGAGACGAGCTGCCGGACGGGCAGATTGAACACATGGTAGCGGTGCGAGGACTTCTCGACCTGGCCCGAGATGATCAGCGGGGTCCTGGCCTCGTCGATCAGGATGCTGTCCACCTCGTCCACGATCGCGTAGTTGTGATCTCTTTGGACGCACTCGTCCGGGTCGATCTTCAGGTTGTCCCGCAGGTAGTCGAATCCGAATTCGTTGTTGGTCCCGTAGGTGATGTCGCAGTCGTAGGCCGCCCGGCGCTCTTCGTTGTCCATGTCGTGCTGAATCACACCCACCTCGAGCCCGAGAAACTCGAAGATCGGGCTCATCCAGTCCCGGTCACGGCGGGCCAGATAGTCGTTGACCGTGACGATGTGCACGCCCTTGCCCTCCAGGGCGTTCAGGTATGCGGACAGGGTGGCCGCCAGGGTCTTTCCTTCTCCGGTCTTCATTTCAGAGATCTTTCCCTGGTGCAGGGCGATTCCGCCTACCACCTGGACATCGAAATGGCGCATCCCGAGCGTTCGGCAGGAGGCTTCCCGGACGGCGGCGAAGGCCTCCGGCAGCACGTCGTCCAGGGTGATTTCCTCGGAGAGCCGGCTACGGAATTCGTCTGTCTTGGCACGGAGTTGCGCATCCGTGAGGGAGCGCATCTCCGGCTCGAGCTCGTTGACCGTGTCCACCAGGGGGCGGACCTTTTTCAGGTCCCTTTCGTATTTGCTTCCGAATATCTTCTGCAGGGTCTGGGCAAACATTTGTTCCTTCTCCCTTTCATGCCGCTATTTCATATGATGAAAGTTATGCCTCCGCCGGCCTCGCGTCAAGTGTGCTGACCGTAGAACGTTTCCGCTTTCCTGCAGATTCTGGCCATTGCGTGCTGTCATGGGTTCCCTCCTCGATTCGCTTGGGCTCCGTCGCCCCCTCGTGTCTACAAAGTCGCCCGGCGCAAATCGAGGAGGGAACCCATGACAGCACGCAGCAGCCCCATGTCCGTCCGTGGAACTCGATCCCCTGCGACAGGCCCACTTGTCGCGAGGCTCTCTGTCGTGGGGATGGGGGGTGGTATCGGTGGCGAAGAGTCTAGCGGATCGGAGCGATACTATCCCCGAATTTTCTGGGTGGAGTCATCGGCCACGGCGTTGGCCCTGGGTTCCTTTTTTCGATTCACGCAGGGCGACTTTGCCCGCATAATGACTCAGCAGAAGCCATCGTGCGCCACGAGGCAGAGTAGAAATGGGGGGGAGACGTCGCCCAATTGAATCGAAAAAAGGAACCCAGGGCCAACGCCGCAGGGACAGAATCATCTGGAATGTGGGGAATGTCCTGAGCGATCCCGCTAGTCGAGCAGGTAGGTTTTCGGATTGACCGGAAGCCCACGGACCTTCACTTCATAGTGCAGATGGGGCCCGGTGCTCCTGCCCGTGCTTCCCACGGCACCGACGGTGTCGCCCCGTTTGACCCGCTGTCCGTTCTTCACATAGATCTTGGACAGGTGTCCGTAGCGGGTCCGGTAGCCGTATCCGTGGTCGATGGTGACGAGCTTTCCGAAATCCGACTTCCAGCCGCTGTAGATCACGACCCCTTCAGCCGTTGCCTTGACCGGAGTCCCGGGCCGCGCAGCGATGTCGAGCCCCTGGTGCATCTGGACCCTGCCCGTGAAGGGCGATGTGCGCTTTCCGAAAGAGGAGGTGATCCAGCCCCGGACAGGCCAGATCGTAGGGGTGGAAGCAAGCAGGGAACGCTGGGAATCGAAGAATCTCTCGACCTTGTACGCGTTCTTCTCCTGGATTTCCGCCAGCATCTGCAGCTCTTCCATCTCCCAGTGTACCCTCTGGATCTGCCTTCTCAGGCTCTCCTCGAGGTACGTGTTGATCTCCCGCGCGTCGGGCTGGGGGCCTCCGGCGGCTATGGCAGGATCCTGCGGTTCCTGCAGATCGAGATTGGCAAGGATCTTGAGCTTCGCGTAGAAGTTCTGCAACCGCTCCATCTGTCCGTTCAGATGCCCGAGCCTCTCGGAGAACTGCTGGATGTGAAAGGCCTGCGCCTGGTTTTTTTCCTGGAGCTGCTCGATTTCGGCCCGATAGCTCGTCTCGTTCTGCACCGAGTTCAGGGCGATCCAGGATCCCCACAGGATCGCGGCCGACAGGAGCACAGCCGTGATGATCAGGAGGCAGAGATGATGGAAGCCGATCTCCACCCTCTTCTCACCCTCTGCTCCGGGGGTGGACAGGGATATTCTGTATCTTTTCTGTATAGCCACTTTGTTCCTCCCCCTCGGTGTGGCAACGAGGAGAGTCGAACCGGATCAGGACCTTTTCGTTTTGGTTCTATTACACATAAATAATTCTATCACATATACGATCCAAAGGGAAGATCGCCCTCCCTTTTCCTTGCAATTCGGCCATTTACGTTATCATTCGGCCGATTGGCTTGAAACCTTGAACGTTATTCTTAAGAGTTTTTCGGAAGCTCCAGCATGAGGGCCTCTTCCTGGCAATCCGGGAAATGGATACACCGGATGCACTCGGCCCATATCTTGTGGGGGAGCAGGGACTTGGAGATGGGCTCGAACCTGAGCCTTTCAAAGAATGGGGAGTTGAATGTAAGTACGAAAATGCGCTGCATGCCCAGTTCCATCGCCTCTTCCAGGCAGCGGTTAACCAGGCTTCTGCCGATCCCCTGCTTGCGGGCCTCCTCGCTCACCACCAGGGAACGAATCTCGCCCAGGTCCTCCCAGGTCGGGTGAAGGGCGCAGCAGCCGAGCAGCCGCCCCTGTCCGTCCAGGTAGACCTGAAAATCCCGGATCGAGTCGTACAGCTCGCCCAGGGAACGGGGCAGGAGCTCGCCGTTCCGGGCCGAGATTTCAAGTGCCTTGTAGATCTGGGGGACTTCGGTCATGCGCGCTTTTCGAATCATCAGAGCTCCCTACTGTGCCTTCTCCTGAAGCATCTCCCTGGCATGTTCAAGGGTTTTCTTCGTAATTTTGATGCCGCCCAGCATTCTGGCGATTTCCTTCTCCCGGTCCGCCTTCTTCACCGTGTCGATCCGGAAGCGCGTGCCCCCCTCCTGGACCTCCTTGGAGACCTTGAGATGGGTGTCCCCAAAGACTGCAATCTGTGGAAGATGGGTGATGCAGAGGATCTGGAAGTCCTCGCTGAGCCGCTTCAGCCGGGAACCGACCGATTCCGCCTCGGCCCCGCCGACACCCGCATCCACTTCATCGAAGACCAGGGTGGGTAAGCCGTCCGACCCTCGCAGCACGTTCCTGATGGCCAGCATGATCCTGGAAAGCTCGCCTCCGGAGGCGATCTTCTGGAGGGGCAGGAAGGGCTGGCCAGGGTTCGGCCGGATGAGAAATTCGATCCGGTCCATCCCGGACGCGTCGATCCAGTGATCCCCGAGCTGCATCCCCTGAGAGGCCTTGCCGGATGGGTCCGACTGGATCGGCCGGACCTCTGCCTGGAAGCCCGTGCCCTTCATCCCGACCGCCTGCAGCTCCTTTTCAACGGCTTTGCCCAGTTTTCGAGCCACCTTCTTCCTTGCCTCGGAGAGTGATCCTGCCGTCTCGAGGAGCTCTGTCTCCTCCCCTTCGATCTTTTTCTCGAGTCCTCGGCAGTCCTCCTCGAAGCTGCCCATCTTCTCGATTCGTCCGGCCAGCTCCTGCTCCAGGGAGATGAGCTCCTCCACGGAGCGATGGTATTTCCGCTTCAGCCGGTGAACAAGGCCCAGCCTCTCCTCGATCTGTTCGAGACGCTCGGGATCCCCTTCGACATTGGATGCGTGCCGCTGGAGAAGTTGGGCGGCGTCCTCCACGTAGTGCCGGGCCGTTTCCAGCAACTCCGCCGGTTTGGAAAAGGCCTCGTCGATGTGACCCGCTTCTTCCACCCGCTTCTGGATCCCGCTGAGGGTGTCCACCACCGAGTCCGGGTCGCTGTAAAGCCTTCGGTCCCCTTCCTGACAGACGTCGAGCAGCCGTTCTGCGTGGAG
>JANQFG010000093.1 GCA_028277985.1 bacterium | reverse complement strand
CCTGAATCGGATCGATCTTGGAGAACATGTACGGCTCCTGGAACAGGAACTCCCGGACCCTGGCCTTGACAAGCCCCTGGACCAGGACCTTCACCCGGCCGTCGTCCTCCTTGAGCATTCTGACGATCATGCAGACCGTTCCGACCGCGTACAGATCTTCCGGCCCCGGGTCTTCGTGGCCCGCATTCTTCTGGGCCAGGAGCAGGAGCATGCGATGCTCTTTCAAGGCCCTCTCGAGGGCCTGCATCGATACCTCCCGGGCGATCTGCAGGGGGATCGTCATGTAGGGGAATATTACCGCATCCCGCACGGGCAGGATCGGAAGCTCTTCAGGCAGCTCGGTCGTGTCACAGACTTCTTCGAATTCCATAGATTTGCAGCCCTGTTAGAGTAGGTGGGGGGTTTTCTCTATTTCTGGCACCCAACCTTTTTTCGGACGTTTTCAGGTGAATCTTAAGGGGTTTTCCTGAGAAACAGGGATCCTGTGCCGGGGGGCGGGGGTCCGGGAGGAGGGATCCGCGGGCCCAGCCTAAGGATAGAGAATAAAACAGGATGGTGGAGTGCGGCTGCTTAGTAGATTTGCTGGATATGATTACCGATTATCGAAAGGATATAAAGTCGTTTCTTCGCGGACCCGTCCTCGTTGAAGCTGGTGTATCCGCTCAGGCCGGGGTAGCCCTCCATGGTTGCCAGGGCATCTCGAACCTGGTCCCGTGTCTTTACCGGGGCCTGGGAAAAGGAATCCTCCAGCATGAGCAGGCTGTCATATCCCTGTGCTTCCAGGACCCTCGGCACGGTCTGAAAGGCTCGCAGATAGTCCTCTACGAACTCCCGAACGTAGGGCATGTTGCTCTCCGCAAAGAAGCCGTCGGCGAAGATGGCGTCCCGCACGTATTCCCCGGCCAACTCGACCAGCTGGGTCGAGTTCCACGCGTTTGTTCCTAGCAGGGTGATCTCGTTCACATCGTATAGGGCCAAGTGCGGAGCGATGAGCGCTACCTTTCGAAAATGGTCCGGGATAAAGAGCACCTGGAACGGGGGCAGGACGGGCTCTTCCTCCAGCTCTTCCTCATCCATCCCGAAACCGGCCTCGATTCCTGTCGGAGCATCCTCCAGGACCTGCTCTTCGAGGTCGACGTCCAATCCTTCTTCGAGCAGCCTCTTCTGCTCCCTCTCCTTTTCCCGCTTCTCCACCTCGAGGAGGAACTCCGGGCCGACCAGCTGACGGATCTCATCCTGGAAGTCCGTTTCCCTGTCATCGTACGCAACCGCGGATACGAGCTCCCCGCCCATCTCGAGCAGCTTGCTCTCTAGCAGGTCCCGGCTCAGGGTTCCGTAAGCGTCCTTCGGGTACAGCACGGCGAAACTCGAGAACGCCATCTCCTCCATCACGAAATCCACAAGCGTGTCGACCTGCTGTCGAATCGTCAGTCCGTTCTGGAAGATGTAGTCACCCACGGCGGCCACTTCTTCCCGCTGGGTCAGGGTGATCATCGGGATACCGAGCGATTGCGCCTCTTCCGCGCAGGCAAAGGCCACGGCGGCCCGAAGGGGGCCGACGATTCCCATCACGTTCGGATCCTCGGCCAACTCCCTTACGCGCTCCACCGCTACCTTCGGTTCCCCCTGCGTATCCCGGACCAGGAGACGTATGGAAGAGCCCTGTGCCTCAGCGCTTCGAAAGGCTCTCGCCCCGAGCAGCATGGCGTCCAGTACGCTTTCGCCGAACCTTGCGTACTTGCCCGTCAAAGGAAGCAGGCAGCCGATCGTACAGACCCTGGGTTGCCCTTGTTCGGCCATCCTGTCGAGGAGCGCGGATATGTGATGAGTGAAAACGTCTTCCGGATGCTTGAGCGACATCCGCATGAGATGGTCCTCGGCGAGCCTGAGCTGTCCCCTCTGCACACAGGTCGCCACCACGCCCAGGTGGATCGCCTCGGAGAAGAAGCCCTCCTGGAACAGTTCGGTAGCAGCATGAAGGGCCTCGGGCTCCCAGCCCAGGGACATGACTTCGAGGACCCGGTTCTGCAGCCGTTCCTGCCCTGCCTCTTCTGTGGCCGATTCCAGGCAGCGGGCGTACCAGGTCAGAGCCGACGGCAGGTTTTCGAGCTTCACGTAATTCTCGGCGATGTACCGGAAGATCTCCTGGCTCCAGGAGGCGGCCTTCGGGTCGCCGGCGAGGGCATGCAGAACGTCGAGTGAATCGGTCGTGTTATCGAGAAAATACAATGCCACCCCGAGGTACAGCCGCGCCTCGGCCTGTCTGCGGGCCTTTGGGTACTGTTCGGGAAAGCTGTGGAACAGGTGGTAGGCTGCAGAAAAATCCCCTGTCTCGAGATACAACTGACCGAGCCGAAAGGAGGTCTCGTCCGCAGAAGGGTGGTCCGGCTCCGCTTTCAGAAACTGCTCGAGCAGGTATACACAGCGTTGCTTCTCCTGCGGATCCTGAGAGGCCGCAGTCGGCTGGAGGCAGGCCTGCATTCCATCGAGAGAGGGCGGCGGCCGCACGACCTTGGCCCCCCGGCAGCCCCCGAGGTGCGCCGACGCCAATGCAATCAGACAGAGGACAGACAGAACAATCGCCTTCCGGTCCATGGATCCTCCGGGAGAGGGGGTACGTTCACTCACGTAAGGCCCTGCTGCATTCCCTGCCAGGCCTTCAACAGTTCCTTTTCCTTCTTGGAGACGCGGCGGGGAACCTCGACCCGCACGCAGATTTGCTGATCCCCTCTACGGGTCCCGTCGAGCCCCGGAATCCCGCAGCCTTTCAGGGTGAAGACGGCCCCGGGTTGCGTTCCTGCAGGGATCTTGAGCGGCTTCAGGCCCTCCAGTGTAGGGACTTTGATCTTGGCCCCGAGAACGGCCTGGGTGAAGTGGACCGAGACATCGCAGCACACATCCAGGTTACGACGGGTGAAGACCGGATGGTCCTTGACCTGGATGACGATATAGAGATCTCCGTTCTCGCCCCCCCTCTCCCCTGCGCCGCCTTCCCCCCGCACCTTGAGGCGGGAGCCGTTGTCCACGCCGGCCGGCACGGTGATCTTCCGCTGCACCCGGTAGGGCACCTTGCCCTTCCCCTTGCACTTGGCGCATTCCTGTTTCTCTAGGATCCCCTTGCCTCCGCAGCCCGGGCATTCCAAGACCTGCTTCTTGCCCCGCTTCGTTGCCGTGATCTCACCCTCACCTCGGCAGACCTTGCACGCCCGCGACCCTCCCGGGGTCTTCCAGCCCCGGCCGGCACAGGAGGGGCAGTTTTTCCGTTTCGGAATCCGGATCACCTTTTCGATCCCGAGCGCTGCCTCCTCGAAGCTCAGTGACACCATGTAACGGAGATCTTCTCCCCGCTTTCCCCGATCCTCCATGCGGCTCTTGAGAAACTCGAAGATGTCCTCTACAACCTCCGAGACGCCCGCGCCCTTTCCCCCGTCGTTCGAACCGGCGGGACGGCTCCCCCCTTTTCCCCCTCGGCTCTTCCCCAGGAAATCTGCGTCGTACCGACCCCTCTTGATCGGATCCTTCAGGACATAGTAGGCCTCCTGGAGCTCTTTGAAGCTCTCCTCGGCCCGCGCGTCCTCGGGCTGCCGGTCCGGGTGGTACTTCTTGGCCAGCTTGCGGTAGGCCTTCTTCAGGATTTCAGGATCCGCGTCGCAGGACACGCCGAGGATCTCGTAATAGTCTTTTTGATTCTGCTCAGCCATAGTCGCCAAGGGGCGAGCCATCCGCCCTGTCAGTTGATCGGTGGTTCTTCGTCTTCGCTCTCGCCCACTGACTCTTCCGGTGGGTCAACGGGATCCTGAGCAACCTCTTCCTGTGCGGTCTCTTCCTTCTCTTGTGGAGAGACCGAAACGACCACGAGAGAAGGCCTCAGAAGCCTGCCGCGATACGTGTAGCCCTTCTGATAGACCTCCACCACGGTGTTCGCGTCCACCTCGTCCGTCTCAGACCTCTGCATCGCCTGGTGGAGGTTCGGATCAAACTCTTTGCCCAGCGCCTCGATCGGCTCCACGCCGTATTTTGAGAGGGTCTTTCCCGTTTCGGTCAGGAGAAGCTCGATCCCTTCCTGAAAGCTCTTCCACGTTCCTTCACCGTAACTGTAGGTAAGCAGCCTCTCGATGTTATCGATGATCGGAAGGATGTCCTTCAGGAGCCCCTCGTTCCCGAACTGGACAACATCCGCCTTCTCTTTGCTTGCCCGTTTCCGGTAGTTGTCAAAGTCCGCCATCAAACGAACGAACTTGTCCTGCAATTCTTCGTTCTCCTGGATCAGTTGCTCCACCCGCTCTTCCGGCGACGGCTCCTCCGGGCCGGAATCCCCTTCCACGGCTTCTGCCGCCTGTGCCTCTTCCTGCTTCTCTTCCTCTCCAGGCACGCTCTGCTCGCCCGCCTGCTCCTGGTTCCCGGACGACGCCTCAGCTACCACCGGTTCGTGCTGCTCCTGTTCGGTCTTCTCCTGTTCGGATGCCTTCTCCTCCGGAACAGGTGCTTCCTCTTTCTTTGTCTTGCCGTCTTCTTCGCGGCTTCCGTCAGTGACCTTCGCCACCTTGCACTTCCTCCCTGTCTGCCGGACGGACCCTCACTCTCAGGAGCCCGTCAATTGTCCCTCCATCTCCTCCAGCTTTGCCCCCACGACCTTTGCCGTGAAATCCACGATCGGTATCATCCGGGAGTAGTCCATCCTCTTGGGACCGATCAGGCCCAGGGTCCCCAAGGGCACCCCCCGCTGATGATACGTAGTGGCAATCAGGCTGCAGTCCGCCATCTCCTCCACCTGGTTTTCTCCTCCTATATAGACCTGAATGCCCATCCCCTCCAGGGCCATGTCGAGAAGCTGAAGCATGATTTCCTTCTCTTCAAAGGCGCGGAGGAGAGACTTCATCTTGTGGAGGTCTTCGGAAAACTCCGGATAGTCCAGAATGTTGCTCTGCCCGTCTATGTACACGTCCGCCTGCTCCGCCTCCAGAACCCGGCGGCTCGAATTCCAGACCCGGGACAGGATCCGATCGTATTGATCCTTTTCCGCCTCCATCTGCTCCACGATCTTCTCTTTCGCCTCTGCAAGGGGCAGCCCCTTTATGTGGCGATTCAAGTACTCCGCGGCATGATCCAGATCCTTCTGGGAAAGACCTCGAACGTCACCGATGATCCGGTTGTAGACCACCCCGGTGGGGGAAACGAGGACCATGAGGATACGGCTGCGGTCCAGCCTCATCAGGTCGAGTCTTTCGAACACGGTCTGGGACAGCCTGGGCGAGGAGACCAGGCTCGTATAATGAGAGATGTAGGAAAGGGCCCGGGAGGTCTCCTGCATGATTACGTCCACGTCGTGAGGGGCGTCCTGGACCCGGTTCAGGATGAACTCCTTCTCATCCCGGTGGAGCGGTTTCGGCTCCAACAGGGCATCCACGTAGTATCGGAACCCGCTGTCCGTGGGGACCCTGCCGGAAGAAGAGTGCGGCTGCTCCAGCAACCCGAGATCCTCCAGGCCCGCCATGATGTTTCTCACCGTGGCCGGGCTCATATCCAGGCGGTATTTCTTCGTGATCTTTCCGGAGCCCACGGGCTGGGCCCGAAGGATGTAGTCCCGCATGACGGCCCGCAGGACCTGCTGCGTTCTTGCTTCCAAGCGCCGAATCATCATGCGAATCTCCCGATATCGTAGCGAACGCCCGAACCGTCGGCGTCGGGTGAATCCTTATTAATATAACACGACCGGAGCGAGGACAACCCCTGTTTCGCCTCCGGCAGAGCCGCCCTGTTGCGCCCAAAATTTCTATTATATCAGATTGGAAAGGAGAAGGGGAATTGGGTCGATCGTCTTGCGAAATTCGATCCCATACGCGAGAATCCTGGGGTCAGGCCGTAACGATCAACCTTGCAGGGCCAGTTGGGCAGGCAGCAAGATGATGGCTGTAAGGTTGATAGTTACGGCCTGACCCCAATACCGCAATTCCTCAGTGATGAGACGATGAAACAACGACTCCCATACGGCCGCGGCAACCTGACCATAGAAATCCCCTCGTCCAACGTAACGGTTCTCACCCCACGATTCATTCCCGGGATCGCCGATGAGAAGGCAGCTCTTCTGGAGGCGGTAAGGAGCCCCATGGGCACACGCCCGTTGAGGGAGATTGTCAGGCCAGAGGATCGAGTGGCCCTCGTCATACCGGACATCACACGGCCTTTCCCTTCGGATCGAGTCCTGCCATGCGTTCTGGAGGAGTTGTCCCACGTCCCGTTGGAGCGATTCGTCGTGATCAACGGAACCGGAACCCATCGGCCAAACACCCGTGAAGAATTGGTTCGCATGTTGGGCCCGTCGATCGTGGACAGCCTCGAAATCGAAAACCACGATGCCTACGATCTTGAGACGATGGATCCGGTGGGGAATCTGGAGGATGGGCAAACCCTCTATCTGAACAGGCACTACGTGGAGGCGGACAAGAGGATCGTACTCGGGTTTATCGAGCCCCACTTCTTTGCCGGCTATTCCGGGGGATACAAGGGGGTCTTTCCGGCTCTGGCCGATATCGATTCCATTCTGACCTATCACCGCGCATCGGTCATCGGGGACAGCCGCAGCACCTGGGGCAGGCTGGAAGGAAATCCGACCCAGGACCAGATCCGAGCCGCGGGCTCCATTCTCCCGGTGGACTTCTGCATCAACGTCTCGCTGAACAACCGGCACGAGATCACCCGCTTCTTCTGCGGCGAGGTTCTTGAGGCTCACGAGGAAGGTTGTTCCTTCGTCGGACGGGCGGCGATGGCGCCGTGCGAGGAGCCGTTTCCTCTGGTGATCACCACGAACGGAGGATACCCGCTCGACCAGAATCTTTACCAGTCCGTAAAGGGCATGTCCGCCGCCGCACAGATCACAGGACCGGCGGGCCTCATCGTCATGGCGGCTCGATGCGAAGACGGGTTTCCTCCTCACGGGAATTTCGCACCTCTCCTCTACGAAGCAACCTCACCTCGGCAACTGCTCGATACGATTTCCGCACCCGGATACAGGAAGAACGACCAATGGGAGGCCCAGAAACTGGCCTCCATCCTCGTGAAGGCGCGGGTGGCGCTTTTTAGCGATCTTCCCCCGCGGGACGTGGAGCGCGCCCACATGGAACCGATCGATAATCTGAACCGCTTCGTCGCAGAGGAGTTGCGGCAGGCGGGCCCCGATACGCCCGTTGCCGTACTCCCTGAAGGACCCCAGACGATCCCCTATCTCAGGGGTCAGGTATTGACCAACAGCTGAACCGAAGAGAGGAGAATCTCCATGGATCTGGGACTGAAGGGCAAGGTGGCGGTGGTAACCGCATCCAGCCAGGGCCTTGGAAGGGCTGTTGCCGAGGCACTCGCGCAGGAGGGGGCGAGGCTTGCCATCTGCTCAAGGGATGCGGACCGGATCGGCTCAACGGGCGATCACCTGAAGAAGACCTACGGGGCGGATGTCCTGGCGGAGGTCTGCGATGTGACCGACCCGCAGAGCATTACAGGGCTCAAGGACAAGGTTCTGGAGAAATTCGGAGGAGCGGACGTCTTGTTCGCAAATGCGGGCGGCCCCCCTCCCGGGGGCGTCCTCGACCTGAAGCCCGAGGACTATGAGCAGGCTATCGAGCTGAATCTGATGAGCACCATTCATCTCGCTTATGCTTTTCTGCCACAGATGAAGGATAAGCAGTGGGGCAGGATCATCGCATCCACTTCGATCACGGTGAAGCAACCGATCCCTTACCTGGCTCTTTCCAACATCTCGCGTGTCGGCGTGGTAGCCCTGATCAAGAGCCTGGCAAGGGACCTGGCTCCCTTCAACATCACGGCCAACACGGTCGCGCCCGGCTATATCATGACCGAAAGGGTGAAACAGCTGCTCGACGCCCGCGTGGCGAGCGAGGGCATCTCTTTTGACCAGGCCGTGGAGCAGATGGCAGCCCAGATTCCTGCACGTCGCACGGGAGTGCCGGAGGAATTCGGGGCCCTCGTAGCCTTCCTCGCGTCGGAGCGTGCCGCCTATATCAACGGAGAGACCATACTGATCGACGGCGCCATGTACAGTGGACTCTTTTGACAAGGATCGCTTCTAGGATCCGGCTCGAAGGAACTTCAAATAGTGCTGGGCCGTCTCTTCCGGCCGTTCCATCATCGGAACGTGCCCGCAGTCCTTCATGATCACCGTCGTGGAGTCCGGCAGGCCTTTCTCCAGGACCTCTGTGCAGGAAACGTGGAGCAGGCGGTCGGTGTCTCCCCATAGGATGAGCGTCCTGGCCTGAATGCTCGAAAGATCCGGCTCGAGGGAGGAAGCCTCGGCAAAGAGTTGGCTCATGATCCTCTCATTGAAAGCTCGGCTCTCAACCCATTCCCTGGCAGCCATCTTCTTGAAGATCCCCGGAAGCCAGGGAGGCTTCACAAAGGTGAACTCCAGCATGGCATCAAAATCCTCGGGCGTCTCGATCAGAAGAGGGTTCTCCCCTTTCTCGATGAGCATCGTCATTTCACTCTTCTCCGGACACTCAAGAATCCCAGCCGAGTTGAACAGCCCGAGGCTCAGAACCTTGTCCGGAAAACGGACCGTGTATTCGCCGGCGATGCTCCCGCCCATCGAGTTGCCCGCCACATGAAACGAACGCAGTTCGAGGGCTTCGACAATCTGATTCAGTCTCTCCACCTGGGCGGCAATCGTGTAGGAAGCCTCCTCGCGCTTCGTGCTTTCCCCGAACCCGGGGAGATCGACGACCACCACGCGATAGGAGGGCGTGAGGTACTTGGCAAGGCGATTCCAGTTGTCCTTGTTTGCAGCGAATCCGTGAACGAGCAGGACGTTCTCTCCCTCCCCGCCTTCCACGTAGACGACCGTGTGGTCGCCCACCACGACCGAGCTCTTTGAGAGCCCGGCGGAACGCCTGTCCAGGTCGATCAAGAGGCCGACGATCATCTCGGGTGCGGCTACATAAAGCACCACGGGCACCAACAGAAGTGCGACGATCACAATCCACAGAGTCCTTTTCATCACGATCCTCCCTTTCCTGCTTGCCCTGCCCCGGCACGGCGCAAGCGCGGCATTGGCTCCCCAGCCTACCCGTCTGGTGTCATTTTTCAAGGGCCGCATAATATTTCTAACAAATTCATGGGGCTTTTCCGATCTACCTCTCAAAACGGCAGACCGGTCAATCATGATACGGGAAGGACCTCCATGGAGATCAAGAACCGATCCACGAGGGTAGCCTTATCCGTCATGACCACTCTGGCCATCATGCTCACCGTGTCCTACCTGGCCTACCTGGCGGAAAAGGGATACATCGACATAGTCAGTGCGCAGGCCCATGACCAGATGTTACGCACAGCCAGGGCCGCCTCCTCCAGCATTCAACAGTTCCTCGAAGAGCGTTCGCGGAGCCTTCGTCTTTTTGCCGGAAACCCTGAGGTCCAGGCCGAAGTGCACGAGCCCTCCCCGCTTGGAGACCGGCCCGTGGGGCAGCCTTCGTGTCGCGAGTTCCATCGGGTGCACAGGGGAAGCATCGACGAACTGATCCTGATCGATGCCCGGGGCACTGTCTTGGACCGGGCTCCCTTCCTGGCCGAGACGATCGGGGAGGATCTGTCTGCGGAACCGGATGTCGCGTATGTCCTGACAAACCATGAACCCCGAGTGGGCGAAGTGTTTCTTCCCGGCTCGGGCACGCCCGCCATCTCTCTCCTCGAACCCATCTTCCACCGGGGTGAGTTTGCGGGCATTGCCCGGTCGATCGTTAGAGCGGAGACGGTCCGCGAACGTCTGATCAACCCGCTCCTTAGCGGAAAGGGAGTCCGTGCATGGATGACGGACAGCAAGGGCCTGTCGTTTCCTCGGCAGGATGGGACGGGACTGCAGGCGATTCTGGGGAAGATGTCCAGGGGGGAGGAAGGCATCGGGGAATACACGTTCACCCGCGAGACCGACAAGGGGCCTGAGCTGGAGAAGAGGCTTGTGGGCTTTGCACCTGTTCCGGTAGGACAAGGGCGATGGTCCATCGCCGTCTGCAAGAATTACGCGGAAATCGTAGGGTCGATCCACAAGCAGGCCAGAAACAGCGCGATCATCACGGCATGCATCGTGTTGATGGTCGCGGGAGGATGGGGCTCCCTGGTCAGAACCCAGAAACAGAAGGCGAAGCTCGAAGCAGAGTCGAAATACTTGAAACAGATTGCCACGGCGGCAGAGGAACTCGCGGAGAGGGAAGCACTCCTCAGGACCATCCTGGAATCCACGGCAGATGGAATCTTCGTTGCCGACGAAGACGGCATGCCGGTCCACACGAATTCCCGCTTCAACGAGATCTGGCGCATCCCCCAGGACATCGTGGACTCCGGGGACGATCTGAAGCTCTACGGGGTTGTCCTGGATCAGGTGAAAGATCCTGAGGTCTTCTCGTCGAGCGCGATGGATTTGCACCAGAGCGTGTCCGGGGCGACCGACACGATTCAGTGCAAGGATGGCCGCGTCGTCGAGCGGTTCTCGAGTCCCCTTTCACGCGAAGGCAACCTGCGCGGCCGCGTCTGGTCTTTTCGGGACATCACGGAACGGAAGCGGGCCGAGGATTCGATCCGCAGGGCCAAAGAGGATACGGAAGAAGCGAATCGTCAACTGGAACGGGCCATCGAACACGCCAGCCGGATGGCAAAGGAAGCGGAGGTCGCCAACAAGGCGAAGAGCGACTTCCTGGCCAATATGAGCCATGAGATTCGCACACCCATGAACGGGGTGATCGGCATGACCGGTCTGCTCGTCGAGAGCGACCTTACGGAAGAGCAGCATGAATACGCTCAGACCATCCGCGCCTGCGCCGACTCGCTGCTGTCGGTCATCAACGACGTGCTCGATTACTCCAAGATCGAGGCGGGACACATGGACCTCGAAATCCTGGATTTCGATCTTCGGACTACCGTGGAAGACGTTGCCGACATGCTGGCCGCCCGTGCTCACGACAAGAGGCTGGAACTGTCCTGCCTGGTCTACCCGGACGTACCCTCTCTCGTGTGTGGCGACCCGGGCAGGCTGAGACAGATCCTGATCAACCTGACCGGAAATGCGATCAAGTTCACCGAACGGGGCGAGGTGTTCATCCGCGTGACCCGGGAGCACGAGACCGAGAGAGACGTAACGTTGAGGTTCTCGGTGACCGACACGGGAATCGGCATCCCGGAAGGACAGGAGAGCTTTCTGTTCAAGTCCTTCTCCCAGGCGGACGCATCGATCACCCGAAAGTACGGAGGTACGGGCCTGGGGTTGGCGATTTCCAAGCAGCTTGCAGAGCTGATGGGCGGCCGGGTAGGGGTTGAAAGCAAAGAAAGCGAGGGATCCACGTTCTGGTTCACCGTTGTACTCGGCAAGCAGATGGAGGACGCGCAAACCGAGACCATCATTCCGGAGGATATCCGAGGACAGCGGATCTTGATCGTGGACGACCATGCGACCAACCGGCTCGTGTTGCGGGAACTGCTGCGTTCATGGCATTGCCGCTCCGAGGAAGCCGAGGGCGGGGACCAGGCACTGAGCTGGCTTCGCAAGGCCGCTGCAGAGGGCGACCCGTTTCGGATTGCCCTGGTGGATATGCAGATGCCGCGGATGGACGTTGCAACCCTGGGCATGAAGATCAAGGAAGACCCGGATCTGAATCCTACCCGCCTGGTCATGTTGACCTCTGCGGGCAGGCGCGGGGACGCATCTCGATTGAAGGCGATCGGCTTCGCGGCCTATCTCAACAAGCCGGTCAAGAAATCCCACCTTTACGACTGTCTCATCACGGTACTCGGAATTCCTTCCGCTCCCTCCAGAGAATGCTCCATGCCGATCATTACCCGTTACGGCCTTGAAGAGGCGAAGAAGAGGCGGGTTCGCATCCTGGTGGCCGAAGACAACGTGGTGAACCAGAAGGTGGCGCTTCGCATCCTCCAGAAACTAGGGTATCAGGCCGACGCGGTGGCCGACGGCAGGGAGGCCCTGCACGCCCTGGAGAAGATCCCCTACGACCTGGTGTTGATGGACGTGCAGATGCCGCAGATGGACGGGTTTGAAGCCACGGGGATCATTCGGGATCCCGCATCCAGTGTTCGCAAGCACGATATCCCGGTGATTGCCATGACCGCCCACGCGATGAAGGGGGACCGGGAGAAATGCCTGGACGCGGGCATGGACGACTACATCAGCAAGCCGGTCACGGCTCTGGCCCTCAATGACATCCTGGAAAAATACCTTCCGGGCGACGCGGCTTCGACCGTTCCCGCACAGAGATCTGAAAGGCCTCCCACCGAGGCTGCATAACGAGCACAGACATTTCAATTCCTCCCTGGTTGTGTCTATACTGTCCGTTCGCAAAGGACACGTGGACCTCGAGTTGAACAAGCCCGGATGTTGCACGAAACTTCGAAGTAAGAGCGAAGACCTTGCGCAATATGCGGACGAGCGGACGGAGGTGGACATGCTTTCCGGATTTCCGAAGAAAGGCAGGCCGCGCGACGAAGTTCTGGCTGAAGTCAAGGACCTGAACGCGGGTGGGCTCGTGGAACGTGCCGCCCGTTTCTCCGCCATATCGATGAAAGGCCGCCTCGAGGCGCAGCAACTCGGCAAGGATGCGTTCAACGAGTTCTATGCCCACAACGCGGTCTATTCGCCCGTGATTCCAAGCCTCGGCAAGATCGAAGACGACTTGATCGGCTACGTGGTCGACATCTTCCGCGGAGGCGATGAGGGCCGGGCCAACCTGACCGCAGGCGGAACCGACAGCATCTACTGTGCGCTCCACGCCATGCGCGAATGGGGCAAAACGAACAAACCGGGCGCCACCCGGTCGAAGGTCCTGGTCCCCTATTCCGGCCATGCCGCCTTCGGCCGCGGGTGCCATTATTTCGGGCTCGAGCGGGTCAAGGTGCCTCTCCGGGAAGACTACCGGGTGGATCTGCAGGCATTGGTCGATCTCATCGACGAACAGACGATCGGCCTGGTCGGCTCTGCACCCTCCTTTCCCTACGGCCGATATGACGATCTTCCCGCAATGGGCGAGATCGCATTGAAACACAACCTGTGGCTGCACGCAGACGCTTGTCTGGGGGGCTTCATGGCCCCCTTTGTTCGGCTCGCCGGCCATTCGGTGCCTGAGTTCGATTTCACGGTCCCCGGCGTCTGTTCCATCTCCGCGGACCTGCACAAATACGGTCACGCGCCCAAGGGCATCTCCACCGTGAGCTGGCGGTCTGAGGAGTACCAGCAGCACCACTACGTGCTCTTTGACGACTGGGCCGAAGGGGCCTATTTCTCACAGTCCCTGCTCGGCAGCCGGGCCGCTTCGCCGGCCGTGGCGGCATGGGCGATTCTCAACTACCTGGGTGAAGTGGGCAAAGTGGAGATCGCTCGGGATGCGATGAAGTTCAAGGAGCGTTTCGAACGGGAGATCGGTGCCCTTCCGAAGGCCTCCGTATGGGATACGGATCTCACCCCCATCGTGTTCACCGTGGATCACGATCCCGAGAGCTTTCTTGGCGGAATGCTGCAGAGGGGCTGGTATCTGATGGGACACATGGAGCCGCCCTTGTTCCAGGTCATCCTCGACTCCTATCCCGAGGAGCTCGCTGATGAGCTGATCGAGAACATCAAGGAGGTGATGGCTGCACTGGACGCGGGGGAGGACTTCCCCAAGGTAGGCCTGGGCTACACCTTCACGGAAGGCGGCGATGATGCGCTCGCCAACCTTCCGCTCTGGGTGCAGCGCGCGGTTCCTTTGATGACGAAGATCTGAGGACAATCCCTACCAGGCCAGGGTCTCGGTAGATTCGAGATACTCTTCGGTGACCTCCCGGTCGGTAAAGGGATTTGCCTTGTAGCTCAGTTCCGGTTCGTCCTGAACATAGCGAGCCGTCTCATCGTTGTAGTGCGGGCTTTCCGGATCTCCGCTCGAACCGATGGGCCTGACGCTGCGCGACGTGACCGCACCCGGTTCGAGAACGGACACCTGCATGTACGAAGAACCGCTGTCGCCCACCATGGGCCCGCACCCGTCGGCAGGACCACCCACCATGAAGAGGGTAGGCACCGTCTGGGTTCCCCCACCCACCTCGAAGATCTCTCCATGATGGATCTGATGGACCTCTCCCCATCGGGGCGCGAGTCCGAGAGGACACGCCTCGAGTTCGTCCCGCGCCTCCCTCAGGGTGGCAATGAGCATGTCCTTCTGCTCAGGCGTCAGCAGAGCCGGCTCATCAGGAAGTCCGCCATACTCGCTCCCGATCAAGCTGACCCAGAGGTGGATCAGGGCGACCGAGGTGTTGTCCCGGTTCGCCTCGTTCGGCTCCGTGCGGAGCAGGTTGTGCACGGTATCGAGATCCGGATAGAGGCCGATATCGTAGAAGTCGAAGAACAACCGCTCGAGCTTGTCCGCCCGGAGCATGTACGTATCTCTCGAGTATTCCCTCATGTCCGCCGCGGTGATCTGGTCGTCCTGCTCGAGCAGTCCCCGGGCCCGCACGTTCCGGTCCGTATCTCCCTCGATGGCAACGTAAGGGGGGTAGTCCTCGGGGTTGATGCCGCTGTCCGGAGCCACGTGCCAGGGCGAGACGTTGCAGTTGACCAGGATCCCGCTCTCCGGGTTCCCGGCCTGGGGCAGCTCGGAAATGGCCCAGTGCACGGCGCGACCTTGCAGATCCCTCTCCCACTCATCCTCACCGGTCCACCCCACCCTCGGCCGGTCCCAGTAATTCACATCCTCCGGATGAGGCTCCATACGACGGGGAATCCGTCCGTTGTAGATGTAGAAGATGTCCCCTGTCGTGTCTCCGACCACTATGTTCCACTTGACCAGTTGAAGTGCCTCTTCAGGCGGATGGGACCCCGCACCGTCCTGGAGCCCGAGTGCCAGCTTCACATCTCTCACGGTCTTTGCCGTATTGAAACGGTAGATAGCGAGAAACATCCATGCGACAAGATCGCCCGGATAATCCTCTTCCGTACCATCGATGATGCTTAGGGCCAGGCTGTAGACGTGCTCCCCGTCCAAGGTGAACACGGGCTGCTCGCCCTGGATGTCCAAGGGCACCACAGGACCGTGATGGGTGTAGTATGCAGGGACCACCACGGGCAGGGATCCTTTGACCTGGAGGGTGATTGTATCCTGCTCGATCGGCTTTCTGCCCGACGGATGCAGCTCATACACGTACTCCGTAAGATCCCAGGGCGTTGCGAGCTTCTCTTTGTAGCAGTCGGCAAAATCGAGCATGCCGTTTGATGTCATGGACCAGGCCACGTGTTCGTTCCGACCCATGGCGATCATGGGTGTGCCGATCACGGCCGCCCCGGTCACGTTGAGCCCGCCCCCGGTCTTCTTGAGATGGGCCTCGTACCACTGTGTCCCCCCCCACCAGGGCAGGTGAGGGTCAGCCAGCAGCATGGCCGGCCCCCCGGTCTTGGACGGCGCGACGACCCATTGGTTGGAAGCCTTCGCATCCGACTCCGGCAGAAGGGATGCCATGTACTGGGTCCCAAAATCCTTTTCGAGATCCTTCCTCGCATGGGTGAGCTGCCTGCTGAACTGGCCATACAGGCCCCAGGCGAGCACATCCTCCGGCACGAATGTCTCCACCTTCGGCGTGTGATTCTGATTGTGTTCTTTGATGTAGGCATTCAACCCATCCGCAAATCCACGGAACCAGGATCGCTCCTGCTCGCTCATGGTCGCGTACGCAGCCTGCGCAGACTCGGGCACCCGGAACAGGTGGGAAAGATAGTCGGACACGACGTTGGCATATCCATTCCCAGGCCCTTCCATGGCCGCGCGGGTGCCGTTCGCCGTCCGGTAAAGGGTAACGATGGTCTCCAGATGATCCCGGGCCATGGCGTAGGCAAGGCCGTACATCAGCTCCTCTTCTGTCTCGGCGTAGATGTGGGGAACACCGTGCACATCCGTATGGAGGGTCACCTCTCTTGTGGGCAGAGGGGGGCATCCGGCAAGGCAGAGGGCCATGCCGATCAGGACCACGTAGGAAGCTGTTCTCGGGATGCGCGAACGTCTCATCAGGGGACCTCCTTTGGCAGTGGGATTCTAGGAAGATTAGGGTTCTGAGGAGATTAAACACAGATCAAGGAGAATGGTTTCGGTCCTGAGCCATCCACGCAGTCATACCGGTATTCTAACATTTTGCAGAGTTCAGAAGAACCGTTCCGCCCCCTCCTGCCGTGCACGTGGGTCCGGACTGTGGTACCATGATATGATTCGTTCGTCGTCAACGTCGTCGGCACAACCCCCGTTCGAACAGGTGTGCCCGCGTGAGAGAATCCTCGCCATATATTCCGGCATCCCGGTCCCTTCTTCCGCGCCTGATTGAAATCGTCCTTCTGGCTGCCGTCTATTATTCCACAGCCAGGCTGGGACAGACCCTTGCGATTCCACCCGGCAACGTCACCCCCGTCTGGATCCCATCCGGCATCTTTCTCGCAGCCGTTCTCCTTCGGGGTTATTCCATCTGGCCCGGCATTTTCCTGGGCGCCTTCCTTGGGAACACCTGGGCCTACATCGATTTCAGTTCCTTCTCGAATATGATCCGATGTCTCTTCACCGGCACGGCGAACGGCGTGGGAGACGTTCTGAGTGCCGTCGGCGGAGCCTATCTGATCACTCGAACGACCGGGACGTGGAACCCCTTCGGTCGCACCAGTAACGTCGTGAGATTTGTGCTCTATGGCGCCTTGGTCGGCCCCGCAGTGAGTGCCCTCTTCGGGGTTACCACCCTGTGCGCCGCCGGCTTCATTTCCTGGGATCTGTACGACTATACCCTTCTGACATGGTGGACCGGTGATGGGGTGGGTGCATTGGTGATCGCCCCAACCATCCTGGTGTGGTTTACCGAAGAGAAGCGATCCTTATTGCGAAACCGAAGGGTGGAGTTGTTCGCCTTCACAACCGTGCTGCTGACAACGAGCGCTTATTGTCTGGACCTTCTGCCCAGGGTGGCACTCTTGCACCTTCCGCTGTTTTCACTCGCCCCTGTTCTGATCTGGGCGGTGTTTCGGCTCGGCCAGAGCATTACATTCTCAGGCGTGCTGATCTTTTCCGCGCTGTCCATCCTGGTGACCGCAACGGGACATGGGCCCTTTTCAGGAAAAGAGCTCAACATATCGCTCATGGAGCTTCAGTGGTTCCTGGCCGTGATGTCCATCACCATCTATGTCCTGTCCGGCGTGACCTTGGAGAGGACACGAGCAAGAGAAGGGCTTCAGCGAGCCCACAATGAGCTGGACAGGAAAGTCAAGGAGCGGACCGTCGACCTGTCCGAATTGAATGAACGACTTCTCAAGGAAGTCGAGGTTCGGCGGAAGGCGGAGCAGAAGAAGGAAGAAACCATCGACGAATTGCGAAGAGCGCTGGAGGAGATCAAGACGCTCAGGGGCATCCTTCCGATCTGTGCTGCGTGCAAGAAGATCCGCGACGACAAAGGATACTGGAATCAAATCGAGTCTTACATAAGAGATCGTTCAGAAGCGGAATTCAGTCACGGCATCTGCCCGGAATGCGCGAAGAATCTATACGGAGAGGAGGCCTAGGACTCGCACAAGATCCGAACGCCGGAGGCACTGAAGGGATGCCCTCGGGGGAGCAATCCCCCGCTCGGGCTGACCGGGCATCTGGCGCCCCGTGCCGTGGCCGCCACTCCGACCCTCGAACCCCCTATTCCGTTTGGCGAGCTTTGTCACGCCACTTGTTGAAGTCCTTCCTGGCGTAGTTCATGATGAAAGTGGGGCTGATACGCGTCAGCCACCACATGACTTTTGCCATGACCGTGACCGTGATGATGGGCTTGTTCTTCTCCACCCCCTTGAGGATGACCTGGGCACAACCTTCAGGGGATATGGCAAAGCGTTCCCAGGCGGACAGAGCTTCTTCTTTCCATTCCCGCCTTCCCATGCTGACGGTATCGCTCACGTCGAAGATGGGTGTGCTCACGAAGCCGGGACACACCACGCTCACCTTCACACCCAGGTCCTTTCCCTCCACCCACATTCCTTCGGAAAGCCCCATCACCCCGAATTTGCTCGTCACATACGACACGGTTGTCGGAAAAGGCATCAACCCTTCCACGGATGCCAGGTTCACGATGTGGCCGAAGCCCTGCTCGACCATTTGCTGATAGGCCAGGACCGAGCCATAGACGACACCGTTCAAGTTCACGTCCAACACCTTGCGCCAGTGGTCAATGGTCGCGTCGCGCACCTCGCCCACGATGGCGATCCCGGCGTTGTTGAAGATGTAATCAAGGCGCCCTTCCCTGGCCACCGTATCTTCTACCAGCTTCTTGAAGGCCTCGTAGTCGGTTACGTCCAGCTTTTCGGCCAGCACCGGATGACTTGCCGCTTTTATCGAGGCTGCCGCCGCTCGCAGAGCGTCTTCGCTGACGTCCGTGGCGACGACTTTCGCTCCCCTCTGCGCCAATTCCTCACACAACGCCTTGCCGATTCCGGACGCCGCTCCGGTAACAATGGCCGTCTTGTCTCTGAAGATACTCATTCTTCTTCTCCCCTCATGCATGGATCATCATTCCTCTTCATATTCATACAACTTCTCGAAGACCTGGCCCTTGCAGTAGCCCCGTTCCAGGCTATCTTCTCATGAATGGGAAAACAAGCGCTCGGGTCCCTGCCGGAGCTCAAATATCCGGAACCGTTTCCATCAAAGGTTCAGCATCTAGGATGGTTTCCATGAATTGATCAAATCGCCTCATCACATCGCCCATGGATGCGAACCGGGGATCGATCAAATCATAGGGAATGAAAGCGACAGGAATGTCTTTTTGGCGGCATTTGTCCCGCAAGAGGCCGGTCATGCCCGCCACGGATTTGCAGCCAATGTGGTCCCCGACCAACACCAAATTGACATCATACTGATCCACGATCTGTTCGAAAGTCTGAAAATAGTTTTCAGCCGTCCCTCGAGAAAGGTTCACCATAGGTGTGTTCAACATCATTCTGGCCAAGCCCCTCATCATCGAGTCTTGAGAAGACGTGTCAACAAAGATCGTATTGCTGTAGCTCATGCTGTCCTGTATGACGGTCACTCCCCACTTCAACTCAAGGTATCGATAGATGTGAAAATGTACAGCCATGAAAGGGTGCCACACGACAGCCCGGTAACGTTCATTCGGATTGGCTCCAATCCCTTTTTGGATGTTCTCTTGTCCACATTCGCAAAGCGACTCATAAAGCTCGCATGCCGCCGGCGAGCCGGACAAAAATACCGGTGCAATAAGCTGAGACAAGAAGATCACTTCAGCAGCCAGAGGGGCCGGCTTGAGCCGCATCAACTCCCACAGTTCGAGTTTTGCTTCCTCCTGACGGTTCCTGCCGTCTAGGATTTCTTTCAAGAGATCCCAGTCCATTCTTCCCGGCGTGTTCGAAGTGAGCCATTCGATCATCCTGCGCAGCTCTCCTGCAAAGAACTCTTCTGCTCGCTCGGTGTTGTACTGGTTCGGCATATCTACAATGAAGAGCGGAAGACCCAGTCTTTTCGCATAGACCAGGGATGAATTCACCTGTCCTTCACAACCGTTGTTTCCAATGACCACGGAAGCCTTGGGGTAATGGCCCTTGAACAGAAGCCCCTGTGCAGCCCTCCCCAGAGAGCAGATGTCCGAGGAGACCCCCTCGCTCTCGGCAGCGTCCATGTAGACCGTGTTGCTGGGGGGGTTGAGCAGGGCGTTTACCACGGGGATGGCCATATCGATGTATGGAATCAGGCCCATGGACTTCAAAATTTCCGTTAGCCCCAGCCCGGCGCTCTGAAAATACACCACTCTTTCGGGTTGCTCGAGTACATCCACCACGTAGTCGACCACATTGGTTGCGGTCGCCTCGAACAACATCAATATGGCCTTCCTGTAGGCCCCGCTTCTTCCGCTTACGGACCGGAAGAAGCTGCTCAAATCGGCAAGCTCCGTAAGCCAGGGGTACTGCTTTGCGTCTGACAGGATCTTTGGGCCTCTCCTCTTCAGAATGGTCTTTCCGGCAGTCAAATAGGTCTTTCCAATGGTTTTCCACAAGAGATAGTTGTCTCTCGTGGTGGACAGAATCGATTCAGAGTCGCTGGGTTGCACCACAGCCATGCTTTCCCTCCTTCAGGATGCCTCTATTTCCCCATGCTTTCGATGAATGCCTGAACTCGCGTCCGAAGCTGGCCTTCGCCGCTCAATCTGTACTCTCGATCAAGCCGCAGAACCGGAATCCCCGCCTCTCGAAGGTATTCCGCCATGGCCATGCCGTAATAGGTCATCGAATCGCAGAACTTCAACTGTTGTATAATGACCCCGTCCACCTGATGTTCCTCGATCGTCTGCTTCACGCTCCCGAGCCTCGCATCGATCGAATCCAACATCCGGGGACACGGCTTCGCCATGGTGTGCCGTGCGATCCTCTCCAGGGGGTCCAGGCTCTCATCGGAGATCGGATTCAGTCCGGGAACCGAGCCGGTACAGAAGTGATCGCCCACGACGAGTCCTCCCATTTCCTCGACAATCTCGATGTATCTCGGGTCATCCATGGCGCCGCCGAGGACCATCAGTCGTGCACGATAGCCATCCACGCCCTGACGGGCTTGCAGAGAATCGATGTGTTCGTTGAGGAGGCGTCCCAGCAACAGGTCTTTGGGCGCCGCCAGGGACGCTGTCATGATCTTCTGGAAATCGGCACCGGTCAGGGGGGGATGTTCGAGTTTTCGCAATGCCCCGATCTTCTGCATCGCCGACACGAACCGGTTGTGATCAGCGATGGCTGACTCCAACGCGTCGTCGTTGATCGTGACGTCAAAATGGTTTGACAACTTCTCCGCGAGCTCCCGGAGCTCGTCCACCATCCAGGCTATCGTGTGCTCGGTGCAAGTATGCAGAGCATCGAGTACGTGTACGAAAGGAGGTTTCACCACGTTCTTTACAACGTCAGAGAGACGATTCATGTGCTGACACGAGAAATTGAGGACCCATCCTCCGAGGAAATCGTAGTGACCATTCATTCCGCACTCGAGCAAGCTTCTGCAATAGGAGCAAATGATCGGCGGCAGATAGATGTCGGAAAGCTCGGTTCCCTCTACGCCGGGTGCACGAAGCCTCAACGGGAACAACTTCCCCACAGAAAGCAAGACTTCGGGGACAAAACTGCATGTGTAGCCGATGGGTATCCTGCCGGCGTCCATCGCCTCACTGACGAGCGCATTCCGTGAATTGTCAATGACGTCATCAAATACGGCCATCCCATTTGCCTCGGGCATCACGATATCCTTTCACTGCCGAAAGATTCTATTAGAAAATGTGCTTGAAAAAGATGCCTCCGAGAAAGATCTCCCCATCGATCGTGTAATCCCCGACAGGGTCTTCGGGATCTGTCTTGACCATAGATCTGCCTTCCAGGATGTGCGCCTGGAAGACCAGATCGATAATGATCGGCTGCTTTCTCAGCTTCCACGGATCGAAGAACTCTATCCCTGTTCCAACCGTTACGACATGCTTGTCTGAATCCGCGTAGTTGTTGATCCCTGTCTGGTCCGGGACCGGACTCGGCCTGTACACGTATCCCGACCGAAAAGAGAAGTGTTTGTTTATCAGGTACTCCACACCTATCCTCGGGACAAAGATGTCGTGAAAGTCCGGAGGCGGTGCATTGATCATACTTAGTACTTCCCGGATCCATTCCGGCACATCGAATTCGTAGCGAGGCATCGGGGTCTGCATCTTCGAGTAGTCCATCCAGGCTACGTCCAGGCCCACGATCCACTTGTCACCGAAGGCATAGGATGCTCCCAGAAGCACCTCGTGGGGCTTGTAGAAGTTGATGAGGAATACGGCCACATCCGGCACGAGCTGTTCGCCCGAAGAAGTGAAGATCACCGAGGGCACGAGATCCGCAGATGCTTTTCCTCGGTAAACGGCTGCCAAAGACAGGGAATCCGTGGGCTTGTATTTTATGCCCGCCAAGGGGAAGAAGCTCAGGTTTGTTGGGACCTCGGCAACCAGGAACGTCTCATCCGTATTGAACCACTGCAGCTTCTCCGGGAAGTCCAGGTTGGCCAGAAGCGTTGCCCCTCCGCCTATCGACAGATTGGGAAGAATCTTGACCGCGGCGCACAGATTGATTTCCGCTCTCTGGTAATGGTTGTTGTAGAGGACGAAGTGAGGCTCCTTTGCATCCTGACTGACAGGCTTATAGACAGGTGAGGTGGGAATATTGGCCCCAACCCCCAGTTTGAAGAACCGTAGCTTACCCCTGGAGATCGGAAACGTAGCCCCGGCCTGCCAAGCCCGTATGAGGGGAACGTCCTGCTTCTCACCGTTGAGACGGAGATTCGTCTCTCCATAGACGAAGCCTCCCGCGATTTCAGGCGTCTCGGTGAAGGCGAAGGCCGCTGGATTGTAGTATGTTGCGGTGTAGTCTTCTACGATCGAGGCGACAGCCCCTCCCATCGCCATACCCCTCCCTCCAAAGCCGTATGTATCGAACGGACTGGCAAAGGGAGTTCCAGGCATCACGGGTTGGATGAGGAAGGCAAGAAAGCCCGCCAAAACGACCAACACGTGAGGAGAGGCGGATTGCGGGGTTCTTGGCATTATGAGCACTCCCTTCGTTGACATGATTCTCCTTCACTCGCCCAGTTTCTTCACGTATACGGCGTGGAGAGCATCCCATCCCATGCGATATTTCGCTTCAATTCTCACACCTGGCCCAAGGTCCGCTAAGGGGCTTTTCCCCGAAACCTTGGGTTCTATCTCCGTCCGGGTGTCGATCACCAGCAGGAGATGGTCCTTTGCTTCCCCTGAGTCCCCACGCACCACGACCCAACCAAGGGATTTGAGCCCCTTCCCCCAATCCTCCCACTCCTTCCTGGATTTGTAATCCAGCTTCTCATAATCCCTCGAGAAGGCTTCATTAGACTTTGTAATCATCCCCGTAATCACAC
>JANQFG010000083.1 GCA_028277985.1 bacterium | reverse complement strand
CGCTGCTACCGCAGTGGCTCTGGCAGAGAAGCTTCATTTCTCCCCTCGTGAACTGCTTCTTGTGCGGGCAGCCGGCAATCTCCATGATCTTGGAAAGCTCTCCGTCCCCAGGGGTATTCTTGATAAACAGGGAAAACTGACCGCACAAGAGTGGAGTATCGTTCGAACGCATACCTACCACACGTTCCGAATCCTGAATACGATCGGAGGGATGGGTCAAGTCTGTGAATGGGCTGCGTTTCATCATGAGCGTCTTGACGGAGAAGGATATCCGTTTCGGCATCAGGCGAAGGATCTCACCCTGGGTGCGAGAATCATGGCCGTCGCCGACTTCTTCACCGCTATAGCGGAGGACCGCCCTTATCGAGCGGGTATGACACTGACCAAAGCCATATCCATCCTGGAAAGGCAGGCACAGAACGGTGCTTTGGACGGTGACGTTGTCTCGACACTAAAGGAGCATTATCACGAGATCAATCTTAGGCGTCAGACGGAACAGAAAGAGCATACGGAAAAACAAAGGATTCTCTCGCTTGTATGTAAAGAGTGCCAGTCCGCAGCCTAAGCATCTCTCCTCCATGCGTCTTCCGAGCCGTTACCTGGCCGCCCATATCGCGCGCCCCTTGTCTCTTGGGGTCGCTGTAAGTTATCACTAGTTTGCAGGGCCTTCAAGGAAGTACGGGAAACACAGTTTGACAACCTCGAGGTAGTGCTACGGGCGGCCATCGATATGCTTGCGGTCTACAGGATCCTCAAAAAAGGGTTGTGAATCAATCCCTTCTCTGACCATCCAATCAGCTATTGCCAATCGAGTCTCTTGTTCGGATGAGTGTTCGCGACTTCGGTAGGAAGTCAATCCACCGGCGTCGCCACCCAAGACGTCCCCCTCTTTTCCCATGCCAGCACACCTGCAGGAGCGGATATTCTTCATATTTCTGTTTGGGATTTCAAAACATATCGAGGAAAATTGCCGATAAGAAAGTGCAGAGCCTTCCCCTTTGATCATCTTCCTTGTCCCGAGGCTTAGCTTCTCTACGGCCAGAACAGGAGGTTGTGGACATGTCCTCTGACCCATTCCACAGGCACACAGGGAAAGCCTACGTTAAGAAGAAGACCGCAAGGATCCTCATTGTGGAGGATGAGGAGCTTGTCGCCGAGAGCCTCAGAATCAGCTTACAGGAGTTGGGATACGAAACCATCGGCGTGGCGAAGACGGGTGAGGAAGCACTGCCGTTGGCCGGTCAGCACAAGCCCGACCTGGTACTGATGGATATCAGCCTGGAAGGAGAGCTGGACGGAATCGAGACCGCAGGGCAGATACTCTCCGACCTCGAAATTCCGGTCGTCTTCTTGACCGCCCACGTGGACGAAGAAATCGTCGAGCGGATCAGGCTCACGGCTCCGTATGGGTATCTTCTGAAACCCTTCAAAGAGACTGAACTTCATGTGGTGTTGCAGGCGGCTCTTGGGAGAAAAGTGACGGAGGATGCTGAGCGGAGACAGACCGATGCGATCCTCGAGCAGGAACGGACCCGTGCCCGCCAGCTTCTACACACGGCCGAGGTTATGCTGATCGCGTTGAACGTTGATGGACGTATCGTACTCGCCAACCGGAAGGCATGTGAAGTCCTGGGCTACGAGCATGAGGAAGAACTGCTGGGATGCGACTGGTTTGAGGACTTCTTGCCCCTATCCATCCGGCACACTGTCCTTCAGACCTTTCATAGACTCATAGCCGACGGTATTGTACCGCATGAGTACTTTGAAAACCCGGTTCTGACACGGTCCGGCTCGGAGAAGGCTATTGCCTGGCACAATGTGGTGCTCAGAGACGAAGACGGCAACATAACGGGTACGTTGAGTTCCGGCGAGGATATCACCGAGCGGAAGAAGATAGCCCAAGCCTTGCGCGAAAGCGAGCGCCGATACCGCCTTCTGACGGAGACTGCCTCCGACGTCATCTGGACTGCGGCCCTGAAACTCAAGCTAACCTATATCAGCCCTTCCATTCTTGCCTTGCGGGGCTACACCCCCGAAGAAGTGATGAACCAACGGCTGGAGGATATCTTTACCCCTGCCTCGTTAGTGACCGCCAAGCAGATCATGTCAGAAGAGACCTCCCGAGGCGCTACCCAACGAATCGGTACGGAATGGTCTCCAACCTTTGAGCTGGAGATGACCCGCAGAGATGGTACGACCGTCTGGACAGAGACTCGGCTGAATGCTCTATTAGACGAGAACGATCGCCCCACCGCAATTGTGGGTATTACCCGCAACATCACAGAGCGCAAGCAGGCCGAGGAGAACCTGCGCGCGAGTGAAGAAATGTACCGAAGCCTTATTGAGGCTTCCCCTGATGCCATCGTGCTCACAGACCTTCAAGGGA
>JANQFG010000112.1 GCA_028277985.1 bacterium | reverse complement strand
CGCCTACAACGGCGATCCCGGCACCGGAAGAAGCGGGATCGAGGTGCCCTGGACCGGGTGGGATGCCGGCGCGCCCGAGAACGACAAGTTCATCATCTTCGACACTTCTGCAGACGCGGGTATCCGGATGTCGTCGGACCAGATCACCCTTGCGAGCCTCTACGCGGAACTGCTGGCCGAGACGGGCTTCACCACGCAGGAGCAGCTTTGCGGGATGTATGTGCAGCTCTTCGAGGGGACGCTCCTGTGGGATGACACCGACTACTTGAATCTCGGCGCCGAGGGGTGTGCCGGCTATCCGGTGGATTGAGGTCGAGGTCGGGTGATCAGAGGACGAGCCGTTTGACTTGATCGCGGCGGCCGGCGATGAGCAGGACGTCGCCGTGCTCCATCCGGTAGTCCGCCGGCGAGACGATCCCCCCTTCCTTACCCTCTTTCTTCGCCTGCTTGATCAGCACGACCTCCACGCCGTGGGTCGACCGAACATTCAACTCGCGAAGGGTTTTTCCGATGAAATGGGAAGGGGCCTCGAGCTCGGCCATGACATAACCCTCGCCGAGGTCGATCGACTTGGTTTTCTCCACCCAGGTCAAAGCCCCATGGAACCCGCTCGACAGATCGCGCCTCATGACTTCGCGGTTGTACAGGTTCAGGACGTCCGCTTTGCGAACCGAGCCGACCAGTTTGCTCTCCTCGAGCACCGGGAGCTCCTCGATGTGCTCCTGGGCAAAGAGCTTCATCGCCAGGTCCAGGTTGTCCTGCGGGCCCAGGCTGGGATAGGTGATGTCTGCCATGTCGCCGGCGATGATCAGCTGGTCCAGCCAGTCCCGGTCCAAGATCACCCGGCGCAGCTGGCGAACCGAGATCGTGCCCACGTACTCCCGTCCGTCCTTGACCACGAAGAACTCGTTCTGGGGGCTGTCGACGACCAGGTCCACGAGATCCCGGAAAGGTGTCTGCTGGGACACGACCACAGGCTCACGGGTGATGGCGCTCGAAACCGGCTGGCGGCGCATTACGTCCGCCTCCAGGGGCTCGAAGAGCTCGATCCCTCTACGCCGTAGCTTCTCGGTATAGATCGAGGTTCGCTTCAATCGGGTTGCGAGCAAGGTCGAGATCACACATGCGGCCATGAGGGCAGGAATGATTTTGTAGTCACCGGTCATCTCGAAGATGATGATGATCGCCGTGAGGGGTGCGTGTGTCGTGGCTGCGACCACCGCGCCCATTCCCACCATCGCATACGCGCCGGGCCCTGCCGTCTGGGTTGGGAAGTACTGGTGCACCCAGTTGCCCAGGAATCCGCCGGTCAATGCACCCAGAAACAGGGAAGGGGCGAAGATGCCGCCTGATCCGCCGGATCCGATGGTGATCGAAGTCGCGGTCAGCTTCACGAAGACCAGCACCAGCATCAGATACCAGGTCATCTTGCCGGCCAGGGCCATGTCGATCGTCTGGTAACCTACGCCCAGGATGTGGGGGAAGACCAGGGCGATGCTGCCGATGATCAGGCCGCCCAGGACCGGCTTGGAAAGCTCGGGTATGGGAAGGGCCTCGAACGCGTCCTCCGCCCTGTATAGGATCATGCTGAAGCCGACACCGACCACACCCGCGGCCAGGCCGAGGACAGCGTAAGGGAGCATCTCATAGGCGCTGACCAGCTCATAGCCCGGAACGATGAAGGCGGGCATGTCGCCGATGAGGCTTCGCGTGACAATGGTTGAAACCACCGACGAGATGACGATCGGGCTGAACTGGGAGACACCGAACTCGCCCAGGATGACCTCCAGGGAGAAGAGCGCACCTGCGATCGGGGCGTTGAAGGTTCCAGCGATTCCGGCCGCAGCACCGCACCCGACCAGGGTCCGCAGGCGATCGGCCGATACCCGGAACATCTGGCCCACCGAAGACCCGAAGGCCGATCCGATTTGGACGATCGGCCCCTCGCGGCCGACCGAACCCCCGGTCCCGATCGTAATGGCGGATGCCAGGGCCTTGACCAGAACCAGGCGGGTGCGGATCACGCCTCCCCGTAAGGCGACCGACTCCATCACCTCCGGAACACCGTGGCCTTTCGCCTCCCTGGCCAGCCTGTACACCAGGGGGCCGACCAGGAGGCCGCCGATGGCCGGTATGAAGATCAGGATGTACCAGGGGAGGGCTCGGACCGCTTCCAGATCGAAAGACCAGGTACCGTATGCGATCCGCTGGATCAGGCGGATGAGGTGCCTGAACCCTAACGCGATAAAGCCCCCGCCAAGACCGATGAGGGTCCCGACGAGGATCATGAAGACGTGGTCGGAGGACTTGACCCGCAGGAAATTGACCCGCAGGGCTGTGCCGATCTTGTGCAGCAAGCCGGGCATGATCTGCGTCCTGGAATTGCGAAAAAGGGCAACAGTAGCACAGAATCCCCTCGAATCAAAGGGGGTTCGGGCTACTTCTCCGGCTTGTCCAGCAGCATGCCCGGAAGGACGGCATCCTCCCCGAAACGCTCGGCCAGATCGTCCAGAGCTGCATGGAGTTGCTCCCTCCGTTGACGGCCCGCCTCATCCTCCAGGAGCGACATCTGCCCTGCCGGAAGACCCGAGGTTAGGCGGGACAGGTAGATGCCGAGGAGCCTCACGGGACTCGTGCCGGCCCGGGTCTTTGCCAGGAGCTCGCAGCAGGTCTTGTACATTCCGGCAGCGTCATTGGTCGGGCTCTCGAGGGTGGCGGAACGGGTGACCTGCGTGAAGTCGTTGTATTTCACCTTGAGCGTCACGGTCTTGCCCGCGAGGCCGTGCCGGCGGACCCGTCGCGCCACCTTTGTGGCGAGGGAAAGGAGCTCCCGGTTCAGGTCCTCCCCGTCCGTGAGGTCCTCGGAGAAGGTCTCCTCCCTGCCCATGCTCTTGGCCGGCTGGTGGGGCTCCACGGGCCTCGGATCGATTCCCTGGGAGAGCAGGTGGAGGTGCTCCCCGTGTTTTCCGAACTCTTTGCGAAGCCGCTCTCCGGGGACCCGGCTCAGATCCCCGATCGTGATCACGCCCAACCGCTTCAGTGCCTTGAACGTGACGGCGCCGACGCCCCACAGCCTCTTGATGGGTAGCGGTTCGAGAAACTCCCGTGTCTTTTCGTGGTCTACGGTGACCAGGCCATCCGGCTTGCCGAGATCCGAGGCGATCTTTGCAACGAATTTCGTGGAAGCAATGCCCGCCGAAACCGTGAGGCCCACCTCTTGTCGAACCAGCCGCTTGATCTCACGGGCAATTGTCTCCGCGCTCCCGAAGAGACGTTTGGACCCGGTTACATCCAGGAAGCCCTCGTCGATCGACAGGGGCTCCACCAGGGGGGTGAACCTGTAGAAGATCTCGAAGATGGTCTCCGAGACTTCCTTGTATCGGGACATCCTGACGGGAAGGAAGACTCCCTGGGGGCAGAGCCGCATGGCGGAAGCCACGGGTTGAGCGGAATGAACGCCGAAGGGCCTGGCCTCGTAGGAGGCGGATGTGACGACCCCTCGCTCCTTGCTCCCTCCCACGATGACCGGCTTCCCTGCGAGGGAGGGATCGTCGAGCACCTCGACCGAAGCATAGAAAGCATCCATGTCCAGGTGAACGATTTCGCGCCGGCCGGCTTCCGGTTTCCCGTTTCGTGTCTTCACGGGATTCTCGTGAATACTCGATACTGTGCTATTTCTTCTTTCCCTGCGCTCTCTTGACGGCCTTGTCCAGCATGCTGTCCAGCACAAAGGGGACGTACCTTTTTGCCCAGTAGATGAACCATCCTTCCGCATTGGCCAGGATCATGTACTGACCCTTTCGAATGCCCTTGAGCATTGCCCGCACGACCACTTCCGGTTCGATCAGCTTCGCAGTCTTCCCGATCTCCCAGGTCTCCGGGGGCTTGGTCTTGTTCTCGAGATCATAACCCGGCGTGTCGGTGTCGGGGGGGCACAGCACCGACACCCCGATGTTGTACTGTTTGAGTTCCATCCGCAGCGTCTCGGAGAGGCCCATCATGGCGAACTTGGAGGCCCCGTAGTCGGCGTAGCCGAAGACCCCGATGAAGCCGGCCATGGAGGAGACATTGACGATGTGGGCACCCCCCAGCTTCTTCATATGAGGTAGCAGGGCCTGGATCGTGCACCAGCAGCCGTAGAAGTTGGTCCTCATGATATCGTCGAACTGCTCGAAAGAGATCTCCTCGAAAGGTCGCGGAACCGCCTTGCCTGCACAGTTGATCAGCAGATCGGGGACGCCGAACTGCTCGACGGCTTCCGCCATCACCCGGTTCACCTCCTCGTGTTGGGATACGTCCAGCTGCATGGCTGCGACCCTTTGTCCCTCCGACTTGCGCCGCCCTTCGATTTCCCGGACGGCCTCGTCGAGGCGCCCCTGGCTCCGGGAGAAGACGAGGACATTCGATCCCTCCGCTGCCAGCATTTTGGCCGCCGTGAGGCCGATTCCGCTCGAGCCGCCCGTGATGTAAACGTTCTTCTGTTCAAAGGTTTTCATTCAGCCCGCCCCCCTTTGTGTGCTCTTCTCGTCTTCCACGCCCTATTCACGTACAAGATACCCGTTGCAATGGGTATTGTCATCAACAAGACAACTCTCCTGTGGCTTCGGTGCGCCGCAAAAAGGGGACAAGCCCCCTTTTTGCGGGGGTATTGTCACCAATTGGACAGCCTCGTTGTGTCTCGGAGCGCCCCAAAGGGGCCTTGGCCCCTTTGGGGGGGACATGTCATCCGTGGGCGGAGAGTATTGTGAGGCGATAGTCTGGCTGATATGCTAAGTGCCGGTTTATACACAAGGGCGCGGGCGACAAGAAGCGACGGTGAGCAGACTTGGGGGTCAGGGATCGGGAGTCAGGGATCAGGGCCCCATCCCGCAGCCCGACCACTGCGAGGTGAGTATATGTCGCAAGAGAAGAAGCCAACAGATGAGGAGTCGAAAGAAACGGGTCCTGCCTTCGTGGCCGGGGCCACGGGTTTCACGGGCAGGGAGGTCGTGCGGTTGCTGGTAGAGCGCGGCGTGCCGACCTTTGCGCATGTACGGCCGGATTCGCCGAGACTGGGGGAGTGGAAGGAACGCTTTGCCGGCGTCGGTGCAGATGTCGACGCGACGGCCTGGGAAAAGGCGCCGATGATGGAATCCCTGGGCCGGATTCGACCCGCCTTCGTATTCGCTCTGCTCGGCACTACCCGGGCCCGCATGCATGCGGCCGGCCGGGCTGGCAAGGACCCCGCATCCCAGAGCTACGAGGTGGTTGATTACGGCATGACGGCCCTTCTCATCGAGGCTGCCCGCGAAGTAGGCCTGTCCCCTCGCGTCGTGTACCTCTCCGCTGCAGGGGTGAAAGAGACATCGCGGTC
>JANQFG010000107.1 GCA_028277985.1 bacterium | reverse complement strand
TGGATGGCATCCTGCGAGCGGCCATGGAGAAGCAGCCCCTGCAGCGGGCCATCAAGGATCTGAGGAACCGGATCATCGAACGGTTCGCGGGCGAAGGGGAGGATGCCGAAGAGAAGGGCAAGAGAGTACGTGCGATCTTTGAAGACTTTGAAACCAAGCAGATCAGAGGGTTGCTCGCGCGGGAGAGCCTGCGGGTCGACGGGCGGGGCCCCAAGGACATCCGGCCCATCTCCGGTGCGGCGGGGTGGCTGCCCCGGACCCACGGTTCGGCGCTGTTCACAAGGGGAGAAACCCAGGCCATGGTGACCTGCACCCTGGGCACCGGTCGCGACGAGCAGATCGTCGAGGCGCTGCACGGCGAGACAAGAGAGAGCTTCATGCTTCACTACAACTTCCCCTCCTACAGCGTGGGCGAAGTCCGGCGGATCACGGGGCCCGGGCGCAGAGAGATCGGTCACGGCAACCTGGCCCGTCGTGCCCTGGACTCGATCATTCCGGACCCCGACCTGTTTCCGTACACGATCCGGATCGTTTCCGACATCAGCGAGTCGAATGGCTCGTCCTCGATGGCCACGGTCTGCGGAGGCACGCTGGCCATGATGGATGCGGGTGCGCCCATCAAGGCGCCGGTGGCAGGAATCGCCATGGGCCTCGTCCAGGAAGGGGATCAGGTCGTCGTCCTCTCCGACATCCTCGGAACGGAGGACCACCTGGGGGATATGGACTTCAAGCTGGCCGGCACCCGCAACGGGATCACCGCCGTGCAGCTGGACAACAAGCTGGGCGAGGTGAAACCCGAGGTGTTGACCGAGGCCCTGGAGCAGGCAAGACAGGGAAGAAACCACATCCTGGACGAAATGCTCAAGATCCTGGAAGCCCCTCGAAAGGAGCTTTCCCAGTATGCGCCGCAGGTCCATGTCGTGACCATCCGGAAAGAGCGCATCCGCGATCTCATCGGACCGGGGGGAAGGGTCATCCAGCAGATCCAGACCCAGACGGACACGAACATCGAGGTCAATGATGACGGCATTGTCAAGGTCTACTCACCCGGCAAGGACGCCCTGGACGAGGCCCTGCGGATGATCAAGTACTACACGGCGGACCTGGAGATGGGCAAGATCTACAAGGGCACGGTTGTTTCCGTAAAAGACTTCGGCGCCTTTGTAAAGATCTTCGGCAACATGGAAGGACTGGTCCACATATCGGAGCTGGACAACTACCGGGTCAACAAGGTGAGCGACGTTCTCAAGGAGGGTGAAGAGACCCTGGTCAAGGTCATCGATGTGGACCGGCAGGGTAAGATCAAGCTGAGCCGCAAGGAAGCGATCGACGCCCCGGCGAGCGAGATAGAGGGCTGAAGCCCGACCAGGGCAAACCGCTAGTAGCTGTTCCTTTTGAAAGGCCGTCTGCCTCCCCGGTCCCGAAACGAATCGGGAGAGGCGGGCGGGTTGAGAAAGCGGACCGCATCAGGATCGATGGTCTGCAACTGACGCGCAACGGCCCGTGGAACGATCGTGTAGTCGTCCACTTCACTTCCCGGAACTTCCACGATAGCCGCCTGGCCTTTTTCCAGCCTGCCCGTAAGCTCGTCCGAGAGATCGAGGAACGGTATCTTGTTCTCCCGGGTAACGAAGTAGAACCGCCGCCCCCCAAACCCGGTCTCCTTGAGGCTGGCCTCCTCGACCATTTTCTGAATCCGCTCTTTCGCCTCGTCCTCTGAAAGGTGGGACCAGTCTTCCACCGGTGCCTCCGGTTCCGGGGGCGCAGAGGAGGACTCCGGGCCCCTGCGGGCCGATGATGTGGGTGGGTTCGCTTCGTCCACGCGCATGGCGCGTCCCTTGAAGCTCGTCTCGTTCAGCTCCGCCTTCGCCTTGTCTGCCTGGGCGTCATCGGCCATTTCGACAAAACCGAATCCCTTGCCTTCGATCACGTTGACGGTTTCGACCGTGCCGTATTCGGAAAACAGCTCTTCCAGCTCTTGATTCGTCACGGAATAATTCAGGTTGCCAACGTAGAGTTTCTTACCTGCCATTGCTACCCCCAGCACGGTACCTTTTGTTTGTTGAGTATGCCTGAGTTCAGGCGGATCGTTTTCGAGCTCTCGAAGTCTGACTGTATAATCGTACTATTGTAGAGAGTTTCCTTGTTTTCCGCAATGGTTGGCAAACCGGACCTCCCGGGCGGCTTGTGCCTTCCCCCGTGAAGGGCGACAAACGGATCTTTCATTGACAACGCCCGGGGGAGATGAAACACTCTCGTTACGCGGCTTACGCCGCAAGGCGAAAGGGGTCAGGGATCAGGGGTCAGTCCACTCCCACAGCCTTCCCAGATGACTTTGCCGGGACATGCACGCGAAGACGTGGATGCTGCGGCGAAAGACTCCGGTGATTCTATGCAGGAGGACCAGGATTGTGTCAAATCTTCGCCTGGCCTGGAAACTTGCTCTTTCTTCCATTGCAGGAGCCTTGCTGCTAGCTTCCTTGCCGTTGCAGGTTGTTGCCGAGGAATTCCGAAGCCCCTCGGACGGGATCCAGTCCATGATCTACGAGGACGGCCTGCTCAGCCTGGATGCCCGCAACGCCTCGCTGGACAAGATCCTGAGCGAGGTCGCCCGAATGGCGATGCTTACGATCGTGGCCGACGGCCCGATCGAAGGCCGCGTTACCGTTTACACGACTCGGCTTCCCCTGGAAAAGGCATTGCGCAAGATCCTGCGTGGGAAAGACACGAGCTTCGTCTACACCGCAAAGGCCGACACATCCCCGGCCGAGTACGAAGTCATGGAGGTACGGATCTATCTTGCAAAGGCCGGGCAGGGTGAGCCTCGTCGGTATTCCTACTCGCAGAAGAGAGAAGACAGGGACAGGGAGGCTGACCGGTCGCGGCCACGCAGCGGACGTGCCCCGAGCCGCGGCTCCCCGCCCCGGTCGCCTTCCGTCCCCCGTTCGGTTCCGCCGATGGCCCCCTCGGTGGATGCACAGCTGCTCATCAAAGAGCTGATGGATGGCGATCTAGAGGGCCTGGACGAGATCGCAGAGAAGCTCAAAGATCAGAATCCCCAGGTGGAAGATCAGATCGAAGAGTTTCTGGAGTCCCTCGAGGATATCCGGGCAGGGACCGGCCCGGACGGATCACCGATCCCAGGGCTGGAGGGGCTGGGCAACATGCAGAACCTCATGGAGCAGATGATGCGCAAGCAGGGCGCGGACCCGGGCATGGATCGTTGAGAGGCTGCTAGTCGCGCCGACTGCGGACGCGGCCGACAGCTTCCTGCCAACCGCTGCAAAGAGCTTTCCGCTCCTCCTCGGACATGGAAGGCTCGAACACCTTCTCCCCTTTTCGGGCCCGCCCCAGCTCTTCGGCCCCTTTCCAGTAGCCGACGCCCATACCTGCCAGGAAGGCCGCCCCCAGCGCCGTCGTCTCGACCATGGCGGGCCGGTCGACCCGGACATCCAGAATGTCCGCCTGAAACTGCATCAGGAAGTTGTTGGCACTGGCCCCTCCATCCACCCGCAACTCCTTGATCGGTATGCCCGCATCCGCCGACATGACCTCCACCACATCCCGGGTCTGGTAGGCGATCGATTCAAGGGTGGCCCGCACGATGTGCGCCCGGTTCGATCCCCGGGTCAGCCCGAGGATGGCCCCTCTTGCCTCCATGTCCCAGTAGGGCGCGCCCAGGCCGACGAAGGCGGGAACCACATAGACGCCCTGGCTGTCCGGTACGCTCCCGGCCATCTTTTCGCTGTCGGCGGCCTGTTCGAGGACGTCGAGCTCGTCCCGTAGCCACTGAACCGCTGCGCCGGTTGTGAAGATCGACCCTTCCAGGGCGTAGGCCGGCCCACCGGTCTCGGAGCAGGCCAGGGTGGTGAGCAGGCCCTGGGTCGACCGGACGGCCTTGTCTCCCGTGTACATCAGGAGGAAGCAGCCCGTACCGTATGTGTTCTTGACCATTCCGGGTTCCCAGCCCCCCTGGCCGAACAGGGCGGCCTGCTGGTCTCCTGCGTTCCCGGCGATCGGGATCTCCGAGTCGAAAGGGGGAGCCGCGACCGTGTGGGCGCATACCCCGCTCGACGGCTTCACCTCGGGCAGCACGCCTTCCGGGATGTTGAGCAGGCCGAGGATGTCCGCATCCCATTTCCTGTCGTATATGTTGTAGACAAGCGTGCGGGAGGCGTTCGTGTAGTCGGTGACGTGTGCCTGCCCGCCGCTCAGCTTCCAGATGAGCCACGTGTCGATCGTTCCGAAGAGCAGTTCGCCCTGCTCGGCCCGCCTTCTTGCATCCGGCACGTTGTCCAGGAGCCAGAGGAGCTTCGTGCCCGAGAAATAGGCATCCAGGACCAGCCCCGTTCTTTCGCGAAACCAGTTTTCCCTGCCCTGGCCGCGGAGATCCTGGCAGATCGGAGCGGTTCTCCGGCACTGCCAGACGATTGCGTTGTGGACGGGTTTGCCCGAGGCCCTGTCCCACAGCACGGTGGTTTCTCGCTGGTTGGTGATCCCTATGGCGGCGATCTGGCTCGGAGAGATGCCGGCCTCGCGCAACGCCTTCTCTATGACCTTGCACGTGACTTCCCAGATCTCCTCCGGGTCGTGCTCGACCCAGCCGGGCTGGGGGTAGATCTGCTTGAACTCCGAATAGGCGCGCCCCACAGAACGCCCGTCGTGGTCGAGGAGGAGAACGGTGGTCCCGGTGGTGCCCTGGTCGATGGCCAGAAGGTAGGAACTCATCGAGTTTGCTCCTTTCGCAGGCTTCTTGAGGAGAGCCCACTTTACTGAAAAGTCGAGGACAGGACAATCCTTGCCCCCCACATCACCCAAGAGGTTGAGGACGGGATTCCGCTTCTCCTTGACATCCTCGCGAAGAACTCCTTACGATCAGGCGTCCAGGTGAAAGGTCAAAGGTGAAAGGCAAAAGGTAAAAGGGAGTCTAATGACAGACCGCCAACGGCTCTTTCTGATCGACGGCGCGCACGCCATGTACCGGTCCTACCATGCGATTCGAGGGCTGGCCACTTCCGACGGATTCCCCAGCAACGCACTTTTCGGTTTCATCCAGATCCTCCAGAAGGTCATCAAGGATTACGAACCGGAGTACCTGGCCGTGGCCTTCGACCTTCCCGGGCCCACCTTCCGGCACGAGCTCTACCCGGAATACAAGGCAAACCGTCCTCCTGCCCCGGAGGACCTGGTCGTGCAGATCCCCTGGATCAAGAAAGTGCTCGAGGCCTACCGGATTCCGTGCATCGAGAAGGAGGGCTACGAAGGGGACGATGTGATGGCCACCCTGGCCCGTCAGGCCAGAGACCAGGGGATCGAGGCGATCCTGGTCTCCGGGGACAAGGACCTCCACCAGCTCGTGGAAGAAGGGACCCGTGTGCTGGAGCCGAAGAAAGGCGTGTTCGTTGGGCCGGAAGAGGTGATTGCCCAGTACGGAATTCCTGCAACAAAGCTCACCGACCTCTTCGCCCTGACCGGGGACAAGGTGGACAACCTGCCCGGGCTGCCCGGCGTGGGTCCCAAGACCGCTTCCACCCTGCTTCAGCAGTTCGGTTCCCTGGAGGAGATCATCCGCAGGGCCGAGGAGATCGAGAGGCCCAAGCTGAGGAAGGTGGTGCAGGAAGGCACGGATGCGCTCCGGAAGACCCGGCAACTCGTTGAAGTCGACTGCGAGGTGCCCCTGGAGGTGTCGACCCAGGACCTTGGGCGCAGCGAGCCCGACGTGCCGGCCCTTCGAGAGCTTTTCCGCCGCTTCGAGTTTCACCGCTTTCTGGAGGAGCTGCCGGCGGAAAAGAAGCTGACCGACGACCATTACGAGACCGTCCTTGACGAGAAGGCATTTGGAGACCTGATCGACCTCCTCGGCAGGACCCGGGACGGTTTTGCCCTGGATCTGGAGACGACCTCGAAGGACGCGATGCGCGCCCGGCCGGTGGGATTCTCGTTTTGTGTGGGTGGCGACCGGGCCTTCTACGTCCCTGTTGCACACTCTTACCTCGGTGCGCCGGACCAGCTTTCGCTGTCCCATGTTCTCGAGCGGCTTCAGCCCGTGCTGGAAGACACCGAATTGCCCAAGTTCGGCCAGAACATCAAGTACGATCTGCTCGTCCTGAAGGGGCAGGGGGCGAAGGTGGATGGGATCGCTTTCGACACCATGATCGCCTCTTACGTGCTGGACCCGTCGGTGAGAGGGCACGGGCTGGATGACCTCGCCATGACCCATCTGGACCACAAGATGATTTCCTACGAGGAAGTCGCCGGCAAGAAGGGGGCCTCCCAGCTCGGGTTCGAAGCGGTGGAGGTCGAGAAGGCGTCGAAATATTCATGCGAAGACGCGCATGCCACCTACCGGCTGACAACGATCCTCGGGGCGAAGATCCGGGAAGAGGGTTTCGAGCACCTGTTCCACGAGGTGGAGATCCCGCTGATCGAGGTGCTCACCGAGATGGAATTCGTGGGCGTCAAGATCGATGTGAATCACTTTCACGGCCTGTCCGCCGAATTCCGGGAGGAGCTGGCCAAGCTCGAAGGGGAGATCCACGAGCTGGCCGGAGGCCCTTTCAACATCAATTCGCCGAAGCAGCTGGGCACGATTCTGTTCGAGAAGCTGAAGCTCTCCAGTCCGAGGAAGACCAAGACCGGATACTCGACGGATGTGAAGGTCCTGACCCGGCTGGCTGCAGAGCACCCCCTGCCAAGGCTCGTACTCGACTACAGGAGCCTGTCCAAGCTCCTCTCGACGTACGTGGAGGCCCTGCCGAGGCTGATTCACCCGGAGACCGGCCGAATTCACACTTCTTTCAACCAGGCAGTCACCGCCACGGGCAGGCTCAGCTCGAGCGATCCGAACCTGCAGAACATACCGATCCGGACGGCGGACGGGAGGCGGATCCGTCAGGGGTTCATCCCGGAGGAGGGCATGCGGCTGTTGAGCGCCGACTACAGCCAGATCGAGCTCAGGATCCTCGCACAGATTTCGGGCGACGAGCGGCTCCGCGAGGCCTTCCAGAAGGAGCAGGACATCCACAGCCACACGGCAGGCCTTCTGTTCGAATGCGAACCGCAAGGGGTCACCGAAGAGATGCGACGGAAAGCAAAGGTGATCAACTTCGGCGTGATCTACGGGATGGGCCAGAACGCCCTCGCAGATCAGCTCGGGATCGGCCGGGACGAAGCCCGCGCGTTCATCGATCAATACTTCCAGACCTATGAAGGGGTCAAGACATGGCGTGAGGCTTGCCTGGAACAGGCCAGGGAAAAGGGCTACGTGACCACACTGCTCAACCGAAGGCGATACCTGCGGGAGATCTTCTCCGAGAATCCCGGGATCCGGTCCCTGGCGGAAAGGACGGCCGTGAACACGCCGATCCAGGGAACGGCAGCGGACATGATCAAGGTTGCCATGATTCGGCTGCACAAGAAGCTGCGAGACCAGGGTCTGAAGACCCGCATGCTTCTGCAGGTCCACGACGAGCTCGTATTCGAGGTGCCGGAGGACGAAATAGAGACAGTGAAGCCGTTGATCCGCAAGGAGATGGAGGGCGTCATGCCTCTCGAGGTGACGATGCGGGTCGATATGGAGGCAGGCCAGAACTGGAGCGAGGCCCATTAAATGAAACATGAGCGATCGACGAGTCATCGACTGTTGACCGGGATGGTCATCGGAATGGTCATCGGCGTCGTGGGCGGGGTTTTGCTGGGTCCGTCCCCCGGAGAGGTTTGGGAGAGGTTCCTCGCGCGCACCAGCGGCCCCGATTACGCAATCCGGGTGGTCGAGAGGGTCATCGACGGCGACACGATAGAGATCGACGGCGGAGAGCGCGTCCGTTACATAGGTGTGGATGCGCCCGAATTGGGAGAGCCCCTCTACGAAGAGGCACGGGCGTTCCAGGCAAAGATCCTGCGCCAAAGCCACGTCCAGATCCGGGTCTGCAAGGAGGAGCCCCGGGACGGTTACGGCAGGACTCTCGCTTTCGTATACAAGGGAAATGTGGATATGGGCGAGCAGCTCCTCCGGTACGGGTATGCCCGAACCCTGTTCATAGGCCTCTGCAGCGATCCGGTAGCTACGAAGTACCGCAGATTCGAGCGTGGCGCATTTCGTGTCGGCCTGGGCCTCTGGTCCCTGCAGAAGAACCGCGAGGTCGGTCAGAGCGAGGCCGGAGAACATGTTGGCAGCCTGATGAGCGTGACGGGAAAGGTCTTGAACGTTCACGAGGGGCCGAAGGCGTACCACCTGAACTTCGGCAGCAACTACAGGAAGGATTTCACGGTCGTCATCTTCCGCAAGGACCTGCCGGGCCTGCTGGAAGAGGGGCTCCATCCCATGACCGATTACAAGGGACGGCTCGTCAAGGCGACGGGCGTCCTCAAGGAGTACAACGGCCCGCAGATCATCGTCGAGTCTGCGGACCAGCTCGCTCTCATTCCCTGATCCCCACACCTCCCTAGAATCCCCTTGACAAGCAAGGCGGAAGGGGCTTATTCTTTAGTTGACCGACAAGTCGGTCAAAAAGGAGAAGAGACCGAATGCCCAAGAGAATCGACAGGGAAGCGAAGAGGGTAGAGATCGGCCGGGCCGCGATGCAGGTGTTTCGTGACAAGGGCTTCTACCGCACGAAGATGGCGGACATCGCCCAGGCGGCCGGGATCGGAAAAGGCACTGTTTACGAGTACTTCCGGGACAAGGCACACATCCTCCGAGTGGAGTTCGACCGCTACTTCGATGCATTCAGGCTGGGAGCCATGGAGACGCTGGGGCGGGCGGAAGCGCCCGGTGCGAAGCTGGTCGCGCTGGTGGATTTCGCGCTCTCCCACGTAGAGGAGTGGAGAGCCCATTGTTCGGTTTACATGGACTACTTCAGCGTGGCGCGCACGGATACGAAGGAGGAAACCTTTACGCTGGAGGAGATCTACAGCGATATGCGGGACCTCCTGACAGGACTGATCCGGGAGGGGCAAGCCTGCGGCGACGTCCATCCGGAGTTCGACTCCGAGTCAACGGCGGACCTCCTTCTTTCCATGTACGATGGGGTAGTGATGCGCGACATCTTCGTGGGCCACCTGGGGGGTACATCCCGTATGCGCGAAGAGGCGATGAAGCTCATCCGGAACGGGATGATCGCAGCGGGCCGCAGGACGGACGAAACCGGCGCTCGAGAAGGAGGACCCTGAAGGTGTTCAGCTACGTCTTCATGAAAATCCTCGAAGGCCGCCCGCGGTCCTACGACCGGATCATGGACAAGGTGAGCAGGGGGCGTGTCCGTGCCGCCAAGGAGGCCGTTGCTGCCGAGACGCCTGCCGGGGCCCATGTGCTGGAGATCGGATGCGGTACAGGTGAACTCGCCGAAATGCTCGTCGGGATGGGCAGCATCGTCGAGGGCTTCGACTTGAGCCCTTCCATGATCGAAGCGGCCCGGGAGAGGATCGACGAGCATGGTCTGGGTGGAAAGCTTTCCGTCAGGCAGATGGGCGTGGACGGGATGGATACACTGCCGAATGCCGCCTATGACGCAGTTGTTTCGACACTCGTCCTAAGCGAGTTGAACCCGGACGAACTGGGCTATGCACTCCGGCACGCCCGCAGGGTGATGAAGCAGGGGGGAACCCTGGTCATCGCCGACGAGGTGGTCCCTCGATCGGCTCCGAATCGGGCCCTCCATGCGGCTGCGAGGGCCCCGGTCGCTGCCCTCACCTATCTGGTGTCCCGAAGTGGGAGCCGGCCGATTGCGGACCTTGCCGGGGAGCTTGTCCGGGCAGGGTTCAGGGTGGAAAAGGAAGAGCGGAGCCAGGCAGACGCCTTTGCCGTCGTGGTCGCCCGGCCTGTAGAAGAGGAGGTCCCGTCGTGAGCCTGCCGAAAGCCGTTTGGTCCGTCCTGTTCCGGTTGTTCCCCTGTCCGGTTCCGGTCGGCCTTCTTCGTATCGGCAATCCGGGATGCGACAGCCCGGTCCTGGTGACCTGTAATTTCTATCTGACCGTGAAGAGGCTCGAGCGGGCCCTGAAAGGAACCGACGCATGGCTCCTCGTTGCAGAGGCCAGGGGAGTGAACGTCTGGTGCGCGGCCGGCGGCGACGAGTTCAACACCCATTCCGTGGTCTCGGCCCTGAAGACTTCCGGGATCGCCGACCAGGTGAATCATCGCACGGTCATCCTTCCTCCCCTCGGAGGCCCGGGCATCCGGGCCGTGGAGGTGGAGGAGCAAACCGGGTGGTCCGTCAAGTGGGGCCCGGTCAGGATGACGGATCTGCCCGACTACCTTTCCGCCGGGATGCGCCGGCAGGAGGCGATGAAGAGAGCCACCTTCGACTGGAAGGAGCGGCTGGATTCAGGCCTCGGGAGCCTGTTCACCTTCTTCCTGCTGGTCGGCATTGGTTTCGTGCTCTTTGCCCCCAGCCTTTTGGCCGACTACCTGGTCATCAACTCTGCGGCCTTCATGATCTTCATGCTGGCCGCGCCCTGGATCCCGGGGAAACGGGGGATCAGCAAGGTCATGTTCCTTACCGGCCTCCTCGGTGTTGTGCTCCTCTCGACCTGGTTCGTTCCCTTTGCCGAGCCAGGGAAGATCAGGGCGGACATCCTCATTGCTGTGGCAGCTTTATTTATCTGCGGTTCCGAGCTCGGTGGGCTCGCCTCCACCATGGCGAGCGATTTCGATGCGATGGTGGCCCGGCTCGGCGTGGGCAGGGTCGGCAATCTCAACTTCTCAGGTTCGGTTCGCACCGATCTGCTGAACGGCAACAGGCGTCTTTCCGTGCAACCCTCCGAGTGCATCGGATGCAGTCGCTGCAAGGAGATTTGCCCGCAGGGCGTCTGGGACGTCAACGAAGAGAAGCGAGCCGTCCCGGCGCGTCTCGAAGCCTGCACGGCTTGCAGGGCCTGTCTTGTCCAGTGCCCGACCGGGGCCATCCGGGCCGAGGCCGCAGCCTGACCGACTCCTCACCTGTCCTGCCGGGTTGGCTCCGGCATCTTTCCCCTCGAAGCCGGCCCGTCCCGGATTCATGTGTTCCGGCGAATCTACCGAATAATATAATAATTATAAAACAATTCATGCCGGCTGAGATCCTGTTATACAGGGGGGCGGGCAAGAAGGCGGTTCGATGCGTCTTTTCCGTTGGCTGAAAGAGAAGACCTGCTACACCTTCGCCATCGCAATGCTGAGCGTCATGGGCGGGCAGGTTGCCTCGTTCTACGGATATTTCTATTTCCATTTCTATATCCAGCATGAGGGCTCGATGTGGGACATCCTGCCCTTGAACATGGTCTTTATCTCGGTCTTCCTGCTCTTCGTGGTGTCCGTGATACACTATGTCATTTTCGGTGGGCTTCGCGCTCTGGGACACCGCTGCGAACTGCGGAGGCTTCGCATCATCAATGACAACGTTTGCGACTCCGGCCCCAGAGAGGGGATGAACCTCGAGGCCCTCTCAGACCTGCTGGAGGCACTCTCCCGGTTTCCTCTCTGGAACACGCTGGCCGGGAGCGTTCTGGGCTTCGCCTATTTTTCCACCCTTCTGGTACTCGTCGTATTCCAGGAAGGTGGTTTTCAGCATTCGGTTCTCGGGCTGCGGGCAGGGATGGTTTCACTGCTCACGTACGTATACATCACATTCGTGATTTCCGACTTCCTGACCGCCACGACACGATCCAACGTCAAGAAGGCGATCCACTCACTGGGCGGGCAGTTCGAGGACAGATATGTGTTTTCCCTCAAGGGAAAGTTCATCTCCTTCGTGGTCTTCATTCTGCTCTCCCTGACGATCCTGAGCTCGTTCAGCATGAGCTTTCAGAGCGACGCGGGAGATCGGACAGCCCTCGCCATATTTGCCGCTCTCAGTCTCGCGATCAGCAGCTTTCTTGCGGTTCTGTTCTTCACATCCTTCTTCCGTGCCATCAACGAAGTCCGTGTCGCCTCCGAGGAGCTGGCCGCCGGCAGGAAGGGGTACATCTTCTCCGGAAGCCTGGACAAGGAATTCGTCCTGCTCAACCGGACCATGATCGCCACGGCCGAAGAGGTGAACCAGTACCGCAGCCGGATGGAGAGCCTGGTCCAGGAGAAGACCAGGGACCTGGAGCAATCGCTCGAAAGGCTCCACTCGAGCGAAAAACGCTTCAGGGCACTGGTCGAACACGGATCCGACGTCATCACGGTGATCGGTCCCGAAGGAGCCAGAGTCTACGAGAGTCCCTCGATGGAGCGGGTGCTTGGATACAGCCGTAAAGAGATCCACGGAAAGAACGCCTTCGAGCTGATTCACCCGGACGACCGTACGAGGGTCATGGAGGACTTCGAGAAGGGGCTCCATGTTCCGGGATTGACCATGTCCACGGAATACCGGTTCCGCCACAAGAACGGGTCCTGGCGCAACATCAAGGCCACGGGTATGAATCTTCTGCATGACCCGGCCGTGGGGGGCGTCGTGGTGAACTCTCGAGACATCACCGACCGAGCGCGGGCCGAAGAGCAACTCCAGAAATCCATATCCCTGCTGCGCGCTACGCTCGAATCGACGGCCGATGGTATCCTCGTCGTGAACAGGGAAGGAAAGATCGAGAGCTTCAACCGGCAATTCAGCGAAATGTGGCGAATCCCCGAGGCTGTCATGGCGTCCGGGGACGACGATCGAGCCTTGGCCTTCGTGCTCGATCAGCTGAAGGACCCGGAAGCATTCGTCACAAAGGTCCGGGAGCTTTACGATCGGGAGAAGGACGACAGCTACGATCTCCTTGAATTCACCGATGGCAGGGTCTTCGAGCGCTACTCCAAGCCGCAGATGATCGGCCCAAAGGCCGTCGGAAGAGTCTGGAGCTTCCGGGACATCACCGAGCGGAAACAGGCCGAAGACGCCCTGAGAGAGCACAAGGAACACCTGTCCGAGCTCGTGGCCGAGCGAACGGCCGAGCTCGAGCAGGAGATCAATGAGCGCACACGCATCGAGGAGAAGATAAGGACACTGAACGAGGCGCTCGAGCACCGGGTCCAGGAGAGGACCGCCGAGCTGGAAAAGGCCTTTGAAGAACTCAAACGACTCGACGAGATGAAGGATTCGTTCCTCTCCTCTGTTTCGCACGAGCTTCGCACACCCCTGACGTCGATTCGCTCGTTTGCGGAGATTCTCATTCATTACGATGAGGAAGATCCGGAAACCAGGAAGGAATTCCTGGAGATCATCCGCGTGGAGAGCGAGCGGCTGACACGGCTCATCAATGACGTGCTGGATCTCTCCAGGATCGAGGCGGGCAAGATGGTCTACAACGACGAGCTCGTATTCTTGGAAGAGGTCATACAGGAGGTGGCCAGGAGTCAGCACCAGCTTCTCTCGCAGAAGCTTCTGCACCTCCACCTGGACTTCGACCCGGGTCTTCCGCCCCTTTATGTGGACCGCGACAGGGTGGTGCAAGTGGTTACGAACCTGATCGGAAACGCGATCAAATTCTCCTTCGAGGGCGGGGAGATCGATGTGCGCGCCGAGCGCTTCGAAGGCAAGCGATCCGGAGAGAGCAGCGAATGGGTCCGGTTGCGCGTATCGGATCAGGGAGTCGGCGTCGAGGAGAAGGATGCCGAGATCATCTTCGACAAGTTCCGTCAGGTGTGCACCGACACCCTCAAGGACAAGCCGAGAGGCACCGGACTGGGGCTGCCGATCTGCAAGGACATCGTCTGTCACTACGGCGGGGACATCTGGGTGGAAAACCGGCAAGGACAGGGCAGCACCTTTGTCGTGACCCTGCCCGGGGCGGACCCCTCTGCCTCACATGCCGAACAGTCGACGATCTCCGAAGCGCCGGGCGATCCCGTGAGTCCCTTCCCCCGCCGGGGCTGAGCCCCTTCGGACTCAACCTGACGCAAACCATCCCTCCGACACCCTGGTAGAACCTTATTGAAGCCAGGCAGCTTTTCTTAAAGCGAACGTGTAGAATGTGGGCCTGCCATTGATACTCGCAACACAAGGCGAACCCGGAAACCCGCTGGACCCCGGAACCGATGCAGGAGGTTGCTCTCTTTGAATGATCGTACGCCCGCGCCAAGCTGCTTGTACGTGGACACGAACTCCGACCTGAAGGACCTGGTTTCCAGGCTGTGGGAGGCGCCCGAGATCGCCCTGGACACCGAGGCGGACAGCCTCCATCACTACTTCGCAAAGGTCTGTCTGATCCAGCTCTCCGCGGCAGAAGAGCACGCCATAGTCGACCCCCTGAGCGGAATGGACCTTTCGGCACTGCTGGAAGTGCTGACACACAAGCCCCTCATCCTTCACGGAGCCGACTACGATCTCCGCATGATGCGCATAAGCTACGGATTCCTGCCGAAAGGTGAAGTTTTCGACACCATGCTGGCCGCACGCCTGCTCGGGTACCAGGAAATCGGGCTGGCCGCGCTGGTGGACCGGTTCTTCGGGGTGAAGCTGAGCAAGGCAGGCCAGAAATCCGACTGGTCCAGGCGCCCGCTTTCCGAGTCCCAGTTGCGGTATGCCGGGGACGACACACGCTATCTTCTGCCCCTCGCCGCCAGGCTCCGGGATGACCTGGAGAAACTCGGCCGGATCGAGTGGCACCGGGAGACTTGCGCCTCCATGGTTGTGCTGGCGGCCCGTGAGAACGAGGAGGACCGAAGCGACAGATGGAGGATCAAGGGCTCTTTCCAGATGACCCGCGGCCAGCTGAATGTCCTGCGGGCCGCCTTCGAGTGGCGGGACCTCGAGGCACGCAAGGCGGATCGGCCTCCCTTCCACATCCTCGGAAACCAGCAGCTGCTGGACCTGGCGGGCAGGGCGGTCTCAGACCCGAAGGGTGCCTTCGGGGCAGGTCTGAAGTTGCCGAAAAACTGCAAGGGGAGGCGCCTTCAAGCCTTGAAGCAGGCGGTTCGGGGCGCTGCCGAGCAACCCGAATCGGCGTGGCCGGAGCGAAAGCGTAGAGAACGACAGCGATCAGCGCCAACGGGAAGACTGAAGGCCGTCCGTGCCGAATGCGACCGGCTGGCAAAGGAGTTGGGAATCGAATCCTCAGCCCTGGCTCCCCGACCCGCCCTGGTGAACATCGCTCGAGAGAAACCGATGACCCTGAAGGGGATCATGGAGTGTGGTCCGCTAATGAGCTGGCAGGCGCGCCTGCTGGAACCGGCGATTGTCAAGATCTTGAAGAGATGATGGGTTTCAAAGAAGGGTAGGGGACGGAGATTCGATGGGCAAACCGAAGAAGTATTACGCTGTCGCCCGGGGACGAAATCCCGGCATCTACACCGCCTGGTTCGGTCCGAGCGGCGCAGAGGCGCAGATCAGAAGTTATCCCGGTGCACGCTACAAGGGGTTCCCCTCCATCGAGGAGGCCCGCGAATGGATGGAGAACCAGGAGCAGGCCGCTGCTTCAGCCAAAAGGAAGAAATCCGGGAAAGAACGGTCCGACACGCTTACCGAAGCTCCCGGCGATATGGCCGGCAAGATCATTGTCTATACGGACGGGGGCTGCCGCGGCAACCCTGGGCCTGGAGGGTACGGGGCGGTCATCCTGGACGGGGAGACCCGGACCGAGCTGGTGCAAGGATACCGAAAGACCACGAACAACCGAATGGAGCTCATGGCATGCATTGTGGCTCTCGAGGCACTGGCGCCTTCCTCGGACGTGGTCCTGCACAGCGACTCCAGCTACGTGGTCAACGGAATGAGCAAAGGCTGGGCAAAGAAATGGCGCGCAAACCATTGGATGCGCACAAAACAGGACGCGGCAGAGAATGCGGACCTGTGGGCCAGGCTACTGGATCTCTGTGAGGACCATCGGGTTCGGTTCGTGTGGGTCCGAGGCCACGCGGGCCATGAGGAGAACGAGCGCTGCGATGCCCTTGCCACGGGCGCGGCCGACGGTAAGGACCTCATCGAAGATTCGCCCTATGTCGAGGGGCGAACCAAGATCACCTCCAGCCTCTTCAACGAGAAGACCTGAAGCAAGGGAATGAGCGAATGGCGCTGGTGACCCTGAAGGGTGTGAACCTCGCCTTCGGCGGCCCCTTGCTGCTCGAAGGCGCTGACCTCCAGATCGAAAAGGGAGAGCGGATCTGCCTGATCGGTCGAAACGGCACAGGTAAGTCCAGCCTGCTCAAACTGATCCACCGCGAGCTTTCGCCCGACAGTGGAACGGTCACCGGGGAACCCGGACTGAAGACTGCTCTGTTGCCCCAGGAGGTGCCCCTCGAACTGGAGGGAAGCGTCTACGATGTTGTTGCTTCCGGGCACGCCGAGAATGCCTCCCTGCTCGGCGAGTACCACAGGCTGAGCCGTACACTCGGGGATCGTGACGACAAGGAAGCACTGGACCGCCTGAACGAGATCCAGCATGCCCTCGAGGCTGCGGGCGCCTGGCAACTCCACCAGCAGGTCCGCACGGTCATCTCCCGTATGGGGCTGGAGGAGCCGGCCTCTTTCAGCGAGCTTTCCGCCGGGCTCAAGCGCCGGGTCTATCTGGCGCGCGCCCTGGTCAGCGACCCGGACCTTCTGCTCCTGGACGAGCCGACCAACCATCTGGACATCGACGCCATCGTCTGGATGGAAGGATTTCTGCTCCGTTTTGCGAAGACCATGCTCTTCGTCACCCACGACAGGGCGTTTCTCAAGCGGCTTGCCACCCGCATCGTGGAGCTCGACCGGGCCCGGCTCGTTTCTTTTCCAGGAGACTATGAGGGGTATCTCGACCGCAAGGAGGGGATGCTCGAGAACGAAGCAGCGCAGAACGCGCGGTTTGATGATCGGGTGAAGCGCGAGGAGGCCTGGCTTAAGAAGGGTCTCCGGGCGCGGCGAACCAGGAACGAGGGCAGGGTGCGTGCCCTCATGGAGATGCGGGCAGAGGTGGAGCGTCGACGCCAACGGAGCGGAAACGTGCGCCTGCTTCTGCAGGAGGCGGAGAAATCCGGCAAACTGGTCCTCGTAGCCAAGGATATTACTTTCGTATACGACGGGGAGCCGATCATCGAAGGTTTCTCCGCCACCATCATGCGGGGCGAGAAGGTGGGGATCATCGGGCCCAACGGCTGCGGCAAAACCACCCTGCTTCAGATCCTTCTCGGGGAGGTCGAGCCGGACACAGGGTCGGTGCGGAAGGGAGCCCGCCTCGAGGTGGCCTATTTCGATCAGCTCAGGGCCCAGCTCGATGACGGCCAGACCTTGCAGCAGAACGTTTCCGGCGGCGGAGATACGGTCTTCGTGAACGGCAAGCCCCGAAACGTCATGGGATACCTTCAGGACTTCCTGTTTTCACCCGCACAGATCAGGGCTCCGATAACCGGCCTATCGGGTGGGGAGCGAAACAGGCTTCTTCTGGCCAAGCTCTTTGCCAGGCCGTCGAATGTGCTGGTCCTGGACGAGCCCACCAATGATCTCGATCCGGAGACGCTCGAATTGCTCGAGGCGATGCTGATCGAGTATGCCGGTACGGTTCTCATGGTGAGCCACGACCGTGCGTTCCTGAACAACGTGGCCTCCTCCACACTGGTGTTCGAGGGGCGGGGCCGGGTGCGGGAATACGTGGGAGGGTATGACGACTGGCTGCGCCAGCGACCGGCGGAAGCGGAGAGTTCCAAGGCCGCCCCATCCCCGAAGAAGGCGAGGCAAAGGACCGCGCCGACCCGGCCCCGCAAGCTCACGTTCAAAGAGCGGCGCGAACTCGAGGGGATGCCGGACGCGATCGACAAGCTGGAGGCGGAAAAGCAGACCCTCTTCGAGACCCTGTCCGATCCGGACCTCTACAGGAGCGCGGGCGCCGAAGTCGCGGAGTACAAGGCCCGGCTGGAGGAGCTGGAGCAAGAGCTGGCCGAGGCCTATGCGCGATGGGAGCTGCTCGAGGATCTTGCTCTCGAGGCCGGCGGCTAGCGCCTTCGCTTCGCGATCATCTCCTCGGTCCAGAAGTTGGGCTTGCGTCGCTCCTGGAAGGCCGTGATCGCCTCCCAGGTCTCGGGATGGCCCCAGAAGTCGGGGGTCATCATGTTGAGGAAGTTGCCCGAGTACTGAAGAGACATGTCGACCGACTCGAAGCTCTGCTTCCCTGCGGCGATGCAGACCGGGACCAGATCCAGCAGATCGTCGCACCACTTTTCCACCTCTGCATCGACCAGTCGATCCTGCACGACCGTGTTGCACAGGCCTGTCTCGAGCGCCTCCTGTGCCGTAAGCAATCTGCATCGCAGCCACATCTCGCGCGCGCTCTTCATCCCCATGACGTGCGCGGACGAGGCCATCATGTAGCCCGTGGCCGGACTTCCGATGCGAGGGCCGTTCTGCCCGAACACAGCGCTCTCCCCCGCGATCGTGAAGTCACAGGTGTAGGCCATATGGTTGCTCGCTCCGATGCAGTACCCTCGCACGGCAGCGATAACCGGCTTGCGGGACCGCTTGATCATCGGATCCACCTCGGACATTGCCGGGCTGAGGCGTTCTCCGCTGAGATCCCCTCCCACGCCGAAATGGGCCCCGGCGTGGGTGATGACCGTTACACCGACGGTCGGGTCGGCATCGGCAAGCATCACGCCCTTGTAGATCCCTTCAAACACGGGCCCGTTCATGGCGTTCATGCGCTCGGGGCGGTTGATCTTGATTCGAGCGACCCCGCCGCCTTGCTTTCGAGTCCTCTTCTCGTAGATCACGACCTCGGAACCCGCCCCCTCGACGGTTTCCCAATCGTTCCACTCTGACATCAGTAACCTCCCACAATGGTGTCTGCATTCTTGATAAGGTCTATGAGCTGCCCCTCGTCGATGCGGTCCAGGTAGTCCAACTCCGGGTCCAGGTCCAGGAACTTTCCCCAAAGGGGGCAAGCCACGAGCCGAAGGTTCTCCTCGTCCGCCATGGAGCGGACCAGCGCGCGAACATCGGACCAGCGAGAATCCAGGTCTCCGTGTGCAAGTGGAAGCCCGCACGCCTCCGCTGCGGCGATGACCGCGCTTCGGCCGTCCCGCGTCTTGAAGTTGGGCGACCATCTGAAAGTGCCCCTGTCGAGGGCGGACAGGGCCTCGCCTGTGAAGACCAGGGCCACCTTGTCCCCGCGCTTTGCCATGGCCCTCGCCAGGGCGATATTTCCCAGGACCGCGTCTTCCAGCGCGTCCCGGCAGATCAATACTGTAGACATGTTTCCTCCTCCGCTGTCGGTAAGTCCTCCGCATGCTCGTGTTTCCCGCGGGTCGCCGGCAAAGGCAACGCCGGACGATTCTCAGAAACAGTAAATAGAATTGCTGGGGATTTGTCCAAGCCGGTGTGTGAACGTTCCGACTCATACCAAACCTAGGTTCGGGGCGTACATCCTTCGTTTGAGCCCTGATCCACACTCTGTCCGAACAAGCCACTTCGGGATGCACCTTTGTTCTTGACAGAGATATGGCTACAATGCAAAAACACGTTTTGGAAGAGCCATGGGCTAGAACCTCCACTTCTCCGAAGCGGCTCGCCACACATTGATTTCGCTAGGAGAATCACGAAGAAGACAGAACTCTCGGCGTATGAAATCGCCCAGAGATTCGTGGGGATCGAGGCCCATGGAGCCGACGTTGCGGATGAGTGCAAGGTCCCATGCGTTGCCGGGCTGCCGGCAGCGACCTGGTTCAGGCCAGTTGCAGATTGAGACCGAACGTTGATTCTCGAAAGAGCACGTATGAAGGAATCATATAGGAACGGTTGAGTCCCGGATTGCCCCAGAAGTGCATACCTATGAGGATCCCTCCCCCGACGACCACGGGTGAACCACTATCGCCAGGCAGCGTGGTTCGCGGTCGATCGACGTGCAGGACGTACAGCTCGTCAAAATAGACCGAAAACCTCCCACGATTGTAAGGGAGTGTACACCCGTTGTTCTTGTGATCCTCGATGAATCCGGCAAGAGTATCGCCGTCTGGTGTAAGCACTTTCACACGGCTCCGCAGGGGGAAACTCGCTTTCTTTCTAGAAACCGAGACGATCTTGCGTCTCAGCAAGTCGTGCACCGTGTTGGAGTCGACGCTGGGTAGAACCCTTGCCAGTGCCGCGTCGATTGCCGATCCTCCGAATTCCGGAAACGGCGCGCTGCGAGCTCGCCTCCCCACAAGGATGCCATCCTGATTGAACACGTCCACATTCGGTAATCCGCGGCCATTATCCGTCCCTGCCGAGAAAGCGATCACGTGGTGGCATCCCATCAAGTATAGCCATTCGTTTCCGTCTCTGACAAGACAAGCGACTGCCCCGTGCAGAGTCGGCGAACCGTCAGGTCGTGGAGTTGCCCTAATTCGATTGCGGTGTTGTTCTCGGCCTCCCGAGAGATCCTCGACATCTGTCGGAACCTGGACTTGGACGAGCCTGTCTTCGAGCTTCACTCTTGCAGGCAGTGTGCGAGGGATTTTGATGTTGGGTTTTCTGATTTTCTTAGACTTCCTTTTGACTGCGAAGCGAACACAAATGGTGTTTGATACCCTACCTTCGCTCTCCTTGGCCGACAAGCCTACGCTGATCCCCTGTACATACGGGCCATACTGTTCAATCCGGGACGATTCTCTTCGGGCAGTGCGATATGCAACTCGTGTTTGTGTTCGCCTATCTAGACTTGACCACGGCTTCTTTTCAATGGCCATGTCATTGGCCCTCCGCTTCGTTCTTGAAATCGAATTTCACGATGTCCGTACTCAGTTCGGTGAGACTCTTCCAATTCTCAAGCACAGTCTGTTTCGCGGTTTCTTGGGAGTTATCGGGCTTCTCTCCGGCCTTCATCCAGCGCATCCTCACGGTATAACCTGAGCATTCCTTGTTGGTAGGGTCAATGGCAGATACCACCCAAGCCTTATCGGAATCTCTATTGGGATTGAGTTTAAGATCGAGTGCCTCCTTGGTTGTGATCTTCAGGAGGGAGTCCATGCAAGGGTCCTCGGTCTGGCCCCCGGCCGCTCCTGTGGTCCGATTCGGAAGGGTTCTCACAATGGATTGAGGTTGTGCTCCAGCCTCAACTAGCTCAATAACCAAATAGTCCATCGTGTTGAAAGATATGTACCCAAAAGGCTCCACAGGGAAAGGCGCATGCGTTTTCAGCTCCGAGGCAAACGTGCTCTGATTCATCTGCTTTTCGATGAGTTCCCTTCGCTTGATGAGAGGATACAGTCCGGGTGTCGCATACTTGGCGACCGTGATCTTCACCGTGGCCGGCTGACCCGTCACCTCGATTTCGCCCGGTCCTTTTGCCTGTGGCCCGGCCCCTGGAATGACTTCTGCTAGTGAGATCGCACCGGTGGCTGGAGGAGGCAGACCGAGGGCCGTGAGACCGGCGGTCTTCGCCGCCTCGGCCGCGGCATCCACCATGTCAAATATCCTTCGGTTGAGCTCGCTATTGTCGCTCTCTGAGAACATCCCCTGAAGGCTCCAACCTTGTCCCAAATTGATTTCGGTGTTGGCGTTCCCAAGTCGCGACCAGCTTCGGATCACATACTGCTCGTCGAAGTCCGGCAAGAAGACGATATCGAAATACTTGCGCAGAGGAGTAATGGCTATGGCCGAGTTATCATTCGTTACCTTGGTTTTGTTGATGCCGGTCTTCGCCTTCACTTCGCTGGTTCCACTGCCGGACGGTTGTTTTGCCTCCTCCGTTGGTTCTGCCCCCGTCGTCACCTCTGAAGGGGTAACCTCTTCCAATTGAGCCTGCGGCCCCGGCCCGGCCTTTCCGCGCGTGAGCGCAGAAGGAAGCACAACTTTCGCTGCATCGCTCTGTATGATCTTGTGAAGGGGAGAGTCTTGTTTCGGTTTTGACAGAATGATATGCCGGCCATCGGCCGAGATAACGGCGGTGAGAATATAGGTTTCCGCCCCGACAACGAAGGATTCATGAACGTGGATGAAGGGGCGAGGAAGGTAGAAGCGAATACCGTCCATCTTATCCACTTTGCGTTGTTCCTTGTCTGTCCAGGTCTGGTATTGAGTCTTTGACGGTACTTTCCTGACAGTCACTTTCGCACAACCGAGAATGAGCATTGCAGTCAGAAACACGATCCAAACCCGTCTGCATGTCATGACAAACCCTCCTGTATATTATAACTTATGTAATACATTCACTAGTTGTGAAAAACATAACATAGCCATCGAGATGGATCATAGCCCGCCTCATCGGACCCTGTCAACGATGTCCAGGCTGCAGATCCCCCAACCGAATTGCGGGGGATCTGTCCAAGCCGAGGCGTGGATGTTCTGCCTCATTCCGCAACGGGTGACGAGGACCGGGGACACCTCTGTATCGGGGAACGGAAAGGGAGATCAGGCCATTGAGAGGGCCTGATCTCCGTTGGCAGACTTCTTGCTCGATAAAAGGAGAAGGGGGCATCTTTCTTCTTGTGTCCGCACATTCGATTGTGTAGAGTAATGTGTGAAAAAGGAGGAAGATGATGGCCACCAACCTTGCGATCGACGATCACCTGATCGAGGAGGCCCGGGAAATCGGCGGACATCGTACGAAAAAGGCAGCTGTGACCGAAGCCCTGCAGGAGTACATCCAAAGGCGCAAGCAGCTCCAGATGCTGAATCTTCTCGGCAAGGTCGACTATGATCCGGGCTACGACTACAAGCGCCAGCGGAAGAGAAGATGAAGGTCCTGGTGGATACGAGCGTCTGGTCTCTGGCCCTGCGCAGAAAGAGCGTCGCACACGATGCGGCGGTGATTGAACTCCGGGACCTGATCAAGGAGCTGAGGGTTCAGATGATCGGCCCTGTTCGCCAGGAGATCCTGTCGGGCATCCCCTCGAAATCCCAGTTTCTTGAGCTTCGCGAAACCCTGCGTGCATTCCCGGATCTGGAATTGACGGTCGGGGACTACGAGCTTGCCGCTGAGTTCTTCGATGCCGGCAGGAAGCGAGGAATTCAAGGCTCGAATACCGACTTCCTGATATGCGCCTTGTCGAAACGGCATGAAATGCCCATCTTCACCACCGACAAGGATTTTGTCCTGTTCCGGAAGCATCTCCCCATCACTTTGCACACCCCTCGATCCGCCGGCTGACCCGGACAGGCAGACGTAAGCATCCGGCGCGGGTCGGCAACAAGGCTACATTTACTCGTTGTCTATTCCTCGGTGTACTTGTCGCGTAAGATTCTCCGGAGGATCTTTCCGGTGGCGGTCTTCGGCAGCTCATCCACGAACTGCACGATCTTCGGAGCCTTGTAGGCGGCCATGTTGTCGCGGCAGAACTGAAGGATCTCCTCCTCGGTCACTTCGTCCTTGTGCTCGTCCTTGAGCACGATGATCGCCTTGACCGTCTCCCCCCGATACGCGTCCTGAACGCCGATGACCGAGACCTCCAGAACCGCCGGATGTTTGTAGAGGTGGTTCTCCACTTCCACAGGCGCGATGTTGTACCCGGAGGCGATGATCAGGTCCTTGATGCGCTCGACGAAGTAGACGAAGCCTTCGTCGTCCATGTAACCCGCATCTCCGGAGTGCCACCAGCCGTCTCCGGTGAATTCTTTCTCGGTTTCTTCCGGCTTGTTCCAATACCCTCTGACGACCCCGGGTCCTCGGAGCATGAACTCGCCCACCGTGCCGCGGAGAACCGTGTTGCCCTCCTCGTCCACGATCTTGAGCTCGCCCATGGTGGAACCCAGGGTTTCGCACCCGACCTTCTTCCTGTTCTTCATTTCAAGGATGCCGGGCCCTGCGCCCGTCGTTTCGGTGGCACCGTATCCGTTGTAGAGGTAGATTCCCACCTTCTCCTGCCATTCCCTTTGAACCGCAGGGGGAACGGGCGCGCCTGAGGCGCCGGTAACGCGAAGACTGGACAGGTCGTGCTTCGAGAAATCAGGATGGTTGAGAATACCGATATACACGGTGGGCGGTGCGAAGATGAGGGTGACCTTGTGAAGCTCCATCAGACGCATCGCCTCCGGCGGATCGAACATGGGGATCTGCAGGATCGTCGCGCCGAGAAGAACGGACGGCAGCATGTTCAGCACCATCCCGCCGATGTGAAACTGAGGGAAGAGCATGAAGAACACATCGTCGTGCTCGAGCCCGAGAATCGCACTGAAGCGGATGGAGGAATAGTACATGTTGTGATGAGAAACCATGGCGCCCTTCGGAAACCCGGTGGTTCCGGAGGTATAGAGGATCAGGGCGAGATCTTCCCTGGGTTGAAACGTTACCTCGGGCAAGGCCCCTCTGTCCTCGGC
>JANQFG010000205.1 GCA_028277985.1 bacterium | reverse complement strand
TCTCAACTGTCTCTGGCTCAAGGCAATTGTCTCTCTCATAATGGAGGACATTTTACCTTTGCCGTTAACTAGGACATTTTCCCGTTGCTACCACAGCGGACCCGTGCATCCTTGACCCACCCTCACGCCCTGCCCTATTCTGTTGCGGTTCAACGCCCCCGGCCTACAAGGAAAGGATCATTTCGTAATCCCTGTTAGGAGGTGTTTCATGGAAAGACCCTGGTATGCCCATTACGACTATTTCGTCCCCGAGACGATTCGCTACCCCAGAATGCCGGCCGGGTTCATGCTCGATCTGGCGGCGTCCAGGTTCAAGGATGCGCCTGCCACCGACTTCTACGGCGCCGCGCTGAGCTACCGTGAGCTCAAGGCCGAGGTCAACCGGCTCGCCTGCGCCATGATCGAGATGGGCATCCAACAGGGTGACCGTGTGGCATTGATGTTGCCCAATTGTCCCCAGATGATCATCGGCTACTACGCCGCCCTGCGCATCGGTGCGATCGTCGTCAACGTCAATCCCCTCTACACCGAGAGGGAATTGGAGCACCAGCTCAATGACAGCGGCTCCGAAACCATCTTCTGCCTCGACATGCTGATCGCCAACGTCAGGAAGGTCAGAGAGACCACACCCCTCAAGCGGGTCGTGATCACCCGGGTGACGGACTACATGGTGCCGGAAATGAGAGACGCGGCCGCCGCGTACGATCTCCAGGCAGGGGAGATCGGATTCCTGGATCTGATGGCCCAGGCCGGTGACGGAGCACCGCCCCCTGTGGAGATAAACTCGGAAGAGCCTGCGGTTCTTCAGTACACCGGAGGGACCACCGGGTTGAGCAAGGGCGCGACCCTTTCTCATAGGAACATCGTCGCAAATGCCCTACAGACGGTCATGTGGGGCAAGGAAATCATGCCTGTGCGCGATTCGGTGATTCTGGTCGTCATTCCCATCTTCCACTCGTACGGAATGACCTGCGCCATGAACAACAGCATCCTGAATGGCGCAAACATGGTCCTCATACCCCGGTTCGACATCGACGACATGCTCAAGGCCTTTGCCAACCACGACATCACCTATTTCCCGGCCGTCCCCACCCTGTTCACCGCCATCCTGAACCATCCGGATGCAGCAAAGTCCGGACTCGACAAGGTCGCACTCTTCAATTCCGGGTCGGCCCCGTTGCCCCTGGAGACGATCCAGGGGATCACCTCACTCGGAATCTCACTGACAGAAGGATACGGGTTGAGCGAGGCATCGCCGGTAACCCATTCCAGCCCCATTCTCGGCATCCGAAAACCGGGGAGCATAGGGGTGCCCTTTCCCGACACGGATTCGAAGATCGTCGACGCCGACGACTGGGAGAAAGAGCTCCCTCAGGGCTCGGAGGGAGAGCTGATCATCAAGGGCCCACAGGTGATGCTGGGCTACTGGAACAAGCCGAAGGAAACCGAAAACACGCTCCGTGACGGCTGGCTCCTGACAGGCGATATCGGCCGTATGGACGAAGACGGCTACTTCTATATCGTGGACCGCAAAAAAGACCTGATCATAGCGGGGGGATACAACATCTATCCCCGCGAGGTGGACGAAGTCCTGTTCGCCCACCCGAAGGTCCTGGAGGCTTGCACCGTGGGCGTTCCGGACCCCTATCGAGGGGAAACGGTCAAGGCCTTCATCGTCCTCAAGCCCGGCGAGACCGCTACCGACGAAGAAATCACCGCCTACTGCAAGGAAGAGCTTGCGGCCTACAAGGTGCCCAAGATCATCGAATTCCGGGAAGACCTTCCGAAGAGCACGGTCGGCAAGGTCCTTCGAAAGGAGTTGAAGGCCGAGGAACTGGCCCGCTCGGAAACAGAGAAGAAGTGAGTCGCCCCTCCATATCCTAGATCCTCGGAGACCCGAGATGAGCTCAGGGAGTAAACCCGCGGTCCTTGCCGCACTCTTCGGCAACCTGGCAATTGCGGTGTTCAAGCTGATTGCGGCGATGATCAGTGGAAGCTCCGCCATGCTTGCCGAGGCCTACCATTCCTTTTCCGACACCTTCAACCAGGTCTTCCTGCTCGTTGGGATATGGCGCAGCTCCAAACCGGCGGATCGAGCCCATCCTTTCGGATATGGCAAGGAGCAGTTCTTCTGGGCCTTTATCGTGGCGCTCATGCTCTTCGGCATCGCGGGAGGGCTTTCCGTACGGGAGGCTTACCACAAGTTCCGCCACCCGGAGCCCCTCGGGGACGTGACGCTTAGCTTCGTCGTTCTGGGCTTTGCCTTCGTGATCGAGGCGATCGCCCTTGCCGTCGCCCTCAAGCAGTTCAGACGGGAGATGAAAAAGGAGAGATTCGACAATTTTGTCGAAGGCATCGAGCACACCCGAGACCCTGCCGTGTTGACCGTGGTCTTCGAGGACACCCTCGCACTGGTGAGCATCGTCGTCGCCTTCGGGAGCATCCTGCTGAGCGTCAAGACCCAGAACCCGATCTTCGATGCCTTCGGGTCCCTCACCATCGGCATATTTCTCATGGTCTTTGCCCTGGTCCTGGCCAACGAGCACAAAAAATCCCTCATCGGGGAATCCGTAACTCCCTACCGCAGAAGAAGGATCATGGAGGCGATCCGCACCGTTCCGGAGGTGAACCAGGTCATCGCGCTCCGAACCCTTCAGATGGGTCCGAAGAACGCCATCGTAGCCGTAGAGGTCAACCTCCAGGACGACCTGGTCACCGACAGGATCGAGACCATAGTCGACCGAATCGAAGCCGGAATTCGGGAGATCCTTCCAGGGGCCCAGTGCTTTGTCGAGCTGGAAGCGGAGGAGGGGTAGGAGAAGACCTCTCCCTTTTTCACCGTTGCATCCCTGAAAGGTCTTGTATTATGATTTCTTTCATACCGCGAGCCCTCCGGAAACCCTAAAGGAGCGAACTCATGCCGATCTTTCGTCCCCACGCCGTCCTTCGTTCGGTTCTTCCCGCCTGCATGGCCCTCATGCTTCTCTTTCCGGCATGCGGCGACGACGAAGACCCGATCACCCCGCCCGGGGGCGGGGACACAGCAACGCAGTCGGCGGTCGTCTTTCTGAACGGGGTCGAGGTCCTTACCGTGACCGACGTGGGCGTCTCGGATGCCCCGACGGAAACACCCGTGATGCTCAAAGAAGACAACACGATCATGGTCCGTGTAAACAACGACGAGGCGGTAAAGGAAGGGCAGGAGAACTCCTACCCCTGCTGGGGGACCCTCAGCAGCCCCTGGGAGAGCGCGACCACGGAACAACATACGTACGAGTACACCTTTTCCTCCGAAGCCGCACAGGATTTCATCTGCATGGGCACCCTTGTGCTGACCCCGACCGCGAGCACGCTCACCTTCAAGATCGATTACGAAACAGGGCCCACAGGCCCCGTCTTCTCCGGTCCCCAGCAGTACCCGTTCCTGTGCATGACCGAGGAGGCGGGTCTCGGACAACCCCTCGTGGACCACGGGGACGAAAACGGTGGAACCGGACATCCGGTCTACCAGGAAGACGAGGCGGGCGAGAAGACCGATGAGGTCGCAGGGTACAGCAGGGACTGCAGCCTCATCACCCGTGTGGACTACTTCTACAAATCAACGTCGGATGATCGCTTCCATCGGTTGGATATCACCCAGGACCTGCCGGAGGATCTGGCAGAGACCACGACCTCGGACGGTCTGACCGTGGACTACATCGTCCGCGTGGAAAGGGGCACCATCAACCGGTTCATGTACGGCATCGCCATGCTCGCTTCCAAGGACGAAGTCGCTGCTGCTGCCTGGGATCTTACCTCATGGAACGGAAAGCTCGTCTACCAGTTCCAGGGAGGGGTCGGCATCGGCCATCAGCAAGCCGACGGCTGGGCCGCAAACATGCTCGAGGAAGGTAGGGATCTGGACGACGGCGGCCCTGTGAACGACGATCTCCTGTCCGAAGGATACGCGGTTGCCTTTTCCACGGGCACCGTTACCAATACCCATTACAACCTGGTGCTCTCGGAAGAGACGATGATGATGATCAAGGACCACTTCATCGACCGGTACGGAGCCCCGGAATACACGGTCGGCGTGGGAGGCTCGGGCGGTTCGATCCAGCAGTACGCCATCGCCCAGAGCCAGTATCTCCCCCGCCTTCGCAACCACGACCCCTACCTTCTGGACGCCGGCATCCCCCAGTACTCCTACTCGGACATGGTCACACAGTCCATCTACGTAGGGGATTGCAGCCTTCTGGAATTCTACTTCGACGTGGTCGCACCCAACCAGGGAGACAGCACCTTCGGCGGCATGCATGTGCTCGAACTGGGGAGCCTCCGGATCCCCCTCGGCTGGCAGGGTTCGGTTTTGCCCAGGACCTGGATCGAGGGCATGAGCGCCAGCGACACCAGGAATCACCCCGTCTGGAGTCAGCTCGGCGACTATGTGGGAAGCACGGAGTGTATCAACGGATGGCTCGGGCTCACGCCCCTGGCCATGAATCCCTTGTGGACCACCACGGATTACAGCCACCTTCCCCCGGATGTCAGGGCCGAGTACGACGCGGTCAAATGGACCCATTGGAATGACCTGGAAAACATCTACGGCGTGGATGAGAACGGGTACGCCCCCTACACATGGGACAATGTAGGGGTTCAGTACGGCCTGCAGGCCCTGAAGGACGGCAACATCACGATGGCCCAGTTCCTGGACATCAATGCGAAGATCGGCGGCTGGAAGCAGTTCGACCGGATGGTTCCGGAGAGCGTTCTCTTCGATGAACCGGACCTGGACTCCCTGGAGGGCATTCTCGAGCTGTTGACCGACTTCGACCCGTGGAGCATTCGAAACGCGAGAATCGGCAGGAATCAGTTCGGGGTCGCGCCGCGAACCGCAGCGAACCTCGATGCGATCGGCGCAGCCTACACTTCCGGTCATGTGTTCATCGGAAAGGTAGATATTCCCCTGATCGACGCACGGCACTATCTGGATCCTCTGCTGGACATGCACCACTCGCAGCAATCCTTTGCCACGCGCCAGAGGATGCTCGACGGACAGGGCCACGCAGACAACCAGGTCATCTGGTTCGCCGACCGGCCCTACGACAATACGATGCTGGCATTCGAAGTCCTGGATGAATGGATAACGAACATCAAGAACAACCCGGGTTCCAGTGTCGTGGAGAACAAGCCCGCCGATGCGGTGGATAAGTGCTTCGACGGAAACGGCGATCTCATCGCCGAGGGGCCCGACGTGTGGGATGGGATCCTCAACGATGAACCGGAAGGCGCCTGCACCCAAGCCTATCCTCCTTACTCCACGTCCCGCATCGTGGCCGGAGGAAACATCAAGGGTGATGTCTTCAAGTGCCACCTGCAGACCGTGGATGAGGCGGTGGATGCCGGTGTCTATGATGGAATCTCCTTGACCCAACAGAACATCTCGCGCCTCAAGGAGATCTTCCCGGACGGAGTCTGCGATTACACGCAGGGCGATGTAGGGCGCCCTGCCGACTGGTGATATCCGGCGTTCGAACCTCTTCGAATCAGAACCATTGCATCATGAAGAGACTGCCCTTCGTCTTTCTGATCTTGCTCGTTCTATTGGCAGCCGCCCTCTACCGGCTGACAGGGAGCAGATCCGACGGCATGTACGCAGAGATGGTCACTTCCAAGGGCGAGATCCTCCTCCGCCTCCACTACGACAAGGCCCCGATGACGGTGGCCAATTTCGTCGCTCTTGCGGAGGGAGCGAACGGGCTCGTACAAGAAGCCCACAAAGGCCTCACTTTCTACGACGGCCTCACCTTTCACAAGCTCATCCCGGGCGTGATGATTCAAGCCGGAGACCCGAAAGGAACCGGAAACGGCGGCCCGGGCTACCGGTTTCACCGCGAGGGTCGCGGGGACTTGCGCCACGACCGGCCCGGCATCCTTTCCATGCTCAACGACGGCGCCTTCTCCCACGGCAGCCAGTTTTTCATCACCCTGAAGGCAACGCCCAGGTACGATGACAAGCACACCATCTTCGGTGAGGTCATGAAGGGGCAGACCGTTGTCGAACGACTCGAGGAGGGCGACACCCTGCAACGCCTCCTCATTCGCCCGCAGGGAAAGGATGCCGCAGCTTTCGACTTGGTTCATCATCTAGAGGCGCTGGAGAAAAGCGTCCGCACCGCTGAAGCGGAAACAAGGAGAGCCGCCAAAGAAGCCGCCGAGAGATCCCGGGCGCATGCAAACAGGCCCGAGCTACCGAAGCTCACCGGAAAGACGGATCCGGAAAGGGTCCCGTCAGCCGATCAACCGGAAAGCGAGAAGATTGCCCTGGAATATCTTCTTGTTTCCCACAAGGACGCGGTGCAGCCCACCGGCAGGCCGACATATGATCAGGAAGAAGCACGAAGAACGGCCCGGCATCTCGCCGCCCTTGCCCGGGAGCAAGGGGCGGATTTCTCCAAGCTTTCGAGAAAGTTCAGCGATTCCACCGAATTCAGGATTCCCCTTCTCGTTCGAAGCGCAAACACCTGCGGAGCACTGCTTCAATGCTTTCGTTTGAAGCGGGGCCAGGTAACCGATCCGATCCGCACACCAAAGGGTTTCATGGTATTCAAAAGAGTGGAACTGCAACTGATTCACGTCCGCCACATCCTGATCTCTTACGAGGACGCCCACGGAAGCACACAGTCGCGCACCCGGGAGGAGGCGAAAGAACTGGCGGCAACGATCTTGAAGAGAGCCCGACAGGGTGAGGACTTCGCTTCCCTGGCTGGAGAATACTCCGACAGCAATTCTGCCGGCAACGGGGGGCTCATTGGAGAGATTGCCCGGGGCACCACCGTGCCTGCCTTTGACCACGCCGCCTTTTCGCTCGGAGTCGACGAGATCTCGAACGTCACCCTGTCGCCGAGCGGCTACCAGATCATACAGCGCATCCAGTGACACCGCGGTCAAAAAGGGGTCTGACCCCTTTTTTTTGGGGGGGGCATCCATTCATGATGGGGTGGGGCCTCTGGTACAGTCCCTACTCAGTTCAACAGGTAGCTGAAGATGAAGGTGATCTGGTCGCGATCCCGAAAAGCACCGAAGCCCGCCATGTTCCCGACGATGCCGCTGTACTGGATCATGATCCGGAAAGGCTCGAAGATGGTATTCACCGATGGTTGGAACATGAATACACCACGCGCGTCATAGGCCACTACCATTTGAGGGATGATGTTACCCCCGTAGTAGTCAGTGGTCATGAGAAAAGTGAAGATGCCCTCCACTTCCTTCGCGGCCGTGAACTTCGTGTCGTCCGGGTACAGGGCCAGGGGCACGCGCATTCGCTCGTCGTAGTCCTGTACCCAGGTGCCGAAGTACTGCACGGAGACCATGAAAGTTCTTTTGTGGTTCAACGGCCGGATCCAGATATTCTTGTCGAGCCCGATTACCCACTTCAGCATGTCCTTTGTGGGGATCTCGCCATTTGCAGGCAGGCCCGGCAATCCCGGAATCGAAATCGGGAGCGGCACAAGGGGGGTGTTGATTTCCGGGATGAAGACCGGCTCGTCCCAGAACCAGGCCAACTCCGTTCGGACGATCACGTCCGTGCGCTGCTCCCAGAAACTCAAAGAGCCTCCGGTGACCTGTACGTCCGGAAAGCTGACCTCTGTCCACGCATCGAGGGGACTTTCACCGACACCGAGCCGCAGGGCCGGTATATCGAGATAGCTCCTGTAGTGGCCGATGCTTACGTTGTAATTGTCTGCAAGAAGACCCATCACGCGGACACCCCACCGGCTGTTCGACATCGTCTTGCTCGGCGTTAACACGACCGTCGCTAATGGCGTCTCCGGCTGGGGGGCCGCGTAAGGGGTGCCGACCGGTGAGACGGGAGCCACCCGCATGTCCCAATTTCCGGGCACCAAGAAGCCTTCCATCGTCAGGGCCGAAACAGGGCCGACACGGCCGAAATTGTAGCTTCCCCGCACCATCCAGAGCGGAATACGCCGGTCGTCGAGATCCTCGAAGACGCCCCCAAAGGTGTTGTCCAATGGATTGATTCCGTCCAGGAGGCGGAAGACGTCCGTCTCACCCCAGGCAAGATTCTGCCTGCCGATGCGGAAGAACAACGGTCCCCGGGACAGGTCCACATACGCCTCCCAGAGGTCGTATTGCTGCTTGAATTTATCGATGTTCTCCTTGTCCCGATCCCGAACATCCTTGAAGGGCTGTGGCCCGACGTTGTAGACCGCTTCATACATGAAGCGCCCGACGATGTGGTACTTCGCCTTGATTTTCAACACCTTCAAAGGGTAGAGAAGAGCAACCTCCCGCCTGAGGCGTTTGAGATCGTGGTTGATCTCGATCAAGGCCAGGTTGCGCCACTGAACGAGGTCTCCCACACGCACGTCTATCGGTTGCGTGAAGCCATCCGAGTCCTGGAGCCGGAACGACACCCGGCTCTGCACCTTGCCGATCACCTCGAGGGTCTTCTTCTTCGGGTCCACGTAAAAGGCCTCTGCGGCCCGGACGATCCCCAGGAGAAGAATCCCGCAACAAAGGATTGAGAGTATCCGCTTCCTCCGGTCCATGCCTGCGCCCCCCTTTTGCCTCTCGTCGGACGTCGAAGAGCCTTCTTTTCCAACCTCTAACGCTACTTGCAGAACTTCTGAAACCCTGCCAAGGAGAAATCATCTTGGTCCATCTCTGCAAGAAAGTCCCAGATGTCCATCGGCATAGGCCCCCTGAAGACGGTCGCATGATTCACACGTTCGTCGATCATGAGTTGATCTCCCGCATGGGCAAGATGAAACTCCTTGTCTGCGCTCTCGTAATACCTGGGCTGTGCAAAAAACGTTTTCCAGTACTTGCCCGCTTTGTCGTAGATCGTCTTGTACACACAGCCCCAGGTTTCTGTTTGTACCCAGAGGTGCTGAATCCCGTAGTTATAGTACGGATCCTTTGCCTTCACTTCCAGCACGACGGTCGGCTTCTTCACCCACAGCCAGTTCACGGGAGCCCACTTGGCCCCCTGCCAACCCTCCTTCTCATGCCCGTAGACCATCACTTCTACGTCTTCCGTTGAATGCCAACCTCCCTCTTCGCCTTTGACGAGGCGTAGCGCGCGTGCGGAGGGAAAGGGTATGAGCGCCTCTTGTCTTCTCAAGAACTTCCACTCCATGGAGGTCACTTTTCCATCGAAACCGGCCGCGTCATCCACGGCACAATCCGATCCGAACATGGCATCCGAACGGTTCCCCGAACTCATCCGCCGCACCCTTCGAACCGCCGGAATGAAGGCAAACGTGTTGTCCTGCTTCTGTGGATCCAGATACCGCCACGTCATGATGGCGGACCCGGCAATATCAAAAGGACTCTTCGCAACAAAGAGCGTGTACTTCTCGACACCGTCCGGGTTGCTGATCTCCTCGGATTTCGGGTACCCGGCCATCACCATGTTGTGCATTTCGCCTTGGGTCGATCGATCATGCCCCGATCTTCTTATGAAATCCGTGCGTAGATAAGCGACAAAATTTCCGCTGAGGAAGCCCGTATAGAAGGTGTTGTAAACGACCTTCTCGCCCGCTTTCGGATCCTTCGGATCGATTTCCGGAAAAGGGTGACCGATGACGCGCGCCCCCCGTTTCCCCGTTTCCTTCTCCACGATCCAGTCGTCCTCGTCGAGCACATACTTTCCTCTGTTTTCGCTCGAAGCTCGTAGGCCATGGGGAGGCAGATAGTCACGGGGGTTGTAGCTCAACTCACCCACCTCGAGGACGAAATCGCCCTTCTTGATCCAGTCGACGATCTCCTCGGGCATGAGGCCCTCGGCCTTCTCCCAGTTCGTCTTGTCGAGCACATCCCCAGGGGAAACATCGCAAAGCCCCTGAGAGGCCCTGAGCAGGAGCAGACACGGCGCGAGGAGAAGCATCGCCAGGCACCTGTATCGCATCGTGGTGGTTTCACTGCGGCGCCAAGTGCTGTCCCAAAAAGCTGCCTTCTTTGTTCGCATACCCTGTTCCTCTTCAAGAATCATGATGTGCCTTCGGCTTCCGCCGCCCGAGTTTCAATCATCCCGCATCACCGTATCCATGAAGTCTGTGACCTGACTCTTGATTCCCTCAGCAGAAACGACACGGGCATCACATATGTCGTGATCGATGATCAGCAGGGGGATATCGTCCCGCCTGCAGGATTCCCGAAGAATCCCCAGTATGGCCCGCGTGTTCTTGCACAACTGGTGAGCGCCCATGATCACCATGTCCGCGCCGAAGTCTTCGTAGACCCGGAACAGGTCGCCAAGGAAGTTCTCGACCGGTCCGCGTGTGTGGCGCGCCATGGGCGCCTTTGCGATGATGTCGACCAGATCGAGCATCATCGATTCCTCGCTCGAGGTGTCAATGAAGGGATGGCGGTTGTAGGTCAGCATTTCCATCACGATCACCGTACCGTACTCGTCTTCCAACCATTTATATAACTCCGGACATACGGCGGGATAGGCCCCCCACATGATCGCCCTGTGCCTCTCCTGTTCCACGAGGCCTCTACCCTTCTCGAAGTTGCTCCTGGCCACCTCGAGCACCTCCTGCAGGATCTTCAGGCCCAGGGGCGTGCCGGGACAGACCTGGTAAGCCATATGGCTGAGGGGAAGCAGGGCGCCCCCCATGGGGCTCGGCTTGTTCTTGATCAGCTCCCACAACTCGAGGGTCGCCTCGTGCATTCGGTTCCGAATCTCGCAGACTTCCCGTAGTCGGTCCATATCCAGAGGATGCCCTGCGAGATCCTCCAGGAAGCGGATCATCCGCCACAACTCCTTCAGACAGTATTCACGGGCCCGCGGGTCATAAACGTTCCACGGAAAGTCCACCCTCCACACAGGGACCTTGACCTTCTGCTCGATGGGCAGATAGTAGGACATGCCGCCGTCGCACGGGGAATTGGAGCAGACGATCGCCCTCGGCCGGGGCAACAGGTCATCCAGAATCATGCCCAGGGTTGTCTTGGGCAGCGAACAGATATCCCCCGGAATGCCCGCATTCTCCGAAACGTCGATGAAGTGATGGGTCTGGTCCGGGGCGACGAGGGGAGCCATACCGCCCATCCCCTCCACCATGAACGGGATCAATCCCATGGCCTGGATGATTTCTGGGGGAATGATATCTTCGTGCCAGATCAGCTTCTCCGGTTCACGGGCCATCCGGGTGTACACATCGACGTAGTGGTCAACCGTAAGGGACAGGGTGTCCCCAACGGCAACCTGGTAATCCGGGGAACGCCCGTCCATCCACAACTTGAACAGGTTCCGTTCCCGGTTCTTGATCATGTTCGGGTCGAATGGTTTCTCGCCTCGCTTGATGGAATAATAGACGATGACCGCCATGGCGCGGAGCCCGAGCAGAACGGAACGAGTCAGGAAGTACGGGTAGATCGCCCCGGGGGCACGCCGCTTCAAGTGATCGATCAGAGCCACCCTCAACACCCCATCGATTCGAGAAAGGCCTGGATCCTCGTCCGGAGCTGCCCTATTCCGCCGAGGGCATACTCCCGCTCCAGCTGCAGCACCTGCAAACCTTCCCGCCGGAGGTTATCCGCGAACACATTCGCTTCGATCCCCCAGCAGTCACAGAACTTCATCGCCTGGATGATGATGCCCTGGACCCCATACTCCCGCGCCACCTCCACGACCCGGCCGAACCGCTCAGGATAGGCATCGAACATACGGGGGCACGGGGTCTTTTCAAGGTATCTCTCTGATATTGCCCGGAAAGGATCTGAATCCGTTCCCACCGGGTCCGCATACTGAAGGGAGCCGAAGCAGTGCGCGTCGGCCACCACCAGTGCCCCCGTCTCCTCGATCGTCCGTACATACTCCGGATCGTCGAGCTGGCTCCCCATGAGGAGAACCCGGGCTCGAAACTTCCGATCCACCCCGGAATCCCCTATCCCTTCGATCAGCTCTGCGAGCGATGGATTCACCGTCGACTTGGGCAGAGACAAGCATGCGACAACGATCCTTTGCATGTCTTCTCCGGTAACAGGAGGGGTCTCTCCCCTCCGGAGGTCGTCCAGCCGGGAGAGAAGTCGACGGGTTTCATTGCATGCTTCGATAGCCTGCCTCAACTCGTCATCGCCCACTGAAACACCGAAGTGGCCGGCCATGGCATCCGCCAGCAGGGCCAGTTCCTCTCGGTACCAGTCTTTTGCGTCGCCATGTGTCTTGTAGGGAAGTCCCAGGATATGGCAGAAGGCAGGCTTGGTCGTATGAAGCAGGTTGTCATACAGCCGCCGGAGGTGGTCGCATCCTGCGGTGAACACGAACCCCTTCATCCAGTCCGGCTCCTCGCAGAGGATCGCTTCTAGCATGCTGCGCGTGTAGGAGCAGTTGAACAGGCCCAGGTAGCTGTCCGCGGTCTCTGTGGTGATCCTGTTCGGCGCGCGCATTCGATACGCGTACAAGCCCGGAACAGAAAGAATCTCTTCGGGTACGTAGCTGCAGAAATAGGCGATCCGACGCAGGCCATCCTCCCTGGCCCTGTCCTCGCCCGCTGTCATCAACCGATCCGCCCAGGAGGCTGTTTCCAAGGATCCGCTCGCCACGCTCAGATCGCAGGTTTACTGGAGGAACGTCAGGGATGCAACACAGCCTTGGCTCAGGTTATGTCCACAAAAGAGCTGATTCGCCGAACGATATCCTGCATGAACTCGCTATCATCCAGGGAAAGGCGGATCGCATCGGATGGGCAGTACGTCACGCAACGGCCACACTGGCGGCAGTTATCGTTCTGGACCGCCTTCCCCTTCTCTATGGTAATCGCCTCGTATAGGCAGTAATCGATGCACGTCTCGCATCCCGTGCAATCATCGGTTACCTCCATCCGGATCTCTTCGATACGAGGGAAGAGGCGGTTCCGATGGTCCGGGGGAAGGTTGTTGAACGCATCCGTCAAACAGCAGCAATGGCAGCAGAAACACAGGCCGAGGAGCTTTCCCTTGTCCGGAATCATGTACAGTGTGTTGTCGATTCTCCCCTTGCCGATGTAGGGGATCAGGCCACTCGCAATCGCCTTGCGAACGTGGGCGTGTGCCTCATCCTTGGACACGAGACGCCCGATTCCGGGGCTGATGTCCAGCACGCTCTCTCCCATGTTGATGCAGCCGATCCCGGCAGAGTGGGTCTTGCAGCCGTATGCCTGCCGACAGCCGCAAACGTTCATGATCATCCGGTGAGAGGACATTTCGATGAATTCGGATATGATCGGATAGGGGAGCAGGACGTTGTCCACTTTCAGCTCTTCGTTGATCGGCAGCATCACGCCGTGCGTGTATTTCTCACTCACCCAGGGGTGGGAATCACGTATGCCGGGCAGCGAAAACACCTTGAAGAGCGCCTTGAGCGTGTCCAGATAGACTCTCAAGAATGGGCGGTTCTGACTGAACTTCGCCGTCCACCTGTCCATGCTGGAGAGCTCGGCATCGACGCCGGTGTCGGGTGCGCGATCCGCCTTCTTCATGTTCTTCCTCGTATGCTGTTATCGATCGCCTGCGCTGCGCGGCGGCCGTCGGCCACCGCTTCCACGATCGTGCCTGCACCTCGTATGATGTCGCCACCCGCATAAAGGCCCGGTCGCCCCTTCACCTCAAGGGTTTCCGCCTCTACTTCAAGCAAGCCATCGGTCTGGAATTCCTCTTTCAGGTAGCCGGCCAGGTCCGACTCAACGGCCTGCCCCACGGCCATGATGATCTGGTCAAAGTCCAGTTCCATAGTCTCGGACTCCTCGAAGGCGGGGGAAAAGCGGCCCTGGTCATCAAAGACACGGCTGCACGCGACGAAACGCATCTTCGAATCCGACACAGCCTCCCTGGGGCCCCAGCCGTTGTGGAATTCGATGCCCTTCTGCTTCATTTCCTCGACCTCGCTCGGCAGACAGGGCATCTCGTCCGCGCCTTCGAGGCTGACCATGGAAACCTTCTTGGCTCCCCGGTTCAGGGCCATGATGGCCACGTCGGAGGCCACGCTGCCGCCGCCGATCACCAGAACCCGATCCTTCACCGGGACCCCGCCGTTGTTCCGGGACTCCACGAGGAACCCCAACGCATCGATGGCCGTGGCACCATCCAACCCTGGAATATCCAGGCGCCGACCCGCCCACAGTCCCGGTGCAAGGAAGGCGGCCTTGTACTCGGCCATCAGCCCCTTCGCTGTGACATCCTTGCCGAGTGCCATATTGAATTTATAGGAGATGCCCGGCAGGGCGAGTCCCTTCAGCTCTCGTTCCACGATCTCCGTGGGCATCCGGAAAGTGGGAACCGCACGCCCCACCATACCTCCCAGGCCGTCCGCCTTTTCGAACACATCGACTTGGTAGCCGAGTCGGCCCAGGAAGTAGGCGCAGGAGAGGCCACCCGGCCCCGCACCCACCACCGCGACGCGGTATCCGTTCCAGCCAGGCACGTGACTGTCCCAACCGTCATTTCCTGCTGCCTCACAGACCCAGGCGTGCATCTTGGCGATGTTTACCGGCTTGTCTGCGAAATCGAGCCGGCTGCATTCCTTCTCGCACAGGGTTTCCGCCGGGCATACGTACCCGCAGATCTCGGCCAGGGGATTTGCCTCCCGGATCGACCGTGCCGCCCCGATGTAATTGCCCGCTTCGATACGCCTCATGTAGTTCAGCACGTCGATTCCGGCGGGGCAGGTCTTCGTGCACTCCGGCTTCTCACAGAGCTGACAATCCTTGGCAAAGCGCGCCGCGGATTTCGCAGAAACAGGAGCTTCCGGATCCGGTGACGGAGTCCAGGCCTGTCCCTCCACGTAGTTGATATACTTCCGAGGGAAGTCCCGAGGGAGGTACTCGGGCAGACCCAGGTCGCGCAAGACCATGTTCGCCGCGCTGACACCCGAAACCGTGGTGGAGATCACGCCCTCCCCCATGGTCGTGGAGTCTCCGCATAGGTAGAGGTTCTTCCAATCGCTCTTGGCCCTGAGCCTGTTCATGAGAAACTGTTCTTTGTTCAACTTCGGACCGCCGATGTTGCCGAAGTTCTTGAGCGTGAACCGCTCCAGCGTGGCGGGGGTGGACGCCTCCATACAGACGATGCTCTCTTTCAACCCGGTGAAGTACATCCTGTCCAGGTCGTCGATCACCTTCTCGGCTTCTTCCTGTTTCCGCCGATAGTATTCCTCTGACTGGTATTTCGTACCGAAACGATCCTTCACGATCCCGGTCTTGCTGGGAGCCATGACGGTCATGGAGTGCATACCCGGAGGCGCGAGGGAAGGGTCCTCCAGGGAAGGGATGAAAATCCCGTAATTGTCTGCCTGAAAATCAAAGATGTTGTCGATCAGGATCTCCACGGGCTGGGCGTCCTCGGGAATCGCCTCCGCCTTGACGCCCATGTAGAGGAGGAACAGGTCGAGGGTCGGCTCGAATTTCTGGGCCCAGGCCATGCGATCCGGCTTGATGTGTCGCGGCTTCACGAGCTTGCCGTAGAGGTTCCAGACGGTGGCATTGGCCACGACCCGGTCCGCCATGATCTCGGTACCATCCGTGAGCCTCACCCCGTAGGCCTGTCCGTCTTCGATCAGGATTTCGTCCACCATGTGGCGGTAGAGCATCTGTCCGCCGTTTCGCTCGATCGATTTCTCGAGCTTGTTCGGAAGCATCTGGGGCGAACCCTGGGCATAACAGGCACCTCCCAGATGAGAGTCTATGAACATGGAAGTGCCGATGATGGCGGGGACCTCCTTGACCGTGCAGCAGGTGAAGAAGGACATGAGATAGTCGTAGAAGGCGATCAGCTTCGGATCGCTGATGTGCTTCTTCAGCACGTCGTGGGTAGACATGGACAGCTGTCTCATCATCTTCACCATCCCCACGGGATCCTTCACGAGCATCTTCAGTTGCTCTTTCATCGGCGTTTCCGTGGGGGACACGGGCATGTCGTTCTTGGTGAGTACCTTCAGATAGAACTCCTTCATCTGAGCGTACAGCGCCCGGATTCCCTTCTCTTCGTTCGGAAACATTCCGATCAGCTCATCCAGAAAGCGGTCCAGATCCCTCCAGAAAGCGACCTTGCCTCCGTAAGCGTGGAGCCGATACATGGCTTCGTGACGGATGAGATCGAGTTCTTCCTGGAGCTCGTTCATCACGAAATGATGAGGGGTGAAGCCGATCTCCCCGCAGCCCATGAAGACCGCCGCACCCACATCAAAGGTGATGTCATTTCGCCGGATACAGGTGCAGCACCCCCCGGGTATGTAGTGCTGCTCGATGACCAGCACCTTCATTCCCCTGTTGGCGAGCATGGCGGCCGCGGTCAGGCCTCCGATCCCGGATCCGACGACCACGACTTCGTAACGATCCCGTACCATTCCATCAGAGAGTAGTTGCAAGGCGAAACTCCTCCGTGAACAGTCCACACCGGTTCACTCGGCCTCGATCCTGTCAAGGCCAGTGCTTACCGATCTCGAAATATTCGATTTCCGAAATATACGATTTGAGTAACACACCCCGGCCTTCCCTGTCAAGATCTTTCTCCTGGCCGGGGTCCCTTTCCAAGGGAAAGCCGTGCATGGTGCGAGGCCCCTTTTCCATCCGAAATGTTTCTTGACACAAATGGGGGGATTTGCTTAGAGTCAAATATCCTACGAAGATCGAATTTTTCGATATTGGTAACGCCCGGCCCGTATTCACGGCCCCAATCCGTCACCGGGGGGTGTCACGTGCAGGAGAGGATTACAGCTTGCTTTCTCTGTGGCTGCCACTGCGGCCTGATCATGACCCTGGATGAGAACGACCGAATCGTCAAGATCCGGGGCGACAAAGACAATCTCCACTCCAGGGGCCACATCTGCAACAAGGGCCTCAACCAAGGGGGCCACTTCGACAGCCCTCACCGCCTGACCGTCCCCCTGAAACGAGAGAGCGGCCGTCTGGTCGAGATCTCCTGGGACGAAGCCATCGACGGTGTGGCACGAGAGCTTCTTCGCGTGCGCAACAGGTACGGGCCACGCTCCATCGCTGTCGCCATCGGGGGTTCCGGCCACCCCACCGCTCAGTACATGTTCGCATTCCAGTGGGCGAGATCCATGGGGACGAGGAATCTGTTCAGCCCGGTCGGGCTGGAGCTCTCCAGCAAGTATCTGGCCAACCAGAAGTTGTTCGGGTGTTTCCAGATGGATGGGTGCCCGGACTACGGTCATTCCAAATACATCCTGCTCATGGGGACCAACCCGCTCATCTCCTGGCCCATGCACCGAAAGCACTTGGCCGAGGCCGCCAAGGACCCGGAGAGGACGCTCGTGGTCGTGGACCCGCGCCGGACAGAGACGGGCCGTCTGGCCGACAAACACATACCGATCCGTCCGTCCACGGACATCTATTTCATTCTGTCACTCCTTCAGGTCATCACCTCCGAGAATCTCTACAGTCAGGTGATCGTCAGCAAACACACCAGAGGCCTGGAGCGAGTGAAGAGAGCGGTAGCCCGTTTCACGCCCAAGGCGGTGGAGCGAGTAACGGGAATCCCGAGTCAGACCATCCTCGAGGTGGCGCGAGGCTTTGCCACCCGCAGACCCTCGGTCCTCACGTATGACATGGGCGTCATAGCGAACAGGCACTCGACCCTGGTTTCGTGGGCCGTGCAGACACTCATGTTCATTCTGGGCAATTCCGGGGCGAAAGGGGGCACCCTTCTGAACCCGACCCTCATCAATTTCAATCAGAGCGAAGAGAGGTCCTTTGGCGGAGATCGTTACATATCGCGGGTTCGGGACTATCCGGAGATATGCGGGTTCATGCCGGTGACGGTGCTGCAGGACGAGATCTTGACCCCGGGGCCGGGGCAGATCCGCGCAATGATCGTCTCGGGGTGCAATCCCCTGAGAGGCTATACGAATTCGAACAAGATGGAAAAGGCCTTCCAGGACCTCGAGCTTCTCGTGTCAATCGATCCCTTCCTGACCGAGGTGGGACGTATGGCCCAGTATGTGCTCCCGGTCTGCTCGTTCCACGAGCAGGACAACATCTCTTTCGGGTTTCACGGGCTCTTTCCCGAGCGATTCGTCCAACTCACGAAGAAGATTCGAGAACCACTCGGCCAGAGTCGGCCGGAGTGGAAGATCTACAGCGACATAGGGAAACGAATGGGCCTGAACTTCATGGACGCCGCGCCGGTCCACTACGGATTCGAGCTCGCCGACAAGATCCGCAGGTTTCTCGGCAAACCGGGTGAAATCAATCGTCAGGAGGCGTTCTACCGCCTTTTCGCACGGGCGGGAAGGACCTCCTTTGCCGAACTGGAGGCCCACCCGCACGGTCTTGTCCTGACCAAGGGCAAACCTACGGACTTCCTGAGCGAAATCCGCACACCCGACAAGAAGGTCCATCTCGATATCCCGGAGTTCCTGGCTGCCGTAGACCGGCTCAGCCTCAGCCCTCCCAAGAAGAACTCACGATACCCCCTCACCCTATCAACCACCGCGCGTACCATGGCGAACGTGAACGCCATCTACCGGAACGAACCTTGGGTCGCCAAGCACATGCCGGAGAACAGCCTCCTCATTCACCCGAAAGATGCGACACCCTTGCGTGTCAGGGACGGCGAACGGGTCCGGATGGCCTCGCGGAGCGGTGCGGCCGATGTGCCTGTCTCGTTCACCGAGGATGTGCTTCCCGGCACGGTGTATCTGTCCCACGGTTGGGGGCTCCATTCCAGGGACCCGAAGGATACTTCGGGGAAGTTGCAGGGCACGGCCGCGGCTCTCTTCCTTCCGGATGATGAAGGCGACGAGTTCACAGGGCTGCCCTTTTACAGCGGGGTCCCCTGCAAGATAGAGAAGATCAAGGCCGGGGCGCCAAAGGCGAAGAAGAAGAGAGCCTCAACCAAGACCAAGAAGAAAGCCGCTTCGAAACCGACCAAGAAGAAGGCGGCCGGGAAACCGGCCGGCCAGAAGGCTATCAAGAAGCCCGGGAAGAAGATCGCAAAGAAAACCGCGAAGAAGAAGGCCAGGTGACATGATCGAAACCAAGAAATCGTTCTGTCGGTTCTGCCACGCCTTTTGCGGGGTCGAGGTGGACGTAGAGGATAATCGCGTGTTGGCCGTGCGCGGAGATCCGGACAACGCCGTCTCCCAGGGCTACACCTGTCTGAAGGGCCGCGCAGAGATAGAACGGCTCTACCATCCTGACCGTCTCCTGTCCTGTAAGAAGCGGCTCAACGGCCGGAGGGTCGACATCCCAACGGAAGAGGCACTGGATGAGATTGCCGAACGGCTCGAGGCGATCGTTGCCGAACACGGTCCGAGATCCGTGGCCACCTTCCTGGGGTGCGGCGCCCATCGTACCTCTGCGAGCGGTCCGTGGTTCGTCCGCAAGTGGTTCGAGGCTCTCGGCTCCCCCAGCCTCTACACGACCTTCACGATCGACTGCCCAAGCATGCTCGTCGCCGCGGATCGCCTCTTCGGGGCACCGGTACCGGTCAACCTGTTCGATCTCGCAAACGCCGATGTAGCCTTGTTCGTAGGCACCAATCCCCTCGTCTCACACGTGATGAGTATGCCCCAGTCAAACCCCGTCAAACGGCTGAAGGACGCCCGGAAGCGGGGCATGAAGCTCATAGTCATCGACCCGAGACGTTGCGATGTCGCCCGGCGTGCCGACATCCACCTTCAGGTAAAGCCTGGTGAGGACGCGACCCTTCTCGCCGGAATGATCCGAATCATCATCGAGCAGAACCTCTATGACCATGAATGTGTCGAGAGCTTTGTAAGCGGCATGCAGCATCTTCGCGACGCGGTGGAGGATTTCGATCTCGACTACGTTTCCAATCGTGCCCGTGTGCCGGCCGACCGGGTCGTACAGGCCGCGCAAATGCTTGCCACTGCCCACAGCGGCGGCGCACAGACCGGGAGCGGTGTGCACATGGGCCGGCACCAGAACCTCACCACCCAGCTCGTCATGATCCTGAACGCCCTGTGCGGGCGCTACGACCGCCGCGGTGGTCTGGCCCGCAACGAAGGACCACTGGGTCAACGAATTCCGGAGAATATGGGGCCCGTGAAGAAACCTCTATACTCCGGTCTGGTCTCCCGCGTTCGAGGAATCAGGGGGACCACGGGGGGTCTGGGATTCTACCCGGAGATGCCCAGCAACACACTCACCGACGAGATTCTCACCCCTGGCGAGGGCAAGATCCGAGCCCTCATCGTGGTCGGGGGCAATCCGGCCCTCGTCTTCCCGGATGAGGAGGCCACTGTCCGGGCCCTGCAGGATCTCGACCTCCTGGTGGTGAACGATCTGTTCGTCTCGGCCACGGCGGAGTTCGCCGACTACGTCCTTGCGGTCAAACACCCCTTCGAGCGGGCAGACGTCCCCAGACTGATGGACTGGGGATATCCATTCCCCTTCGGGCAGTACACACCGCCCCTTGTTGAAGCCCCTCCGGGCACGCTGGAGGACTGGGAGATATTCTGGGGACTCGCAGAGCGGATGGGTCTTCGGATGAAGATCGCGGGCATCGAGAAAGGGCGAAATCCAACAGCCGATCAGATCCTGGACGGTCTCTTTTCTCATGCACGCGTTCCCCTCGACGAAATGCGCAAGTACCCGGGCGGACATGTCTGGGGCGAAGAGGAGGCAATCGCGGGAGGAGTCATCCCCAACATGATCGGACACGAGGATCGAAGGATGGCCGTTGGCCACCCCGACGTCATCGCCGAACTGCGGGAAGTGCGGGAAGAGCCGGTGATCCATGGAGGTGGCTACGAAACCGGAGAGGACCGCGCCTTTCGCCTCATCACCTACCGAATGGGGGAGGTGTACTGCAGCCAGGGCCAGAACTTGCCTTCTCTGCGTGCAAAGCGTCCCTTCAACCCACTGCTGATGAACCCGGAAGCCATGGAGTCGCTCGGGGTCAAGGATGGAGACAGGGTGGTCCTCGAAAGCGGTTCCGGGAGCGTCGAGGCCATCGTGGAGGGGACCGATGACCTGGCCGTCGATGTGGTCGCCCTCGCCTTCGGGTGGGGGGATCCCTCGGACGATCGCGATGTCCGCGAGAAAGGATGCAATGTCCAGCGGCTGATCCCGGACGATTACCGATACGATCCCGTCACCGGCCTTGCCCTCCAGACCGCCATACCTGTGAACGTAACCACCCGAGGCAATTGAGCAGAAGGAAGGAGCCCGAACCATGGCAATGAAAGAAGGTGGGAGTCTCGCTCTTTCGAAGGATCTGGGGCTCGACCCGGGAGCCCTCAACCGCCTGGTTGAAACGATTGAGAAGGACATTGCCCAAGAGCTCTATGACGGGGCCGTTTTCATCGTGGCACGTCACGGCCAAATGGCGATGCACGAGGCCGTCGGTCATACGGACCTGGCCAACAAGCGTGCGGCCGCGAAAGATGACGTATTCCACCTCATGTCCGTGACGAAACAGTTGACGGCCGCAATCGTTCTCGCAGCCATCGACAGAGGGGATTTCACGCTCACCACCAAGGTCAGTGAAGTCATCCCGGAATTCGGCGTCAAGGGCAAGCAGAACGTCACGGTCGGGCATCTCCTGACCCAGACAAGCGGACTCAACACGGAAATCCCCTTCATGGTGCCCATGGATCAGGTCGCGAACATCAAGGTGCTCGTCAGCGGCGTCTGCATGGAGCGGCTCCATCACATCCCGGGCAAGATGGTTTCTTACAATCCCAGCACGGCTCACGCCATCATGGCCGAGATGATTTGCCGCCTCGATCCGGCCAAACGTCCATTCCGACAGATACTTGCCGAGGACCTCTTCGAGCCGCTGGGCATGAAGGATACCTCTCTGGTACTCCGACCGGATCTTTCGGATCGCAGGGTTCCGATCGTGGCTCGCTATGCCACACCCGGACTCTTCGACCCCGTCGTGCTCGAATCGACAAACTATATGTATACGGAAGAAACGGAATTCCCTGCCGGCGGGGCCATCGGCACTGCCCTGGATCTATAT
>JANQFG010000203.1 GCA_028277985.1 bacterium | reverse complement strand
TCTCAACTGTCTCTGGCTCAAGGCAATTGTCTCTCTCATAATGGAGGACATTTTACCTTTGCCGTTAACTAGGACATTTTCCCGTTGCTACCACAGCGGCAGAAGCAGCAGAAGAGGCAGAAGCCGCCAAAACCCTCCGGAGGTTGCCCCCGAGGATCGCCTCGGCGTCCTTGCGGGGCAGATTCAGGAGGTAGATCTTTTCCAGCTCGATTCTGGGGTGAGAGTATGGGTAGTCCGAGCCGTACACGACCCGGTCCGCCCCGACGATCGACAGGCACTTCCGGATGAGAAACAGAGGAGCGATCGAGGTGTCGATGAACACATTGTCGACCTTTCCGATTCCGATTCGGGTTGCTTCACACCATCGGCCGCAATGGGCGATCACGAACCCCAGGTCCGGATAGCGTCTCGCTACCTGGATCACATCTTTTGGGCAGTTGAGCATATCGCACCCCGTGCCTTCCTCCGGGATGATGTCGGTGTGAACGAAGACCAACGGCCGGTATCCGGAGCCCAGTACGTCGTCCAGGAGATCGCGGAGACAGGGGGAGTCGATCTTGAATTCCTGCGACGTGGGATGAAGCTTCATGACCGGAATCCGGTGCTGTCGGGCAAAATCGACGGTCTGACGGAAATCCTTCTTCGGGTCGATGCGAAAACCACACAGGATCCGGTCCGGAAATCTCTGTTGAAGCGCAAAGTTCTTCCGGGTGGCGGTCAGGAAATTATCGTCCGCCTCCGCTTCGTTGAAGGGCAGGGCGAGACCCTGCTGAACCCGGTTGTCGTCCATCAACCGCAGCAGTTCTCCTTCGCTGCAGGACGAGCCGTCCATATCCTCCCCGAGATGAACGTGCGCGTCGATGATCGGTATGCCTTCCCATTCAGGGTGTCGTGCGTTCATATAGAGTTAGATGAAGAAACGGCCGGGATGATACAGCGGAAGTGGGCCGCTCGGTGTCAAAGTTTGGCGGCTGACAGTATTTCCCGAAGATATCGACCGGTGTGAGACTCGGGTTCCGAGGCGACCCGCTCCGGGGTTCCTTCGGCCACGATGCGGCCCCCCTCGTCGCCTGCCTCCGGCCCCATGTCGATCACCCAGTCCGCCGCCCGAATGACATCCAGGTTGTGCTCGATGACCAGGACCGTGTTCCCGGCCTCGGTCAGACGTCGCAGCACATCGAGAAGCCGTTCGATATCCACGAAATGCAGTCCGGTGGTCGGCTCATCCATCAGGTAGAGGGTCTTGCCGGTGGTTGCCTTGCCCAGCTCACGCGCCAGCTTGACCCTCTGCGCCTCCCCCCCCGACAGCGTGGTGGCCGGCTGTCCGAGCTGGATGTATCCCAGGCCCACCTCGGCAAGGATTTCGAGCCTGCGCTGGAGCTGAGGGACCGTTTCGAAGAAATCGAGAGCCTCCTGGACCGTCATGGCGAGAGCCTCTGCAATGTTCTTTCCGCGGTAGCGGATCTCCAGGGTTTCCCGGTTGTAGCGCCTCCCCTTGCACAGGTCACAAGTGACGTACACATCTGGAAGGAAATGCATTTCCACCTTCCTCAACCCGTCGCCCTGGCATACCTCGCAGCGTCCCCCCTTGACATTGAAGCTGAACCGGGTCGGCCCGTAGCCCCTTCGCCGGGCCTCAGGAAGCTGGGCGAAGAGATCACGGAGGAGTGAGAAGAGGCCGGTGTAGGTTGCCGGATTTGATCGAGGCGAGCGGCTCAGCGGTGTCTGGTCCACGGGGATCACGCGATCCAGAAACTCCACGCCTTCCAGGGCGGGTGATTTCCGGGTGCCGCCTGCCGCTTTGATCCGGGGCCCGGACGTCCGGGAAAGCCGGCCCGCGAGGGCGGGATACAGGGCGTCCAGCACGAGGGAGCTCTTCCCGGAGCCGGACACACCTGTCACGCACGTGAGAAGACCCAGAGGAATCCTTGCGGTCACCCCCTTCAGGTTGTTCTGTCTCACTCCCTTGATCACGAGAGATCCCCGGTCCGGCTTCTTGCGGACCACGGGAACGGAAGGATTCCGGGCCTCGCCCAGATACCGTCCGGTCGGAGAGTCATCGAAGCCGACGAGCTCGCCCGGCGTTCCGCAGAACACGATCGCGCCGCCAGCCACTCCGGCCCCCGGACCCATATCGATCACATGGTCCGCCTCGAGGATGATCTGCGCGTCGTGCTCCACCACGAGGACGGTGTTGCCCCGATCTCGAAGCTTCTTCATAAGGTCGAGCAGCCGTTGTGTGTCCCGGGCATGGAGCCCGAGGGTCGGCTCGTCCAGGATGTAGAGAACGCCCACAAGACCCGAACCAATGTGGGTCGCCAGCTGAATCCTCTGCGCTTCCCCCCCGGACAGGGTGGTCCCTTCACGGTCCAGGGTCAGGTACTCGAGACCAAGCTCGCAGAGAAAGGCCAACCGTTGGCGGATCTGATCGAGAAGAGGTCCGACGAGCGCTTCCTGAAACGAAGATAGCTCCAGGCCGACGAGGAAGCTCCGGAGCCCTGCAATCGTCCATGAAGCGAGCTCTCCGATGTGCCTGCCAAACAGAAGCACGGACAGGGCCTCCGGCTTGAGTCGAGTCCCTTTGCAGTCCGGGCAATCCTGAATGGTCATGTAGGCGTCGATCTCCTGACGGATCTTGTCCGAATGGGTCTCCTGGTAACGCCTTTCCATGTTCGGGATCACGCCCTCGAAGTCCTGCAGGATCTCGCGGTCTTCAGAAGCGCCCGGGAAACGGAAGGGGATCTTTCGACCCTCGGACCCGTGAAGAAGCATTTTGCGCGCCTTGGCGGGAAGCTTTCCGAAGGGAGTGTAGAGATCGAAACCGAGGTGATCGGCCAGGCTCTCGAGTACTTGTCGCGCATGGACGCCCGGTCTCTTTTGCCAGGGCAGGATTGCTCCCTCATCGAGGGAGAGACCCGGATCCGGCACGACCAGGAGCTCATCCACCCTTCGGAGCCTCCCGAGGCCTGAACAGCCTGGGCAGGCCCCGTGTGGACTGTTGAACGAGAACAGTCGAGGCGTTATGTCCGGGAAAGATACGCCGCACGATCCGCAAACCGCGTGTTCGCTGAACGCCCACACCTGCTCCGCCGGCGTGTCCGGGTCGATCCACGCTTTGACCATTCCCTCGGATAGCTGGGCGGCCGTTTCGATCGAATCGCTCAGGCGGCCCCGGATTCCCGGCCTGATGGTGATCCGGTCGACCACCACCTCGGCAGAGGGTGCGCCCTTCTTTTGCCTCAGTTTCGGATCCGAGAGTTCAAGGATCCGCCCATCGACGCGGATCCGAAGGAAACCCTGCCTTTCCAGATTGTCGAGGGCTTTCTTCCACCCGGCCTTGGGCGTTCCAAGAAGCGGCGCGAGCAGGATGAGGCGCGTTCCTTCGGGAAGCTCGAGGAGCCTGCCCGCCATTTGTTCGAGGCTCTGGGCCTGCACGGGCTCCCCGCACCGGTGGCAGTGAGGGACGCCGATCTTGGCATAGAGAAGCCGAAGCAGATCGTTGATTTCGGTCACAGTCCCCACGGTCGACCGGGGCGATCTGCCGGACGGGCGCTGTTCGATGTAGATGGCCGGCGGTAGGGAGTCGATTCGGTCCACCGCCGGCTTTCTGATTTGCTGGAGATACTGTCTCGCCTCGGCGGAGAGGCACTCCACGTAGCGGCGATGCCCTTCTGCGTAGAGGGTGTCCTTGGCAAGGGATGATTTCCCCGAGCCGCTCGGTCCGGTGATGACCACGAACCGCTCCCGAGGAATCGACACATCGACGGCCTTGAGATTGTGTTCTCGTGCGCCTCGTATCTGGATTTCTCGGGATTCCATAGTGGGTCAAGAGTAAAATCGGGGCTAGAGGAAGACCTCTATATGGGCGTTCTTCCGCAGTTCCTTGCGCCATTCCTCGAACTGGCGCTCTGCGGCCTCCTCGTAGAGCTTCTCCTGGATGCTGTTTCGAACCTTCTCGAGAGGCCGGATATCGCCGGTGGTTTTCTCTTCGATCTTGAGGAGATGGATCCCCAGGGCGGTCTGCACGGGTTCGCTCACCTCTCCCTCCTCGCGATCCACGATGCCGGACTCCATCTCGGGGCTCAGTGAGCCCTTTCGGAAGAAACCGAGCCAGCCACCCTGGCCTGCCGTTGCGTCTCTCGAGTACTGATTGGCAGCCTCAGGGAAAGGCCGGCCGTCCATGATCTCCTGCCGGACCCGGTTCGCCTCTGCCACGGCCGCCTCCACATCCTCCGGATCGGGCTGGTGGACAAGAGGAAACAGGATGTGCCGGAGGACCACCCCTTCTTCGGCTCGAAACTCGTCGGGATGATCCAGGTAGTATTCCTCGATCTGCTTGTCGGTGATATTGATGCGGGCCCGGATCTCCCGCTGGATCATCTTCGCCTTGACGAGCTGTTCCCGGATCTGGTCGCGGTATTCCTGGTAGCTGAGGTTGTCTTTCTTCAGGGCCTCCCGAAGCTCCCCCTCGGAGAGGTGCGCCCTGGCCAGGACCTCGTCGATGGCCCGGTCGATCTCCGCCTCCGAGGCCTCGATCCCGGCCTTTTCGGCAAAGCCTTCGATGAGGCTCTTGTCGATCAGATCTTCCAGGACTCTCCGCTTGATGGCCGTCCGGTCCCTTTCGGACATCATTTCAGGTTTCTGCTGCCCCATCTGGTGCCGATAAAGCTCGAATGCCTCATTGAGTTCGCTCTGCAGGATCGCCCCCTCATTGATGGTGGCCACGACCCTGTCGAGGATCTCGGCATAGGCGGAAGGGCCGACGAGGAGCAGGGCGAGGAGCGCGAGGAGCCCCACGATCGAGACCGAGCTCTTCGGATTCCGTTTCTGTATTTCTGGGATTCTGTCTTTGGTCACGGTTTGCCTCGTTCCTGAAGGGGGAGGGGTTGGGTTGATTCTTTCTTGACCACCAGCTGTACCAGCGAAGCGTGAACGCGAATATCGGAGGACTGTACCAGTCGTTCCACCCAGTTGTCGTAAAAGTCCTGTTTCTTCTCTACGGAGAGCTTCGTGAGAATGTCCTCACGCGCGTCCTCAAGCGATCGCACGTGGGGGGGGATTCTCCTGACCACCTTCAACAGGTGAAAGCCGTGCTGTGTTTCTACCAGCGAGGTCACTTTTCCCGTGGGGGTCGAGAAGGCCGCTTCTTCCAGCTTCACGGGCAATTCTCCCCTCTGATAGGTGCCGAGCCTGCCCGCATCTTCTCTCTCGGGTCCGATCGAGTGTTTGGCTGCCAGGGCTTCGAAGCTTTCGCCCTTTCGGATGCGGCGCAGCAGCCTCTTGGCCGTTGAGCGGCTCTTCACGACGATCTGGTTGAGTTGCACCGACTCGGGGATAAGGAACTCGTCCAGATGGCTGCTGTAGTACTGGCTGATTTCCTGATCCGCCACCTTTCCGGCCTGCTGGACCACCGCTGCGAAGAGCGCCTCCATTATCATATTCTCCCGCAGGGCCTGACGCCACTGCTCGTAGTCCATGGAGTGCTCTATCAGGCTCTTCCTGAGCGGGCTCCCCGTATATTTCCCCCTGATCTGCTCGATCCGGGCGTCGAGGGCATCGTCCGTCACCCTGACACCCCGTTTCGATGCCTCCTGCAGGAGAAGCCTTTCCCGGATCAAATCGCTCAAGACCTTCTTTTTCAGAACGAGCAAGACATCCTGCTGGGGGGAAGAGGCCTCCGCGACTTCATTGTAGCGGTTCTTGATCTCGTCCCAAAACAGCGAGAACCGAATCGGTTCTCCGTTCACCCATGCGACGGCCTCCTCCCCCTCCTTCTGTCGGTTGCATCCCAAGGATAGGAACGACAGGAGGAGGCAGGTGGTCAAGACTGCGGTTACCCTGCTCAGAGGGTTTTTCATGAGTTCTGTCCTATCTTTCGAGTCATCCTCTTGCCTGGCTGCTTCCGTCTACCCATCCCTTACCTCCGCTACCCTCTTCTGCTCCGGCTTCTGTTCGAGCCAGTCCAGAATCTGTTGAATGCTCTTCAGCCGCTCTTCGGGATCGGGTGCCGAGAACCGGATGAGCACCCGGTCGTTCGGGAAGAGGCGAAGCCGCTCCGGCTCCTGCTGGGCCCACGCAATGATTCGATCGATCGAGACCGAAGTCTGCGGATCGAAGGTGAGCATCAACCCGTCCTCGGCCAGCCGGGCCTCCCGCACTCTCAGCCTTCGTAATCTTACCTTGATTCGTATCATCTTGAACAGGGTCTCCGCCTGGGGCGGAGGAGAGCCGAATCGGTCCACCATCTCGGCCCGAATGCGATCCACGTCCTGGTCCTCTCGTGCCTTGGCGAGCCGCTTGTACAACGAAAGCCTCTGGGTGGAGTCTTCAATGTATACGTCCGGCAGGTGGGCGGGCAGCTCGAGATGGATCTCCGGGTCCACCTCTTCCAGGAATTCTTCGCCCCTCAGCCGGCGGATCGCCTTTTCGAGCATCTCCATGTAGAGGTCGTAGCCGATCGCCCGGATGTGACCGGACTGGTCCGCGCCGAGCAGGTTTCCGGCACCCCGGATCTCCAGGTCGTGGCGGGCGATCCGAAACCCGGAACCCAGCTCGGTGAACTCGTACAGGGCCTCGAGCCTCTTTCGGGCCTCCCCGGCCAGGCTGTCCTGGTCCGGCACGATCAGGTAGGCGTAGGCCTGTCGTTCCGAGCGCCCCACACGGCCGCGGAGCTGGTAGAGCTGGGCAAGCCCGAGCCGGTCGGCCCGGTGGACGAGCATCGTGTTCGCGTTCGGGATGTCCAGCCCGCTCTCGATGATCGTCGTGCAGATCAGGGCGTCGTACCGGCCCTGCACGAAATCCAGCATGACCCGTTCCAGCCCCCTTTCCGCCATCTGGCCGTGGGCCACGGCGACGCGCGCCTCCGGGACGATCTCCCGGATTCTTTCCGCAAAGGTGTCGATATCATAGACCTGGTTGTGCACGATGAAGACCTGTCCGCCTCGCTCGATTTCCCGGAGCACGGCCTGACGGATGATGTCGTGCTCAAAGGGGACGATGAAGGTCTCGATGGCGCGGCGGTCCTGGGGCGGGGTCTTGATCGAGCTCAAGTCTCTCAAGCCAAGGAGGGACATCTGGAGGGTTCGGGGGATCGGTGTGGCTGAAAGGGTGAGCACGTCCACTGCGGACCGAATCTGCTTCAAGGCCTCCTTCTGCTTGACACCGAACCGGTGTTCTTCGTCAAGTATCAACAGCCCGAGATCCTGGAATTTCACATCCTTCTGGAGAAGCCGATGGGTCGCTACCACGACATCCACTTTTCCTTCCAGCATGCCGGCCAGGATCGCTTTCTGCTCCTTGGGGGATCGAAAGCGACTGAGCATTTCGATCTCCACCGGGTAGTCCTCGAAGCGCTTCCGGAAGTTCGTATAGTGCTGCTGCGCGAGAACGGTGGTGGGGACGAGGACGGCCACCTGCTTGCCGTCCATGACCGCCTTGTACGCCGCCCGGATCGCCACCTCGGTCTTGCCGAACCCCACGTCCCCGCAAATGAGCCGATCCATGGGCCTCTCTCCCTCCATGTCGCGCAGGACCGCTTCGATGGCCCGCACCTGGTCCTGGGTCTCTTCGTACGGGAAGGAGGCCTCGAACTCGTGATAGGACGAATCGGTTTTGGAGAAGGTGAGCCCCTTCTGAACGAGCCGTTTCGCATAGAGCGACACGAGCTCCTCCGCCATGGCCAGTACCGACTCCTTCACGCTCTGTTTCGTACGGGCCCAGGACGTTCCACCCAGCTTGTCCAGGCCCGGGGGAAGCTCTTCGGTGCTGATGTACTTCTGGATGCGGCTGGCTCGATCCACGGGCAGGTAGAGCTTGTCCCCGTTCGCATACTCCAGGTGGAGGTAGTCGTTCACGTGCCCCCGGATGTCCAGGGTCTCCAGGCCCCGGTAGAGACCGATGCCGAAGTCGATGTGCACCACGTACTCTTCCGGCTTGAGCTCGTGAGGATCCAGGCTTTCCGAGGGCTCCACATCGCGCAGCCTGTGCTTGCGAACCTTTCGGCCGAAGATGTCCTCCTCGTGCAGGAAGACCAGGCCGTTGGCCGGCATGGCGAACCCCTGGGAGAGCGCACCCGTCAAGAGGTACAGGCCGGGGTCGTCACCCCAAAAGGGAAGCCGGGCGTCGGGTTGCACAAAGTCGAGCTCGTATTGCACGAGGAGGTGGGACATCCGTACCTTCTCTGATTCGCTGCGGCAGACCAGAAAGACGCGCTGTCTTTCGTCCTGCCATTCTCGAATCAGGTCGGTGTATGCACTCAGCCCCTTGGCGGGTCCGGCTTTTCTATTGGGCGCAGCATACGAAGTCAGGCTCTGTGACCGGAGCCGGACCGCTTCCGGGCCCCGGCCGCCGGCTTCCTCCAGGCCTTCCCCGGCGTCGATGCCGTGACCTGTGAGCGGAAGATCCGAGAAGGCGACATGGGGCCTCTGGTCGTCCTGTTCCCAGAGACTGGATACGGATACGAAGAAATCCTGCGAAGAGGGCAGGATCGTGCCCTTTGCCGTCAGCTTTTCGAGTGACTCGATGCATTCCTGCTCGAGGGTCTCTTCCATTTTTCGAAACCGTTCCGGATCGATCAGGACCAGGGCGTCTTCGTCCCCTATGTAGTCGAGCAGGCTGCGAAGGCGGTCATAGAAGAAGGGAAGATACAGGGGCAGGTCGTACGCCGGAAGCCCGGTCTCGATCCGTTCCAGGAGCTCGAGGCGGTTGCGGGTCGGCAAGTTCAGGGCATCCGCCCTTTGTTTGACGCGCCCTCGAAGCCCTTCCATGTCGACCGACTCGGAGATGAAGAGTCCGGCCGGCGGGATCGTTGCTGAAGCGACGTTTCCCGCGGTCCTCTGGTTTTCGATGTGGAACGTGCGGATACCCTCGATCATGTCCCCGAAGAAATCGACCCGGAAGGGAACCGTTTCGATCAGGGGATAGAAATCGATCAGGCTGCCCCGGACCGCATACTCCCCGGGGGCCTCAACGACCGGCATCCTTCGGTAGCCGACCTGATGAAGGAAATCCGCCAGGCCGTCGCGGTCCAGGGGTTGTCCCTCCCGGATCGTCTGCACGTTCTTCTTCAGCACCGCTCTAGGGGGTACCCGTTCCCGCAAGGCCTCGATGGCGGTAACGATCACTGTCGAGGGCTCCGCCTCGAGAAGGGCAAGCAGGACTCCGATTCTCTCGTGCATCGAGGCGACCGACGGCCGGGTCGCGCCGACCGGCCTCGGCAACCCGGGCGGGAAGAGCAGGATACGCAGCCGGTTCTGTTCTTTCGGTTCTCCGTAGCGAAACAGGGAGGAGAAGAAACCGAGCTCTTCTGCAAAGCGCTCGGCCTCCTTCCAGTCCGAGGCGACACATAGCATCGGCCGGGGCGTTCTCTGGGCGAGGAAAGAGGCTACCAGGGCCTTTGCCGAGGGGCAGGCCCCTTGAACCTGCGTTCTGCCCGGACCCGGTCTGGGTGCTTCCAGGTGCGAGACAAGGGTTTGGAACGGATCTACCATCCTGTGTGAAGTCGATCCGCCAGCGCTTTCGGGAGGCCGGCAGTTATGATTTTTTCGCTACAAGCCTGGACGTCGTACGGCAAACGCACGAACTCGACCGTCTTCGCCTTTTCGTCGTAGAGGAGAAAGCCGGCCCTGGGGTCCTTGTCCCTCGGTTGTCCCACGCTTCCCGGGTTGATGAGATAGAGCTTGTCGTCTTGAATCGAGAAGGAGGGAGAGGAAACCACGGCCACGCTTTCTCCGTCGTAGGTATAGGCGATCTGCATATGGGTGTGCCCGAAGAAAAGAAGGCGGATCTCTGGCTCCGCCTCCTGCATTCGACGAATGTTCTCCATGATGTCGTGCTGGGAAACCAGGTAGTGGTCCCGGTGGAGCAGGGATCCGTGTGCCAGTCGGGCTTCGCCATTCAAGCGCCCTTCCATGGGGAGTCTTTCGAGAAGATCCAGGTGCGCAGACTCCATGGTCTTCCTCGTCCAAAGGACCGCAGCTCGCGCGACCGGGTTGAAATCCACCGGATCCTCGAGTCCGCAGGCCGCTGCGTCGTGGTTGCCCATAAGGGAACGGACACCCCTGTCATCGAGAATCCGGATGCATTCGTTCGGGTTCGCATTGTACCCGACCAGGTCTCCGAGGGAGACGATCTCGTCGACCCCGATGCGATCGATCTCCTGGAGAACGACCTCGAGGGCCTCCAGATTCGAATGAATGTCCGATATGATTGCGTACCGCATGCTCGCTGTTTCCAAGACGAAACGACGCTACGAATGCCCAGCTCGGATTACACGTAGCAACACATCACCGAACAAGGGAATCATGCAGAGGGGGTCCCTCCCAGGGTCGCCCCGGCATGCCCTGCGGTTGATGCGCAAACTTACAAATTCTATAATGTATTCGAAGTATAACACAAGGCAAACGGCCGCATATCCGGCTCGAATCTATTCAACTCCTGAGGATTTCGTAGAAGATGAAGGTCGTCTACAGCCCTCGGTACTGCGAAGTCTACTCGAACGACCCCGCATCGGCACCGGGTCGAATCGAGGCGATCTGCGACCATCTGGAGGGGCGTTTCCCTTTCCTGGAGCCGGAACCGGCTCCGGAGGCGGATCTTCTGCTCGTACACTCGCAGTACCACGTGGAGTCGATCGGGCGGGACAGCCACCTCTATGAGCTCGCTTCCCTGGCCGCCGGCGGTGCTCTGCTGGCCGCTCGGACCGCCTTTGCCGGCGAGCCCTGTTTTGGGCTGATCCGTCCGCCGGGCCACCACGCGAGCCCTTCCGACTGCTGGGGATTCTGTTTCTTCAACAACCTGGCCGTCTCGTTGAAGTCCCTGTTCGCGTCGGGTGCCGCACGGACGGCGGTGATCCTCGATTTCGACCTCCACTTCGGTGACGGTACGGACAACATTTTCTGCAGGGACCCGGATGTCCCGTACATACACCCCTCGGACAACAACGCCGATGCTTTCTTGAAACGGGCCGAAAGGGAGTTGAAGTCGGTCGGGGACAGGGACATCCTTGCCATCTCGGCCGGGTTCGACCGGGGAAAGAGCGACTGGGGTAATCTCCTCGATGAAGAGGATTACCGGAGGCTCGGAGAGATCACCCGGGACTATGCGGTCGAACACTGTGAAGGAAGAAGGTACGCGCTGCTCGAGGGCGGATACAACCATCAGGTACTCGGAAGACACGTTCTCGCGTTTCTGGAGGGGTTTGAGTGAGGGGGAGGACGAGCCAACTACCAGAATAATGCTAGAGTGAAAGGCCCTTCAACCCGGTATCCAAGGAAGACCTCAATGGCCTACGTGGTATACGCTGATATATGCAGCCTGTGCGGCAACTGTGTCGAGGAGTGTCCATTACAGGCGATTTCAAAGGGTGGGGATGAGGTCGTCATCGATCCTGAAATTTGCACGGAGTGCGGATACTGCGCGGATATCTGCCCCGAGGATGCCATCCGGGGGCAGTGACCTGGTTTTGCCGGAGTAAGATCCCGCTTCCGACCCGGGACCCTATTCCTCGTAATCCCCCGGAAGGATCAACGCACCGAACTTTGCCTTGGCGGCCTTGATCTTTTCAGCGGCGGCTTCCCAGGTTTCGTACACGACATTGGGGCAGTCCGGTACATTGGCGTGGTAGTAGCCTGTTGAACGTTCGAGCTTTGCCAACCACGCATCACACCGGAAGGTGAACTGGTAGCGGTAGTCCTCTTCCGGATATTCCTCGTCGAAGATTTCCTTGAACAGCCGCTTCAGATCCTCGTACTTCGGTATCAGACCCGTGGGTGTTCTCAACGCGTCCACCTCGCCGTGCACTCGCTCCTCGGCCCAGTGCAGCCACACCTTTTTCGCGAGTTTGTGGGTGCAGAAATCACCCTTTTCATCCTTGAGGAAATAGTTCATCGCGAAGATGGGCGGCACCTTGTCGATGCCCTTCACGAAGTCGAGGTTTTTCTGGACATACTCTCCGATCGGGTAGCTGATGAAATCAAGGTTGGCCATGGGCTGGGGAACTCGAACCCCTTCCTTGCCCAGCGTGGCGGCCGTGGTCTCCGACTCGAGGGTGCAGGCCTTCATGATGATGCCGTCCTGCCAGTCAAAGGACTCCTCTACGAGGACGCTGGTGTCGCTGTCCCTTCCACCGTAGATGATACCGCCCACGAGGACGCCCTTCTTGTCGTCCCAGGCCGGGTCCAGGTTGTCGAGGTATTCCATCCGGATCGTGTACCGGGCGTTTCCGTGTGAAAGGGGGATCACCTTTCCTGCCGGGTCCTTCTTCCCCTCGAACCAGCCCGGGCCCGAGTGGTTGGCACCTTCCTTGGGGGGGTGGACCTCCATGCCCTGCCAGTAGGGTTGGTTGTCCGGGCCGGTGAGGACATTCGAGAAAATCATCTCCTTTTTCTGCATGAGCGTATCGAAGATGACCGGGTCGTCTTTGGCGTTCACGTCCTTGATGATGCCGAAGATCCCGCGCTCAACGTTCGCCGCGCGGAACTCACCGTCCAGGTTCCTGAAATAGGCAATGTCGTCGCCCACCAGGGTCTCGCCCGGAAGCATGGCGGTAGCCGTCTTGCCGCAGGCGGAGGGATAGGCTCCGCAGAAATAGGTAGTCCGACCCTTCTTCCGGTTCTGGCAGCCCATGATGAACATATGCTCACACAGCCACCCTTCCTGGGAGGCCTTCTTGATGGCGAGCCTCATTGCGAGCTTCTTCAGCCCCACAGAGTTGCCCGCGTATTGGTTGTTCAACGAGTAGACGTCCATGTGCTCGATGTCCTGGTAGATCCTTCGATCCTTCACGTTCACCACACAGCCCCGGTCGTCGAGTTCTCCTGCGCTGTGAACGAAAAAGAAGAAGTCCTCCTTGTCCTGCATCTGCATGAAGTGCTCGTAACCTCTCCGATACAGGATGTCCTCGGAGTGGCCCACGTAAAAGGAATCGGTCAACTGGGCGCAGCCGATCGAGAAGGGGCTCATGGTCGGGCACTCGCAGAAGAGCTTCACGATCGCAGGCTTGCCCTTCATGATTCCCTTGGCGAGCCGCTTGACCTCGGCGAGGCCCTCTTCGTACTCGATGCAGTTCAGGTTGCCCATCCGGGCCAGGTTCTCCTTCTTCACCATGAACTTGGTGTGTTCCTTGTCCCGGCCCTGGTCCCCGTAGCCGTCGTAGTGAATCGTCTGACCGTTGTGGGCCAGCGGCGTCTCTTCGCCTTGCTTCAGAGCCATCTGGCGAATGTACTCGGCGTCCTCGTCGCTGTCGTCGCACATGTACACGGTGTCCGGGTCACACAGCTCTACAAACTCCCCGATGAAATTGAAGAGCTTCGGATTTTCGAGGGCGATGAGCTTCCGGTAGCCTTCCTCGGTCATCTTGCTTTTCAACAGAGCTGCATATTCCTCTTTCATGATGACTCCCGGCTTGGAAAGGGTTTGTGAGAACGGGGCCGTTTGGGGCTCAGGGAGGTAGTGCGGTTCGGGCGCTCGTGCATTGTACGGGGGGGAAAGGCTGGACGGACTCCGCAAAAACCTGGGCTCAAGGGCGGATCTCCGCTATCAACGTCGTTCCGAAAACAGAACCAGATGACAGGCTTCCAAAAAATATACAGAAAGTTGACCGGCGGGTCAAATCAGAGGCCGGTTGCAACCCATTCCCGGCACGACCCGCGGCCTGCCTAGGCCTCCGAAGCGCTGAGATTCGAGACCGATTTCATCAGATGGTCGGTCCAATCGACCAGCTGATCACGGTCGATCCTCCCGGGTCTTCCCAGGGGAGGTCTCAGGATGTCCCCGAAGGTCACACGGGAGCGGGAGCGCATGAACATGGCCTTCCACACCGAGTCGGAAGTCGGGGTCCCGGAAACGAAAGCAGGAATCACGGGTGCGCCGGATCGCAGGGAGAGGTAGCCCATGCCCAGGTGGGGGTTATCGAATCCGCGGCTGATTCCCCCCTCCGGAAAGATGCAGAGCAGCCTTCCCTTCTTCAACTCGGCCAGCGATCTTCGAACCGCCCCCACGTCCTGCCGGTCTCTTCGGACCGGAACGCATCGCATCCAATCGAGAAACCAGCGAAAACCCGGGATCCCGCAGTATTCCTGAGCAACGAGATAGGAAATGACCCGCCGGGTGGTGGCCGCCAGGATAAAGGGGTCCACGCTGCTGCGATGATTGCACACGAGGATGGCCGGCCCTTTCGGAGGTATGGGGTCGCTCGCCTCCCAGACGAACCGGTGTCGGGATTTGCAGTACAGACGGTTTGTGTTCCAGAGAAAGCGGCTGAGGCGGTCTTCGTCCACCAGGACACCCGAGGTTCTTCGCACGCGCTGCAGCGGAGTCTTCGATGTTTCTTGTCCGGCCGGTTCGCTGCTCATGCAAGAACCCCTGCGAGGGTCTGATCCGCGGTTAAGAGGCGCGTGTTACGCGCAGATACTGGGACGGTGTTGTCTTCACATACTTGAGGCCGGGACAGGGGGCGAGGTACTTGACCGGGAACTGCTCTCCCAGGATGCCGAAGATCTGAACACAGGCGGAGCAGACCTGGGCCGTCCTCTGGATCGAGTAGGGAATGACCTGGCCCTCTTCCTCACGGACAAAGAGGCGGGGGAAGACGAAGTTCAGATGGTTGGCCGTGTAGTAGCAGAAGACCTCCTGAAGGGACCTGTCGATTCCCTCGGCTGTGAGGTATGCATTGACGGCCTGAACCTCCCACGGGGAGAAATCCCCCCAGCCCTCCGGCAGGACCTCGGGAACGCGGGCGTCGCTCAGTATCTCGACCACATCCTCGTCCGTTGCCAACCTGGGAGGTTGGAAATCCTCGAGGCTGACGTGTCCCCACGGCTCGAAGTCGGTCAGTGCCCTGTTCGTCACAACCAGGAACTGCCCCTGTCTGTGGGATGCACGATACCAGGAGCCCTGCCGGCGGCACTGGAGATCCCAGATCCCGGGTTCCACCAGGGCGACCTCCCGCCGCGGGTACAAGGCCTGACAGGGAGCGTGCTTTGCCCGGTAGAGGCGCTTCCTGTCCTTTCGGAGTTCGGCCAGGGCGTCGCCATGCGCAATCGGATCCAACCAATAGATATGCTTTATGAATTCTCCCATGCAGAAAGCTTATCATATTCCTCAACCGGTTTTAAGCGCTGGTCCGTGCCCGTGCCCGTGCCCGATCATTGACACCGACGCTGCATCACCCGATAGTGGGGTCAGGCCGAAACTATCAACCCTAATGGCACGACTCAAGGCCGGAGTGATACTAGGGTTGATCGTTTCGGCCTGACCCCAAATGCTCCTCGTACGGATAGTGGATATTCCTCGCGGACGCAGGCGAAAGGAGAGCGCAGGTGCTGGAGGTTCATCCTGCGAGCAGATGGTTTGCCGAGACGATCCTGCGTCGTCGTTGGCTGGTCCTGGCCGCGCTGGTCGGGATCACTCTCTTCTTTGCCTTCCAGATTCCCAGGATCGTCTTCCAGATCTCCCCGGAGGGCATGGTGGTCGTCGGCCATCCGGACACCCTCTACTACGTCGAGTACGTGGAAGAGTTCGGTACGGATGAGATCGTCCTGATCGCCCTGTTTGCCGACGACGTGTTCACTCCCAAGGCACTAGATTCGGTCGTTCGACTGACCGACCGGATACGGGATGATCCGAACGTGCAGAGGGTGCTGAGCCTCTCGAGCGTGAACGACATCCGTGGAAGCCGGGAGGGAGTGGAGATCACTCCTTTCTTCTCCGAGGTGCCGATGAGCGCCTCCGGACTGGAGAAGATCCGCAGCCGCGTGCATGAGAACCCCCTCGTCTACGGCAACTTCGTGTCGCCGGATGATCGGTGTACCCTTGTTCTCGTAGAGCTCTATCTCTGGGGGGACGATTTTCCGGAGCAGAGGAAGCGCATCGTACGCAAGATCCTGAATCTCGTGGGCGAGGAAAGGACCGAGGGAATCGAGCTCTATGTGGCCGGGTTCCCGGTCGTGTCGACCACCCTTGTCACGATGCTGGTGGAAGATCAGTGGGTCTTCGTTCCCATGATCGCCCTGCTGATCGTGGCGACGCTCTTCGCCTCCTTTCGTTCGCGCTGGTGCGTCCTGCTGCCGATGCTGACCGTGGCGACGAGCCTGATCTGGGTGCTCGGTTTTCTCGTGCTTACCGGAAGGACCGTCGAGATCATCACGAACGTCCTGCCGCCCCTCATCCTGGTGATTGCCATGGCCGACTCGGTTCATATACTGGCGCACTACCGGGAGGAGCTCGAGAGGAACCCGAACCGGGAGGAGGCGATTCGGGACGCAACCGCTTATATCTTTTCCCCCTGTCTCCTCACCAGCGTGACCACGGCCATCGGGTTCGGGTCCCTGATGGTGAGTCGCGTCGAGGGCATCAGGGGTCTGGGGCTCCTGGCCTCGTTCGGCGCCCTGGCGGCCTTTGTGGTGTCCATCACTCTTATACCCGTGTTGCTGTCCGTGGTGCCCACAAGTGCCTTCCTTCGGGAGGGTCGAAAGAACTCCACCGCCCTGGACCGGGGTCTCGCAGCCCTCGCCCGGTTCAATCAGGCCCACAAAGTCCACATCCTCGTGGCGACATCCGCATTGATCGCCCTGTCCCTGATGGGTGTGTTCCAGCTCAAGGTCGAGACCACGCTCATCGAGTATCTCAAGGAGAAGAACCCCCTTGTGAAGGCCGTCCGTCACATCGAGGACCACCTCACGGGCACGTCGACACTGGATGTGGTTTTCTCTTTCGACGACCCCGGCCAGGCAAAAGACCCTGCGAACCTGACCCAGGTCGAGGCCCTGCAGGCCTATCTCGAATCCAAGCCGATCGTGACCGACAGCTTCTCGCTGGTGGATATCCTGAAACGGATGAACCAGGTCTTCCGTGGCGGCGATCCGGCGTTCGATCGCCTGCCGGAGACCCGCGAGGAGATCGCCCAGTACCTGCTTCTCTATTCCATGAGCGGCGAAGAAGAGGATCTTGCCCGGTACGTGGATGACGATTTCGAGACCGCGGTCCTGGCCTCCCGGTTGAAGACGGTCAGCTCGGCGGAGATGGACCGGTTCATCGAGGAGGTCAAGGAGCACATCCGGACCGAATTCCCGGATCTAGGGATTCGTGTGACCGGGATCTCGGTGCTCGTCACCGAATCGATCGATGCGATTGTCAGGGGGCAGATCCAGAGTCTGGCCCTGGCCCTGGTGCTCATTTCCATGATCATGATGGCCCTGCTCTGGTCGGTTCGCCTGGGCCTGCTGAGCATGATTCCAACAACGATCCCCATCCTGACGACCCTCGGCCTGATGGGGTGGCTCGGCATTCCGATCAACACCGCGACGGCCGTGATTTCCTGTGTGGCCATCGGGATTGCGGTGGATGACACGATTCACTACATGACGCGCTTTCGGAAGGAATACCAGAACCGGCCGGACGAAGCGGTGGCCGCCTTTCGGAGCCTGACCTCCACGGGCCGGGCGCTCTACCTGACCTCTTTCATCCTGACGGTCGGCTTTTCCGTGCTGGCCTTCTCTCACTTCAGGCCGATCATCTATTTCGGTCTGCTCATGGCCGTGACCATGGTGAGTGCCCTGGTGGGAGATCTGGTGTTGCTCCCCGTTCTTCTGATGGTGACGAAGCCCATTCGGAAGGGAGAGAGACAGGGATCAGGGGTGAGCGATCAGGGGTCAGGCCCTGCAACGCCACCCAGGTGAGTCTGGCGGGACGGATCGTCTAGAAAGTGGGCAAGGCCTCGAGCAGGGGCCGTCGACTGTCCTGTTGATCGAAGGGAATGTTCGTCACCAGGATCCTTTCGTTCGTGCAGTCGTATGCAACAGCCCCCGGGTAGGGGGCGGTAGCACCAAAGAAGAACGCGCCCTCGAGTGTACCCTGCCCGACCGTGTCGTACTGCTCGACCGAACCGTCTACCTCTCTCAATACCAGCAGGTCTGCGGTTGTTCCCTCTGCGTTGGTGAAGGCCACCGTGAGCCCCGAAAAAGCCCTGGCGTCTTGAATGAAGCCCGAGTCCGTATCGAGAACGACCTGGCTCGTGCGATCCGCAGCGTCGCTGATCCTGTGAACCCATCCAACCAGAGGGATCTCATCCACCGTCCTCTTGCTCACGAACAGCGCATCGGTCCCAGCAAAATAGGCGATATCCCTCAAGGGGCGGCTGGTCACGGTGTTCGTGGCTATGGTTCTCGCGGAGTTAGGATCCAGGGAATCGAGATCCACGTGGAGCCTTCTTACGCTGCTGTCCGCACCGTTGTCGTTCACGATGAAGACAATCGCCTCTTCCGAATCTCCGCTCACGGAAATGGCCGTGGGAGACTCGAAGAAATCACCCGGTTCGGTGAACACATCGTTCAGATCCTCATTGGTGATGGCCGACGGGCTTTCGGATCCCGCAAGATCATGGACGTAGAGTTCGTCATTCGTTTCCACGGTGAAGAACAACAAGTCCACGTATGTCTCATCCGTCCTCTGCTGGCGGAGAAGGGCAACGCCGGAGACTCCGGAGAATCCCGAGAGCAGGACGGTTTGGTTCTGACCCGGCTCATCGAAGACAAACATGTCGTCGTCGAGTTGGTTGGCTACGATCACGTACCCGGGATTCGCAGTAAGGTTCGATCCGTAGTCGAAGGACATCCCTTTCGGAACCACGGCGATGGACAGACGGTCGTTTTCGTCCCTGGTCTCCGTGAATGTCTGGATCGTATTGATGTTCAGAGCGGCCTGGTAGTCGGCCACCCCGGAGAAGACACTGTCACAGATCTCTTCGGTTTCACCGCCGTTGCCACCACCACCACCCTGGCCATCGCAGAAGAGACAGTAGTCTCCACAGCCGACCAGCAAGGTGAGAAGCACGCACAGCCAAGAGACGACCGATCCAGAGACTCGCACGATTTTCCTCCGGGGAGCGAAAATGAGGGACTGCCTTACCTTCTCTGTGCTCCATGGTATTCGGTTTGTTGGACACTGCCGGGGCCAGTATAGTTTCGTAGGCCCTCACCGGTCAAACGCACGGAGGCTCGTGAGGAAGATGTATCAGGGGACGAGGGACTATGTTGCCGGAACACGGAGGCCCAGAGAACCTGGGGTGGATAAGGAGAGCGCACTCTAGTTCGTGAGAGCCGAGAGCGGGGCAGGGATCAATCCGCCGCGGCGAACGAAGCCCGCGGATGAGAATCGGCTGACCTCCATCACCCTGCCGGAACCCAGCAGACCACCGAAATCGACGCGCGCACCCGGGGCGGCCCCGTGGACCGGGATCAGACGGCAGCCGGTCGTCTTGTTGTTGCTGATGCCGATGGCGCACTCGTCCGCGATGATGCCGGCCAGGGTTTCCACCGGTGTGTCCCCGGGCAGGAACACCATATCGAGGCCCACGGAGCAGACCGCGGTCATCGCCTCGAGCTTATCGATGGTCAGGGACCCGCGTTCGACCGCGGCGACCATGCCTGCGTCTTCCGAATACGGGATGAAGGCGCCCGAAAGACCGCCCACCCGAGAAGAGGCGAAAGAGCCACCCTTCTTCACCGCGTCGTTGAGCATGGCGAGCGCGGCCGTCGAGCCGGGGGCACCGCAGGACTCCAGACCCATTTCCTCCAGGATATTCGCGATGCTGTCCCCCACGAGCGGGGTAGGAGCCAGCGAGAGATCCACGATTCCGAAACGAATCCCCAGGGCCTTCGAGACTTCCTGGCCGATGAGCTCCCCCATCCGTGTGATCTTGAATGCGGTCTTCTTGATCTCTTCGGCCATGGCACCCAGGTCCGCATCCTTCATCTTGGCGACGACCGAGCGCACGACCCCCGGCCCGGATACGCCCACGTTGATCGTTGCCTCCCCTTCCCCCCACCCCACTGTGGCCCCAGCCATGAAGGGATTGTCTTCGGGGATGTTTGCAAAGGTGACGAGCTTGGCGGCGCCGATCGACCGGTCCTTCCGGGTCCGGTAAGCAAGGTCACGAATCACCTTGCCCATGAGGAGCACGGCATCCATATTGATGCCCGCCTTGGTTGTGGCCACGTTGATCGAGGAGCAAAGGCTCCGGGTGCTCCCGATCGCTGCGGGAATCGACTCGATCAGGGCACGATCGAGCGGTGTGGCCTCCTTGTGAACCATGGCCGAAAAGCCTCCCAGGAAGTCGACGCCCAGTGCTTCCGCCGTCTCGTCGAGGGCCTTGGCCACGTGCACGAAATCCTGTCTTCTGTCCGACAGGAGGACCCTGGAAATGGGGGTCACCGAAACCCGCTTGTTGATCACCGGAATCCCGAAACGGGACTCCACCTTCTGCGTAGCCGGAACGAGCTCCCTTCCGACGCGCAACAGCTTCTTGCGCAGCTTTCTGCCGACCACCTTCGGGTCGCTGTGGGCGCAGTCCTGCACGTCCACGGCCAGCGTGACCGTACGGATGTCCAGGTTCTCGGACTCGATCATCTGTATGGTTTCGATGATTTCTTCGGTTTCAAAGCCCATGTCTCAAATCCTGTGCATGAAGCGGAAGATGCGTTCGTGCTGAACAATGATCTGCACACCGATCCGTTTGCTCAGGCGATCGAGCTTCTTGGTCAGATCGTCCAGGCCGAGGTCCGCCTTTTCCAGGTCCACGAGCATGATCATCGTAAACAGATCTCCCATGATGGTCTGAGAGATGTCGATAATGTTGACATTGTGCTTTGCGAAAAGCCCGCTGATCTTGGCGACGATCCCCACCTTGTCCGTGCCGACGACCGTCACCACCACATGGTCGCGGTCCTTCTTCATTTGGTATTCCCCTGTCAAATCTGGATTTGTCCGGTCCCGGTCTCTCCCTCTCCCTTTGGAAAAGGACCCTATCGAAAGGTCGATCAGAAATCAACGAGGCGCTCCCTTTTGCACCCAAATCGAAGGTTGACAAACGCCCCGGGACCTTCCACCATAATGGCTCTTGGTGCGGCTTGCAGGGCAGAATTCAGAAAAAGGGGAGAGACCATGAAGTCGACAGGAAAGAGGATGGCCGGCCTATTCGCGATCACGTTGGTGGCTGCGGCGGTGTTCTGTTGCGTTGGCGAACAGGGTGTGACGGGGCAGGAATCGAAAGACCCTTCCGCTACGAGCCCCGCTGTTTCAGGGGAAAAGGAGAGTAGCGGGCAGAGTGACCGGCCCCAGGTGGCCATCAAGACCTCCATGGGCAAGATCGTCCTTGAGCTCGACCGGAAGCTTGCCCCTGTCACGGTAGAAAACTTCCTCCAGTATGCGAAAGACGGCTTTTTCAACGGCACCCTGTTCCATCGTGTGATCCCCGGGTTCATGATTCAAGGCGGCGGGATGGAGCCCGGTATGAAAAAGAAGACGACCCGCAGCCCGATCAAGAACGAGGCGACCAATGGCCTGAAGAACAAGGCGGGCACCGTCGCCATGGCCAGGACCTCGGTCGTGGACAGCGCAACGGCGCAGTTCTTCATCAACTGTGCGGACAATTCCTTCCTGGATCATCGGGACACATCGGCCCGGGGTTTCGGATACGCCGTCTTCGGCAAGGTGATCGAAGGGATGGACGTGGTGAGGAAGATCGAAAAGACCCCTACAGGGACGAAGGGGCCTTTCCGCGATGTTCCGCAGGAGGATGTCCTGATTCTCTCGGTCGAGATCCTGAAGCCCTGAGGGTCGCGGGTTGCCGCCCGATCATGCGTCCCGCGCGCTGATCAGATCGTAGAAATCCTGCGCGATGCCGGGCAGGATCAGATGGAGGCCGATGCGCACGATCCAAGGGGGATAGGCCGATTTCGCCGGGGAGTGGATTTCATAGCTCACCCGGGTTCCGCCGTCAATCTCCTTCACCTCGATCCGCCCGTGGCTCCTCGCTAGGTCATCCTTGTCCGCCCTCCACAGCATGAGCCGCTGGTCCGGCAGGGTGGCGAGCCAGATAAGGGACTCGAAGTCGTGGATGGGCCAGGGAGGGGACACGGACATGTTGTAGCGGGTCATCGTCTCCGTCCTTGCCACCGGCGTAATCCGTGAGAAGATACGGAGGTGCCGGTCCCACTCTTCGATATTTTGCAGGGCCGCCCAGGTCTGTTCGATTTCCGTGTCCGCCACGACCTCTACCCGCAGCCACGAGATCGCTTCCGTCCTCAGCTGTTCGATCTGATCGACCCGGTAACCCTTTGGGGGAGATCCTCTTTCGGAGGGTGCTTGTCCGCTCCGACCGCTTGCCTTCCAGCCGGACAGGACAAGCAGGGAAAGGGCGAGCAAGAGATATATAGGCCTTGTATATGAACGCATCAGGCTGTCTCCCGGCGGGCCATCCTGTTTGCGCCCCTGTCTCATTGGGTACGATGCCTCCGGGGTGGAGAAAGTTACCTTCGTGCCCCCTCATCCGGGATATCGGCCCCTTCTTTGCCGAAGTTGAACCGTTTTCAGCGCCAATTCCAAGGAAGGGGTTGTTTTTGTTACAAAATATATTCTATAATATAAAATAGATCTGTTGTGCATTTCGTCTTGGGAGGGTATTCGCCTTGGTTTCGATCCCATTCGAGCCCCATCTGCGCTTCGGCCAGTGTCTGGCCGGACGTTACCAGGTCTTCAACAGCGTGCGCCACGAGAAGGTCTTCTGCCTGACCAAGGCGTACGATCTGGTGGAAGACAGGGCGGTCCTTCTCTTCACGTTTCCCCGGGCGCTGTTCAGAAACTTCCCTCAGGCCCGCGCACAGCTCGAGTTCCAGGCTGATCAGCTCCGGCGGATTTCCAGCCCCTTCCTCTTGAACCTGCTCTTCGTAGGGGAGGAGGAGGACCTTTTCTTCTTTGTTGAAGAGAACCCCCGGGGGGATTCCCTGGGTCGGGTTCTGCGGGAGAGAAGAAGGCGGAATCAGCCCTTTTCCGACCGGGAGGCGCTGGGCCTCTGCTGGCTCCTGTGCCGGACCCTGGAGGACCTGCAGCAATCCACGGTGCATGGATTCCTGCATCCTCTGGACATCTATCTCGAGCCCTGGCCAGGCGGGCCGATTCCCTTCTATCCGAGGATTGCCCATGTCGGGGTCCGAACCATGCTGCGAGCGGTCCGGTTTCCTCTCGAGGGCCTGGAGGAGGAGGCTGCCTGCTACGCATCGCCGGAGTTCGATGCTTATGGGCCCCTTCAGAAGCAGGTCGACGTTTACGGGGTCGGTGCGGTCCTTTACGGCCTTTTGACCCTCAGAGCGCCGACGGGCTGTTTTGTGAGACCGAGCAGTGTTCGCCCGGGTCTTCCCAAGGCGCTCGATCAGATCCTGCTCCGTGCCCTGGACGAGGACCCGGACGAGAGATACGAGACTCCCCTCGCTCTTGCGAGCGCACTGGAGGGCCTGTGGGTCCTGGGGACGCATCGACGAGAGCTCGAGACGGCAGCGGACCGGCTCTGCAAGGCGGACTCGCCGGGGGGTGCCGGGCAGGCCGAGTCGAGGCTTCGGGCGATGTGGAAGACCAGGCCCGGTAAACCTGCCGAGCCTCCAGAGGAGGGGCCAGAAGCGGAGGAACCTCTCTCTCTCGCTCTCTCGGACAGGTTTCGTGCCGCATGCCTGATCCTTCTGACCCTGCTGAATCTGGGCCTCTTCCTAGAGGCATTCATGGAGGCCGGATCGTCCCGTGGGGGCGGCTTCCCGGACGAAAAGGAATTCCGCAGGTGGGAATCGGTGTTCACGGACGCGGGGTTGGGCCGGCCAACCGGCCCTGTCGAGTCCGGATGACGGCCAGGGGCCGCGAGGGCCTTTTCTCGTGGAGTGAAGGGATTGCCTTGAAGATTTCCGAGAAGATAAAAGGGGTCAGCCCGAGGTTTTTCTCAAAAGCTGCGCTCCTTGTGACGATACTTCCTTTGTGGGCTCTGTGGGTCTACGCGTATGCGACATTCCAGAGCCTTCAAAGCGAGGTGGAGTCTCTACCGCAATTCTATGGCATGTACCTTTACAAGGAGCACGTTCGATCCCGGCTCGAGGGGGCGGCCCGGCTGATGACCCTGTTGGAAGAGGAGTGGGACCGGGAAATCGGAGAAAGTGGCGTTGAAGAGCTTGCCGATGAGGCCTGGGAGCGCTTCGACCTCTATTTCGGGCCGGAAGAGGTCCCGATCGTGGTGGACCGGAACGGACCCCTCATCCTGCACCCCTCCGAGCCGCCATTCGAGTCAGCTGAATTCCTGGGTGAACCGGTTGGAAGGGAGGCCTTCCTTCGTACCTTGAAGAGAATGGATGAAGACGGTTTGACGAGCGGCTATTTCTCCATCGACACAGCGGACTCTCCCGATCGTCCAAGAAAGCGGTCCTGGTTTCTTGCCGTAGAGCCTATCGGAGAGGACCTGATGTGCGTACTCCCGGTGCCGGAAGAGCAGATCCGCCTGTCCGGAGGGATTCTGGAGGAGGCCCAGGAGAACCTGCTCCAGGCGAAACGAGGGCAGTTCGTCCGCCTCACACTGCCGGTCGTCGTTCTCAGTTCACTGTTCATCTGGATCCTCTACCGCCAGAGCAGACATTCGAGTCGCGGTAGGGGCGTATAGGGGCATTCCGTGGAGAAGCCGGAGACGATACACATCCTTTTTCTGGGGCTCGACCATCGACTGCTGTGGCAGCTGACCCGGACGCTTGCCCCCCTCGAAGAGCGGATCACGATCGATTGCGTGAAGGAGCCCACCGCCGCCAAGGAGATCTGCGACCGGGAATCGATTCATGTGATCGTGGTGGATGGGTGGGAGCTTGCCTGGAACGCGGCCCGCCATCTGTCCGGGGATGAGGCCTTCGATGGGGGGACATGGAAGTGGATCATCCTCGGGGAATCCCTGCCCCTGGAATGTCTTCCTGCCGGGAGGCTTTCCCCTTCTGCCGTGTTTCTCGAGAAGCCCTTCAATCCGAAAGATTTTCCGGCTTTCCTGCTGAAGATCGCCGAGAGCAGGGAAGTCCCCGAAGAGCGGGAACCTCCGGCGCCGCCCCCGGAAGAGAAGCTCTCCGTGCCGGTTACCCCCGGGGAGAGTTACAAGGAGCCCGAGGGTGCCCAGCAGCCCGTTGAGGAGGCGGACGAGGCCGAAACCGAGGCAGCCATGCATCTTCCCGAACCTGAGGAGCCTGGTCCTACCGGTGAGCCTGGTCCCGCCGGTGAGCTTGTCGAACCCGGCCTTCCCGGTGAGCCTGTCGAACCTGCCGAACATGTCGAATCCGGCCCCGCCGGTGAGCTTGGCCCTGCCGGTGAGCCTGCCCCCGGCGGTGAGCCTGTCGAACCCGCCGAACCTGTCGAACCCGCCGAGGCCGCCTCGGATGCCTTCCATGACTACGTGGACGAGGGCTTTGCACGTCTCAGCGAGAAAGACTGGAAGGGAGCCCGCGAGCAGTGGCTGGAGGCCCTGAAGATCAGGCCGAACGACGAGCGGTTGAAAGCCAACCTCAAGCGGCTGGAAGGCAAGATAGAGTAGAGAACCCTGCCTTTTGCGAACCTCCCCCTGCCGTGCGTGCATCTTGTTCAGAGAGTATTCGATGGAGCTTTTCCGTTAGGAAGAAGGAGGATGAGTATGCAGAGAACGATCGATGTGGCAAGCGCCTTTGCCCTGTCGGTGGCCAGGCTGGGTGCAGGGATGAAGGCCGGGGCCCTGGGCAAGCGACCGGAGCAACTGCTCGAGCTCTACGAGTTCGAGGCCTGCCCCTTCTGCCGTAAGGTCAGGGAAGCGCTCACCTATCTCGATCTGGATGCCAGGGTCTACCCCTGCCCCAAGGGCGGTCCCACCTTCCGGCCGAAGGTTGGAGAAGAGGGGGGAAAGACACAATTCCCCTACCTGAAGGACCCGAACACAGGGGAGAAGATGTACGAATCGGATGACATCGTGCGGTACCTCTTCGAGAAGTACGGCGCGGGTCCGGTCCCTTTCCTCTATTCCGGTGGACCCTTCTACCTCTTCACTTCTTCTGCGGGTATCCCCCTTCGGGGGACCAAGGGTGCGCTCTACACCCCTTCCCGGCAACCCGATCAGCCACTCGAGCTGTACAGCTTCGAGGCGTCGCCCTATTGCCGCATCGTCCGGGAAACCCTCTCAAGCCTCGAGATTCCCTACATTCTCCACAATGTGGGCAAGGACAGCCCGAGCCGAGCCGCCTTTGTCGAGCGCTCCGGCAAGATGATGGTGCCCTATCTGGTCGATCCGAATACCGGTACGGAGATGTTCGAGTCGGCGGATATCAAGGCCTATCTGATCAAGACCTACGCTGCCTGAAAGCGGCTGAGGCTACTTGGCCAGCTCGCTGCGAAGCTTCTCGATCTCCTCCAGCAAAATGAGGTGGGATTCGATCACATTGCGGCAGATCTGCGGCAAGACGACCCCGACGATCAGGACCAGGAAGAACACGATGGTTCCCAGCATGGAGCCTTTGAAGTAGAGCATGAGGACCACCGACACGAAGAGGGGGAGGAGGGAGATGATCTGAATCATCCTCCATCTCTGGAGGGTCCTCTCTGTGAAGGCTAGCCTCGTGGCCTTGTCCGCCATTTCCGTCTCCTTTTGCTGGGGTTCGTCAGGCTCTACTCATGATTTAGAGGCGAAAAGGCTCGATTGTCAAGAGAGAATTAACAATACGACCCCGGGTTTGTCTCGTTTGCTCCGGGTCGGTCACGGATCCGGAGAGTGCTTCAGATCCTCGAGGTCCCTGTAGCCGACCGCCCAAAGGAAGTCCGCCGGGGGCATCGGGAGGATCGGGGCCTCCACGTCCATCAACCGGTCCTGCTTGTTCTCCGGTATTTCCAGGGCAAACGGAAGGACGATGACAAACGGGAGGGGAACCCTTCGGAAGAGCCTTCTTGGGATTCCGTAGCCGTAGCGGACGTGATTGCCCCCGGCCAGCACGAGGAGCCGGCTCTGCCGGCCTTCCGGACTCTCGAGGTAATCCGCCGCCGTCTGGGCCATGGCTTCGTCCCAGAGAACCTGAACCCGATAGAATGCTTCCGTGCTCTTGGGGCCCATGTGGTGGGCCTCGAAGACGGCTTCGGTTGCGGCCCGATGGTAGGGATCGTTCAGATCCATCTCGGGAAGGCGCTCGGCGAGGTCGGATTCGATCCGGTCAGGCGGGGCCTCCCGGACAGCTTTCTTCAAATCGTCGTCCGCGTTGAGTGCCAGCACCTTGATCCGGTGTTTTCGGGCGAAGCCCAGAATCTGCTCGTAATAGGGGAAGGTGTGACCCCAATGGAGGGTCCATACCCTCTTGAACGAATCCTCGTCCTTTTCTCCCCGCATGTAGGCATCCAGGTCGGGCTGGGCGTTCCTGGGCAGCATCTCGAGCCCGAGGGCCAGGCGACCGGGAGATTTCTCGTGAAGGCCCTCGAGAACGGTGAGCTGCACCTCGTGGTCGTCCAGACTGTCGTGGGTCTCGCCGACATAGATGACTCGAAAGTGACCCAGATGATCGAGGAGTTCCGGCCCGGAGACGATGGTTCCGGTTGACACATGAAGGATCTGGCCCTTCTCGAGGGTGTAAGGATCCAGGTAGGGTGATTCCGTGTTCGGTAGGATCTGCGGGGCCGCGCATCCGGCCAGTAGCGCGAGAAGCAGAACGGTAACCAAAGGGAAAGCCCGGGCGGTAGTCTGGGGCATGGGGCGTCACCCCGCGACCGTGCAAACCGACTCACAAAGTCCTGCCGAGCGGGTCCTCAGGGTGTGCAGGCAATCGGAACAGAAATGCTCGTGGTCCGAATCGAAAGAGTCCACCGTGACGGGTTGAAAGGCAACCATCCTGCCGCACAGGGCCAGGATCTCGTCCGGCCACATGAAGCCGCCGCAACAGCCGTGGGTCGGGATCAGGCTCGTGTCACAGATGTGGATTTCCATAATCTTCTCACCCTTCCGGTATGGGACCGAAGTTCCCTTCCGGATCCTCGAGCCACGATCGAATCACGGCAGCCATCTGGGCGGCCTGGGAACCTTCCATGATGCGATGGTCAAAAGTGGCATTGATATCCATCACCTTGACGATCTTGATGTCGCCGTCGACCACGGCGGGTATCTCCTTGACGTTGCCCAATGCAAGCAGGATGGGGACGCGAGAGTAGGGCACCAGCGGCACGTATGCGGCTTCGAGACCGAGGACACCGATGTTCGTGACCATGATGGAGCCGAACATGTCTTTCGGCATGCCGAAGGCTTTCATGTTCAGATTGAGGGTGTATGCGAGAAAGCTTACCAACCGGATGATCCAGTTCATCAGGATCATGGGTACGGAGTCGAAGGACCTGCGGGACTTTTCCAACTCCTTGTCCGTTCCCTTCCGGACGGACTTCACCTTGTTTTCCATCTCTGCGACGATCTGGGTCAGAGACTTCTGCTCCACGTCGTGGAGGGTTGCCCCGGAGAGGTCGAGCTTGCCGGTCTCCTCATCCCGGATGACGACCTGAAAAAAGACCCCGATCCTTTCTCGCAGATACACGCGGTTGAAACGAAGGACAGCGTTCGAGTCAGGGTTCTTCTTCAGAGCCTCTGCAGCAGCGCGGGCCACGAGATGACTGACCGTCAAATGGACGCCGGTCTTCTGGCGAAAGGCCTCGATGTACGCGGACGCCCGGTCCATGTTGACCTGCATGGTCCCGTACACGGACGGGTCGTAGGCGGTCCGCCAGGTGCCGATCGCGAGGCGGCGGAAGGGGGTGATGTCCTTCTTGTGGACCAGTTCCAGGTTCGGCATGCCCGTCCCTCCTTTGGAAAGGAGTTCCTAGGAAGCCTAATCAGAGAAGAAAGTCTCCTTCATTTCCACGGTCAGACCATCACTGTCTTTGAGCCGTGTTGCCAGCCCTTCGATCTTCGGCAGCTCGTAGGCAAAGAAGAACCGGCACGTGTAGAGCTTGCCTGTATAGAAGTCGCGTTCCGACTCGATCGGGTCCTGATCGAGCGCCTTGGAGGCCGTGATCGCCTGTACGAGCCACTGCCAGGCGATGGCGATGATGCCGAAGAGCTCCAGATAGAGCGTCGCATCCGCAAGGAAGAGATCGATCTTGCCCTCCGCGGCGATGCCGGTCAGGTGGGCGGTCACCTCCTTGAGCGTTCCGATGGCCCCTTCCAGCGCGTCCGCGTGCCTTGCCAGTGGATCGATGGCCCGGGCCTCCTCGATCGTCTGCTCCAGCTCCTGCAGATACAGCATGAAAGCCTTGCCGTCTTTCATTACGACCTTTCGGCCGAGCAGGTCCATTCCCTGGATCCCGGTGGTGCCCTCGTGGATCGGGTGGATGCGCATGTCGCGGTAGTGCTGTTCCAGTGGAAACTCGTCGCAGTAGCCGTAGCCGCCCAGGCATTGGAGCCCGGCGCTCACCGAGAGGCTGCCCATCTCGGAGGGGTAGCTCTTGGCGATGGGTGTCAGCAGATCGAGGAGAAGCTCGCAGCGTTCCTTCTCTTCTCCATCAAGCACGTGGGCGAGGTCGACGTACTTGGCGCACTGGAAGATCAGCGACATGGACCCCTCCACTACGGCTTTCTGGAACAGGAGCATGCGCTTCACGTCCGCGTGCTCGATGATCGGCACCTGGGGCGCGGTCGGGTCCTTGGATGCGATGGGCCTCCCCTGGGGCCGCTCCTGCGTGTACTGGAGAGAGGCATAGTAGGCGGCAGAGGCGATGGCCGCTGCGCTCATGCCCACGTCGATTCTGGCCTCGTTCATGAGCTGGAACATGTAGCGAAGCCCCTTGTGGGGTTCTCCCACGAGCCAGCCCCGGCAGTCGTCGCTTTCCCCCATGCTGAGCTGGGTGATGGGTGAGCCCCGATAGCCCAGCTTGTGGTAGATTCCGGTGGTGAGCAGGTCATTGTCCTCGAGTGCTCCGTCCGCCCCGATTCGCTTCTGGGGCACGACGAACATGGAGATCCCCTTCACGCCCACGGGGGCTCCCGGGATCCTTGCCAGGAGCAGGTTGACCACGTTGTCCACACCGTCGTGATCCGCGGCCGAGATGAAGATCTTCTGCCCCTTGATCTTGTAGTACCCCTCGTCCGTCGGTTCGGCCGTGGTCGTGAGATCGGTCAGGGAGCTCCCGGCCTGTGGCTCGGTCAGGGCCATGGTGCCCTGCCACTCTCCAGCGAACATCTTCGGCACGTACGCCTCGATCAGCTCTTCGGATCCGAAGCTCTCGATCAGGTGGGCCGCGCCACCGGTCAGGAACGGATACACGCTTCCGGAGTAGTTTGCGGCACAGAAGATGAACCGGAAGGCGTTCATGACCTGCATCGGCATCTGCTGTCCGCCCCGCTCGTAGGACGAGAAGGCCCCGATCCACCCCCCCTCCCCGCACTCCCTCATCAGGGTCCGGACCATGGGCAGCACTTTCACCTTGCCGTCTACGTACTCCGGTGGGTTCCGGTCCATTTCGACGAAGTACGGGTGGAGCAGGTCCCTGCCCATCTTCTCGCCCGTGTCCAGCACCATCTCGAAAATCTCTTTGCTGTGGTCCGCATAATACGGGTATTGCGTGATGGACTCGACGTCCAGGATCTCGTAAAGAAGGAATCTCAAATTCCGCATGCTCACGTATTTGTCTGCCACGGGCTGTCTCCTCTGAGGGTCTTCTGGTGGATGGGAATGTCTTGCAGAAATCAACGGTATCGGCCTCTGAACATGATGTCAAGAAAGCGACAGGCTGGACAGCGATTGGCTCTGCTGTGTATCCTGCCCGGGGGAGGTCGGCCGGTAGGACAATAGCGAAACCGGAAGGAGTCGGGCATGTCGAGTCCGTCGGAATCTGTCGGTATGTGGAAGGATTGGAAGGAGTGGGGAACCCTCCTGCTGCAAACGAACGAGGCCTATCCGGAGATCGGCCTCCTGACGCTCAATCGTCCGGACAAGCTGAATTCGATCAGCACGGCGATGATGGAGGACCTGCACCGGTGCCTCGATTTCCTGAATCACGCCTTTGATTGCCGGGTCGTGGTGGTGCGCGGATCGGGCAAACTGTTCTGCTCGGGTGTAGACCTGACCACGCGTCCCGAGGGAGAACAGGCGCTCGACTGGGCTCAGTTTCCAGACACGGTCAAGACCTCATGGCAGATCCAGCACGAGTTGAGCTCGGTGATCGCCAAGCTGCGAAGGATTCCCCAGCCGGTCATCACGGCCGTCCACCGAGCCGCGGTCGGTGCGGGAATGGCGATTGCCAACGCGAGCGACATTGTCGTTGCGTCGCAAGGCACCCGGTTCATCAACGCTTTTATCAAGATCGGCTTCAGCGGGGCTGATTGCGGTTCTTCCTATTTCCTTCCGAGGATTCTGGGTTTCCACCGGAGCGCCGAGCTTCTCTACTCGGGCCGGGATTTGTCCGCGGAAGAGGCCCACGACTGGGGATACGTGAATTTCCTGGTCGAAAAGGATGAGGACGTGGTCCCCAGGGCCGTGGAGTTTGCTGCCGAATACATGTTGACCCGAAGCCCCCTGGGGTTGCGGTTGACCAAGGAGGCCCTGAACTTCAACATGGATGCCGGGGGGCCGGAGGAAGCCATCAAGCTCGAGGACAGGAACCAGGTGCTCTGCGGGCAGAGCGAGGATGCCCTCGAGGGAGTCACGGCTTTCTTCGAGAAGAGAAGGCCGGAATACGGTTCACGGTAGAGGCCCGCCGGAAAGAGCACGGATGC
>JANQFG010000186.1 GCA_028277985.1 bacterium | reverse complement strand
TGGCCTCGTTTCCCTGTTTGTCTAGTCTGGGTCGTGCTAGATTGGTAGCTGGGGCGGCATCCGACTGGCTATCGCCCCTTTTCATCAGCCCCCGAATTGCATATATCCAGGACAGATGTTCAGGGGAATGCCGACTCGCCAAACTAAACAGTTCACGTATGTTGAGTTTAATCGGATAGGCGGCGTAAGTTTCATCCAGACCCGGAACATTATGATGGGAGGAACGATGGCCGATACCATTCATGGGCGATGCCTTTGCGGTTACATAAGATACGAATAGTGCGGCTCAGTTGGTCCAGCGAACTACTGCCATTGCGAAGACTGTCGCAGATGCACGGGCAGTGCGTTCAATATCGGTGTTCGTTTCAGTCTTTCCGAATTTCGCATTGTCTCCGGCACTCCGAGAGGGTTCACGAAGCGTGGCGAGAGAGGTATGGCGCTCACCCGTCACTTCTGCCCAGAGTGCGGCTCTCCTATCTTTACGTCGTCTCCCGAGCATGCGGAGTATGTCTACGTCAAGGCGGGGAGCCTCGACGACCCGCTGATCGTCAAGCCCACGCATCAGAACTGGACTGGATCGGCAGTTCCTTGGAGCCAAATCGGTGGAAACTTGCCTAGCTTCGCTCAAAATCCGGTGTAGCACGCTGCCTAACCATCCATTTGGGCAGGGACTCACGCCTATGGGCCGGGAATGACGCCGACCACCGCATAGTCGAACCATGTTACCTGGTCGAGGCTTCCGTTCGCCTGGTCATCGAGGATGAAGAACCAGTACCACACGCCCGGCGGCAGGGGGGAGTCAAACAAGGATGTCTCCGGAAGGACCATGAGCGGTATGGGGTGCTCAAAGATGGGAAAGACCCCGTATGAAGAGATGAGCCCGATCCACCAGTCGCAGAGCTGTCCGGTTCTGCCCGCCGGGTCGAGCGCTATCGACATCTCCGCGGACTGGCCCTGATTCAGGATGACCGGGTCGTCCTGGCCATCTGCCTTGACGTCCGGCGTTGGAGGCCGGTCGCTCACAAAGGCGGTCAACGCCAAATCGAAGCTCACGTCGCTGCTGGCCGGACCGGCCTGATGGATTTCCACGGCGATCGTGTTGGTTCCATCCACGAGACCGCTCACGCCGAGTTCCTGTTCGTACCAGCCGGACTCCTGGCTGCCGCCCGCGGCGAAGGTGGCCAACGTCGCATAGGTGACCTCTCCCGAAGGCATGTTCGATCGGAACACCTCCACACCATTCAGATACACGACCGCACCGTCGTCGCGCATCAGCCTGATCTTGAGCTTCTCGTAGTTGTCCACATCCGAAACATGGAAGGCATGTCTGAAATAGTAGCAGGGATATTTGTTCGCCGGATCCGTTCCATAATCGAGGACCGTTGATTCGTCTCCGTCTCCGTACCCGAGCTGGGCAGGGCCGACAGACCAGCCCGTGTCATCGTACGGGGGCCCTCTCCAGCCGATCCCCAAATCGATACCGCTATCGTCATACCTCCATGAAGCCCCGGCCTCCACCAGCACGACGGCCTTGGTCAGGGAGAGCTTGACGCCGGCAGCCAGGTCACTCGATCCGGGTGCCCGGTTCCAGTTCCCGATCGCAAGTAGATTCTCTCCTTCCTGGAGTGCCCAGACGAAGTGGCTCACGTCAAGGGTCGTGTACTCCGGATTCAATTCAGCATCGCCACCGGCCTCATGGCTCCCGGTAGCGACCTTGTCCCAGTAGGAGGTCGAGGAAACCGTCGGAGATCGGGAGGATTCGTATGTCTTCGTCCCGTTCAGCCATACGGTAAGTGCATCATCATAGTCCACGCTCAGCTTCATGAACGGATATTCCGCCTTGTCGTGGACCGTAAAGGGAATCCTCACAAACGCCGCATGGACCTGAGCGCCGCCTGACCCGGTCGGATCCGGGTCGAACGGCTCGTTGATCCAGCCCCACCCTCCCGGGTTCGTGATGTCGTATCCCACGGTGAGCTCGCCATCCTGCCAGCCTGTCAGGACATCATCGAAGCTGCCTTCCCACCAGGGCCCGTACGCGGTCCAGTTCGGATTGATCGGCTGGGCGACGGCCGTGTAGTCCACGAAGTACCGGCAAACCGTTCCCGCCCCTTCTGCCGTATTGACCAACACCTGTGTTCCCAGATCCGACCGGGTGATGGTCGTGACATTCGATGAGGGCCAGCCGAGGAGAGGATCCTCTCGCACCATGCGCATCTGAAAACCCTCGACATCAGAATGAGCATAACTCAGAGTGGAGAAGACGTCGTTCGTTGCCTTGCCCACGTGTGCTCCGCAGACCCCCGCGTTCACCTCGAAGAGACCGTCATGCTCGCTGAGGGCATATGTGTGGGTGTGTGCAGAAACATGGGCAAAGACCCTCTCGGTTCTAAGAAGGTTGAAGTACTTGTCCCTGTTGGCTGGATCCTGATCGAGCGAATCGCCCACATGTCGACCCACCGGATATCCGGACTCGTGTCCCAGGACCAGCTTGAAGGGTTGGTCCGAATTTCGAAGATCCTGTTTGACCCACTCGAAGAGTGCTTCAGGGATATACCCTCCGTTGCTCCCGCCGTATCGCATCCATGTGTCATCGAACTGGCCGTCCCAGTACTGGTTTACCACCACGATGTGCATGTCACCCACGTCATAGGAATAGGTGGTCTCCGAGGTGTAGGCAGGGCCGGGCGTTAGATTCCAGTCCGGATAACCGGCGAACTTGTTGCGTATATCGATCATGTCCTGCGCCGTCTCGGCTTCATGATTGCCGACACACATGAAATGGGGGATGCCATCGAGTGCAGAGGCGGCATATGCACTGTCGACAGTGAAATAGTATGGGGCCACAGGCAGACTGACGGAGTCGACATCGCCTACGTTCTGCACGCAGGTCAGGGTCCAGCCGGGAGGCATTTGCAGTGGAGCCTGATCGAAATCCTCGGTCAGCGCTGTCTCGCCATCCGGCCAGAACAGCCCGGGCCGCGGATCTGAAAAGAAGAGTACGGTCTCTCCGGCATGTACCGCTATCGGAGACAGACTCAACAGGGTGACAAGCACCAGAAGGATCGCCGGCATGATCTCCCTCCTTCAGAAGAATTCTACCACCCTTTAGGCAACAGATCACTCAACTCCATGCAGTGAATCAGACATTGGAAACCCATGGGGTTCCCTCGGGTCAGTTCCCTCGGGTCGGACCAAGTCCCTCGGGTCGGACCAAGCGATGTATCTGAAATCTAACAACAAAGCAACCACAATCGACCTGCAGTTTGCCTTAGAAGCTCCGCCTATTACGGCTAAGCCACATTTTCACCCCTCTGAGCGACTCGTTTCATTCAGAATCAAATACATAGCTTGGTCCGACCCCAGAGAGGGGCGGCGCGGTCGTGTGGGGCGGAGTCGCCTGAATCCCGTGGGGCTAAAGTCACGGCCCGGAACGGTCGATCTAAATATGAGTGAGAACGTTTTGTGAGGTAGAAAGTCGGTGAGCCACCGCCAGAGCGCAGAGAAACTTCCTGCCTTCGAGGAGTGCCTCGAGTGTTCCGGTCCCTCGGAGGAGCCCTGTCAGGTCAAAGAGCTCGTAAATCAGACACTCTTTGTGGAAGCTGCCCATGCTTTTCTGTGTTATCATCGAACCTCCTTTGACAACTCCTACATCTGCCGCTGTCCGGTGAGAAAAGAAATCTTCGACCGCCACGGACGCTGAGCCCCACCGCACGCCTTCCCAAGTCGCCCCTCCCCGACTCTTTCATTGACGTTACAGAATCAATCGATATCCGCTCGAATAATGAGACACGGATTCCAGCTTGCAGAGAACCTCCGCTTGTGATAGACAGAGTCCCCTGCAACGTCACACCCTAGCCGCAACAACCGGATCCAAGAAAGGAGAACACCATGAAACTCTGGAAACCGATGCTGGCGATGCTGCTCTGCTCCGGCTTGATCATTACCCTCGGCCTCACCGCGTGTGGAGACGATGATGACGAGGAGGGAGGCATGTCATGCGAGCAAGCCCTGTCCACCCTCACTTCGAGCACCTGCGGTGACGCGGTTCTAGCCGCCGCCCCTGGTGTGCAATCCTGTTTGGACGGGTGCGCCCCGGGTGACGAGGTATGCGTGGACGATTGTTTCGACGCAATCACTCTGCCCTCCTCCTGCGAACAGGCGATCGCTGTTCTTCTGGATTCGGAAACGGCGGTCTGCGGTTCCTGTTACGTGAACTGCGGACAAGGATTCGTGGATTGCGTAGTCCAGGGAGGTCAAGCCGAGGCCTGTCTCACGACTCTGGGGGTCTGCTCGTCTGGATGCAATCTGCCCGGATAATCTACACTTGGCTGTCTTTGTTCTATCAAATCTTGGTCGGCCCTATCCACCACGGATAGGGCCGTTTTTCGTTTACGGGAACTAAACCGCACCCCTACCCATCTAACCGTCCCAATAGCACACAGAAGCGTGCAGAGCATTATGCATCCCCTTCTTAAAAGGGGAAAATGGATTTCGGCAAACTAAGTTCGGAATCAACAACCAACGGGCAATGTATGAAGAGCATATGAAAAACAACCAAAACCGACCAGACAAGGGTGGGCCCCTTCCCTCTTAGATCCTTCCTGAACCAGGCACTCCCACGGCATCTCAGAACCGACATCAAGTAGTGTTCAAGGACGCCTCGCCCCGCATTCCCTAGCCCACAAAGCAAGGATTCTCTCACTTCTCGGAGTCGTCGCAGAACTGCGCCTTCTCCCCAACAACGGAGGTACGTCAAAATGCAGGACAAAGCCTATCTGAGGCCGAGAGACGTCGCGCACATTCTGGATTGCTGTCCGGACGATCTGTATCCCCTGATCTATAGCGGGGAGATCAAGGCGTACAAGGCAGGCAGGATGTGGAGATTCCGCCTCAGGGACGTGATGGCCTACAAGAAAAGGGTGGACGGAAACCACAAGGACAAAGAGAAGCATGATTAGAGGATATCTATGATTCTCACTCTTCCAGGGCCTGCAGGTTCTTGTCCAGTAGGGCGATCTGCCCGGACAATTCCTCCACCCGGTTCCTCTCCTCCTCCACGACCTCGGCGGGCGCCTTTTCAACGAACTTCGGATTCGCGAGCTTCTTCTTGCTCGCTTCGAGCTGTTTTCCGAGTTTCTTCTTCTGCGTCTCGAGGCGTGCCTTTTCCTTCTCCGGGTCCAGGACGTCGCCCAGGAAGATCTCCATATCGCCGATCACCTGGCTCGCTGCGTTCTTGGGGCGGTCCACGTCCTCCGCCGCTTTCAGCTCGGACAACCGGGCCATGAAGGTAATCAGGTTTGCGTTACGATCGAGCAGGTCCAGAAGCTCACCCGATGCCTTCACGGCCGCCGGCAATTCCTTGCTCGGGGGCACCTGGTACCGTGAACGCAGCTCTCGAAGGCGGCTGATCACAAGCTTCACGCGATCGAACTCTTCTTCCAGGGCCTCATCTTCCCAGGACTCCCAGGGCTGGGGCCAGGCTGCGAGCACACACAGATCGGATGCCGGCAACTCTTCGGTCACGCCACGTTTCGGCGCCTGTCGGTTCAGATAGGTCCAGAGCTGCTCGGTAATGAAGGGCACGAAGGGATGCAGCAGCCGGAGCACCTGATCCAGTCCGACGGCAAGCACCTGACGGGCGATCGGCGCCTCGGCTTCGTCGCGCATCCGTGGCTTGATCAACTCCAGGTACCAATCACAGAACTCGCCCCAGAAGAACTCCCGAGCCGCGGTTATGGCCGCAGAGGGGCGGTATTCTTCCAGATGAGCCGTGACCTCGCGGATCGCACGCGACAGGCGGGAAAGGATCCAGTGGTCCTCGGGCCGGATGCTCTCCGCCGACAGGGGCTGAAACCCGAGGTCGCCCAGATTCATGAGCGCGAAGCGCGCGGCGTTCCAGAGCTTGTTGCAGAAGTTCTTGCCCACTTCGAAACGGTCGCTGAACACCCCTGTGGAAGGAACGTCCGGCATGGTTCCGAGCACGTCGAACTCTGCGCTGCAGGAAGTACACAGGTACGTAAATATCGTCCGGCCGTGTTCGGCATCGGTGAGCTCGACCATGGTCCCGCACGACGGGCAGACGGCCTGCACCGGGAGCCTGACGTCCTGCATGCCCGTCTCCATGGAGCAGATCAGATATCGCATGGCGTCGGCGCCATACTGCTCGATGATGTCCACAGGGTCGATGCCGTTGCCCTTGCTCTTGGACATGGTCACGCCCTTGCCGTCGAGGATCTTGGCGTGCACGAAGCAGTCCGTGAACGGAATATCGCCGTGGTTGTAGAGGCCCATGATCACCATACGAGCCACCCATAAGGTGATGATGTCCCTTGCCGTCACGAGGCAGGATCCGGGGTAATAGTAGGGGAACGAATCCTCACGGTCGCTTGCTCCGCCGAGCGGGGTCTGGTCCTCGCCGATGGCCGCACCGCCCGGGTCCGGCCACCCAAGGGTGCTGAAGGGCCATAGGGCCGAGCTGAACCAGGTATCCAGGACGTCCGGGTCCTGCTCGAGACCCAAGCCTTTCAGAAGGTCGGCGTAGAGCTCTTCCGCCCGCAGGTTCCGCAGACAGACCTGCACTTCCAGGTCGGCTGCATTGCCCGCCTCTGCCATGGCGAGGCCCTCAGCAGAATCGTGCTGGGTACCCGAGGAGTCAGCGACCCACAGGTGCAGATATTCATTCGCGTCCCGGGGAAGACCGTCCAGGATTTCTTTCATACGGGCCGCATTCTCGCAAACGGCGGTCCAGACCGGAATCCTGTGCCCCCACCAGAGCTGCCGGCTGATGCACCAGTCCCTCTTCTCTGCCAGCCAGTTTTCGTACCCGCTCGTGTAGCGCTCCGGATGGAAGGTCAGGCCGTGCCCTTTCGGGGTCTTCCAGTCAGTGCTCGTGGCCTGAATCGCGACCTGCGCCAATCCCTCGGCCGTAAACTCGTTCGCCGTGCCCCGCCCACACACGATTCCGCCTTCCACGTCCCCCATCCTCACGAACCACTGCTTGGACAGGTAGGGCTCGATGGGCGTCTTGGACCGGTCCGAGTGACCGAGCTCGACCTCCCGGTCTTCGACCGAATCGAGAAGGCCCTGTGTCTCGAGATCCGCAACCACCCTGTCGCGAGCATCGAATCGATCCAGCTCGGCATAGGGGCCTGCACGCTCGTTCAGGGTTCCGTCCGGCCGCAGAATGTTGATGATGTCGATCTCTTCAGCGTGGCGCTGCCAGACCTCGTAGTCGTTCGGGTCGTGGGCCGGCGTGATCTTCACGCACCCGGTGCCCAACTCCGGCTTGGCCCAATCATCCAGGATGATGGGTATCTCCCGCTCGAGGAGCGGCAGCAGAACCTTTCGACCCGACTTCGCCATCACCACAAGACGCTCGAGCTCGGGCAGCTTGGTCTTCCGGACATCCTGCAGACGTGCAAGCTCTGCCTCTGCCTCCTCCTTGTCCCGAGCAGCGGCTTCGGCGACCTTGGCTTCCTGTTCGGCTATTCGTTCGTCCAGGGTCTGCGCGGGATCCGGGTGGCAGGCCACTGCCGTGTCGCCCAGCATCGTCTCCGGCCGTGTGGTAGCCACGATGACGTGCGCAGGCTCACCCGGTTCCGGGTCGATCACCGGATAGCGCACGTACCAGAAATGTCCGGCCACTGCATCGTGGTAGACTTCATCGTCTGCTACTGCGGTCTGGAGTTGACAATCCCAGTTCACCAGACGGTCACCGCGGTAGATCAGCCGGTCCACGAAGAGGCGGAAGAAGGTCTCACGCACGGCGGCGCTGCAGACCGGATCCATGGTGAACCGCTGCCGGTCCCAGTCGGCAGAGCAGCCCATCTCCTGTTGCTGTCTTACAATCCTCTGCTGATACTCGTCCTTCCAGGCCCAGATGCGTTCCACAAGGGCTTCACGCCCGATGTCGTGACGGGTCTTTCCCTCGAGCTCGAAGAGGCGCTTTTCCACCACCGCCTGGGTGGCGATTCCCGCATGGTCTGTTCCCGGCTGCCACAGTGCATTGTCCCCCATCATCCGGTGCCAGCGCGTCAGGAGGTCCTGCATCACGTTGTCCATGGCGTGGCCCATGTGGAGCGCCCCTGTCACATTTGGCAAGGGCATCATGATAACGTAGCGACGCTCGGCCGAACGTTCGTCGGGGGTGGCTGAGAAGGCTTGCGCCTCGAGCCATCGCCGGGTGATCTGCTCTTGGAAGTCTTTGGGTGCATAAGTCGTTGGAAGCTCTGTTCCCATGTGAGATGCCTCTTAAAGCCGGGCGAATGACCGCCCCATGTTACTGGTAGATTTCGCTATGGGTATAAACTGTAGAAGGATAGGGAACCAGGTCAAGGTGTGTCAAGGACGGGGGGTTTCACATACAGTACACCATAGGCCAACGCAAAGAACACGTACGTCGCAACCATCAACCAACCCAGCGCGTTGAACACACCGATCATCTGGCCCCAGACCAGCGCAAGAGCGCCCACGCCGAAGCCTATGAAGCAACCCAGGGCAAGCAGAAGCTGGGTCTCCAGGCTCTTGCCCCTGGCCAGCCAGGTGATCACACCGAAGCAGAGGAACTCGCCCCCCAGCATGCGCGCCAGCACGGCTCCGGTTTCATTCATGGAAGCACCATAGACACTGGAGAGGATGAGTCCGGGAAACAGAGTGAAGAGCAGTCCCATGGGCATTGCAACGATGCTGTTGAGGGTGAGTACCGTTCTCATCGGCATACCTGTCCCCCTTTCCGAGGCTTTTAGATCACTTTAACTTTTTTGTCTAATTATTTGTTTTCATTAAACTATATCTTCATCAATGCCGGACAAGAAAGAACCCGAGCTAGCAGCAGCCCGACCCAGGCGATTCGGCCGGACGAGGAGTCCTCTACTATCGGAGATCACGCCCGCGGAAGTCAAGGCGGGATGAGGCGCGTTTGATCACGCGCGTGTCTTTTCGATATAACTTGGCCATGGAAGCTTCGCTGTCCAGGCTCGAGAGTCTCCTCGCAAAGCTCGAAAAAGACCAGGGAAAGGTCTCGGTCCTGACCGGCGCGGGCATAAGCGCGGAGAGTGGAATCCCCACCTTCCGCGGGCCGGAGGGCTACTGGACCGTCGGTTCCAAGGAGTACAGGCCCGAGCAGATGGCAACCGTGGCCATGTTCTCGGTCGATCCCTGGGAGGTCTGGTCCTGGTATCTCTACCGCAGGACCGTCTGTCGCAACGCAGATCCGAACGCCGGGCACCACTCGGTGGTCCGAATCGAGCAGATCCTGGGCGACCGTTTTCGATTGATCACGCAGAACGTGGACGGCCTGCACCTCCGGGCCGGCAGCACGCCTGAGCGCACCTTCCAGATACACGGTAATCTGCACTTCATGCGCTGCGCTTCGGCCTGCAGCCTCCAGTTGCGGCCACTTCCCGAGGATTTGAAGGACAAGGGAAGAAACGAACCCTTGAGCGAACAGGAAAGGGCCTCGCTTGCTTGTCCCGAGTGCGGGGGGTTGAGCCGACCCCATGTTCTCTGGTTCGACGAGTTCTACGACGAGCACTTTTTCCAGGCGGACAGCGCCATCCGGTGGGCCACCGGAAGCGACCTCCTCCTGGTAGTGGGGACGGCCGGGGCAACCACATTACCGATGCAGATCGGCCAGATCGTATCCCGGAACCCTGAGGCCGTGCTCATCGATGTGAATCCGAGCCCCAATCCCTTCCAGGGACTGGCAAGGAATCATCCGAACGGGGTCGTCCTGGAGGGAAACAGCGGGGACATCCTGCCAAGGATTCTGGCTCTCTGGGAGAGCACTTGAGTCTCTCTCGTCCTGGTGGGTCAGTCGCCTTCTTCCCGATACAGCCCATACAGCAACCGAAACGAAGGGCTGAATGCGTCCGGGTTCGACGACAGCCCTTGTTCGATCTCCCCGGGATCAAAGAAGCGCCCTTCCAGAATCTCTCTGGGATTGGGCCTCGGCATCGGGTCAGTACTCCTTCTCCCCACCCGAAAGAGCATGCTGTGTTCCATGCCCGTCTCTTCAGAGGCTCGAATCTTGAGGACCGGGTCCGGTGATGCCCTCACTCCGATCTCTTCCTCGAGTTCCCTGGCTGCCGCTTCCTGGTACGACTCTCCCCTGTCCACATGACCTGAGGCAGAGGAATCCCATTTCCCGGGATGCTCCTGTTTCTCAAAGGACCTCTTCTGAAGGTAGATCCTGCCGGCAGGGTCGATCAGAAAGACGTGAACGCTCCGATGAAAGAGCCTCTTGCGGTGGATCTCCCCCCGCTCCATGGAGCCCACCACGAGATCGTCGGCATCCACCACGTCCAGGATCTCGAGTTCTTCTTCTACGCTCATCAGGAGACGAGCGTGAACAGGTAAAGGTGATTCAGCACAATCACGAAATAGATGAGGAAGACAACGCCGAGGAGGTACTTGACGATCGGCAGGTTCTTGTGAAGGCAGAGAACCGTCAGGCAGATGGCGGTGAGGATGTACTTCACATTGAAGAAGATCTTCGGGCTCATTCCGAGGAAGAAGTCCATGATCGGGTTCAGTTCCTCGGCATTGTTCACATGGACGTGGTGCAGGGTCAGCAAGGCATCCGCTACGCCCAGCAGGAGGATCGACAGGAGAAGTATGAAGAACCGCAGACTGTACTGATCCACATAGATGTGCCGTTTCTTGTCCTCGTCCCTGCGCACATCCTTTCTACGGCCTTTCAGGGTGTACTTGCTCAGGATGGGAGTCGGGTTCATCCTACGGTCCGGCACCCTTCTCCGCTTGGGGTCCTGTTCTTCGAAGTCGATATCTACGTTGTGACCCACGAAGACTATTCCTCCATGTGGGAAGACAGGCGTATTAATCTAAACGTGTTTGGTCAGATCTTTACTAAGATCGGCAGGTTCTGCCCGAAGGTTTAGCCCCTTGCGGGCATGGCCTGTAAGTGTTCGACTTCTCAACAGAATTGGATATCTTTCACTTCGTACGAACGGGTCCCACCCGGCGCTTTCACAACGGCCTCGTCCTCCAGTTCCTTTCCGATCAGTGCCCGCGCCATGGGCGAGTGTACAGAGATCTTCCCCTGTTTCACGTCCCCCTCTTCCGGACCGACGATCTGCACCCGAATCTCCTCCCCCGTATCCAGATCTTCCAGGACGACGGTGGCGCCGAACACCACCTTGTCCGAGTCGAGCTTCGAGGGATCGATCACATCCGCCCGGGCCAGCTTGTCCTCCAGGTCCCTGATCTTCGCCTCGATGTGGCCCTGTTTGTCCTTTGCGGCATCATATTCCGCGTTCTCGCTCAAGTCGCCGTGGTCTCGCGCTATCTCGATCTCCTTGGCGATCTGATAGCGGTCCTTGGTCTTGAGCCGTTTGAGCTCCGCCATCAGATTCTCATAGCCTTCCAGTGTCATGGGAACTCGGTCCATCTCATCCTCTTCGCATGCAGGAGAAGACCTCCTGCTTCTCTGTTCTCTGTTTATCCCCTCGTGATGCGATCCTCGAGGGGTTCCCTGTCTTCGTACACCACCTGCCCTCCCACCATCGTGAGGAGAGCGCGGCCTTTCAGCGACCAGCCATCAAAAGGACAGTTCCTCGCCTTTGACCGGAACGTGCTCACATCCACCCGGAAGGTTCGGTTCAGGTCCACGATCACGAGATCCGCCGGGTCGCCTGCCCCCAGGGTTCCGGCGTCAAGACCCATCGCCCGTGCGGGCCCGGTCGTAAGCAACTCGACCGCCCGCTCGAGACCGATACACTCCTTGTCCACGAGCGAGAGCAACACCGGCAGCGTAGTCTCCAATCCTATGACGCCGAAAGGCGCTTCAGCCAACCCCGCTGCCTTCTCGTCCGGATGGTGGGGTGCATGGTCGCTGGCGACCGCGTCCACGGTCCCATCGCACAAACCCTCACGAAGGGCAAGCAGATCCTCCGCTGAGCGGAGAGGCGGGTTCATCTTGGCATTCGCGCCGAGTTCCAGAACTGCACTCTCGTCCAGAACCAGGTGGTGAGGAGTGACTTCCGCCGTTACGCGGATGCCCTTGTCCTTCGCTTTCCGGATCATCCCGATCGATTTCCCTGTGCTCACGTGGGCCAGATGCAGATGGGCCCCCGTATCCCACGCCAGGGCCAGATCTCTAGCCGTCATCACGTCTTCTGCTGCAGAAGGGATGCCTTTTACGCCGAGCTTCTCGGCCACATCCCCTTCCTGCACCGCCCCTCCCCGGGCGAGACAATCGTCTTCGCAATGAGAGATCGTCGGGCACCCGAGCGTGACGGACGCCTGCATCGCCTTCCTCGCAAGGTTCGCATCCATGACCGGACGCCCGTCGTCCGAGAAGGCGACCACACCCTCCCGTCTAAGGGCTTCCATGGGCACCAGACTCTTTCCCTTTTGCCCGCGGGTAATCGCTCCGGTCGGGTAGACACGCACGACCGATTCGGAAGCAACCCTCTTCATCAGATCCCGTATGACAGAGGAACGATCCAGGCAGGGGCTCGTGTTCGGCATCGCCAGGACCGAGGTGAATCCTCCCGCCGCCGCCGCCTCGGTACCACTCACCAGGTCTTCTTTGTGCTCCTGGCCCGGAACCCGCAGATGGATATGGATATCCACGAGCCCGGGGAACAGGGCCATCCCTTTCAGGTCGTAGATCTCGAGGGATCCTTCCGGTCGCTTCCACTCTGAATAAGGGGCCAGGCTGGGCGCCGTCGCCTCGACGCGTCCGTCACGTACGAGCAGGTCCCGCTGCCCGAAGATACCGTTCCCGGGGTCAACCAGCAGAGCGTTCGTGAAGAGGTAGTCCGAATGGCTCACAGGCTCGCATCTCCGATCAATGGATCAGGTCACCGATCCTGCCCCAACGCACATTGCGGCTCGGTCCGTTCCACGACCAGTAGATCATGAAGGCCTTGCCCTTCATCAGCTCGAACGGAACAGGGCCCCACACGCGACTGTCGGAGCTGTTTTCGCGGTTGTCCCCCATCATGAAGTAGGAATCCTTCGGAATCTCGATGGGACCGTAGTTGTCGAGTCCGCGCACGTACCTCGAGCTGGCGTAGTATGCGTACTCCTCTCCTTCCAGGGGCTTTCCGTTGATGTGTACCTTTCGATCGATCACCTGGATCGTCTCACCTGGCAACCCGATGACGCGCTTGATGAAATCCTTCTTTCTCTCGGTGGGCTCCAGGAACACGACCACCTCACCCCGCTCCGGCTTCTGCAGGGAGAACAGCCTGATCCGGGTAAAGGGGATCTGTGGACCGAAAATGAATTTGTTCACGAGGATGTGGTCGCCCACCAGCAGGGTCGGAATCATCGAACCGGAAGGAATCTTGAAGGCCTGGACAATGAAGGATCGAATGATAAAGGCAAGGACAAGGGCGATCAGGATCGCCTCTGTGTATTCCCTTAACGTAGATTTGTGTTTCGGTTGCACGTGGTTCGTCGTCTCTGTCTGATTCACCTCTTTTCCTTCCTTTCCTCTCGGGGACAGGGAATCGGCAGGATTCACAGTTCGTGAGGATCAGCTTCCGCTCGGGGTCTGTTTCACTTCCGGCACTTCCCGAAAGTAGTCGAGCGTCTCTCGAATCCCTTCCTCGAAGGAGACCTTCGGCTCCCAGTCGAGCAATTTTCTGGCCAGGGAGATATCGGGCTGTCGGACTTTCGGATCATCCGCGGGCAGCCCTTTGAAAACGATCTCGCTCTGCGAACCGGTGATCCGGACAATCGCCTGGGCGAACTCGAGGATCGACATCTCCTGCGGGTTGCCCAGATTCACAGGCTCGCTGTAATCCGTACGCATCAGGAGCCTCCAGATCCCTTCCACGAGATCGGACACGTAGCAGAAGCTCCGGGTCTGAGAACCGTCTCCAAAGACGGTCAGGTCTTCGCCCCGCAGGGCCTGGGGCAGCAGGGTCGGGACCACCCTTCCGTCGTTGATGCGCATGCGCGGCCCATAGGTGTTGAAGATCCTCACGATGCGGGTGTCCATGTCGTGATAGTTGTGATAGGCCATCGTGAGGGCCTCTGCGAATCGTTTCGCTTCGTCGTAAACGCCCCGCGGCCCCACCGGATTGACGTTCCCCCAGTAGGTCTCCGGCTGGGGATGGACCAGCGGATCCCCGTATGTCTCGGAGGTGGAGGCGAGCAGGAAACGGGCTTTCTTTTCCTTCGCCAAGCCAAGGGCCTTGTGGGTGCCCAGGGAGCCGACCTTCAGGGTCTGGATCGGCAGTTGCTGGTAGTCGATCGGGCTGGCGGGCGACGCGAAGTGCAGGATGTAGTGCAGATCCCCCTTGAGGTACAGATACTCGGTCACGTCCTGCTTGATGAAGTGGAACCGCTCCTCCTCGAACAGATGGGCGATGTTCTGCAGGGATCCGGTGATCAGATTGTCCATGCCGAACACTTCGAAACCCTCTGCAAGAAATCGCTCACAGAGATGGGATCCGATAAAGCCTGCGCCTCCGGTGATCAGCACCCTTTCCATGATATCTCTTGTCCTTCCTCTATTGCGTGTCTTTCTTCCGTCATTCGGATAGATAGTCTGCCAAGGCATCCTGCCAGGTACGGAGCTTCATCCCCGTGGCCTCCTCGAACTTCCCACAGGAAAGGACCGAATTCGTGGGCCGCGGGGCGGGCCTGCCGAGCTCCTCTGAAGAGATCGGATCCACCTCCACGCCTGTCTTTTCCGAAAGTTCCAGTATCTTCACGGCGAATTCCAGCCAGCTGCAGGAGCCCTGGTTGGTCACGTGATAGGTTCCCTCGAGCCCCTGCCCGGCGGCCTCTCGAAGTGCCATGGCCAGATCGAACGTATAGGTGGGCGAACCCCTCTGGTCGTCCACTACGCGCAGCCGGCTCTTCTGATCGGCCTGCGCCAGAATCGCCTTCACGAAATTCTTTCCAGCTTTCCCATAGAGCCAGGCCGTCCGGACCAGACATGCCTCGGGCAGGATTTCCCGGATCCTCTCCTCCCCTTCCCACTTGGAGCGGCCATAGACCCCGAGCGGGCTGGCCCGGTCCTGTTCGGAGTAGGGTCTCGGATCGCTGCCGTCAAAGACGTAGTCCGTGCTCACGTGAACCAGCCGGGCCCGTGCAGCCCGGCAGGCCAGAGCCAGGTTGGCGGCTCCTTCCGCGTTCACCTGAAAAGCCAGATCCTCCTGTTCCTCGCTACGATCCACATCCGTGTAGGCAGCTGCATTGATCAGTACATCCGGAGCCTCGGCAAGGACCCGATCCTCGACCGCCCGGCGGTCGGTGATATCGAGCTCATCAAGGTCGAACCCGACGACGGCAGTGGGGGAGGATCCAAGAACACGCATGAGATCAGTGCCCAGCATGCCTTTGGAACCCGAAACGAGTACTTTCAAAATCTCAATTCCCTTTCTAGCGGATCATCGGTTCCCGTACATCCGCTCGTAGTACTGCCGGTACTCTCCGCTCTTGATCTTGTTCCACCAAGCCTCATTCCGGATGTACCAGTCGATGGTGTCCATCATTCCCTGCCGAAAGCCGGTCGCCGGCCGCCATCCGAGTTCCCCTTGTATCTTAGAACTGTCGATCGCGTACCGCCGGTCGTGCCCCGGCCTGTCTTTCACATGGCGGATCAGGCCCTTGTCCTTGCCGAGCTTGTCGAGGATCACCTGGGTAATCTCCAGGTTCGTCCTCTCCTCATCCGCGCCTATGTTGTAGATCTCGCCGTCCTTTCCATTGCGAAGCACCTGATCGAGGGCGATGCAATGGTCCCGCACGTGGATCCAGTCGCGGACGTAGAGGCCGTCCCCGTAAACCGGGAGCGGTTCGTCCGCAAGTGCGTTGGTGATAAACAAAGGAATCAGCTTTTCCGGAAACTGATATGGACCGTAATTGTTCGAGCACCGCGTAACGACCACCGGGAGGTCGTAGGTCTTGAAGTAGGCACGACATAGGAGATCGGCCGCCGCCTTGCTCGCCGAGTAGGGGCTGTTCGGTGCTGCGGGGCTCTCTTCTGTGAATCCGCCTTCTTCTTCGGACAGAGACCCGTAGACCTCGTCGGTAGAGATTTGAAGAAACCGGGTGACCCCATATCGCCTTGCTGTTTCCAGCAGGGCCTGTGTGCCCAGAATATTGGTGTTCAGGAAATGACCCGGATCCTCGATGCTTCGGTCGACATGGCTCTCCGCAGCGAAGTTGACTACCAGGTCCAGCCCCTGCCCGAAGAGCCGGTCCAGCAGCCCGGCGTCCGCAATGTCCCCTCGAACGAACCGGTAATTCCCGGCATCCTCCAGGCCGGCCAGATTCTCCAGGTTGCCCGCATAGGTGAGCAGATCCAGGTTCACCACCTCGTCGTCAGGATGGACCTCCAGCAAGTACCGGACGAAATTGGACCCGATGAAGCCCGCTCCGCCCGTGACCAGAATCTTCATGGGAGCTCCACCTTGCTCGAATCCCCCAGCAGCAACCTGTGAGCCTTCGGTTTACGGTCTGTCCGCGAAATCTCCACATTCGTGCCGATCAGGCTGTCTTCGATGCGAAACGTCCTTTGGGAGGGATGATCGCTGATCACCGTATTCTCGCAGACGATGCTGTGCTGTATTTCCACGTTTTCGATCCGACAACTGGCGTCGATGCTGGTGAAAGGACCGACGTAGGCATTCCGGAGGATCGTCTTCGCACCGATGATCGCCGGACCGCGGATGACACTGTCCTGAATCCGGGCACCCTTCTCGATGATCACCCGGAACTGGATCGTGGAGGCCTCATCCACCTCCCCTTCGACCCTTTCCTCGATGGTATCCAGAATGAGGCGGTTCGCCTCGAGCATGTCCTCGAGCTTGCCGGTGTCTTTCCACCATCCGGTCACCTGATGAGGTACGACTTCGTATCCATGATCGATCAGCCATTGGATTGCATCGGTGATCTCCAGCTCGTTCCGCCAGGACGGCTTGATCGCCCTGGCCGCCTCGAAGATGTTGGCGTCGAACATGTAGACCCCGGTCAATGCAAGATCGCTCTTCGGATGCTTCGGCTTCTCCTCCAGCCGAACCACCTTTCCGTCCAGAAGCTCTGCCACACCGAACTGGCTCGGGTTCGGAACACTGACGAGCTGAATCTGAGAGTTCGGTCGTTCGCTCCGGAACTCGTCCACTAGATCCTTGATGCCGTCCTTCAGAATATTGTCGCCGAGATACATGACGAAAGACTCGTCACCTATGAACTCTTCCGCCGTCAGCACGGCGTGGGCGAGGCCCAGGGGGGCCTCCTGTTCGATATAGGTGATCTTCAGACCCCAGCGGGATCCATCGCCTGCTTCCTGCTGGATCTCCTTCCGGGTGTTTCCGACGATGATCCCCACCTCTGTGATGCCCGCCTCCCGGATCGCCTCCAGCCCGTAAAAAAGGACCGGCTTGTTTGCGACCGGAATCAGCTGTTTGGCGCTTGTGTGCGTGATCGGCCGAAGTCGTGTCCCTTCGCCCCCGCTGAGCACGAGTCCTTTCAAGCAAGTCTCCTTTCTACTCGAGTCTCCAGGGTAAGGCCCAGTACTATCCAATGATCGGCCGACAAACGTCCTTCCTTGAGTCGAATTGTCTATTATTACTCAAGAAAACCGGTGGGTTATCTTTTGGCACCCAGGCCATCGCACTCAGAGTATGTGATGCCGTCCCGCCCGTCAAGCCGCTTTTGCTGCATATTGCTTCGTCCATATACGGCCGGATCAATAATAGGAACCCAAGCCGGTCAGCCGAAACAGGACGGAAAACCCGACATCGTCCGGCCGGACCGTCTGATTCATCTTCAGCTCGACCGACCAGCAGTCGCAGGCGGACAGGTAGGAAACCGAGAGGTGGTTCTCGATCTTGCCCGAAAGCTCGATCAGATAGAGGGTATCCAGGGAGGCGGCCCATTGGTCGGTAATCCGGGCCTGAAGCCGGGACCGCAGGGTCTGGTCGATGCCCGGGAACAGGTACACGAGGTCGTAGGCATCGTATAGCTCGACCCGCGTCAGCGGATCGACCACGTGTTCATCGTGTTCCAGGAACCCGACATCGAGGCCGAAACGGTCCTTCTTGTCGCGAAGTGAGGTCCCAACTTCGATCGCTCTCAGAGATCCGTCATAAGGGTCGATCTGGAGGTCGGCCCTGAGGCCGAGCCACGTGCGCGGCTGCAGTCGGCACCGGACCCGAACATCCGAAAAGAGCCTCTGGCTGGGCGACTCCAGAGGGTCCTGGTCCAGATCGAGGCTCTGCGCCACGTAGAGGTCTCCCATGATCCCCTTACTTCCACCGGGCAGGGAGTCTTCGGGTTTCCCCCACAGGCTCGTGGTGATGCTGTAGGTAAAGAAGTTTCTGCTCCGCAGGACATCCAGTCCGTCCATGACCACCGGGAAGGGATCGGACGCGATTTCGTGGATGTACTGATACCGTACCCTCGGCCGCACCACGTGAAAGAGCCGGTAGGAACCCCAGTGAAAGGCCCTCCCGACGGTGCCTTCGGCCTCGGCCTCGGTCTCGAGCAGGGTCCGGTGCTGGCTTCCATCGCCGCCGAAACTGTCGCTCACGTACTGGGACAGAACCTCGCGGATACCCACGCCCCCCTTCAGAGACAGGCCCGGCGCAGGGCTGAGGGAAACCATCCCCTGAGGACGGATCTGTTGCCGCCACCTCTTGTTGCCCATCTCATCCAGAAAGTGAACCGCCTCGGATCGCCATCCCAGAGACAACCAGGGGAACCCCACCGGGCTGCGGACGAAGTCCACGTGAATGTGGGGGAGACGTTGGGGCACCTTGTCTCCACCCGTCTCGGCGACGAGATCCGCAAAACTCCCTTCCAGGGTGGTGTGAAAGTTCCCCTGGAGGAACCCGACGGTTCCCCGGCTCTCGAGGATGCGGTCCGAAGGGCTCGCAACCTCCCAGGGAAAATCCTCGGTGTAGTCGTTGTCAGAAACTACGCGCAGATCGAGTTTGTCGTAGAAGGAGGAAGACAGCTTCTGGAAATGCTCGGCCCGGAGCCCGTAACGAAGATCGTCGACCTTCATGTCGTAGATCATGCTGAGGTTCCACTTGCCGGTCGTGTTCTTGCTCGGTCGGTAGCGGAACTCCACCCCCGGCTTCGCCCCCCTCTTCGTGAGGCCTTCGAGCAGAAAGGTCGCGTCGTAGCTTGCGTTGATGGCCCAGTAGTAGGGAAGCAGGAACTCCCAGCCGTTTCTCCCGGTCTGGCCGATCCCGGGTACGAGAAACCCGGATTCACGATCGAGCTTCACTGGCACGTAGCCGCGGGGAATGTACAGAACCGGCACACCCAGGATATGGAAGGTGGCTTTCCTGACCTTTGCGTACCCGCCCAGGGTAATTTCACCCTCGCGGGCGCGCATCTCCCAAGGCACACGGGCCTCCGGTGAGGGGCAGTCGCAGGTTGTAAAGGTCCCGTCTTCGACCGCATACGTGTCCTGACCGGTCTTTTCCAGCAGATCGGCGCGGATGAAGTAGCCCGTTTCCTTGAACAGCAGCTCGCCGCCCTCCAGGCTCCCGGTCTGGCTTTCCCAGTGATATTGCAGCTTGTCGCACGTCAGGATGTCTCTGCCCTGCAGCAGCCGGACCCGTTCGCTCGCGTAGCTGCTCTTGTCGTCAAGATCGAGAAAGACCTCTCCGGCCTCCAGAACCGTATCCCCGTAGAGGATTCTCACGTCGCCCGTGGCCGTACCGGCCATGTTCTGCTGATCAAAGCTGAGGGAATCCGCCTTCACCCTGACGGTGTCCGCGGGAAGGGGACGCTCCTGGTCCGCTTCCTGAGCGTTTGCCGCCCTTTCGCAGAACGGACCGAAGCCGCACAGGGCTACAAACAAAGAAAAGACGTAGAGCAAAACGAAGCGACGCATTCTCATGAAAGGGGACGTTCCTTTGCCCTGGTCACGAACTGAGTGAGTTTTTTCGGGTCCTTCCTGCCCGGCTCGATCTCCACGCCGGAGGAAACGTCTACGGCATAGGGTCGGACCGTCTCGATCGCGTTTCGGATGTTCTCACAGGTCAGGCCGCCCGCCAGGATCACCCGGCCGTACCGCTTCGCCTCCACGGCCACGTCCCAGGAGAAGGTCTCACCCGTGCCCCCGGCCATCCCTTCGCGATATGTGTCCAGCAGGATCGCATCGGTCCGGTATCGGTCGATTTCCGGAGGCAGCCGGGCATCCTTGACCCGGAAGGCCTTGATTGTCTTCACGCGAAACCGCCCGCAGAAATCCGGAGTCTCGCTGCCGTGCAGCTGTACGGCCGTCAGACCGCACTCGGAAACGATCGCTTCGATCTGCTTGGACGGCGCGTCTACGAATACACCCACCGAGGCAACGAAAGGGGGAAGCCCGCGGATGATCTCTGCAGCATCTGCAGGCAGGATATTGCGGGGGCTCTTCGGGTAGAAGATGAACCCGAGCGCGTCCGTGCCCAGGTCGACGGCGCGCATGGCATCTTCCGAATTCGTGATCCCGCACACCTTCACTCGAGTCATGTGGCAAGCTCTCTGAGCTTTTCCTCCGGGTCCGCCGCCGTCACCAGGGCCTCACCCACGAGAAAGGCCTTCGCGCCATCCGATTCGAGCGACCGGACCTGCTCCGGATCGTTGATCCCGGATGCGCTCACCACGACAACCTCGGGGGGGATCCGGGGCATGAGACGCCGGGTCACGGACATATCCGTCTTGAAGCGGCTCAGGTCCCGATTATTGATCCCAAGCAGTCGTGTGCCTTGTGCGAGGGCCCGGTCCAGATCCTGTTCGTTGTGCACTTCCACGAGCGCTTCCATGCCTGCATCCCGGACCTCGCTGAGAAGCTCAGCAAACTGGCCGTCTTCGAGGATCCGTATGATGAGAAGGACCGCATCCGCGCCGCAGGCTCTCGCCTCTCGCACTTGATACGGATCGATCAGAAAATCCTTGCGGAGCAGGGGCAGGTCCACGTGGTCCCGTATCCGTGCAAGATCTTCGAGAGACCCTTTGAAGAATTTTTCGTCCGTCAAGACGGAAAGCCCGATCGCCCCTGCCCGGACGTATCGTCCCGCCCAATCCACCGGGTCCAGGTCTTCCCGCATGACTCCCTTCGACGGGGAGGCTCGCTTGATCTCGGCAATGATTCGGTGCGGCGGGCCGTGCACATCCGTGATGCTCCCAATCAGGGACCGAGGGGGATCCCGGCGCGTCGCTTCCCGGTTCAATGCGTCCACGGTCCGGGTAGCTTTCGCCTCCCGGATCTCGACATGCTTGTGGGCAACGATCTCCTCGAGCATGTTCCCCTTTGTTCCGCTACTCTTCATTTCCGTTCCCGTCCTCGTCGTCGTCCTCGCTCTCATCCTCGGACTGGGTGGCGATTGCCAGACGCGGGATTCCGGCCTGTCTGGCAGCGTCCATCAACTCGACGACCCGGCCGTGCCGTGCGTCCTCGTCCGCCTCGAGCACGAAAAGGGAGACCTTGGAGTGCCGCTGCATCCTCCGCAGGGTCTCGAACAGGTCTTCTCGCGCGACCTCTTCGTTGTCCAGATAGATCTCTCCCGTCTGTTTCAACACTGCCTTCATGGTCTTCTTGTCTTCCACGATCCTCTCGGAGTGGGCTCGAGGAAGGTTCACGGACAGGCCGGGATGGACCCGAAAGGTGGTGGACACAGCGAAGAAGATCACCAGCAGAAACATGACGTCGATCAACGAGGTCAGGTTGAGGGGAGCCTCGCTTTCTTCGTCCGAACCGTTCCGCTTGAAATTCATGGGCTTTCCTCTTCCCCCTTGGGGGCTGACGTGGGCAGCAGGTTCAGCAGGTAGGTCGCGTACTCCTCGAGCATGTGGACGAAGCGCTCGGCCCGGGCCGCCAGATACCGTTGGCCGAGAAAGGTCGGAATCGCAACGGTCAATCCTGCCGCCGTAGTAATCAGCGCCTCCGAAATCCCCGTGGCAAGGCTCGCGGGATTTCCCACTCCCTCGACCGAAATCGTGCTGAACACCTTGATCATGCCGCTCACGGTCCCGAGCAGGCCCAGCAGGGGAGACACCGATGCGATCGTGTGCAGAAGGCCGATGTACTTCTTCAACTCCAGTGCCTCTGCCTTGCCCCGCTCTTCCATGTTCTCCTTGATCAGGTTCCGTGCGTTGCCGTACTGCTGCAAGCCCGCAAAGAGGATCCGGGTGAGAGGATACGGGTGCTGCTGGCAGTAGGTCCGCGCCTCCGGGATCATCTTCTTGCGGAGGAAGTTCTCCAACTCCCGCAACGGCTGTTCCGGCAGGATGAGCTCTTTCCGCAGGATCCAGAGCCTCTCCAGGAAGATGCCCAGGGCCACCACAGAAAAGGCAAGAATCGGGGCCATCAGGATACCGCCGCGAACCAGCCAGTCCAATGGTCTCTCCTTTGTATTCAGAGGCAGGACACGAGTATAGTCATCTCATAATGGCTTTTCAACGCGAGTGGAGCCCCACTGGAAAACCCGTGGTACCGTCCTCGCGCCTGTAGGGGCGACATCACGCCGAAGCACTGGGAATCGGACTTGGAACGATGCACTTCATTCATCCACTACCAAGGCCCTAGCCCCCTGCGAAGGCGGAAGGAGCAGACGTTTCCAATGCTCCTCGAAGACGGGCCGGTCAAAGCGTTGCGCCCATTCCCGAATGCTCGCCGGCTCGAAGCGGTCCTCCACCGACTCGAAGCACTCGATCGCTTCCGTCAGCCCCTTGCCTGTCGGCACTTCGAAGAAGACTCCGGTCAGACCCTCCGGCCATGCACTCGGATCCGTTCGCCTCGCCTCCTCCACCGTGATCCCTCGGATCGACTCGAGCGCGCCTCCCATGCCGTAGGCAATGACGGGCCTGCCCGAAGCCTGCACTTCCACCGGTACGAGACCGAAATCCTCGATCCCGGGGAATAGGAGGGCACGGCAGTTCGCATAGAGGCCGCGGAGTTCCTCGTCGGACCTCCAGCCCAACCACTCCACGTTTCGCAGCCCCTCCTGCCTCGATCTCGCCGCCTCACCTGCCGGGGCATGGCCGACGATCTTCACGGGCCGGTCGAGATGCCGGAATGCATCCAGCACGATGTCCAGGCGCTTGTAGGGCGCATTTGCCGCTACCACTAGATAATAATCCTTTGCGGGGGACGAAACGGCCTCGTACTGCGACCACTCCACCGGAGGGTAGATCACCTCTGCCTCGCGTCCGTAGTATTTCCGAATCCTCTCCGCCACGAACTCGGAGATGGCAACGAATTCGTCGACCCGGTTGCTGGCCGCCACGTCCCAAAGACGCAGCCGGTGGGCCACGAGGCGGGTAAGGATTCTCGGTGCAGCGGTCGGACCGCCCCTGCCGAAGTAGTAGGGATACTGGTCCCACACGTATCGCATCGGCGTGAGACAGTAACAGATGTGTCGGCTCGCGGGCCCCGGGATCACCCCTTTTGCCACGCAATGGCTGATGGATACGATCAGAGGATAAGGGGTGAGATCGAACCCTTCCGCAGCCAGCGGGAACAAGGGGAGCAGGTATCGGTAGTAACGGCCCACACCGGGGAAGGCTTGAAGAAAAGAGGAACGGGGAGCGTGGGACTCGATGACCGGATCTACCGCACCCCGGATATGGAGCAGCGTAAACAGATCGGCACGGGGTAGAAGCTCGCAGAGGACCTTCAGGCACTTCTCCCCGCCCCGCATCCCGGTCAGCCAGTCGTGCACCAGGGCGGTCTGGCTCGCTTCGGATCGATCAGGGGTCTTCTTAGACAGAGGCTCTGTTTCCACGGTTCTCGGAATCACGCTGGTCCGGAGTTCGAGATGGGGCCCGTATCGTCCTGTTCGAACTGCAATGCGCAAAGCTCTCGGTACAGCCCTTCCATTTGCAGGAGCTCTTCGTGCTGCCCCATCATCGAGATACGCCCTTTCTCGAGCACCACGATCTTGTCCGCATTCCGGATCGTCGAGAGCCGGTGGGCGATCGCTACGGTGGTGCGCCCCTCCATAAGGTTGTCGATCGCCTTCTTGACCCACTGCTCCGACTCGGCATCCAGAGAAGAAGTGGCCTCGTCCAGAATCAGGATGGATGGGTTGCGCAAGATGGCCCGCGCGATCGTGATCCGCTGGCGTTCCCCACCGGAAAGGCGGGTGCCTCGATCCCCGACCCGGGTCTTGTATCCCTCGGGCAGGGCGAGGATCCGGTCATGGATGAACGCTGCCCGGGCGGCCTCGATGATTTCCTCATCGGTTGCATCCAGCCTTCCGTACCGGATGTTCTCCTCCACGCTGGTGTCGAACAGAAACGGATCCTGTGTCACGACCGCGATGTGGCGCAAGAGCGAATCACGGCTGAAGTCCCGTATATCCGAACCGTCCACCAGGATCCTCCCCTCTGTGGGGTCGTAGAACCGCGGGATCAGATCGCTCAGAGTCGTCTTGCCGACACCGGTCTTGCCTACCAGGGCAACGGTCTGCCCCTTGTCGATCTCCAGGCTGATGTCCTCGAGGACCTTCTGGTCCCCGTCATAGGAGAAGCCGACCTTCTCGAGACGGATCTCCTCACGGATACCGCGCAGGACCTCCATGCCCTCCTGCTCCTCTGTTTCCGACTCCAGATCCAGGATTTCGGTCACGCGCTGAATGCCCGCCATGGAGTCGGACACCTTGTTGTAAGCCCTCGAGAGGTTCTTGACCGGGCGATACAGCGTGGTGGCCAGGCCCAGGAACGCAACGAGCACCGGTAGGGTGAGGCCGAGCATCGCCTTCATGATGGCGTAGATGCCGACAGCCATGAAAAGAATGTAGGTGAAGTTGTTGAACAGCTCGGTGAAGCTCTTGCTCATCTCGTCGGTCTTGACGACCTTCATTTCTCTTCGGAACAGTTCCTCGTTGACCGATCGAAAGCGGTCGCTCTCGGTGTCTTCCATCCGGAAGGCCTTGACGACCTTGATGCCGCTGAACATCTGGAGCATGGAGCCCATCTGGTCCCCAACCTTCTCCTGTCGCTTCAGGCTCCTCTTTCGGACCTTCTTGCCGAACTTGACGACGATGAGGACCAGAGGAGGCATGACCAGGGCGATGAGCAGGGTGAGCTGCCAGCTCAGGTAGACCATGGCCCCGACGCCCACCAGGAGCGTGAGGGACTCCTGGATGAGCTCGCCGAAGAGTAGCCGGAAGCTCTCTGCGCTCCTGGCCACATCACTGTTCAGTCGGGCGAAAATCTCGCCCTTCCGGGCCTTGGTGTGGTAGGCCAGAGGCATACGGAGAAGCTTGTCACAAAGATCGCACTGGAGGTCCCGCACCATCCGGGCCACCACATAGGAAGAGCCGTATCCCTTGAAGAAGCTCATCAACGGGATCATCCCGACCACGGCCAGGGCAATACCGATGAGAAACACGAGCTTCTGCTCCAGGACAGCGGTCAGCTTGGCCCGCTCCTCGGCCGATTGATCCTCTGAGACCTCTCCCTTGATCTTTGAAAGGTCCAGCGATCCGAGGCCGGACGCCCGGCTCATCTCGGTCGCCGGGATGATCACTTCCTCGAGGAAGGGCTTGATCAGGTAAGCCCTTCCGTTCAAGCTCACGGAATACACGGCCATGCAGAGGATCGTTACAAGGATGATCTTCCAGTAGGGCAAGCCGTACCGCAGGACCCGCTTGAGCCCGTAAATCATCCCGATAGGTTCTGTTTGTTCCGGTTGGTTCATTCTCGTCGTCGTCCTCGTCCTCGAATTCGATCAGGCAACGGGCATTCTGTTCGTGAACGTGAAGCCTCCTTGTACGCCTGTCAGGTCGTCAATAGCTTTGTCGCCTCCTGCTCGCACCAGGAAAAGATCTCGCCGCACACCTTTGAGTCAGGCAAGTACGAATTCAGCTCATCGGGCGATGCGAATTCCCTGCCCGTGATCTCCCGGCAGTTCAGACTGCCGAAGGTCTTCTCGAACCCGTCTGCAAGGTAGCGGGACCGGGCAAAGGCTTCTTTCGGAAGCTCCTCGATGGGGCCCTCGGCAAGCTTCTCGTGCTTCACCAGGTTTCGATGGCCCACCACGAACTCTTTCAGGATGCCCCCATACCCGAGTTCTTCCGGGTCGATCCCGTACTCCAGACCAAGCCCAAGGATCGCGCCGAGCAGCCCCCCGCACACGGCGCCGCTCAGCGCGACGCCCCCACCAAGGCCCGTGCAGGCCCACCCCACGGAGTTCCCCTGCTTGCCTGAACGCTCGGCGAGCGCTTTGAACACGGTGTATGCGCAGTGGGGCTCGGCGGGTCCGCCCGGCAGGCTCTCTTCGAAAAGGATGGGCAGGTTTCTCTTCTCCGCAATCCTGCGAACCTCGTCGTCCAGCACGACGAGGGCCTCCCCGATGTGCTGAAGGCATCGTAACATTTTGTCTCCCGGGAATAAATAAGACAGCATCCCTCCCACCGTGCCGAAGTTCGTTTCAACCCTTTCGTAACACACACTCGTGCCGAACCGATCTTCGAACCATTTCCTGTACGCGAGAGAGGCTTCGTAAATGTCCTGTTCCAGGTGCTGAGGATCTTGCCCCGGAAGGGAGGACATGAGGGCTCCCATGCCGAGGACCCCACCACTGACCACCCCACAGGTAGAACCGCAGCCCACACAACCTCCCTCGAAATTGGTGGCTGCCCGCATCAGGACCGGGTCCGATTTCTCAGACGTCGAACTCAGGGTGAGCAGCGTGGCCTGAGCACAGTTCAACGCATAGAGGAGATTGCCTCTGGCCTTCCTCTTGATCTGACTCGGCTTCATCGTTTTGCTCATCGGTTCCCTCCTCCTTGCTTCCGTATGAAACAGAATCAGCCCTGAAAAAGCACCGGGTTCAACTCTCGCGCCTTCTCAACGACATCCACCGACTCGATTCGCTCCATACAGATGTTGTCTCTACATCTTCGTTGAATCGGAGTGCCGTAGCAAGGCTGGCAGTCCAGTTCCTGTCGCAGCACGGCACCCACCGGCTCGGGCGGAAAGGGTTGCGTCTCCTCGAAGCGCGTCGGCCCGTAAAGCCCGACAAAGGGGACCCGAAGGGCGGCGGCCATGTGAAGAGGCCCCGTGTCCGTGCTTACGAACAGGGCGAACCTTCTGAGAAGTGCTGCAGCCAGGATGAGATCGGTCTTTCCGGCCGCATCGGCCAGCTTCAGGCCCGAATCCAGGACTCGAAGCTGAGCAGAGACCCGCTCATTCGTTTTCCGATCCCGAGGTCCCCCGAACAGAACGAATTGCAGCCGGGGATTCTCCCCGTTCATTTCACGGACCAGTTCCACCCAACGCACTTCGGGCCAGCAGCGCAGATCCGTTCGACGAAGTTTCTTTCTCCATATCTTCCGACCCTGATAGCTATTGCCGGGGTGGAGCCCGATCACGGGGGCGTCCAAATCCAGTCCAAGAGCGTCAAGGAGTTCGGTGGCCCGCCGTTCACCCTCCTCGCTAACGAAGAGTTCCGGATGACATGTGTCTCCCGTAGCCAGGCCCGCGTCTCGCAGAGCGGACTGATACCGAACCGGGTTGGGCAGGCCCGCTCCGGGCGTGTCTCCATTCGCCGACTCGGTCAACGTAACCTTGCGGTCAGCTTCGATCGCCTCCAGGATGGGCAGGAAGCGCGGGTCCGTCTCCATCAAGTAGGCCAGGCTGTAGGCCCTGTGGTTCAATCTACCCAGCAGAGCCTGCCACCGGGGGTGGAACCGCAGGGGAATCCTGCGGTACGGCAGACAGAAGGCCTCCGTTACGGACGGAATCATCCGGAACAGATCTCCAAGGCCGTCCGCCGAAAGAAAATCTACCTCCATGTTCGGGTCCTGCTTCTTCAGAAGGCTGGCAGCGCTCGACGCATGGAGCGTGTCGCCGAGTGCCCCGAGCCTTATCAGCAGGGCCCTCTCAGTCATCCCCGCCTCTCCCGAGCCTCTTCAGTCCCCTGGAAAGGGTCCATCCCGCCCGGTGGTACCGAAGGAGCCACATGTCCTTTCGCATGACTTCCTTGCACAGGGTCAGAAGTTCACGGTCGTCCCCGCAGTAGGCCCTGACAAAGGCGACGATCTGTTTCATCCCGACGAGATCGTTCAGATACCCCTGCTTGTCGAGGGAACGATAGAGCCGGACAAGGTTGCGGATCCTCATCCGGGGACCGAGCGGATGGATGACCCTGGCCCGATCCAGATCGATCACGTAGCTGCGCACGCCGGTCTCGCTGACCTGGACCAGGATGTTCTTCAGGTTCAAGTCGGCGTGGTACAGGCCCGCGCGATGCATTCCCTGCAGCAGATGCGCGACGCTTCGGATGATCTCATGTTCCCGAGCCGGCGGGCGCCCTGCCCCGCTCCTTGCCGACTTCAAATACCGGTCCAGGTCTTCCGAATCAGTGATTTCCCGGGTCACGAGGTCTGCACGGTACAAACCGAATCCCGCCTGCTCACTCTTGAGGGCCAGGACCTCTGCGGTCGGGACCCCCTGAGCCCGCGCCCATTCGGACACGCGCACTTCCTGAACAAACCTGGTCCTCCCGAGGTAGTAGTCCCTCAGGAGACTGCCGAAGATCCCGCCTCGACGATAATGCCGCACAAGGGCACAACCCTCCTCTGTCGGCCCCAGAGAGAGCCGAATAAGCTTGCCTCGTCCGGTGTAAACCGTCGCCTCGTCCTCGGCACCGGGCGCAAGGTCCTGCCGCCACTCTCCCCCCTCATCCAAGAGGGAGGAGAAACCTCTGCGAATCCAGACGAGCCAATCCGGTCCGCTGATCTCCTGGAAATCCTGCGGTGGAGAAGAATCGTCTCTGATTTCCTCGTTTTCAGAACCGGAAAGCCCCAAACGCAGCCCCTCCCCAGCCCATTCTCACGTTGACAGGAACCAGGCGCCGTGGTAATTCTCGAAGATGCGTGTTGGCCAAGAGAAGAGACTACCCCAATCGCTCCTCTCTGTTCAATCGCGCGGGAGAAAACACAGGACGGGGCGTAGCGCAGCCTGGTAGCGCACCTGAATGGGGTTCAGGTGGTCGGAGGTTCAAATCCTCTCGCCCCGACCAGAATTTGTTCATTGTACTAGGGGGGTTAGCGAGACCGCTTTCCCCCTTTTCTGCGCTATGAGCTTGTCTACTAGTTGATTACTAGTTGATTTTGTGTTCCCCGTGACCCGCGTCGGCGGAGATGGACCTCCAGCAGGAAGGAGGTCCTCCCCAAAATCGCCAGAGTACTGGCTCAACGTTTTTTCCAAGATGTGTATTTTTGCACGCCTAGAATACCCCATTTGTATTTTGGATATCACCTCCATTCAGCCAAACATAGAATCGCATGAATGCATCAAGTGGTTGAATCGAGTCCCAGTGTTCTACAATTTTTCCGTTTTCAATCTTCCAAGTATCTATGATGTTCATTCCTTTCCGATCATTTCCTCTATCCTCTTTGTCTAGCGTTGCATGTGAGTGAAAGATTACATAATCTCCATCCACATAGATATGTTTTACGTCATACGTGTAATCCGGATAATCTTGAACAAATTCTTGGAGAAATCCCACGAGTCCCTCAATTCTATCAGGAAGATTTCTATTGTGCTGAATATATGAGTCGTCGCTGTATTTTTCCAAAACATATTCAAAGTTATGATTATTCATTAAGTTTTGTACAAAATCCGTAATCAGTTTTGCGTTTTCTAATTCCTTTTCCGACCAACTTTCTTTCTGCAACGATTCAAAATTAATGATTAGTTTTTCTGACTTTGCGGGAATCTCGGTTGAAGAAGAAGCACAACCCGAAACAAGAAATAATACAATGATGATTTTCCACATAATTATTCTCCTTTGTGAAAGTACTAAAATAGGTGTAAGTCTCACAACCAATGCCCTTTCATGCTTGTCAAACCAAGCTAATAATCAGATCTTGAAATGTTCATTAGGCGCTGTTGTTCGACTCACATTTCGCTGACAGCAAATAGGCCGCCAATGCTGAATATGTAATTTCAAGAACGATGAGTGAAAGGATAAGTAGCGAGGGCATTCCATCCACGAAAATGCTCACAATCCGGCCACTCGCGAAACTAGCCATAAACGTCAGTAGCGCGATTAGAGCTGGCTTGGCGAATTGATCCCGAAGTGTGCCCAAGAGAAAGAGAATGGCGAAACCAATGAACAAACCACCATAGGCTGATCGCACCATGTTCGCTTCGTTAACGGTTTCCAGATCGATGCCGTAAAGGCCATACATGAACTGCGGAGAAAGCAAATACCCCAAACCTATGACGCCGATTCCCAGCGACGCTGAAAACAAGACAACACTCTTTAGTTTCATGATCTTCTCTCCTTTGGAAGCCTAACAGTTGAACTGTGTGGCGCTCGATCTTTGGCGTCCACACCAATGAATTGTTATCCAAACTGTCTATAGTGAAGTCACATTTACTTCATTTGGTTCAGAAGTAGAAATTTCCAGTTTCAGTTCACCGGAATGAGCCGGGTTGGCGCCGAATAACAGCGCGGCGATTGCCAGATAGTACGTTAGTTTTGGCATAGCCCCTCCTTTACGAATCATTGCCTCTCATGAGTTTGATCATTTTCATGACCTCTTTCTGAGCCTCTCGTTCTTCCCCTTCAAGCTCAAAGAAGCAGCGGGTTCCGCTGGGATTGAAGCACCCGTTACATGCTACACAGGCAGCCTCCGAACGATCTCCTTCGGTCCAGCGTTTTACAAGATCGGGTTCCCTGATCAGGGGACGGCACATAGATACCGCTTCAATATTCTTTTCCGTCAACGCCTGTTCGAGTGTATCAATACTCCTGAATCCTCCAACGAGGATGAGGGGAATATCCACCTCTAAGGCTATCCTCCTTGCATAATCCAGATGATAGGCTTCATGGGATTTTGTACGACTAGACGGGAATCTTCCTGTCATCGTTCCTCCGCTTACTTCAATGGCATCCACTCCTCCGTTGGCAACTTCTTTTGCCGTGACGACAAAGTCATCAAATTCATAGGAATTCTCTTCCCGACCGAAATCGGAACAGTTCAGCTTCATCCAAACCGGAAAATCCCTCCCACATGTGTTTCTTATCGATTCGATGATCTCCAGGATAATCCGTACGTTCTTGTCCGGGCTTCCACCGTATTCATCGGTCCTCTTGTTGTATACCGGACTCAGAAACTTGCTGAGCAGGTAACCATGGGCACCGTGGATCTGAACACCGTCAAATCCGGATTTCTTCAATCGCAGGGCTGCTTCACCGAATTCCTTTACGAGTCCCCGGATCTGTTCCGTACGAAAGGGTTTGGGCCGTATTCCGTTCACCGGCTCGGTGACATCCGACGGTGCAAACACCTCCTGCGTGGGTGCATAGGTCAGCTGGGATCCGAGATGTGTAATCTGGGCCACAATCCGACTTCCGCCGGCATGAACTGTCTGGGCCAGTTCAGTCAACGGGCCAATGGCATCATCGCTGCCGATGGAAACCGTACGTGGAGAGAGATTGTCCGTAGCCGAGAAACCCATATAGCCGGTTATGATGAGTCCCACTCCTCCCTCTGACAGAGACCGGTACATATCCATTATCGCCGGACTCACCTTTCCACCGTCGACTGCAAGACCTTCAAAGGTCGCTGACCTGAATATTCTATTCCGGACTTCGATCCCACCAATGGTATTGGTTTCAAATACTTGTTTGCTCATCTTTCCCCCTTATAGATAAAAATTAGACCGGTCGTCTCAAAATAAAAGAACATACCACTTCTCCTATGACATTACGCTTTCTGTTACGATTCTTCGGGAATTTGGATGGAGGCCGCAGGCACAAACAGATGATCCAGCATGACCTCGAGTGTTTTTTTCAAATGGGATGTGTTGCCGTCTATCTTCATTTTGAGCAGGGCTCCCTGCCAGGTATCCCAGAGGGTATCGCACAGAATTTCGGCGGACAGGTCCTGCCGCAGCAGATTCTGATTCTGAGCATCGGAAATAAGGTCAATGAATCGTTCTTTCCACGAAGCAAAGGCGTGCTGCATGCTTCTCTGACAGAGTGCGCTGCTGGTACCGATTTCAGCGGCCAGGTTCCCCACCAGACATCCCCTTTGCCCGTTTGCTTCAATTTCGGTCAACAGGGCAAGAAAGATCTTCCGGATTTTCGTGACCGGGTCATCATTTGACTTCTCGACAAAATCATCCAGTTTCCGTGCCGAGTTCCGGCTATACTGTCCTATGGTTTCAGAAACGAATTCTTCTTTGCTCGCAAAATAGTTATAGAAAGAGCCTTTGGGGACCTCAACCGTTTCCAGGATCTTCTTCAGGCCGGTTCCGTGGTATCCGTGCTCTGCAAGCAATTCGATTCCTTTTTGCAGGAGTTCCTCCCGCTTATGCTCATTTTGCCTAGGTCGTGCCATAAACTTTAGTATATGACCGGTCGTATCCTAATGCAAGCCTTTTTCTAGGTTCTTCTCAGGTTGCATGTGACCTTGCCCCCCTTTTCAGGCCCACTGAGAACCTCACATTTCGGAGGCGGTTGACTGTTCGCCATGCCTCGCAAAGGCACCGGGGGGTTCATATTTCACATTCCGCAAGCAAGAAGCCTGGATATAGAATCTATCAAGAATTGGACACTCTAACCTCTCCCAGTGCCAAGTAGCGTGTCCACTGATCCTGGACAGCCCGTATGCACTCTATGAACGCCATGCACCGTATTCGCGGCAGAGAACTTGAAGGAGGGCAGACAAAAAGCGCTTCAAATGCAATGGTTTATGGTAAATGACGGACAGAACACATGGTGCAGCAGGTCCAGCTGGTCGGAAGTAGAAATATCTCACATGCCTACAGAAAGTTCAAAGAAAACATCAAGTTAGAGAGTCGATGATTTGTTGTTGTTTGGGTTTTTCGCCACAACTGACCCTATGTATTTTCCACTTCCCACCCCGATATCGTAGTACTCGGCAAGCCGCTCTTTTACAGGACCCCCAATGCCCGTACTGGGGCACACTTCTACTGCGGCAACGAATCCCATGCGTTGCTGGTTCGAGACTCTCTGAGCTTCTCCTCGACTATCTCTGTATTCCTCCTGACGCTTTCCTCAAATCGCTCATCACTCAGCTTCTGCATCTCAGGAGGCAATTCCACACCGACCAAACGAGCTCTGAGTTCCTGAAATCTCACCATCTTCCATCCCTGGTCCACCTTCCGGTAATGCATGATACCGACTCTCTTCATACTTCCGGAGCCGACTCCACTACCTCCAAGGCAACTACTAACATGGTGAGTTATGAAACGGACCTTCGCCTCAGCCGTACCCTCATCTGCTTCTGACCACTTCAGTATTTTGATATCCGTCACCATGTAATCCGCCCTACACCCTTCGACATCTGCCTCGAATACCACCCGCTCATTATGATGAAACTCCTTCTGGAGGTCCCTGATGATCATGTCCCTGGGAGTATCTCTCTCAGGGATGCAGGAAATGGCGTTGCAGTGGATGATCAAACCAAACATGATCAGCTTAAGGTTTCCTCTGCTTATCATTGGCCTCTCCTGGAGCTGCCAGAGAATTCCTGCTTCTACAACCGTCCCAGGTGTGGACTATCTTCGAGCGTATCAGTTCTGCAATCAAGCTCTTCGACCTGTGAAGATTGAGAATCCGCTAGTCTGGCATATGCAACTGCACATGCGATTGCTGACACAGGGAAAGTCACAAGAGATCCAAGAAAAAACAGCATAAATCCAGCCAAGGCAAGCAACAACGACAAAAGGAAGAGCATTAGGAGTCTCGCACGATATCCCCGAGTCATTCGTGCGCTCTTCCTGAACGCCTCAATAACACTGAATCCGTCCGCAATCAGATACGTAACCATGAACCATCTAAGAAAGAAGTGAGCGATGAGCGCGATGCTCAGGATTGAAAACAGTATCGTATAGACATCGATCGCCGAGTCGATAATCAATCCGAAACCGATAGGTAGTAGGCAGAGTGCAAAGACTCCATATAAGAGCCAAGTGGCACCTAAGAAGCTCCAGTATCTCTCGAATCCCTTGAAGATCTGGAGAATCCTGGGAGACTGGTTTCTCGCCAGATTCAAGCTAAGTATTGCAAGTCCACCTTGCATTGCGGGATCTATAATGAGGTCATAGAAGATCCACGCAAAGGCAGGCAGACCACTTACACATACTGATAGCCATAGGTATATCGCACAGCCGAGTATTGCCACTGCCTTGTTCTGCTTGAAATGTTTCCAACCCTCAGAGACGCATTCCTGTGGATTCAGAACATGCTCGGGTTGAGACAGTGGGCCTCCCCCAATCTCCTCACCCTCCATATTGCATCCTCTCCACTTTCATGATGCCGCTACTTATGCGACAAAGCTACTAGACCGTCTCTTAGGCTCCAAATCGCCGTTCGAGGAGTCGCTTCAGCTCTTCTCTGTCTCCCAGAGAAATCCCCGAAAACGGGATACGCACGCTTCCCTTTGACAGGCTGTTGAAGACCACGACATTCCTTGTAACCCGCTCTATGCCCATGATATCAGCAGTGGGAAGACAGGAGCGTTTTTGAGATGCTGGCTCGCGCCATTCGACCCGCTCATCCGATACAGAGAACACTGGATGCCTTCTTCCCAACCAGATCAGCCAGACAAAATGGGATGCCCAGATTGCCGGTATCAACAAGAGTAGAATGGACGCTAGTCTTAGAGGCCGATCAGTATGCAAAGCGAACGACAGGATGTAGATGGCAGCAAGAACAGCACACAGAATGAGCATGACCCTCGCGGTACGCTCGTTGTAACAGAAGTGAACCTTCCCTGTTCTTGCTCTATTGTTCATCCTCTATTCCATCAATACGAGGGTTGAGACAGTTGCTTCTTCTATGAAACTGGATCGCCTAAGCCGCCCATTGGCAAGCCTGAACCCATGTATGTGGCATACTCAGCGAAAGCAGCTACCTAGAAATCTAGCTTCGATTCTCTTCTTCAAATTTCCTTTTCAGACGCCGATGAAGTGGTCTCAGGAGGAATACGAGAACCCATACGAGAGGTAACAAGTACCAGTATTTCCTTCTGCCATAATATCGTGCAAGGTCGCTACTCCACTTGTCTGCCACTCCCTCCTTTTCCTTGTGTTCTGGTGCCTGGGTTGCGTGAATGTGATGACCAATCTCATGAAAAAGGATATCTCCAACGAAAAGGTCCTGAATATAGGGCACTCGCCGCACCAGGACAGGCCAATCTCTGCTCATATTGTCGACGAGGATCTCGATCCAGGCGGGCTGATTCTGCCACTCTCTGTGGTATAGACCTGCGGCGTCCTTGATTGCCACTTTGCGGCCTTTTGACCATGTCTTTCTTCTCTTCTGCTTCCCTGTAAGACCACTGGCATTTGTCAACACCACGGACTGAAGTCCAATGAGGTATCTATCCGGTATACCCGAAAGAAGTCTTTCGACTATTCGTTTGGCAGGAAGAGTAGGCTGGAACCCCTTGTAATCTTCTATAACCTCAACTTGATGTCTTTTTGGCATCGGCCGCTCATTCTTCGGATGCTCCTCAATGATCCAATCGCGTTACCCGCTTCCGAAGTGCTCCAGTGAGACTTCTCCGTCCCCAGTTAGATTCCAGGCCCACAGAGACCTCTGCCTCTGGCTGCACTCCTCCCCTATTATCACGACTTGATCGCTCTAATCCATTGAGACACGAGAGGGCCGCAAACGAGAGGAACAGTCATTCGTCACGGCAAATGACCCCAGATTACTTGGGGCCGCCGCTCATTTCGTTTCAGCCGGTCAACCGACCAATTGGTTTTGTGTGGCAAATGTATGGCAAACCTAGCCGACCCGTATGCAACATATTGATTCTTATGCACAGCATGCACGGTTAAGATTTTGAGGAGGGCAGAAGAAAAAGCGTTTCAATTTCAATAGGTTACATTTGATATCGACCAGGAAACTGTCTACATGGGGTCCAGGTGGTCGGAGGTTCAAATCCTCTCGCCCCGACCAAAAAGACATGAAAAAACAGTAGGTTGGCGGCTCGCCGGCTTGCTGTGTTTTTTGCACAGATATACCTCTCTTTATCTCTTCCATTCACTCAAGGAATTAGATACATAGGAAGGGTTACACCCGACCAGCCCGCGGACCCGTATGACGGAGGTCTCCCCATGGCAGAGCCGTTGGACGACATCCAGGGAATCGCGTTCGAGGACCTGTTTGACCTAGATTACATACAGCGCTTGCAGGACCTGGTGGCCGAAGCGACGGGAGTCGCGTGTCAGATACTGCGCCCGGACGGAACGTTCATCACCGAGCGCAGCAACTATTGCCGCCTGTGTGGAGACATCATCCGGGGGAACAAGAAGGGACTGGCGAGGTGCAGCGAGAGCGACACCTCCCTTGGCAAACTCGACCTCGAAGGCCCGAACATCTACCTCTGCCGGAGTGCCGGCCTCTTGGAGGCGGGCGCCCCGATTCGCATTGGTGGCAAGCATATCGCCACGTGGGTGCGTATTCCGGGGGAACCTGGACACTGATTCCGGTTTAACCTGGACACCTATTCCGGTCCAAACTGGACACGCATTCCGGTTGAAGCTGGACACTTTT
>JANQFG010000147.1 GCA_028277985.1 bacterium | reverse complement strand
CGAGGATCCCACACCTGGGTCGTACAGCGTCGGATCCGGCATTACCGACTCCGGCCAGACCATGACCATGACGCAGTTTCAATGGTCCAACGGCATCTGGACCAGCGCCGGACATGGGGATATCGTCGGGTCGGGCTGGTGTGACCCGGGCGGTACGGGTCAGTCGCTGGTGTTGAACAACGTCAACGTGCAATTCGATTTCCCCCTTCTGGGTAGTGGGGTCGTCATCAAGTTCGCCGAACACGGAGGGAACGTGAACCTCGAGGTCAACAATGATTTCAGGAACGCGTCGAACTTCAGCAGCATCACAGGCCCTGTCGGCGGAGTGAGTTACTCGTGCGTCGGCGCCGGGTGCACGGGCAGCGGCCAGGGCATCCTCACCTTGGGCGGTCCCATTTCGAGTCTCAAGATCGGAGGCCAGGAATTCTGCATCGACGATGTCTGTCCCGGGGCAGGTGACTGAACCTGAGGCAAGAAGTACTGTGTTCGAGAGGGCCACACCTTCTTCGCGGTGTGGCCCTTTTTTATTCGGACACGGGACGACCCGATAGGCACGCAGCGACTACCCGGAACACCTTGGGCGATACTAGGTACTGGGTGTGGGACACATCCGGAAGGAACACGTTCTCCGCGCCCGGGTGTTTCATCCCTTCGGCAGGGACCACGTATACATCGCGGTTCGAGCAGAGCGAGAAGAACCTCATCGGATAGCCCACCGGATCGTCTCCATTCAGGTCGCGGATCACTTCGCTCTCAGGACGCAGAGAACGGGTAAGGGTGGTGTTGGCATACTGTGCGGCGTAGGTACCCTGATGAGGCGTGGCCATGGTGACCAGGGTACGCACCGTGCGGCCGAGCCCGAGCCTTTGAATCGCATAGCGTGAGATGATCCCACCCAGCGAGTGGGCGACGATGTCAACCTGCTGTTCGCCCGTGGTTTGAAGGACCGTCTCTATGAAGTCCTTCAGATCTTCGGCATGTTCTTCGATCGACCCGTCTTCGTACCCGAAAGCGTACAGGCGGCGGTGCCCATTCATCCTAAGGAAGAGCCGCAGAGGCAACCACAACCCCCGGTTCCCGCCCAGACCGTGAACGAGCACGATCGGCAGAAGGCCGTCGTCACCCCGGTCCACTACATGTTCGCGGCGGGGCAGCAGCAGGGAATAGGAAGACATCGTGACGTATCCCAACTCCCGCCACACATCCGGGTTCACCTTATCGAAAAGGCGTCCGATCCCGGTGCCGATCTTCTTCGCTGCGCTGCCGATCGTCTCGACATAGTCTATATTTCGCATTTACAGCCCTCGCAGATCACGAAGGTGCGACTGCCCGGTGCCCCGACGCTCATGAAGGCATCGCTGCCTTTTGGAATGGGCTGCCCACAGTAGGAGCAGGCAAGCCTCTTGTTGGCGATCATGGGCTGCCAGCCCAGGACCGATGAAAGGTCCTCTTCGCCCATTCCCTCTCCGATCGCTTCGGCGATCTCGATCCCGCTGTCCACGATGTTCTCCACCATGCGGGTGGAGTCCTCGAGGATGTTCCGCACCAGGTTGGAGACCGGCACCCGCAGCCGACGGGCCTTGGCAACCAGGTCGTTGTAGAGGGACGGGGAGACCCGGGCCTGAAGCACGCGGTCCTTGCGTTCGGCCGCCGGCTCCTTGCCCTGGTCTTCCTCCGGTTCAGGGCCCTGGGTGCCCTTACGCTTCGGAGAAACCGCTTTCTTCGGGGTTCGTTTCTTCTTCATGGAATACATTGTAGTACAAAATACTACAATGTCAAGAGGATTTTCCACCGAGATCGAGCAGTTTCTCGCTCGTGGAGGGCTTGTACATTCCCATGTCCCGGGAGCCGATCTGGGTCAGGTGCCCCAGGATCAGGCCCTCGAGGGCATGGGACGAGGCAGAATCGAACGTCTTTCGGTTGGCGTAGAAGGCATCTATGGCAGTCGAGAGCATCACGTCGCATTGGCTGCGGAAGGCGAGATCCCGGGCACGCCCCTCCTGCCCGGCCTCCTGGACAAAGGATTTCAGATCGTCCGGAACCCGCCCTTCCCTCTCCTCGATCGCCTCGACGATCTTCCGGATCGTTTCGATGCCCGTTTCGATCTCCTGCTCGATCATGTCCGCCTTGTATTCGATCCGGTCGGTGAGCTGGTCGAGAAGATAGACCGCGGCCAGAAGCTGTCCGCGTGCGAAGTCGGACTCGACCAGCGGCGCGACCACGTGCTCCAGTGCATGGGTGATCCGATGCAGGTATTCCTCTGTGCTCAAGAACACGGTCACCCTCCTTGCCGGGATGAATGGTGTTTGTACAGTTCGGCGAGCAGAGCAAAGCTGCTCAGGTAGTTGGTCATGCTGAACACGCCGATCCTCAGGTCCAGGTCGTGTCTCGACCGCCAGGCACCTGCTGCGGTGGCGCCGATGCCGAAGGACTTGAACTTGTGCAGCATGTGGTAGAACTCCAGCTTGTCCATGTCGATTTTGATCCCGCTCGCCTCCTCGTAGCGAGGGAAGAACTCCTCCTCGGGCAGAAGATGGCTGAGCCAGCCGTGCGGCTCGGCCGAGCGCCACGCCCCCATGATGTAGGCGATGTCGTCCAGGGGGTCGCCCAGGTGCACGAGCTCCCAGTCCAGGATGGCCAGGATGCGCCCGTCGCGCTTGATGTAGTTGCCGGAGCGATAGTCGCCGTGGATCAGGCTGATCCGGTCGTTTTCCACGAGGTTGTCCTTGAGCCAGTTCACCGTGTAGGCCACGACCGGCTTCTTCCCGAAGCCGGCCCGCGCGATCCGGTCCTCCCAGTATTCGACCGTCATGCGCGCCACGCCGGTGCCTGGGCCGGGGACCCCAAGAAAATCCAGGCCCAGAGACTGCCAGTCCGCCGTATGAATGAGAGCGAGGTTCCTCACGAAATCATCGGCCAGGCTCTTGCGCTCCTCATCGTCCGGGATGAGCCGAAAATCCGGGTCAAAGGATATGGGAGGCGGGTAAGGGATGTCCCCCTCCACCTTCTCCATCACGTAGAAGGGCTGGCCCAGGACCTCCGGGTCCGGCTCGTACCAGAGCGTCTTCGGAACCGCAACCTCGGTCCGGTTGAGGGCGCTCAGAACCCGGTATTCGATGGAAACATCGTAGTTGTCGTCCATCAGGCCGACTTCGGGCGCCTTGCGGATGATAATGTCCTGGTCCACCGTCCGGCCGTCCCTCCTGTAGGAAAGGCCGAGACTGTAGGTCTCCATGGACCAGCCTTCGAGGTTTTTCCATATGTTGCCTACCGACAGAGCTTCCGCATCGAGCTTTTCGCTCAGGTAGTTGACCGTCCTGGGGTCGTCCAGAGTCGGCATACGAGATCCTCCCACCTGTCCTGTTCTCGTTCAATCGACGGACATGCGTCCCGGGCCTTCAGGTAGACGCGGATGAACTCCTCTTTCAGATTCATGGGGCGCTGCCTTTGGTCCCCTACGTATATCTCCTAACCCCCTTCCATTGCAACAGAATCGTCGACCCGATCGGATTTCCGATTGACATTTCTTTTTCTGTCCAATACCTTGCCCGCAGTTCCGGTCCTCCAGCAAAAAGACAAGGAAAATCATGGACATCTACCAGGCCGCCATCATCATCCTTTTCACCCTCGCCATCTCCGACCTGGTCGTGGGCGTGAGCAACGACGCGGTTAATTTCCTCAACTCCTCGGTCGGCTCCCGCGTCGCCCCACGTCACGTGATCATGATCATAGCCAGCCTCGGCATCCTCGCGGGAGTCACCTTCTCGAGCGGGATGATGGAAGTGGCCCGAAAGGGAATCTTTCATCCCAAGTTCTTCACCATGCCCGAGCTGATGACCATCTTTCTGGCCGTCATGCTGACCGATATCGTTCTGCTCGATCTGTACAACACATTCGGGTTGCCCACATCCACAACGGTTTCCATCGTCTTCGAACTCCTCGGCGCTGCGGTTGCGGTTTCGCTCATCAAGATCTCGCAAGCGGGCATCCCTTATTCGGAAATCGTGGAGTACATCAATACGGCGAAGGCGCTGGCCATCATATCCGGCATACTGTTATCCGTGGCCGTAGCCTTCATTGTGGGGGCTTCGGTTCAGTTTCTGGCTCGTGTCCTGTTCACGTTCGATTTCGAAAGACGGATCAAACGATACGGCGCCCTCTGGGGCGGTCTCGCCCTGGCGACCATCGTTTACTTCATCCTGATCAAGGGGTCCAAGGGTTCTTCCTTTCTCACCCCGGAAACCGTGAAATGGATCAAGGGGAACACATGGCAGATCCTCGGAGCATCCTTCCTGCTCTGCTCTGTTCTCCTGCATCTGCTGCTTCTGTTCAGCCGCATAAACATCCTGAAGCTCATCGTCCTCGCCGGAACCTTCGCCCTTGCCATGGCCTTTGCGGCAAACGACCTCGTGAATTTCATTGGGGTCCCGCTCGCTGGGTTGAGCGCCTACACGGTCGCTCAGGGCAGTGGAAACTTGCTCGAGGGAACTATGGAGGCCTTACAGAAGCCGGTTCAGTCGAACACCCTGTTCCTGCTCATTGCCGGCACCGTGATGGTGGTCACGCTCTGGGTCTCCCGCAAGGCTCGTACCGTCACCAAGACCGAGGTGAGCCTCGGCCGGCAGGAAGAGGGTCTCGAGAGGTTCGAGACGAACGCACTCTCCCAGACGATCGTGAGGATGGTGGGCCACCTGTTCAACCTCGTCAGAAGGGTGGTTCCTAAGGCGTCACGCGAATGGGTAGCGGGCCGCTTCGAACGGGCGCAATACCGTCCTACGCCGGATGCGGATGGTACCGTTCCGGCCTTTGACCTGATCCGCGCCTCGGTGAACCTCATGGTCGCCAGCGCGCTGATTTCCTGGGCCACCTCCATGAAGTTGCCCCTTTCCACAACCTACGTCACCTTCATGGTCGCCATGGGCACGTCCCTGTCCGACCAGGCATGGGGAAGGGAGAGCGCCGTATTCCGGGTCACCGGCGTGCTCACCGTGATCGGAGGCTGGTTCTTCACGGCCATGATGGCCTTCACGGTCTCCTCCATCGTTGCCGTGGGGATCTTCTATGGTGGTGCGCCCGCGGTCCTCGGCATTGCCTGTCTGGCCATTCTTCTGATCCTGCTCAACCGGCGCACCCACAAATCACGCGAGATAGAGGAAGAAGCGATCGAGGTCTTCAACCTGAAGAAGATCCAGGACTCTTCCGCAGCCATCAACCTCACCTTTCAACACACGGGTGTCTTCCTCCTCGAAGTGAGTCGGGCCTTGAGCGCCGCGTTCGAAGGGCTTTTCAAGGAGGACCGCCACACCCTGAAGACCGCGAGGAAGCAGCAGAAACAGGTCCAACTGTGGGCAAACATCCTCGTGGCCAACACCTTCAAAGTCCTGAGGCTATTGCAGAGGGAAGAGGTCGAGAACACTCAGAGGTACGCGGAGACGATTAGCACCCTGCAGCGGATCGCCGAGAGCCAGCGGGACGTGATCATGAGGGCCTATCTGCACGTCTCTAACAATCATGCCGGCCTGCTCGAGATGCAGATTCAGGAACTCTGCGGGATCCGGGATTGCATCACCGAACTTCTCGACAGCACCTCCGACGCCTTCCTGAGCAAGCGGCCGTTGGACGAGGCCTTTGTAGAGTCGAAGGCGAAGCAGCTCGACGAGTTGATCGACGAGTTCGACCAGAACCAGATCATGCGCATCCAGGACAATTCTTCCAAGACCCGGTTGAGCATCCTCTTCTACAGCTTCATGTGGAATTCCCAGCGGATCGCAAGGCAGACCAGAATACTCCTGCAGATATTCAAGGACCCCCTCGCCCACCGGCTGGACGACAACGGGGCGGACCTCTCCGGAAAAGTCCCTCCACCGTCCCTCTAAGTCAGGGTGCCTCGGGAGTGAGGCAACTATCGAAGAAGCAGTCGACCGCGCACTGCCACTGGCCAAGCGGGTCCAGTGGAAGGTTGCAGTCACTGTTGCAGCTCACATAGTCCGGATTCTGAAGGCTGAATTCGCAGTCGCAATTCAGATCGTGTTCGTTGTCGCACGAGGTCAGACAGAAATTGAAGTTGATATTACGCGGGTCGCAGGCCAGCAGGCATTGCCGGAAGTTCTCGCAACTCGTGCAGGTCAGGCTCGCAGCGTCCCAGCTCAGGCCGGAAACGCATTCGCACTGAAAGGTGTCCTCACCCGCCGGCGAGCATGAATCCGGTATCGTATTCACTATCCCGCCACACGGGTCCGGCTCGCATACGTTGCCCGTACAGATCGAAAGCTCGGGCTGCCAGATGAACCCGAAGTCGCATTCGCACGTGAATTCATCCTCGCCCACGACCTCGCAGGAATCTGCAATCGCATCTTCGATACCGGCGCAAGGATCCGGGTCACACGGACCCAGGCAGGTCGCTGTGAGAACGTCCCAGGAAAAGCCTGTCTCGCAGTCGCATGAGAACTCATCGGAGCCGGAGCCCACGCAGGTGTCTGCGACGGCATTGTCTATACTCCCACACGGATCCGGGTCACAGGGATCCTCGCACGTATTCGTTTCCTCAGCCCAGAAAAAACCGGAGTCGCAACCGCAGGTGAAGTCATCTATGTCTATCCCATTGCAGCTGCCCGATACGGCATTCATGATCGAAGCGCACGGATCCGGGTCGCAGGGGCTCTCGCAGGTCCCCGCCGCAGCATTCCAGAAGAACTCGGCAACACATCCGCAGGCGAAGCTCGTTGCCGTGGGCATCGTACAGGAACCCGCCACGCCATCGGCAATCTGCGCACAGGGGTCCGGAAGGCACAGGTCAGCAACGCAATCCACTGTCCCTGAATCCCATACATAGTCAGTCCCACACTCGCAGGTGAAGGCCGCAGCGCTGAGAGCCTCGCACGTGTCCCGTAGTGCGTTCGAGATCTCCCTGCAAGGATCCGGGAAGCAAGGGTCCTCGCAGGTCCCGGAACTCCCGGCTTGCACCCAGAAAGTGTCCTGTTCGCACGTGCAGAGAAAGCTCGTCCCGCCACGCATCTCACAGGAGCCCGGCACCGCGTCGGCGATCCCTCCGCAAGGGTCCGGGTCGCAGAGGTTGTCCACGCAAGCTGTCGTGCCCAGGTTCCAGACGTAGCCTGCCAGGCAGTCGCAGAAAAAGACGGTCGGTGACGGGGAAGTGCACGTATCGGCGATGGCGTTAGCCGTATCCGTACAAGGGTCCGGATCGCAAGGGTCGCCTGCAATCTGCGGTTGCTGGGGATCATCGCCCGTTGAGCATCCAGCCGGCCATATGCCGATGCAGAGACCGCACACAAGGAGAAGAGCTATTGAGCGTCCGCGTTCCATGGGTGCCCCTTCGTTCGAGAATTCAGACAGAAAAGAGATGCCTGCCACGGCACAACATACAGGGGCGCGCGATATCACACAAGCTTCTCTTCGGAGGACCCACGGCTCGAGGCCTCCAACTCGGCAGCCTTCTCCTCGAATCCGGGTTTGCCCAGCAGGGCGAACATGTTCTGCTTGTACGCTTCCACGCCCGGCTGGTTGAAGGGGTTCACCCCGAGAAGGTAGCCCGATATCCCGCAGGCCGTCTCGAAGAACTGGATCATCTGCCCCAGAGTAAAGGCGTCTCGTGTCGGTGCCTCCAGGACCAGCACCGGCACATTTCCCTGATGGTGGGCGAGCTTCGTTCCCTCGTAGGCCTTGTCCTGGATCTCCGGCCACGTTCTTCCCTCCAGGTAGCCCAAACCATCTTCCAACCCGGACGCGTCCACAGGGACCTGGAGGGTGGAATCCTCCTGGTCGATGTGAATCACGGTCTCGAAGATCGTTCGCCGCCCCTCCTGGATCCACTGTCCCATGGAGTGCAGGTCCGAGGTGAACAGTACAGAGGCCGGGAAGATACCCTTGCCGTCCTTGCCCTCGCTCTCCCCGTAGAGCTGCTTCCACCACTCGGCAAAGTACTGGAGCTTCGGATCGTAGGATACGAGGACCTCCGTAGAATATCCTTTCTCGAGCAGGAGATTCCGGGTCGCCGCATACAGGGCGGCAGGGTTCTGGAAGAGGCCCGGCATGCTGCAGGGCTCGATCATACTCGCCGCTCCTTCGACGAGAGTATCGATCCGAATGCCTGCCACGGCAATCGGGAAGAGACCCACGGGCGTGAGGACAGAGAACCGCCCACCGATGTCGTCCGGGATCACGAAGCTCCGGTATCCCTCCTCGTCGGTGACCTTTCGGAGGGCGCCCTTGGCAGAGTCGGTTGTAGAGATGATGCGTCGGGAAGCCCCCTTCTGGCCGTAACGCTCGATCAGGTGCCGGCGAAGAACTCGAAAGGCCAGGCCAGGCTCGGTGGTGGTGCCGGACTTGGAGATCATGTTTACGTAGACGCTCCTGTCCTCGAGCACCTCGAGCAGCTCTTCCAGGTAGCTGCCGCTCAGGTTCTGGCCCGCGAAGAAAACCAGAGGGCTCTGCGATCTCGAAGGAGAGAGGAGCGACGGAAACGAGTGGCTCAGCCCTTCGATGACCGCCCTGGCCCCCAGGTAGGATCCTCCGATCCCGATGACCACAAAGGCGTCTGCCTCTGCCCGTACCTCTTCCGCAAGGGTCTCCATTTTCCGCAGTTCACCCTCGGGGATCGATTCCGGGTAGCGCAGCCAGCCCGTGTACTCCCCCCCTGCCCCGTCACCCTGCTGCAGGGTCTCTAGCACCCTGCGCACCTCCTCCTCGCTTGCCTCGATCTCTTCCGCCTTGAGGAATGGAAACACGCCACTGTAATCCATCCTGATCCGATCGCTCACAGCTTCTCCTCCCAGACACATGTGGCCGCCAGGGCACATGTGGACCCCGACACATTTGGACGCCAGGACAAATGTGGAGCCCCGACAAATGTGGAGCCCGACAAAAGCGGAATCCCGTCCGAGTTGATTTTCATTCTAGCCGAATTACAATGGTCAGACAAAAGGATTCTCAACAGGGGAAGAAACCACCATGGAGATTTGGAAACACCTTCAGATAGCCGCGAAGCTCTTCGCTTCCAGGGTGATCCGGTACCTGGTCATGGGAGCTATCGTGGCTTACGGAAGCATGTTCACATTCGGGCTGCTGGCCGGGCCGTTGATCGGCGGCTTCGTGAACGCAGGCCTGATCCATCTTCGAACCGGGAGTCCCCCGGGTCTCGGCGACCTCACCTCCGGATTTCAGAACCTGGGACACCTTCTCCTGCTGAGTGTCCTTCTGGTGGCGGGCGGACTGGGACTGGGCGTCGTGCTACCTGCTCTGATGGCTTTCATCTGGTGGGCCTACATCCCCCTTCTCATCCTGGTCGTCTCCCTGGTCACCTGGTGGATCTATGTTCCGGCGCTGATCGTGGACAAGGGGATGAGCCTCTGGGGAGCCATGCGGGAATCCAGGGATCTGTTAACGGCCCGGGGAGGGTTCTTTCCTCACCTCGGCTTCTTGGTGTGTGCGTTCATACTCCCCCCCCTGGCGATCTTCGGCCTGTCTGCAATGTTCCCCGCTGCGGGGCTGCTTCACTTCGTGGTCTGCCCGTTTCAATTGCTGGCCATGGCTTCCGCATACGATGACGACCCGGAGCAGGGCCCGCGGGTCATGCATTTCTACAGGAAGGGTGAACGACCGAAGGACCCGATAGCGCCATGAACGAGCCACTGAACCTGCCCTCCATGATTCGAATCCGTCAGGACCTCAACGCAGAAGAGGTCTCGGATCTGGCCCAGACCCTGCACCGTTCCCTTGTCGACCAGCAGCTCGCGGGACGGATCCGCCCGGGCAAGCGGGTGGCCTTGACCGCAGGCAGCAGGGGCATCGACCGTATCGCAGAGGTGCTTCAGCTAACGGTCGCCTGGTTGAAAAGCCTGGGCGCTGAGCCTTTCATCGTGCCTGCCATGGGGTCGCACGGCGGACAACCACCCGAAGGGCCGGTAAATCTGCTTGCCGCGCTTGGTATCACCGAGCAGACGGTGGGCGCTCCTGTTGAAGCCGACCCCGACACTGTCGTGCTCGGCCAGGCGGAGGGCATGCCGGTTCACTGCGCGCGGTCCGCGGCCAACGCCGACGGGATCATCGTAATCAACCGGATCAAACCGCATACCAGCTACTCGGGAGAATTCGAGAGCGGCCTCGTAAAGATGCTTGCCGTCGGGCTGGGCCTCCGGCCGGGCGCAACCCTGGTTCATACCCAAGGCGCGCATGCGATCCCGACCATGGTGCCGGAGAAGGCAAAGGTGGTTCTTCGCCACGCGCCGGTGATCGCAGGAATCGCCCTGCTCGAGAACGGGCTCGATCGATTGAAGAGGGTCGAGGTGATGCAGGCCGATGAAATCATGTCCCGCGAACCCGCGCTTCTTGAAGAGGCGAGGCGCCTCAGGCCGATGCTCCCCTTCGACGAGGCCGACGTCCTGATCGTCGAATTCCTCGGCAAGAACCTGTCCGGCACCGGCATGGACACGAATGTGATCGGCCGCCGGTTCCTCACCGGGGAAAAGGAACCGGACGCACCACGGATCAAGCGGATTGCCGTCCTGAGGCTCTCGGCCGGGAGCAAGGGAAACGCCTACGGAATCGGGCTGGCGGACGTAACGACCCGGGCCGTGGTCCAGGCCATGGACCCGCCGAGCATGCACGCGAACGCCATGACCAGCACCTTTGTGGAGAGGGCTCGAGTTCCCATGGCCCTGCCCTGCGACCGGATGGCCATCGAGGCGGCCGTGTCCACATGCAACCAGCCCGACCTCCGGAACCTGAAGATCGGGCGGATTCGCAACACCCTGAACCTGGAGGAAATGGAGGTCTCGGAAAGCCTCCTGAAGGCCTTGACCAGATCTGTCGATGTGCTGGAAGGGCCGTCGGAATGGTGCTTTGACGACCAGGGCAATCTGGACCTGGCCTGAGTAGGAGGGCAGCCCCGGGGCCTCGAATCGTGGCAGCTGCGAAAAAAGTTCAGGAATGCGCGGAGAGGGGCCTTTCCCACCCAAGAATCTTTTTTCTTAAACCTATTGCAAAAATAAACGAAATCGTATAGTTAAACCGGAATCCTCAAGTTCCGGACTAATGGCACGTTCGTTGCTAGATCATCTGGGGAGCGCCGTTTTTCGTTTTCGGACGATGGAACAGAGGGAATCCGTCAACATGCAGGGCAGATCTTCTCCGCGGGTCAAGGTCAGAGATATTCCTGCCACGATCAGGCGAAAGGGATTTCCCTTCACCCTGGGCAAGGCAGAGCCCGCCAGAGTCGTCGACATCGGGCCAAAGGGCTTGAGCCTTTCGTGCGAGTCCACCCTCGTACCGGATACCCGCCTGGCACTCACGGTCATCATACCGGACAAGCGAACCATCAAGTGCTCGGGGACCGTCCGGAATATCCGGAAGAGCGACAAGGGCTATCTTCTGGGTATCGAGTTCACGAAGCTTTCGAGCAAGGACAGGGAATACCTGACCACGAACATCCTGGAGATCGCCGAGGTCGATGTTCTCGAGACCTGCCGGATGCTCAAGGACCGGATCCGAGGCCTGAGGACCGTGCTGGAGCTAACCGTATCCGAGCTGTCCGACCTGACGGGTGTTCCCCACGACCGCATCGTACAGATCGAGTACGGGATGGAAAAAACGCCCCCCAAGGACATTCTCGAGAGTCTCGCCGCTGGGCTGGGGGTGTCTCTTGACAATCTTCTGGGAGACGACCCGTACACAGAAGAGGGACCGGAAGTAGAGGTCCTGCCGACCCGGTACGCAGTGTAGCCCTCCCGCTACAATCCCTTCAGCCCCTTCTTCCTTCTCCTGTCGGTGAAATGTATCAGACACTCCTGCCGGAACTTGCAGTGGTCGTCCGGAGACGAGCAGGCGCATCCCTTTCCTTCTTCCGTCTCCCGGCAGCACTGGAGGCAGTACCCGTGTCCGAACTTCTGGCACACGGCCACGACATCCTTCTCCGGGTGGTTCTTGCACTTCACTGTGGGACTCCGCCTGCGTCGGTCGTTCGCGTTGCGACGAGAAGAAATATCCGCCGCTTCGTCGTTGCGGTCACCCCTTGCCCGGACGAATCCCGAATCGCAGAATCACCACGGCAAGGGGAATGAGCAGGCTGAGGATAGCACACAGGATCTTAGAAGTCTCCGCACGGACGGACCCCTCGCGCCTTGATTCCAGCGTCGAGGCAGCGCTCCACGAGGATTCGCTGACGGGCGAGTACTTAATCGTCAGGAAATCCGGAAGACCGCCGGGCCCCGATCCGGTCGTAGCCAGGTAGAAACTGCCCTCTCTCAATCCGGTGACGGGATTCAAACCCAACTGAAGAATTGTGCCGGAGCCCATCACCGGTTCGCCATAGCATTCAGCCCAGAGCTCGCTGCCATCCCCATCGTACTTCACTGTGCAGATCCTTGCAGATGAGTCCTGGAAATGGGACGTGCCGGTCACCATGATGTCCCCACGATCGTCCACAACGATATCGGATGGCACACTGATTTCCGGCTTATAGGATGCGACCCAGACCTCTTCGCCGACCTGACTGTATCTAATGGTGAGGTAATTCGTGTCACTCTCTCCGGTCACGTATACCTCGCCATTCGTACCAAGCGCAATCGCATACGGGGCCTCTTCTCCGGCGGCAAGACTGCCTTCGTAGCGAGATGCCCACACCTCGTTTCCGTCTAGATCATACATGATGGTCACGATGTCAGGCCCAGTCTCCGCACTCTCGCTCCGGCCCGTAACATACACACTCATTGAAGAACGCACTGCGATGGCGCTCCCCGAATCCTCGCCGGCTCCGGGCCCGTCATATTGGACAATCCAGAGCAGGTTGCCGTTCGAGTCGTATTTGAGTGTGGCAAGGTCATCGCAACTGGTTCCCGTAAGATATGCATTGCCGGCCGCATCCAAAGCCAGGTCTTCCACGAAATCGCTGCATTCACCGCCACCCGTGCCGTCGAATCTCACAAGCCAGAGTTCGTTCCCCTCCGGGTCATACTTGGCCAAGACCAGATCGTATACGGATTCTTCTACGACTGCGTTGCCTGCAACGTAGACGTTACCCGAAGCATCCGTGTCAACGGAAACGGGGCGGTCGAACCCTTCACCTGGGCCATAGGCCGGGGTGACCCAAAGCGCATTGCCGCTAGGGTCGTACTTGATCGTTACGCCCTTCTCTCCTGAATCTTCCGGATCGCTGTAGCCCGCAACAATGATGTTGTTCTCTATATCCACGGTCAAAGCTTCCACCTTGTCCTGGCCGTTGGCGAGAGATTCGTGGCGAGCCGTCCAGAGGAGGTCTCCGTAGGGGCTGTACTTGGCGATCAGAGAATCCGTATCAGAATGTCCCGACTCCTCGATGCTCCCTCCTACAATCACGCTGCCTTCATGATCCACCACCATGTCCCGCACGGTTGTGTTGCCGGGCCGATCACTACCGTAGCGGACCGACCAGAGTGAATTGCCCTCGTCATCGAGCTTGAGCGTAATGTAGTCGCCAGGTCCCGAATAGGCAGTGTCCTCGACCCACCCGGTCACGACGGGGTGTCCTGCCGGATCGACCTCAATGCCTCTGGGCCACGCGCGATTCCCGATCGTTCGCTCATCAACCCAAAGTTCATTCCCCTCCGGGTCGTATTTGATGATCAGGAAAACTCTCTCTTCAGAGGCTCCCATAACGTAGACATTGCCTCCTGCATCCACGGCCAGGCGCCTGCCCTCGCCTCCCTCCATGTAATTCGCCACCCAGAGTTCTTGACCCGAGGAATCGTATTTGATCGTAGTCAGTGGACCCGATGGCCAGCCATCCGTATTTCCAGTGACATATACGTTGCCCGCCGCGTCTACTCCGACGCACAGAGGATAGTCTGTGTCATCGTCCGGCCCGTTGTAACGGGCGACCCATTCCTCGTTGCCATCCGGATCGTATTTCACCGTTGCGTAGTCGTAGCCCTCCGCCGAGTCCCAACCCATACTCCTCCCCGTAATGTAAGCGTTGCCCATGTCGTCGACTGCGAGGGAGTAGGCCTCGTCAAATCTTCCAATCGGGCCATCATAGATGGCCATCCAAAGTTGGTTGCCGTCCGTGTCGTACTTCTTCGTATACATGTTACCCGACCCACCGGCCAAGTACACATTTCCTTGACCGTCAATACGAATCGAACGGAAATTGTATCCGGCGGGTGCCGTCCACAGCACACTCCCGCTCGGGTCCATTTTGATCGTGGTCCTCCCGAATACGTAGGAGTATCCGGACGAATCCACTGCGATCCCTCCTCGGGGAATCGAATCCTCTGCAGGGTACCTGGATTCCCAGAGCATGTTTCCGTCCGCGTCGTACTTCAGGGTAAGGTGGTCGGACACAAGCGAGCCGGACTGGCTGCTTCCAAATACATAGCCCCCCCCTTCATCGTCGGTGGCAACACCAAGGGGAAAGTCATAGCCCCCATAAGGACCATCGTAACGGACAGCCCAGAGCTGGTTGCCGTCAGGATCGTATTTCACCGTTGCGAAATCATTCCCACTCCTGCCGGTCACGTACGTATTGCCCCAGGCGTCAACTGTCAGGGCCTCCGGGTAATCGTCGCCTTCGGCAATACCTGAGTAGGTCCTCTTCCACGCGGGTAAAGGCGGCAACTCATCGGCTAGCACCTCGTTCGCACACGCGGCTCCCCATCCGACAATCAGAGCGACGGTCAGAAGGAGCGCCTTCCTTGGTCTCTGCATCGGGGCTTCCCCTTTCCTGGTCGGACCCTGGCGGAGCCAGGCAACCAGACCGGCGGTTCACCTGAGAGCATATCCGGAGCTACTGGACGTGAGTCTAATACACTAAATAACGTCGTTTCTAACTGCACGAACCCATTATACGCCGCACTTCCTTCTCAGGTCAACGAGAAAGGACTCACGGGGGAAAGGAGACGGGGAGACCGGCCAGCCGAGCAGCGATCTCTTAGGTTCGTATCCAGCGTTTGAAGTAGAAGTCGCTGCTTTCGTCCTCGTTCAGGCGGGTGAGAACCTCGAGGAACCACAAATCCAGGGCCGCCTCGTGAAGGTCGAGTCTCGGGAAGGGGTTGTCGCTCTCGCCCTGGACGGCCTTGCCGATGCGGTCCAGCATGCCGAGGGCAAGCTCGGGCGGGTAGATGGTTCGTATTCCTTCCTTCTCCATCAGTGTCTCGTACAGGTAGGCCATGGCCATCGCACCCGGAACCATGCTCAGTGCCTGGGTCTTCATCACGGGCAGGAAGCAGTCGATGGTCGGCCTCTTCCTTGCGAGGTAGGCGGCAGAAGTCGCGGTCTGGATGATCTCCTTTGGGAGGTAGAGGCTGGTAGAGTAGGCACCCTGCCGGCCGTAGTCGGGCGAGGCCGGGTCCCGGCTGCTCAGGTCGACACTTCCGCGCCAGTCGGCATAGGCGGCCGCTTCTACCGGCACACCCGCTTGCTGAAGGGCGTCCGGCATTTCGATCGCCATGGTTCCCATGGTGAGCGTCGTTGCCTCGATGCTTCTCTCGTCGAGGGGCGTGAGTTCCCATTCGAACAGTCCCTCCTCATCTACATCTCTTACGTAGACGGGTGGGAATCCGGGCAGCAGGCCGGACATGGCGGCGGCAACCGTATTCACGTAGACAACCCTGTCTGCACCTGCGTCCCTCACCGCCTGAACGATCTCGTCGAACCGCTCCCCTTCCAGGGCCGCACCCCTGTTCAGAAAATGGAATCGGTTCCCGAGCCCGGCCTGCTCCGCCTTTTCCTGCAGCACCAGGGCACTCTGGTAGCCCAGAGATCGCTTCAGGTCACGGGCCACGATGGTCAGGCTGCCCGAGCCCCCGAGCAAGTTCAGCACGGCCGTGGCAAGCGCACCACCGACACCGGAGCCGGTGGCACCTACGAGCAGGAAGTGTTTGCCCTCGAGCCACTTCAATCCGTAATCCCCACGCTCCACGCAAGCTGATTGAGATGCCCACGTGTCTTCGACCAGAGCTTTCGCCCTTTCAGGGAAGGCGGCCACATCTGCCGGGTCCGGCCGCCGGAGTGGCGGGCCTCCCTGTTTGATCCGAAGTCCGGGGGTCGGGCTGGCAAACGGACTCACTCGGCCGTCGGTCATGGTGCGTTGCCCTCTTTTCGAAAGGGTTAGAGGTTGTGGGCGAGCATGACGAGCGTGGCATGGCACAATGCCACAATGATCGTGACATAGGCAAGCCTCTTGTGCCAAGGGTGGAGCAATTTCGGGTTCTTCTTCATGAAGAAGCCGCAGAGGAACGTAACGATGAGCAAAGAAAGGGTCGCCAGGCCGAAGGCCTCGATGTACTGCCCGGGATTGAACCCGGACCGTTCGGCACTCCCGGCTTCCGTGGAGGCAAATTGCGGCAGGAGGCCCAGGTACTTCTCCGGACTCGCCTCGAACGCAGCCTTGCACTTCATGCAGCAGAAGTAGACCTTCTTTCCCTCGTACTCGGTGAATATGTTCGGGTCGATCTTGTTGCCCACCATGACGGGACAGGTCGTCTGCACAATCTCCTGCGCCGTGGCGACCGAAACCGTACCTGCGGAAAGACACATCGTGAAGACGGCAGCGAAAAGAACCAGTGCTCTTCCGTTCATCTGCTTCCCCTTTCAGTTTTCAGGGTCACGCCTTGTACTCTTTTAGCGGTTTTTGCCCGGCACGGCAATACTCCCGTCGGAATTCCCAGCGCTTCCAGACCATGTACACGGCCGGCAGGATCAGCAGGGTAAGGATCGAATCCGTGATCAGCCCGCCCACCATGGGTGCAGCAATACGCTTCATGACGGACGATCCGCTCTCGAAGACATTACCGATCATGATCGGCAGTAGGCCGAGGAAGGTGGTGGACACGGCCATCAGTTTGGGCCGCACCCTCATCACTGCGCCCTCGATGATTCCCTCGTAGATGTCCTTGATCGAGTTCAGCCTCCCTTCCCTCTTCTGCCGCTGGTGCACCTCGTCCAGGTACACCAGCATGACAACCCCTGTCTCCACGGCCAGCCCTGCCAGGGCTATGAATCCCACCCCCGAGGCGATGCTCATGTTGTATCCGAGGATATACATCAGCCAGACCCCGCCCACCACAGCGAAAGGAATCGATGCGAGCAGGATCAGAGTCTCGGTAACATTCCGGAAGTGGACGTAGAGCAGAACGAAGATGATGGCCAGTGTGAGGGGAACGAGGACCTGCAGTCTTTTCTGGGCCCGCTCCATGTACTCGAACCGTCCGCTCCATTTCAGGGTGTACCCGGTCGGAATCTGAACGTGGGCGTCGACCGCGTCCCTGGCTTCTTTCACGTATGTGCCGAGGTCCACGTCCCGGATGTTGATCTGAATCCATGCGTTCAACCGGGCATTCTCGCTCTTGATGGCCGGAGGGCCCTGCACGAGCTTGAGCGAGGCCACCTGCCTCAGCGGAACCTGCTGTCCGCCGGGGCTCGGCACGAGCACCCGACCCAGGGCCTCCAGGTTGTCACGGAAGTCACGGCCGTAGCGGAGATTGACCGGGTAGCGCTCCAGTCCTTCGACGGTCTCGGTTACGTTCATCCCCCCGATTGCCGAGAGGACCATGTCCTGGACGTCCTGCACCTGGAGCCCGTAGCGGCTTGCCCGGTCGCGATCGATGTCGATGTCCAGATAGTGGCCGCCAAAGGACTTGTCCGGATAGACGGACACCGTTCCCGGCACGTCCCGCAGAATCGCAGCCACCTCGGAGGCAAGATCCTCCAACACCTCGAGATCGGGTCCCGCGATCTTGATACCCACGGGCGAACGTATTCCGGTTGACAGCATGTCCAGCCGAATCTTGATGGGTCCTTCCATGGCCGCGCTCGTGAGACCGGGGAACCGGATCGCATCATTGATGGCCCGATCCAGCTCCTCGGGTGTCCTGGCAGGTTCGGTGTCGGGCCAGAGGCGGCTGAGCTGCTGTTTCAACCATTCGGGCAACGGCAGACCCGAGTACCAGCGGTCCCGCTCCTTCTTTGGCCAGTCCTCGGGGGGCAGGACCTGGATGGTCGTCTCGATCATGCTCAGCGGGGCCGGGTCCGTGGATGTTTCGGCTCGGCCGATCTTGCCGAATACGCGGCCCACCTCCGGGAAACTCGCAATGATCTTGTCGGTCTGCTGGAGGATCTCTCTCGCCTTGGTGATCGAGATGCCGGGATCGGTGGTCGGCATCCAGAGGAAATCCCCTTCGTAAAGGGGCGGCATGAATTCGCTCCCGAGCCTCTTCAGGGGAAACCAGGTCATGGCCAGGACGAGGATCGCAACCAGGATCACGGTCCTCGGGAACCTGAGAACAAACTCGATGCAGGGTCGGTAGACCCGGATGAAGAAGCGGCTGATCGGGTTCCTTTCTTCGCGTGGAATCCTTCCCCGGACGAACAGGCTCATGAGAACCGGGATGATCGTGATAGCGATGACCGACGCGGCCGCCATCGCAAAGGTCTTGGTAAAGGCCAGGGGCCGGAACAGCCTGCCCTCCTGTGCCTGCAACGTGAAGACAGGGAGGAAGGACAGCGTGATGATGAGAAGAGAGAAGAACAACGCAGGCCCGACCTCCTTCGCCGCCTCGATCATGATCTCGTCGTGGCTCTTGCCGGGGGATTCCCCGCGGGCCGCGCGCTCCAGGTGCTTGTGTGCGTTTTCCACCATCACCACCGAAGCGTCGACCATCACGCCGATGGCAATTGCAATCCCGCCGAGGCTCATGATGTTCGCGTTGATGTCGAGCAGATACATGATGATGAAGGAGACCAGGATCCCCGTGGGCAGCGTGAAGATGGAGACAAAGGCGCTGCGGAAATGCAGGAGGAAGGCGATACAGACCAGGGCCACGACCAGCATCTCCTGGCTCAGTTTTCGGCTGAGCGTGTCGATCGCCCTCTCGATCAGGGTGGACCGGTCGTACACGGGCAAGATTTCCACACCTTCCGGAAGACCTTTCTGCACCTGCTTGAGTCTTTTCTTCACCCGGTCGATGGTTGCCAGGGCGTTTTCCCCCAGGCGCATGACCACGATACCGCCCACCACCTCACCCTGCCCGTCGAGCTCGGCCAGTCCCCGCCGCAACTCGGGTCCGAGAGCTACGTCCGCCACGTCTCGAACGAGCACCGGGGTGCCTTTCCCGCTCACACCGACGGGGATCATCTCCAGATCGCTGATGGACCTGATGTACCCTCGCCCTCGCACCATGAATTCCCGTTCGCTCATCTCGATCAGGCGGCCCCCCACGTCTATGTTGCTTCTTTGCACCGCCTGCTTGAGCCGGCTCAGAGGCAGGCCGTAGGCCTGGAGCTTCACCGGGTCCACGGTGATCTGGTATTGCTTGACATATCCTCCCACGCTTGCGACCTCGGCCACCCCTTCCACGCTCACCAGCTCGTAGCGGAGAAACCAGTCCTGGAGCGAGCGAAGCTCCTGAAGCGTGTGCTCCTCAGAAACCAGGGCATACTGGTACACCCACCCCACGCCGGTTGCATCCGGTCCCATTTGCGCGCGCGCTCTTGCAGGCAGACGGGCCTGGATCGCTGACAGGGATTCCAGCACCCGGCTTCGGGCCCAGTAGAGGTCGGTGCCGTCCTCGAAGATGATGTAGACGAGAGAGAATCCGAAGAAGGAGTATCCCCGGACCGACTTGGCATGCGGGACGGCAAGCATCGTCGTGGTCAGGGGGTAGGTGACCTGGTCCTCCACGACCTGCGGGGCCTGACCTGGAAATTCCGTATAGATGATGACCTGTACATCCGAGAGATCCGGGATCGCATCGAGCGGAAGGTTGACCATCGAGTAAATCCCGCCGGCGATCACCACGCCGGTCACGAGGAGCACGAAGAACTTGTTCCGGATCGAGTACTCGATGATTCTTTCGACCATCACTCGTCTTCCCGCGGCTGCGTCGTCAGCTTCCGAAGGAACTCCTGCAGCCGGCTTTCCGAATCGAGAAGGAACTGCGCGCTCACCACCACTTTCTCATCGCCGGCGAGACCGCTTCTCACCTCGTACTCTCTTTCCCCTTTACGGCCCAGTTCCACCTCCCGCGGCAGGAATCTCCCTTCACCAAGGTCAAGGAAGACCAGGCTTCTCTCCCCGGTCCGTATGACGGCGTCCTCCGGGACAAGCACGACCTTTCCCGGTGCCGCGGGCTTGATCTTCACCTGAGCGTACATGCCCGGCTCCAGTCTGCCGCCCTCATTCTTGATCTCGATGCACGCCTTCACGGTCCGGGTCTTCTCGGTGAGAAACGGCTGGAGGAACAGAACCTCACCCGTAAAGGTCTTGCCGGGAAGAAAGGGCAACACCACTTCGGCCTCCAGGCCGGGGCGCACCCGGGCACGTTCCGACTCGTAAACGTCCGCGTGTACCCACACCGAGGAAAGGTCGGCGATCTTGTAGAGGTTCATGCCCGCCTTTGCGTACATTCCTTCCAGGGCCGCAGACATCTTCTCCACCACGACCCCGCTCGCAGGGGAGACGATGGTCAGCCGCTTCTGGACCTCGCCGCTCTCCTCCAGCCTCCGGATTTGCGCCTCGGTCACATCCCAGTAGGCGAGCCTTTTTCCGGTCGCCTCCTTGAGTGCGCGGGCCCGCTCGATCGCTTCGCGGTTCCCGGCAGCCTTCATCCTCTCCAGGTAGCTCACCGCGCTGAGGTACTCCTCCTGAGTGGAGACGAGCTCGGGGCTGTACACTTCAAAAAGCTTTTGGCCCTTCCGTACCTTCTCGCCGATGTAGTTCACGTGGACCTTCTCGATCCACCCGTCGAACTTCGTATTGACCAGGAAGATGTTCTTCTCGTTGTAGTCGAGGATTCCCAACGTGCGGATCGCGGACCGCAGTTCCCCCACCCTGACATGTTCCGTACGCACGCCGATCTTCTGAACGATCTCCGGATCGATTTTGACTGTGCCCTCTTCCTTACCCACCCCCTCCTGCCTGTCCATCTCCACGAGCTTCATGTGGCAGACCGGACAGAGCCCCGGCTCCCTTTCAATGACTTCCGGATGCATGGGACAGGTCCATAGCCGGGCCGCCTGTTCTTCCGACACTTTCGGTCCGCTCTCCTGATCCTCCCGGCTCAAGGGGACGAGCTTCATGTGGCAGATCGGACAGGGCACCGGCTCTTTTTCAACGACTTCCGGATGCATGGGACAGGTCCAGAGCTTGGCCGTCTCTTTTTCCGAAATTCGTGGTTGGCTCTTTTCATCCTCCCGGCTCAAGGGGACGAGCTTCATGTTGCAGATGGGACAGGGCACCGGCTCTTCCTCAACGACTTCCGGATGCATGGGACAGGTCAACAACTGTGTGTGGGCCTCTTCCGAGGATTGCCCCTCCATCTGTTCGTGAACGTGTTCCCCGCCCCCCCCGGGCAGCCAGGAAACCGAGAAGGGGTTCCAGAACACGAAAGCCCCAAGGGCGAAGCCGAACAGGAAGAACACGGCCAGGGAAAAAGCCTTCATCCTAGGGCTCGGCGGTGGCAGTGCAAGAGGGTCTTGCCCGGGTCTCGTTTCTTGTTCTTCACCCATGTGGAGCTACTCCTCATCAGGACGGGAAACTGACACCCAGTGCCCTTTCCATGCCCGCCAATGCGGTCAGGTATTCGGATTTCACCTTTGCATAGCCGTACCGAACATTCAGAAGGAAGCGTTCACTGTCCAGCAACTCGAGAAAGGTGAGTTTCCCGGTCTTGTAGGCGGCCTCGGATGAATCCCGCGACTGCTCCGCCTGGGGAATCAGCGTGTCTTCGTAGAGACGCCACTGCTCCAGCAGGCTCTCCAAGCGGATGTAGGCGTCCTGGACCTCGAAGAGCACGCTGTCTTCCTGCCTTGCGTATGCGGCCCTTGCCTGCATCTCCCTGAGCCTCGCCTCGTCCACTCCGGCACGCACCTTGTGGTACCAGATCGGCAGGTTGATGCTGGCCAGGACTCCGACCGCGTCTTTCCCATCGTCCTCCGGAGGGTTGAGAATGCCCGCGGGATCCTTCCGATCGCCCACGATGACGTAGTTGAACCCGAGCGTGAGGTCGGGCCAGTATTGCTTCCTGGCCAGCCGGACGTCTTCCTGCCGAGCCCTCAGCGCATGAAGACGGGCCTGAAGCTCTTCCCTTCCCTCGTGTACCCGCCGGTAGAGGTCCTCGAGGCTCACCTTCACGGCAGGAAGGTCCTGTCCGTCTGCATCGAACGCGAAGTCCGTCCGGGGCCGGCCCGCGAGCCTTGCCAACCTCCTCTCGGCCACATCGCGCTGCCTTCCCAGGATGATCTTTCTTTCGTTCAGCCTCGTGGCCTCGCTCTGTACCTTTACCACGTTCTGTTGAATACCCTTGCCCGTTGCGTACCGTGTGAGAGCGATCTCTTCGTACCGACGAAGGGTGGCCAGATCCTCCTCGGTGATCTGCAGGGCCTCGGCCAGGTAGACCAGGTCGTAGTAGGCAGTCTTGATTTCGAGAACGACAGCCCTTTGAAGGCTTCTGTACTCCCATGCCTTTGCGAGAGCCTCCTCCATCGCGGCCTGCCCCGCAGCCGAAAGCTTCCCGAACCATGGCAGCCTTTGCGTGAATGCAAGCACCGCCTCCTGGGGCCCGACCCGTGTCTCGACACTCTGCAGAAAGGCTGTGACCGCGAGATTCGGGTCCGGCAGCGCAGAGACTCTGCGAACCTTCTTGAGGAGGGCCTGCCACTCGGCTTCGGCCTGTCTGAGTTCAGGATTCTCAGCAAGAGCGGTCTCTGCAAGCTGTTTCAGGCCGTCCGGTTCCAGGTAGAAGAATTCGTCGGGCTCCTCCGCCACCACACTGAAGAACGATGGCACCTTGTTGTAATCCCGCCACGACCTGTCGATATGCAGCAGCTGCTTCTCGGTCCTCTCTGCGTCAGGCGCCTCGGCAAGAGCCGGTATCTCCGACAAAAGCGCAAGTGCCGCCGGGAGGACAACCGCCAGCCGGAAAAATCTCTTGTCCATCCATCCCATTCTGCCCATGGCGTCCTCTCCGTCCTGCCGCGCTCATTTTACGGCGGCGTCCAGGACGATTCCCTCGGATTTCATCTTGTCAACATACTTCTGGGGATCCTTGAGGAATGTGCCTTTGCACCCAATGCAGCAGAAGTAGACTCGTTCTCCCTCGTAATCGACGTAGGCGGTCTTGTCGATCGCACCGCCCATGATCGGGCACAGCGTCTGGGCCTTCCCCTCTTCTGCTGGGGTTGAACCCGTGGCGGCAAGGGCTCCAAAGATGAGGATGGAAAGAATGGCGCATACTCCAAGAAATGTCTTCATGACGGTCTCCCTCGTGTTTTTCTAGGATTCACAGCAATTTCTCGAGCTTCGGATACAGAAGCCCCCTTGCTTGTTCGATGAACCGGTTTGCACAAGGGATGCCATTTTGTAGAACTGCAATTTTATATAATGATAACAAATATTTAGATGGCTATTCCGAGATATCCGAAGATGGTGATTCGAGGAGATTGTAGAATATTCTACAAAGAAGTGGGGGTTATTCTTCAGAAGGTTTGCCGTCCCTGGGCCTGATTCCATACTTTTCGATGCGGTAGACCAGTATGTGGCGGGGCACATCCAGGAATCTTGCCGCACGGACCTGATTCCAGCCGTTGATCTCCAGGGCCTTGACGACGATCTCCCTCTCCAGTGCCTCGAGAGAGATTCCCTCCGGCGGAAGCTGGACGAAACCCTCCTTTCCGAGCGGAATTTTCAACCTGCCCTTGAGGATCTCCTGTGGAAGAGCGCGAACAGACAGGGCGTCCTCTGTTTCGAAGATCAACATGCGCTCGATCACATTCTCGAGCTCCCTCACGTTGCCCGGCCAGTGGTAGGTATCAAAGGCCTCCAGCACCTCGGGATCGATCCTGATGTCTCGTCCGGGAGCAACCGCTCCGAGGAAATGCTCGACAAGGGGAGGGATGTCTCCCTCGCGCTCCCGCAGGGGAGGAAGCTGTAAGGGGATTACGTTGAGCCGGAAATAGAGGTCTTCCCGAAACTCGCCCGACTGTACCGCTTCATGAAGATCCCTGTTCGTTGCTGCCAGCACTCTTACGTCTACCCGGATCGGTTTCTCCTCACCAATACGGGTGATCTGCTGGTCTTCGAGGACCCTGAGCAGCTTGGCTTGAAGGGAAACGTCCATGTTCCCTATCTCATCGAGAAAGAGCGTCCCCCCGTTCGCCGCATGGAGCTTGCCCTTCCGTTCGCTGACAGCGCCCGTGAACGCACCCTTCGCGTGACCGAACAGCTCGCTTTCGAGGAGGTCTCGGGGAATAGCCGCACAATTGATCGCAAGAAGGGGATCATTCTTCCTGCGGCTATGGTAGTGGATCGCACGGGCAACCAGTTCCTTGCCGGTGCCGGTCTCACCGGTGATCAGCACGGTCGCATCCGTCTCGGCAACTCTCTTCAACTGCTGGACCAGGGCCCTCATCGGCCCGGAGGTTCCCACGATCTGATCGGCGTGGAACCGTTCACCCAGCTCCTGCTTGAGCCTCAGGTTCTCTTCCTTCAGGGTCCGGTATTGAAGAGCCTTTTCCAGGGTCAACAGGAGGGCATCGCGGTTCAGGGGTTTGGTGATGTAGTCATATGCACCGTCCCGCATCGCTTCCACGGCCATTTCGATACTGCCGTGGGCCGTGATCATGATCACGAGGGTTTCCGGATAACGGTCTTTGACTTTGCGCAGGACCTCGAGCCCGTCGATCCCCGGCATCCTGATGTCCGTGATCACCAGGGGAAAGGAGCCCGCCTCCAGCTTCTTGAGCCCCTTCTTGCCGTCCGGGACGCTCACAACCTGGTAGCCGGCCTGCTCGAGGTTGTACTGGAGGATGCTCCGAAAGCTCTCGTCGTCATCGATCAACAGGATTCGGGCAGGGGCGACCATGGCGTTTCCCAACGATTGAGATTCTGAAAAACTCAATACCATTTTGATGCCACATAGTAAAACCGAGGGGGCCTCCTTGCCCAGTGGTTTCCTTTTTCGTGGAAAGGTGGTTGGATAGTGCTACCAATCGATCTCCAGGAGGTAACGGGGGAGAGCCCATGGAGAGCCCGGCAGACCGGACAGCGCAATCCTACTCGCTGCAAGCGAAAACAAGAATCGCCCTGATCGCCTCTTCCATCCTGCTGATCACCATTGCCCACTACAGTACGGACACGCACCATCACCTCTATCACGCCATATACCGTAGGCTCTACTATCTGCCCATCTTTGCCGCAGCCCTCTGGTTTGGTCTTCGAGGAGGGCTTGGGTCCTCTATTTCGGTAAGTCTGCTCTACGCGCCCCACGTTCTCTATCAATGGAAAATCCTGCCCAGTATGGAGTTGGAGAAGTACCTCGAGATCATACTCTTCAACGTCGTGGGCGTCCTCACCGGTGTGCTTGCGGAACGGGCGAACCGCCAGAGGGATCTGTATCGCAGGACGTCACAGGAACTGGAACAGGCGTATCAGGACCTGCAGGTGAGATCCTCGCAACTCCTGCGGTTGGAAAAGAAGTTGAGACAGCAGGAGACCACATCCGCCCTTGGAGAGCTGAGCGCCACCGTTGCCCACGAATTCATGAACCCTCTCGGCTCCATCAAGGGGGCGGTGGAGATCCTGGAAGATGATTTCCCGGAGGGCCACGAGAAACACACCTTCCTGGAAATACTGGTCAAGGAAATCGAACGGCTCGATCGAACCGTGCGCAGCGTGTTGAGATTCAGGAGACAGGAGAAGCTGGCAAAAGAGGCGTGCAACCCGAACGCGCTCCTGGACACGATTCTCGTCCTCACACAGGGGGAAGCGAAACAGCGAGGCGTGGAAGTCGTCAAAGAGCTTCCGGAGGAAACCAGACCGATGCCCCTGGATGCGGACAAAATCCAGCAGCTCTTTCTGAATATCATCATGAATGGAATCCAGGCCATGCCGGAGGGGGGACGGCTCACTGTGATATCTCAATGGATGGAATCGAGCCCGGCCGGCTTCGAAAGGGAGGAAGGGAGGGGAGGAAACGGCGGCCTCCTCTTCACGTTCGAAGACACCGGAGTCGGGATCCCGGAAGAGGCGATGAAGAGCCTGTTCGAGGCCTTCTACACAACCAAGGAAGAAGGAACAGGACTCGGGCTGGTGATCGCCAGGAAGATCGTGGAGGCTCATGGGGGGATGATCCGGGTCGAAAGCAGACAGGGCGCAGGGACGACCTTCCGAGTCTGGCTGCCGAGTCATGACGAGGGAACGGTCGGATGAAAGCCCTGTATTTCGATCCAAGCCTCGTCAGGGCGATCCCCACGAAGATCCTGTCGCTCTTCACAAAGGGCGTGTACACGGGCGCGATTTCGCCCCTGGTCTATGGGGAGGTGCCGGTTCCCGAGCTTCCTTCGGGTGCGTGGGTGCGGATCAGGCCGCGCCTCAGCGGTATCTGCGGAAGCGACCTGGCCGCGATCACGCTGAAGGGCGGCCTCGACAACCCGATCTCTCAATTCATCTCTTTTCCCATGTTCCTTGGACACGAGATCGTGGGTGAGGTCGACCTGGCCGGAGAGGATGTAGATGGGCTTCGCCCGGGCGACCGGGTAGCTGTCTACCCGATCCTGTCCTGTGAGCCCCGGAACATTTCGCCTCCCTGTGCTTCGTGCGAGAGGGGCGACTTTGCTTTGTGCAAGAACCTGGCCGCTGGCAGCTTGCCGCCCGGCCAGTGCATAGGCGTGAACAACCGGACCGGCGGCGGCTTCAGCGAATGTCTGGTCGCGCACAGGTCGCAGATCTTCCGCGTCCCGGATGCGGTGCCGGATGAGCAGGCGGTGCTGCTGGATCCCCTCTGCGTGGCCCTTCACTCCGTCCTGCTCGCAATGCCCGAGCCTGAGCAGAAGGTGCTCGTGGTAGGGGCTGGCATCATCGGGCTGTGCATCATTCAGGTTCTGCGGGCCCTGAAGGTCCCTTGCGAGATCTATGTGGTCGCCCGTCACGCTTTCCAGAAAGAGTTGGCCCTCTCCTTCGGGGCCGACCGAATCATCGACGAAACGGACGACCCGAAGGCAACAGCCGTGCTCGCGAAAGAGCTCCGGGCACAGCAGTACGCCTCGAGGTTTGTCAAACCTTTCTTCATGGGTGGATTCGACGTGGCCTATGACTGCGTCGGCTCTGCGAAGACGGTACAAAAGAGCACCTACTGGGCAAACCAGAGGGGAAGCGTCGTTCTCGTGGGGGCCAGCCCGCCGGAAAGATTCGAATGGAGCCTGCTCTTCTGGAAGGAGGTTCGGCTGATCGGCTCGGTGAGCTACGGCATGGAGACCTTACAGGGCGAACGGCGCCACGCCTTCGAGATCGCCCTGGAGATGATCGAACAGAAAAGGCTCCACCTCGACCGTATCCCGGTCGAGCCCTACCCTTTTGCGGACTACGGGCGTGCGATCGGAGACCTCCTCCACAAGGGGAACAGCCGGATTGTGAAGGCGGCCCTCGATTTCAGGCAAGAGAACCTGCGTTAGAGCGGGGGAGACGCTGAAATGCCCGTCATGCACTCCATCCCCCCGCAACAGCGGAACTCCATGGTCCCCTGAAAGCCACGGGATTCCGCCTACGCGGGAATGGCGGACAAGGCCGGACCTCAGCCTCCGTCGAGACCGTGATGCTCGATTCGGCGGTAATAGGACTCCGGATCGGTCATGAACTCTTCGACTTCTTTGAGGGACAGGTAGTGCTCATTCTCGATCTGCGCCAGAAGGGAGAAGAACTCCTTTTCCTTCGGATTCGCCACGCTGTCCCTTAGCTTTGCGTAGCTCTCCGCGCCCTTCGCCTCGAAAGCGATCGCAATCCGGATTGCCTCCAGGTCGTCGTCGTCTCCACCGCTCTTTATGTCCACCTCCTTGACCGAGTCCAGGAGTAGGTTCTTGACGACCGTGTCCTTCACCTGAAGCGGCAGGGTCTCGGGCCACTTCTCCTGCTTCTCCCACTTCGCATGCAGCTCCTTCAGGCGCTCGGCGTGCTCGAGCTCTTCGTCGCCGATTTGCTTGAACATCGCCTTCCCTACCGGGTTCTTTGTCCGGGCCGCATGTTTCAGGTAGAAGGCCCTTTCCCTCATTTCGTTGTTGAGAGCCGTCTCCAGGGCATTGAGTCTTTCTTTTTCGTTCATCCCTCAAACCTCCTGCGACTTCGTCCGGGAACGAGTTCTGCACGAGAGTAACCTTATCGAGCATATCTACAGGAAATCTAACAGCACGCCGAGGGGCTTGTCAACGATCAGGGGGTGCCGTCCCACCCCGCAAGCCTGGCCAGCATCCACCAGAAGGCCCTTGCCTTCAGGTTGCAGTTGAGCGCCTGAGAGTGTGCACAACTGCACGGAAGACAGAGGTCGTGCCCGGGATGGGCGCTGCACCATTCCGTTGCCCAGTTTCCGCCGGAATAGTCGCAGTTGTCGTCCGCGCCCAGGGCGAGAAAGGGGGTGCCGTCCGGGTCAAAGCTCTCGATGTCGGCAAAATCAAACAGGATCTTGTCGTTTGTCCTGCAGAAGTCTCGAATCTGCTCGTTCCTCAGATGGAGGTTGCCGGTTTCTCCGGTCCCGTTCAGATGCCCTGTCATGTAGACGAACGTGACGCCCGGATAGTCTGCTTCCAGTGCATCCATGAGTCCGAGATACAGATCGATGTTCGCCTCGGTCGTGTCGGCCTGCCCGCACCAGGACCAGATGATGAAGTTTCGGTCGTTGCCCGGTGCATCCAGGAGTTCCCTTGTTCTCTGTGCCCAGGTGGTACGGTCCGGATTCCCAAGATCACCGCTGGGAGTACGGTCGTGAAGGGAGAGTATGCCGGGGCCGCCGGATGTACTGTAGGAATAGAGGGCATCCAGGTTCATCAGGACACCCATGCCGCTCACGATCTGGCTGCCGTGGGAGGTATGACCGTAGGCGATCCGGAAATCGACCTTCGCCTGCTCGATGCGGCTCTGCGGTATGAGCCCGAAATCCGCCGCTGCGTTGTGGTCGGCGATCACGGCCCCCGTGGGCGAGCAGCCCGTGTCGTCCATATCGATGTCGCCATCGCAGTCATTGTCCACGCCGTCGTCACAGATTTCTACAGCCCCGGGATTCACGTCCGGGTCGCCGTCGTTGCAATCGAACCCAGGATAGGTACACGACACCGAGGCCGGATTTCCGTAGCCGTCCGAGTCTGTGTCCACGCAGTCCTGGGGCGGCCAGGTCTCCTGGCCCAGGAGAAAGATACCGGAAATCAGGAGAATACCCATCCAGAGCGAAAAGGTCTTTTGTGAGAACATGGTGCGCCCTCCCGGGTGACGAATCTCGATTTCGTTGCATCGGGCCGTCCGTGCCAGCCTATTCTAACAATCGTCGTTTTGGCAAGTAAAGTTAAGATCTTTGTTGGATCCGGGCAGATCGTGAAAGCTTGCATCTCAATCAGGCCCTGTGGTATTCGAACATCAAGTGGTACACAACCATCCACAGGGCCGGGGACATGGCAGATTCGAAGAAACGAAACACCGAGAATCAGGGCTTTGGATATGTGTTGCTCGTGCTCACCAAGTTCGCGGGCTGGGTCTTTCTGATCGTGGCAGGTTGCCTGGTCGGGATGGCAAGGCCGAAATCCTCCACCATCGCGGACAAGATTTATCAGACCGTGCAGCGACAGAGATGGAACATGGATCTCATCGAGCACGTGGCTCCGGTTCTGATCGCAGCCATCGTTTGTACGCCGATCGGCCTGGCAATCTATCTGATAGGGCTTCGCCAGAAGAGATATGCCTTCCCCGTGTCACTCATCGTGACAGGGCTTCTCGCCGTCGCAGCGCTGGTCGCCTTCTATCAATACGCACCGGGATCCTGAGCCGTCCGGCTCGATCCAGACCGCATATTGCGTGAAACTGCTTTCCGAGAGCGGTGGAAGGCTTCGTCCAAGATGCGGTCTACAGCGACTCCGCTATGTCCACGAGCCCGAGCTTCTCCAGGGTTTCCTTGCGGGGCACGGCCGTCTCAGGGTCCCACTGAAGCTCTTCGTAGAAATCCTTGGCCAGGTCGTCCATGTTCAAGGTAATCCCCTTGAGCGGGCCCGCAGAAAGAGGCGGCTCCCCTTTCAGCCTTTTCGACATCCGGAACGGACCCACCCCCTCACGGGCGTTGAAGGCCTGCCGCAGGGTCTGGATGCGCTCGCCGATGACCAGGTAGCTTTCGTTCGACAGGTCCCAGCCCGTGGCGGCGTTGAGCCACTTGAAGATCGGGAACTTCGGGCCTCCCATCAGCATGCCGAACTCGCACAGGCCGGCGCTGTTGACCAGTTGCATGTACTTGCTGTTCAGCGACTGGAGCTTCGCCTTGCCCTTCGCCTTCTGGCTCCACCCCTTGCTGACGATCTGGGGAACGGCCTTCACCGCCTCACCCGGAAAGATCTTGTGGAGATCGAGGATCTCCTGGTAGGCATATGCGGCAATGGTGTGCCGGCCGGGCGTGGGCTCGCACTGGTAGGCGGTGGCGAACCCGGGATCCATGCGTGGATCGTGATAACCCACCTCCTGGCCGCCGGAGTGCATGGCGTATTGCTCGGAACCCTTTCCTATCTTCTCTGCGGCGACCTTCACACCGTCCGCCAGGATGTCGCCCAATCCCTCGCGGGCGATCATCTTGTCGAGAAGTGCCAGCATCGCGTTCGCGTCGCCCCACTGAAGATCGATTCCGTCCGTGTCCTCCTTCGTGAGGATCCCCTGCTCGTAGCATTCCATGGCGAATGCGATCGCCGACCCTGCCGAGATGGTGTCCATGCCCGCCATGTTGCACACCTGGTTCGCCTGGCAGATCGCCCGAAGATCGTCGACCAGGCACATGCTCCCGAAGGCCGCCAGGGTCTCGTATTCCGGTTTGTGGGATTCTTCGATGGGCCAAGGCCCGTCCTCCACCTTGATGATCCCTCCGCAGCCGACCGGGCAATTCGAGCAGTGATACTTCTTGACCTCGAGCGAAACAACGGCATCGTCCGAGATCTTGACCGCCTTGTCGGGCTGGAAGCACTCTCCTGAAACCCCACCCCAGTTCTTGATCGGCGCCTCTCCGGTTGCACAGTAGAATCCCATGAAGCCGGGAGTCCCGTACTGCTCGAGCAGGCTCTTCAACAGGGGCGGCATCGTCTTGGTGTGGAACTTCGCCTTCCCAAAGAAGCGTCCCAGGGTCCGGGCCACGCTGCCCAGGCCCGGAAGCTTGTCGAACATCTTGGCTTGAGGGCTCGCGTTCAGGAGCTTGAGGAAATCCTTGTTGGCCGCCTTCAGACTTTCCGGGTCCTTGACCGCGACCTTGGTGCTTCCCTTGACCACCACCGCTTTGAGCTTCTTCGAGCCCATGACTGCGCCGAGCCCCGACCGGGCCGCGCAACGGCCGCCGTCGTTGAAAATGCCGGAAATCAGGGAAAGCCTCTCACCTGCCGGACCGATGCAAGCCACGTGGAGATTCTTCTCCGGAATCTCCTGATCGATGGCAGCCTCTGTTTCGCTCACCGTCTTGCCCCAGAGGCCGGCTGCGTCCCGGATCTCGACCTTGTCGTCCTGAACCAGAACATACACCGGGCCGTCCGCCTGGCCCTTGAAGAAGAGCCCGTCCCATCCTGCCTTCTTGATGGCAGGCCCGAAGGTGCCCCCGCCGTTCGCATCGCCCCACCCTCCGGTCAGAGGGGATTTGCCGACCGCCATGTATCTTCCGCTGAAAAGCGCCGGGGTACCCGTCAGCAGGCCGGGCGTCAGCCCGAGAACGTTGTCCGGACCCAGGGGGTCCGCGCCTTTCGGTATGTGGGCAAACAGGATTCTCGCACCCAGACCGTACCCGCCGAGGAAATTCCTGTACACGTCCTCTTCGAGCTCCAGGGTCTCCGTCTCCCGTTTGGTCAGGTCCACCATCAACACCTTGCCCGTATAGCCTGCACCCATGCTCGTCCCCTTTCGTTTCCGGCTATTGCTTTCCACCTTCTTCCGTCTTCACACCGTCCAGCATGATAGCACGCAAGAGAGCGCTCGTACATGGCTCCCTAAAGCTCCCCAATGGCGACGTTGGCCGAGGATTCCCTGATCTTCTCGTTGAACAGATCGAGCCTCTGCGTCAGCTTTTCCCACTCCGGCGACTCCTCGTAGGGGATCTTGTCCACGCCGCTTTCATCCAGAAGAAGGATCACCTCTCCGACCGTGAGCGATTCAATGGCGCGTGCCGGCTGATACGCCACGGTCTTCTCCGCTTCTGTCTTGACCTCCGAGAGAACCCGTGCCTCTGTCAGATGCGACAGGACTTGACGGATCAGCCGGATCGGAATCCCAAGAAACGCTGAGAACTGCTCCGCAGAGCGAGGACTCTCGCCGGCCTGGAAGTCCTGCACACAGAGTTGCGTGAGCCGAAGGGCGACGACCCGCTTCAGGTTGTTGCTCACCTTGTCGCAATCCGGCTCGAACTCGTAGGTGTCCACATTCTGCTCTGCAAAGGAAATCTCCGCCCCCAGCAGAACGACCAGCCAGCTCGTTTGCAGCCAGATCAAGAAGAGCGGAAGGGCCGCGAAGCTTCCGTAAATTGCGCCGTAGGTCGAAACCCCCACCTGGAACTTGATGTAGACCCATTGCACCAGCTGGTAGAGGGTGCCGGCCAGGATGCCGCCCAGCAGCCCCGACTTTATCTTCACGCTCGTGTTCGGCATGAGAACGTAGAGCAGGGTGAACAGGATCCAGACGGCGCCGTAAGGCAACAACTTCAGCAGACCGGGCACGAGCGGCCCCGCGGCGGCCAGCAACTCCATCTTCTCCGTGATGAGCGTGACCTGGCTCGTGATCAGCACCGTCACGCTGCTCGCCATGACGAACAGCAGGGGGGCGATGATCATGAGGGAGAGATAGTCTGCGAACTTCCTTCCGAGGGATCTTCCCTTGCGAACCCCCCAGATGTCGTTGAAGGATTTCTCGATGTTTCCCATCAGCCGGATCACGGCCCAGAACAGGACCGCCACGCCCACTCCGGCGATGATCCCGCCCTGCGTGTTCTCCAGAAAGGTGTGGGCATAGTCGATGATCCGGACCGCCACCTCCCGCTGGTTCGGAAGGGCCTCGAGAATCTGTTTCTCCAGGCGCTTCTCGATCCCGAACCCTTTGGACACCCCGAACGCCATGGCCACGAGAGGGACCACGGAGAGCAGGGAGTAGTAGGTCAAAGCGGAGGCCCTCAGGTGACACCTGTCATCATTGAACCCTCGCGCGGCCAGCAGGAAGATCCGAGCCTGCCGGATCAGGAAGGATTTCATTCCAGGCAGTTCACGGGCCGGAATACTCCAGATCCCGTTCGTGAGGAAATCTCCTATCCCGGCCAGGGTCATCTTTCGATCTCGCGCCATGATCCCCCCGAAAGTACATGATTTCGCGTATTATCTTCGATTTATCCGCCGGAGGCAACGATGCAAAGTCCGGGAAAAGCTGGTAAGATTTCGATGCACGGGTGGCTGAATACGAAGGAAACAGAAGACTTAGCGTGGGAAGAGATCGATGCAAAACCTCATCGAGCAGGCTGCAAAGGCGATCGCTGATTCGCGTGTGGTGATCGGGTACACCGGGGCGGGTATCTCCACGGAGAGCGGCATCCCGGACTTCCGGACCATGGGCGAGTTCTGGGAGGGTTTCGACCCTGCCACCTTCGAGGTGGAGATCGACAGCCGGGAGGCCTTTGAGAAGAACCCGGAAAAGGTCTGGGGCTTCTTCTCCCAGGCGATCGGGCTGATGGAACAGGTGGAGCCGAACGAGGGGCACAAGGCCATGGCCAGCCTGGGCCGGCTCGGGCGAATGGCCGCGATCGTCACACAGAACGTGGACGGCCTTCACCAGGCGGCCGGCTCGGAGAACGTGATCGAATTTCACGGCAACGTGCGGCAGCTACACTGCTTGAAATGCGAGGCTCGCTACACATGGGAGGAGGTGAAGGGAGGCAAGATCCCTCCCCCCTGCCGGTGCGGCTACGTGCTCAAGCCGATGGTGCCGCTGTTCGGGGATCAGGTGAACATCGAGGCTGCATCCACCGCCGAGGTGCTCGCGGCAAACGCACAGGTCATGGTCGTGGCATGCACCCACGGAGACATCGCCCCGGTGAATCGAATCCCTTTGGTCGCCAAGGAGTACGGGGCCGTCATTGTCGAAGTGAACCGGCTGAAGAGTCTCTACACAGACAGGGTCACAGACTTCTTCCTGCAGGGGGAAGCCGGAGAGGTCCTGGCGGCCCTGGCACGGGAGGTCGGGGGGCTCCTGGGGTCGCCCGTGAATTAGCCCCATTTCCAGACGCAGGACCGTCCAGAGGCATGAAGAAGAACCGCAGCAAGAAGAGCCGTGCCGCCCGGGATGCGGCGAAAGCGCTGGATGAGCCCCTCTACCCGTACAGCGGGCAGGACGTTTCGGGCTTCTTCTCGCAACACGAGAGCGTCCGGATCGCATACCTCAAGATCGAGAGGAGCCTGGACGATTTCGGCCATCACCTCTGCGAGATCATCCTGTATGCGGATGGCGACAGGCTGTTTCTTCAGGGAATCGAGTTCCAGAAGAATCGATTCCGCTACCCCCCTCATCTCCAGGCGATCCCGGGAAATGTCAGGAAGATGCTCGAACAGCAGGTCATCCACCGGCTGCTTCAAACCAGGGTCGTCGAATCCCCCCTGTCCGATCAGGAGCTGGCCTACTCCGGAGAGCGGGTCATCCCCGGCACCGCACCGTTCCACGCATACTGGATGCATGCCCGCCGTTACGGCTTCGCAGCCACGCGATGCCGCGGCAAACGGGTGCTGGACGCAGGGTGCGGCTCGGGCTACGGGACCCGCATCCTCGGTCGGCAGGCGAAGGAATGCCTGGGCGTGGATAGCGATCCGCAGGCGGTGCGCCTGGCCGAGTCCCTGTTCGAAGATACGGACGTCCGCTTTGCCGTAGGAGACGTGACCGGGCTGGACGAACTCGAGGAAGAGGCTTTCGACGGGGTGGTCGCTCTGGAGGTCCTGGAGCATCTGCCGCCCGAATCGATATCGGCCTTCATGCAGGCGGTCCAGCGGGTCCTTTCCCCGGAGGGGATCTTCGTCGTCTCGGTTGCGAACCGCGCGCACCAGGACGGGGAGGAGAACCCTTTTCACCTTAGTGAGATGCTCTTCGACGAATTCCAAGCTCTGCTCCAGACCTGGTTCGCCTCTTCCAGAATAGAGTTCTTCGGACAGGACGTCTGGGGCGGGACCTGGCATCTGGAACGGGAGTGCGGAATCGAGAGGATACGCACCGCCACGTCGCACCATGTCTACCTGGCCGTAGTCGAACCTGAACGATCAGGTAGGTGAGATAGAAGGGAGATTCCAATGACTCTGGGCATTTCTCGAGAAAGGGCCCTTTCTCTGCTGGAGGAGCACATCAAGAACCCGAACATGATCAAGCATTGCCTCGCCTCGGAGGCGGTCCTCGGCGACCTGGCAGAGCATCTGGGTGAAGACCGGCAGAAGTGGGCGATGGCAGGGCTCCTGCACGACCTCGACATAGAGCTGACGAACGCGGATCTGAGTGTCCACGGCAGGGAGACGGTTCGGATGCTGAAGGAGGAAGGCGTTGACCCGGAAGTGGTCGAGGCGATCGGGCTGCACAACGAGAAATCCGCGGGCGGAAAGCGTTCCACGCCCTTCCATCATGCCCTGGCCGCCGGCGAGACGATCACGGGCCTGATCATCGCAACAGCCCTCGTATACCCGGACAAGAAACTCGCCAGCGTAAAACCGAAATCCATCCTCAAACGGATGAAGGAGAAAGCCTTCGCCGCTTCGGTCGACAGGGACATCATCCGGGAGTGCGAAGCGATACCGATCCCCCTGAACGAATTCGCTCTGATCTGCCTGCAGGCCATGCAGTCCATCCATGCCGAGTTGGGGCTGTAGCCCGCATATTCTGCGCCGGGCCCGGTCCTGAATCATCCCCCGGATCGAAACCATCTAAATCCGTATTATCCGATGAATCCGAAACAAACCTCACGATCAGGGGGAGACTGCGATGGACAGTATCGTCAAACTTTTGGGGGACGAAGCCAAGTATTTGCTCGATCACAAATGCAAGACCGTCCCAAAGAAACAACTCCACCTGCCGGGCCCTGATTTCGTCGACCGGGTCTTCATTCAGACCGATCGACCGAACAAGGTCCTCGGGAACCTGTCCTGGTTGTTCGGCACGGGCCGGCTGGCCGGAACCGGCTATCTCTCCCTGCTTCCGGTCGATCAGGGAATCGAGCACTCCGGAGGCGCATCCTTTGCACCGAACCCGATCTACTTCGACCCGGAAAACATCGTGAAACTGGCCATCGAGGGGGGCTGCAACGGGGTCGCTTCTACTCTGGGAGTCCTCGGGGCTGTTGCCCGCCGGTATGCTCACAAGATCCCTTTCGTCCTCAAGTTCAACCATAACGAGCTGCTTTCCTATCCGAACACGCACGATCAGAGGCTCTTCGCGTCCGTGGAGCAGGCCTTTGACATGGGTTGCGCCGCCGTGGGGGCTACCATCTACTACGGCTCGGAGAATTCCCGTCGGCAGATAGAAGAGATCTCAGAGGCCTTTGCCCGCGCCCACGAACTGGGCATGGTGACCATCCTCTGGTGCTACCTGAGGAGCGACGCTTTCAAGCAGGACAAGGACTACCACGTCGCCGCCGATCTCACCGGGCAGGCGAACCACCTGGGTGTGACCATCGAAGCGGACATCATCAAGCAGAAGCTTCCGGAAAACAATGGTGGGTACACGGCCGTCAAGTTCGGCAAGACCCACAAAGCGGTCTACAGCAAGCTCACCTCCGATCACCCGATCGACCTCACCCGGTATCAGGTCGTGAACTGCTACATGGGACGTGCGGGGCTCATCAACTCGGGCGGTGCATCGGGAAAGAACGATCTTCAAGATGCGGCCAAGACTGCCGTCATCAACAAACGCGCCGGCGGCATGGGACTCATCTCCGGAAGAAAAGCCTTCCAGAGACCGATGAAGGACGGGATCCAGATCCTCAATACGATCCAGGACGTCTATCTCTCCGAAGATATTACGGTCGCCTAGATCGCTCGCGCGCCCTTCAGATCATCAGGTGGGATCGACGTTTGGTTTCGTCGTCATCGCGGCGAGTTTCCGTTTCACATCTGAGGGCAGTGCGGCGTTGGCCTCCTTGAGGTCGAGCGCGGGGATACCACCTTCGATCTCGAAGGCCCGCTTGAGGACACGGTCATCCCAGATCGTATCCAGATCGTTCCGTTCAAGCCGCTCCGCCCCCATCGCCTGTCCCATACCCCCCAGTATTTTGACGACCCACTTGTTGCCCATGTTGACGATCATCTGGCTGGTATATGGATCCCTGCGGCCCTTCTTCTCTCCGTCCGGCACGGCACGCCTGCTCTCCAGGAGCCAGGCCAGCGAAACCATGTCGTGGGCAACCAACGATTCGGACGCGAAGACAATACCCGTGTCCGGCGACACCACGAACCCCTTGTCCGGGCCGAACGTAGCCTGCACTTCGTCGGCTACAGTCAAGGTGAGGCGTTGCTTCTCCGTCAGACTCGTAACGGTGTTGGCTTCGGCGGTCTTTTCGTGCAGGGTGGCCGCGTCATGATGGTACTCCAGTCGTGTGTCCGTCCGCCAGTATCCGACCGCCGCCTTCATCCCCAGGGTAGAGCCGGCCAGGATGTGTCTGCTGCACCGGGGCAGCAGGACGATATGATCCACATCCCGAACGATCTTGGGCATCATCAGCCCGGCCTTCCAGTTGGCTCCCGAAATGGGCCCGTCCTCGAAGAACGCATCCCACCCATCCTCCTCCGGAAGGTAGAGCTCGCCCCCGGCCTCCTCGGCAGCCCTTGCCACACCACAGGATTTCATCAGTTCCCGCGAACTGCCTTTCATCTTTTCCGGCGAGAGTTTCACGTGTTCAATGCCCGACATGTCGCTGACGATGACGCGCCCTGCCCCTTTTTCTTTGAGAAGCGAGATCACTGCCTTCAGCCCGGCCGCGTGGGTCGTGGCTGGATACGGATTTCCTGAGTTCACAACGGGTTTAATCAGGACCGTGTCCCCGCGGGACAGCCACGAGAAATCCGTCGCCATTTCAGCCGCTGCCCGCACTGCCAGCGCCAGATCGCCCTCCTGCGATCCCCGGGCTATCCCCGCAAGACTCACCCGGTGGCCAAGGGTCGGCTGAAGAACCGCCTCCATTGCGCGTATCAGGCCGGAGGGCAGAAGAGCCGCGGCCGAAGCCAAGGACATCATCTTGAGAAACTCGCGCCTGTTCATTGCGTTCGCCTTTCGTTTCGGATCCGCTGGGATCCCGTCGGGGGACGAGGAGCACCTTTCTCACGGTGCCCTATGGCCAACGTCCTCATCTTTGCAGGAACAGGCAATGATAATCAAGACATGACATTGACTCGGGAGGATCCGTATTGAGTCTCGTGCTACTTGAGCGGCAGATGTGTTATGCTCTTCAATCCTGACAGCGACCGGCAGAGGAGTCATTCCGGGTCATGAAGTACGATCCTGTTTTGGAAAATTGCCCGATCTGCGGTTCGGCCCAGACGAGATTCTATCACTCCGATCTGCGTCAGAATCGAATATCCATTTGCGAAGCGTGCAGATTTCAATTCATGAATCCTCAATATTCGGATCAATACCTGACTGAATTCTACGCAGGGTATTACTCACACCATTCGCAGATCGAACGAGAGCCCACCTCTCACGCCCATGATTTCTATTTGAAGAAGATCGAAACCTTCCTGCCCCAGAAGGGCAAGTTGCTTGACTACGGTTGTGGCGTCGGCCGTGTCATGAACACGGCCAGACAAAGGGGCTGGACAGTCGTCGGCTATGACGTTGATTGTGAAACCACGAAAAAGGTAGAGAAGGTCTACGATGTCGAAATCAAGTGCGGCTCATTCGAAGACCTTGACTGGGAAGGACGTAGGTTCGACCTGATCTACCTGTACCATGTCCTCGAACACGTCAAGGACCCTGTGCATACGATCAAGACATTACGAGGTCTACTCAACGAAAAGGGGCATCTCTTTGTGGGTGTGCCCAACATGCGATCCCTTTCATCGACAGCAAAGACCTATCTGGAAAGAAAACGGATTCGGAGGCGCCGAATCGGAGCACACTATGCAACCGATCACCATCTTCTCTATTTTTCGAAACCATCGCTCAGCATCTTGTTGGAGAAATGCGGCTTTTCAGTCGTCTACACTCGAAATGGGTACAAAGCCAAGAACGAGGACCCAAATCTGAAGAAGATCGCCATGAGATATGTTACGGATCATCTCTATCCGAATTCACAGATGGTCATGCTCGCCCGGAGAGACGACTAGGCGTCTCGCCTCAAATTTCTATTAAGATCAAATACTTGCCTTGGTCCGACCCCGGTCCCGCGCGATATTGTGGGTCAGGCCTGCCTGTTCCTGCGCAGAATTCTCAGCAAGAACAATCCACCCATGGGGAGTGCCAGGCATAACAGGAGATTCGTCCGCACGGAAGGTGCGTGATGCCGCGACGAAACGACTGCAGCGGGAGCCCAGGCCGGTGTTCTGGAATTGCAGTCATCGTCGATTCCATTCCCTATGGTTTCCCATTCCCCGGGGTTCACCTCCGGATTCGAGTCATCGCAGTCACTTCCACCGCATGCCGGGGCCAGGTACCAGTCGCCATCCATATCCCTGTCGTCCACAGCGCCGTTGCAGTCATTGTCTACACCGTCACCGCAGACTTCATCCGTACCTTCAGGCCAAGGATCTTCACAGTCGCAGTAGGAATTGCCGCTCTCAGGATAGATAAGTGGGTTCGAATCGTCGCAGTCACCGCCTCCGCATGCCTGGTCAATGGATCCGTCTCGGTCCTCGTCCTTGTCTTCGGCAACGCCGTTGCAGTCATTGTCCACACCGTCCCCGCAGATCTCGTCGGTTCCCTGCGCGTCGGGTTCCACACAGTCGCAGTATGTATTCGGATTGTCGGGGTGGATATTCGGGTTGGAATCGTCGCAGTCATCTCCGCCGCACGAAGGGTTCACGTACCCGTCCCCGTCGTGGTCATCCTCCAGCGAGCAAGGCACGGCGAGGAAGACTTCGTAGTCGTACGACCCCTCTGCATACCAGGCCAGATAGCCGCTGTCGGTGATCCCCGCGAACCGGTCATCAACACTGTTGTCCGTGATCCGGGTCGTGCTCGTTCCGTCGTAGAGAAAGATGTCATGGTCGTGGCCGTCCTCTTCATGCCAGACCACGTGCCCGCTGGCGTTGATCTCCGGCCTAGCCGCATCGTAGTCAAAGCCCGTAAGTTCACTTGTACTCACTCCGTCGTAGAGGAAGACTTGGGAGCCCAGCAGGTAGACTCGGTTCCAGACCACATGCCCGCTCTCGTTGATCCTGGGGCTGCGGTCGTCATATCGGGTATCCGTGATACGGGTCGTGCTCGCTCCGTCATAGAGGAAGATCTCGTGGTCTCCGTCTCCCTGCGAACTACAATCCGTGGTGTCACATCCATACCAGACCATTTGACCACTATCGTTTATCCTGGGATAGACATCGGCAAACTCGTTGTTCGTAATCTGGGTCGCGCCTGTTTCATTGCAGAGGAAGATCTCCATGTCCTCTCCGACCGGTGCGTGCGTAGCCACATCCCCGCCTTCGTTCATATCGAGAACGATGAAATTGCGATCGTGGTCGGCAATCTGTGTCGTTGTGGTGCCGTCATAGAAGAAGATCTGGTGGCTTGCTCCGTCCTCTCCTATCCAGGCAACGTACCCGTGATTGTTGATCACCGGCCGGGTGTCGTTTCGATCGTTGTCCGTGAGCTGTGCCGTACCCGTTCCGTCGTAAAGAAAAACCTCATGGTCTCCACCGGTGCACTCCCAGCCCGTTCCACCGTCGCACCCATCCCAAACCACGTATCCACTGTCGTTTATCCTTGGGTCACGATCATCGGAGTCGTTGTCCGTGAGCCGGATCGTACTCGAACCATCGTAGAGAAAGACTTCATAGTCCCCGTCTCCCCCTGGGTAGCAGTTGCTCGTGTCGCATCCAAGCCAGACAACTTGGCCGCTCTCGTTGATCTGGGACGAAACGTCGATGATCTGCCCCACGTAGCCGACGTCGTTATCGTTATCCGTGAGCTGGACGATCGTGTATTGGGAGTACGCGAAGGAAACGGAACAAAGGAGCAGGGCAAGCGAAAGGGCAAGGACACGGGTTGACCCTGTCATAGTTTCTTCCCCCCACCAAGGAATATTTCAACACGTCGTTTTACTTATTAGAGATACCATGGTAGCGCATTCGGCTTCTCCGGGTCAACGAAATTCAGTGGGTGGACCATCCGGAGCGACAGGCCCTAAAGAAATGCGGGGATCGGTTCGAAGAGAAGGAAGAACCCTTCTCAGCCGGGAGGAACCCATGAATCTGATTGACAATATTCGACGCCAGCTCAGGTCCGTGATCGAGTGGACCGACCCGGGGACGAACGCCCTGTTTCACCAGTGGTCCGACAACGGCGATGAGATCAAGAATGCCTCCAAGCTGATCGTGGGCCCGGGGCAGGGGTGCATCTTCGTCTATGAAGGAAAAGTGCAGTCCGTTCTCTCCGAGGAATGCCTCGTCAACCTCCAGACGGACAACATCCCCTTCTGGACCACGGTCAAGAAGTTCATGCAGTTCTTCGAGAGTGAGCACAAGGTCGGCATCTACTTCTTCCGGAAGACGAAGATCCTTGACCAGAAGTGGGGCACTACGAGTCTGATCAAATACGACGACCCGAAATACCACTTCCCGGTGGGCCTGCGCGCCTACGGGAACTACAGCTTCCGCATCACCGACCCGCACGGCTTCTTCGTGAACGTGGTGGGTGGGGGCAGCTCTTACTGGGTCGAGGACTTCCGTGCCGTCATGAATACTCGTCTGATCCAGCCCCTGTCCGACTATCTGGCGGAAGCGAAATTCTCCTATGCGGAGATCGATGCGCACCGGGAGGAGGTCGCATCGGACATGGCACAGAAGCTGGGTCCTGAATTCGAGAAGCTCGGTTTCGAGATCACCGATTTCAGGATCGAGGGCACGGCCTTTGACGAGGACACGATCGACCGGATCAACCGGATTGCGGACGTCACGGCGGAAGCCAGGGCCGCGCAGGCCGCTGGCCTGAACTACGCCCAGATCCAGCAGCTGGAGGCCATGCGCGAGGCGGCACGCAACGAAGGCGGCGCGGCAGGCATCGGCATGGGTGTGGGCGCGGGCATGGGATTCGGGCAGATGATGTCCGGAGCCATGGGCGACCCGACAAGGCCTCAACCGCCCGGAGCACCCGCTGCCGGGGCAGCCGACCCCCTCACCACCCTGCGGCAGCTCAAAGAGATGCACGAGACCGGGTTGATCACGGAAGAGGAATACACGGCAAAGAAGAAAGAGATCCTGAGCAGGATGTAAGGATCACCTTCCCGGAAGGACTCTCCTGATGGCCAGATGCAACGCCTGCTCGGCTCCCCTGCCCCCCCAGGTCGGAGTATGCGAATACTGCGGCTCCCAGAACGACGTGGACCTGAAGGGAATCCATGAGTTCACGGTAAACAAGCCGGACTCGAACCGCATCTGCCCGGACTGCGACATCCCGCTTCACAGCCTGGACCTGGAGGTGGAGGGTAGTTTCTACATCGAGCGGTGCGACCGATGCATGGGTCTGTTCTTCGATCCCGGCGAGCTGGAGGCCCTGATGGACAAGAGCGTCTCCAACGTCTTCTCCATCAACCGGAAGAAGATCGACATCCTCGTCCGCGAGCAGGGCGAGGTTGAGGACAAGATCGTCTATCGCAAGTGTCCGGTCTGCAGCCAGTTCATGCACCGCGCCAACTTCGGCTACCGGAGCGGAGTGATCGTGGATCAGTGCAAGACCCACGGTGTATGGCTCGACAACGGGGAGTTGAAGCGGCTTCTGGGTTGGAAGAAGGCGGGCGGCCAGCTCCTCCACGAGCGCGTCCGGCAGAGAAGAGAAGAAGAGAAGAAGCAGCAGGAACGAATGCACGCCTACCGCGAGACGCGCTCCGCGGGCACCATGGACGGATTCCTCTCCTCCTCTCCATCCGAATCCCCGGTCGATCTCATCGACACCCTGGCCAGTGTCTTCGGGAAGCTCTTCAAGTAGATCGCTATCGGATTTCCAGAGCAATCCCGGCGGGGCTGTTCTCGGTCGAGGTCAGCAATTCCATGTCCGACCCATCCAGGTTCGCCCGACGGATGTCATCTTCGAATTGGTCGGTCCAGTACATTTTTCCGCCTGCGCTGTCCAATGCAATACCGTTAGGGGTGGGGAAGTAGCCCTCCCCTGGAACGATCAGGTCTTCAACGTTGGAGCCGTCCAGGTCGGCCCGATCAGATCCATAAGCACATCTTCCGGGCTCGACCCATCCAGGTTGGCCCGACGGATCTTGCCCGAGTCAGTAACCCATTCGGTCCAATAGACTTTGCCGCCGGCTGGGTCCAAGGCGATCCCTGCCGGATAGCCGAGGTCCGTGATGACATCCTCGACATCGGATCCGTCCAGTCCGGCCCTCTGCATCATACCCGGTTCCTCCAAGACGGCGTCCAACCAATAGATCCTCTCGCCTGCTTTATGCACAGCCAGAAAGGTAGGGTGTCTCAATCCGCTGACGATCTCTTCCACGTTTGAACCGTCCGTATCGGCTCGGTAGATATTCTCCGCCGCCCAGTACATCTTGACCGCACCACCTGCCTGCTGAACGGGCTCTTCATCCTCCCCGCATCCGATCGGCCCATAACAAACAACCATCGCGAGAAACAGGACAAGAATCACCATGAATCGTGAGGCTCTCATTCTCTCTCCTCCCTTTCCGTCTTCTGAGGATAGGACCGGGGGTGGGCGGGAAAAAACCGGACTCAATCGGAGGGTATTTTATACAGAACTTCGTGATGAATCCAGAAAAATTCGAGAGAGGTGGGTCCAGCTCGTATCTTTTGAATGGGAGGGTTACCCTTCTTGAGCGGAAAAGCGGATCAATGGAACTTGAACATGACACCCCAGTTGAAGGAGATGTACTTCAGCCTGTCGAACGCGTTGCCGGGCTCATCGCAAGCAACGCAAATAGAGCCGCAAGTGCGGTCACTCACACACATCTCATGGAGATCTCCTTCTACATCGTGGGATCTCTCAGGAACCATCGATCGAGGTCTCCGGCGGCTCAAAGCATGCACTGCCGGAGTCGATCAACAGGAATTGGGCGGGGATGGCTCTTTCAGACGCTGGTCACCGGCAGGACGTAGAACAGGATACAGAAGAAATGGCAGACGCTGCCGCCCAGAACGAAGAGGTGCCAGATCGCGTGGTTGAAGGGGATCCCTTCCCAGAGATAGAAGACGACCCCGAGGGTGTAGGTGAGACCCCCGATGCCGAGCCAGATCATTCCGCCCACGGGGACCGCGGAGAGCAGAGGCTTGAGGGCAATGATCACCAACCATCCCATACCGACATAGGTCGCCATGGTCAGTACCTTGAATCGGTCCATGAAGAACACTTCGAGAAGGATGCCGAAGATCGCCAGGCCCCATATCAGTCCGAAGATCGTCCACCCCCAGGCACCCCTCATGTTGACGAGGGTGAAGGGTGTGTAGGTCCCGGCGATGAGCAGAAAGATCGCGGAATGGTCGAGTACGCGGAAGACCGCCTTGACCCTTGGCGATTGAAAGCTGTGGTAAAAGGTGGACGCGAGATAAAGAAGGATCAGCGAGGCTCCGTAAATGCTGAAGCTGACCACTCGCCATACGTCACCAAAGAGACCGGCAAAGGTTACGAGGACCGAGAGCGCGGCAATGCTGAGCCCTGCGCCGATCCCGTGGGTGACGCTGTTGGCGATCTCCTCTCCGAGCGTGTACCGGCTTGCTTCGGAAAGCAGATCCGAGGAAAGGGTCGTTCTGCGTGCAGGAACGTCAGAGGCCAAGGAATCCCCCAGAAACACCAGGAAATGCGTGGTTGATGCTCGAGGACTCGCCTCAGCCATAGGAAAAGGCAGGAACAACCACAGTCTCTCGACAAGGTCGAGAGGAGATTACACTTCATATACCAAGGACAGAACCGGGCCTACAGCTTCTTCACTTCCCCGGCGGCCGGTCCCTTCTGGCCCTGCGTGACGACATACTCTACACGGTCGCCTTCATTCAGGGTCTTGAACCCTTCCATCATGATGGCGGAGTGATGCACGAAGATGTCGCCCTCCCCGGAATCCCGAACGATGAAGCCGAACCCCTTGCGCTCGTTGAACCACTTCACGACGCCTGTTTCTTTCTCCATGTTCTACAGCTCCCTTCTTGTTGCTTCCTGGTGGCTGAAACGCCGGGTCCCCCACCACAAAAAAAACCGCTCAAACGACCTGCATCTGAGCGGTGGAACCCCAATTCCTTTTGTTATCAGCCTGCAACCGTCAATTAGGTTAAGCTTCCAACTTCCCGGGGCCTTTGTCAACCCCTCCCGGATTTTACCGGCGGGACCTACTCTCCCTTGTAATCGGGCTTCCGTTTCTCCTTGAACGCCCGGGGGCCCTCCTGGGCATCCTTGGTCATGAACACGGGTCCCCCGATCTCGATCTCTTTGGCCATCCCCTCCGGGATGGTCAGGCCGGTGCACTGAAGCACCGACTTCTTCAGAGCCATGACCGCCAGGGGACCGTTGTCCGCGATGATCCGGGCCAGCCTCTCGGCTTCTTCCATCACCTTGTCCCTGGGCACGACCCGGTTCAGGAAGCCGAGCTCGTAGGCCTCCCGGGCATCCATCAATTCACCGGTGAGCAGGAGTTCCATGGTCCTGGCGTAGGGAAGCTGACGGGGCAACTTTACTGTGGAGCCGGTCATCGGAAAGATCGCCCACTTCACCTCCTGAAGCCCCAGCTTGACGCCTTCCGCAGCAATCCGCAGATCGGTGGAGTAGAGCATCTCCATGCCCCCCGCGATGGCATGGCCGTTGATGGCCGCGATGACGGGCTTGTACAGCTCGACCTCCTTGAGCAGGGCATCTCCGACAATCAGGGGGTTCTTCGCCACCTCCTTGTCCGCCTCGGTCTCCGGTTTCTTTGCACCCGTGAACAGGGGGATCAGCCTGCCCAGGTCTGCGCCGGAACAGAAGGCCTTGTCCCCCGCACCGGTGATGATCGCGCAGCGCATGTCCTTGTCGTCCCTGTAATCGATCCACGCATCCCGCAACTCGAGAATCGTCTCCGGATCCAGGGCGTTTCGGGCCTCGGGCCGGTTCAGTGTCAGATAGGCAATCCCTTCCTTCTTCTCGTAGATCAGTGCCATTCGTCTACCTCCCTCCAGATGGGTCATCAACATTGAGCTGGGACAAGATCTTTACTCTATGGGTTCTTTATTTGGTCTATCACGTTTAGAACCCAAGTTCCACCCCGGCTCTCCGGCCGAATGAACCATCGAGTCTCTCGAAGACCAGGGGAACCGCATAGCCTCCTCGATTCCGTTTTGACATGTGGAGGCTCTTAGATCTAACCTGATCTTGTGCAAGGCGCACCACTCCGGAAAAATCCTGCCGAGGAGGACACACCATGCTCCATCGTAAAGTCATTCTTGTCTGGATAGGGATCGTTGCTCTGTGTTCCATGTTCCTCCTAGGCCAGCAGACGTGGGCCCCTCCCGAGTGTATTGACAATGACGGCGACGGATTCGGAGACCCCGCCTCCTCGGGCTGCACTTTTCCCGGCCTTGACTGCGACGACACCGATCCGGACGTGAATCCGGCCGCAGGCGAAGGCCCCTTCGGTGATGCAACCTGCAGTGACGGCGTGGATAATGACTGCAACGGAAAGACAGACAACGCGAACGAGCCTACGTGCGACCCGGACGACCTGAATATGACCGGGGACGACTTTGAATGCATCCTCAACTGGACGCAGGTGAACCTCTACTACCTCACCAACAAGAGGGGCTATTTGACCGAGGCCCTCGCAGTCGCAAACTCGCCCACGGGTGGCACATTCCCTCCGGGGACCATCGTCCAGCTCTTCCCGGCCGAGGCGATGGTCAAGCGTGCGCCCGGCTGGAACCCCACGACCAACGACTGGGAGTTCTTCTTCCTCGTGGTGAGTGAGACGGGCACAGTCATCCAGACGCGTGGGGCGGCACAGACCGTGAACCCCTTGGGTGGTAATTGTTTCGAATGCCACAACAAGGCGGCCCCGCAATGGGACCTGATCTGCGAGGACACGCACGGTTGTGATCCGCTTCCGCCCTTCATAGATGATGCATTCATCATAGCGGCACAGCAGGCTGATCCGCGCTGTCCTTGATGGTGCCGGGGCAGGTCTAGAAAAATGTGAGCGGCAGGCTGTCCGCAACGAGGAAGCCCTCGCGGGTGGGCACGACCCTTTCGCCGATGACTTCCAGCAACCCCGCCTCGAGCAGGCCCGGAAGAACCTGGTCCGCCTTTTCGTACCCGTCTAGCTCCCGGAGGGATGTTCCCGTTCTCGTTCTCAGCTGCAGGGAGAGTCTTTCAAGGATCGCCTGCTCTTGCGAGAGACGCTCGGATCCCTGAACCGGCCTCCTGCCCAGGCGCAGGTCCTCGCAGTACTGCTTGACCGAACGATGGTTCCACCACCGGGCGCCCCGGTCGAACGAGTGAGCCGAAGGTCCGAGGCCCAGATAGGGGGCCCGTCCCCAGTACTTCGCGTTGTGACGGCAGACGTGGTGGTCTCCCCTGGCAAAGTTCGAGACTTCGTAGTGGATGAAGCCCTGCGCTTCCAGCAACTCGGAGGCGGCCAGAAAGAGCCGTCTCTCCTGTTCCTCCTCCGGCATCAGGAAAAGGCCCGCCTCCCGCATCTCCCACAGTGGAGTCCCCTGGCTCAAGGTGAGTTGATAGCAGGATACGTGATGAGGCGAGAATGCGAGAGCTTCACCAAGGGTCTTCGTCCAATCCTCCTCGGTCTGATCCGGCAGCCCGAATATGAGGTCGATCCCGAACCCGGGAAATCCGCTCTCCCGGATCCGTTCCATGGCCCGGGCCGCCTGCCGGGCCGTGTGTGTCCGGCCGAGGAACGAAAGCTCCTTGTCATCCATGGACTGCACGCCGAGGCTGATCCTGTTGAAACCGAGATCCTTAAACAACAGCAACTTGTCGCGGGTCACGTCATTCGGGTTCGCCTCCAGACTCATCTCCGATTCCGGGCAGAAGGCGAAATTCCTATGAAGGATCTCCACAAGGCTGGCGAAGTCGTCCAAGCCGAGCATCGTCGGCGTACCGCCACCCAGATACAAGGTGTCGAACAGGGAAAAACGATCCCTGTAGAGCACAGCTTCCTGCTCCAGGGCTCGAAGCCAATCGCCGATCCCGGACGGGGATGGGAGCGAATAGAAATCACAGTACCGACACTTCTTCCGGCAGAAGGGGGCGTGAACGTAGAGCCCAGCGGGTTTTTCTACCGTGGTTGTCATGGCGTGTTCACTTCTCCTCGGCCTGAAACACGCTCACAAAGGCCTTCTGCGGAATTTCGATCGCGCCGACCATCTTCATGCGCTTCTTACCCTTCTTCTGTTTCTCCAGAAGCTTTCTCTTTCGCGTGATGTCACCGCCGTAGCACTTGGCGGTCACATCCTTTCGGAAGGGTGGAATCGTGGAGCGGGCGATGATGGTTCCGCCGATGGCGCCCTGGATCGCGATCTTGAACATGTGCCGGGGGATCTCTTCCTTGAGCCGATTGCAGATATGCAGGGCACGGGGCCTTGCACGTTCCCTGTGAATCATCATGGAAAAGGCGTCGATCTTCTCCCCGTTGACGAGGATGTCCAGCTTGATCAGGTCGCTTGTCCGGTACCCGATCATATCGTAATCGAAAGAACCGTACCCCTGGGTAACCGTCTTCAGCTTGTCGTAGAACTCATAGATCACCTCTGCCAACGGAACCTCGCACGTGACCTCGATCCTGCCGGGGGTGGGGTAGTTATACTGGGGGTTCTCACCTCGGCGCTCCAGGCACAGACTCATGACCGCACCCATATAGCGCTCCGGGATCAGGATGCTCGCCCTCACAAAGGGCTCCTCCGCCTTCTCGATCAGCATCGGGTCGGGGTAGTACTGGGGGTTGTCCACCTCGACCGTGTTTCCATCCTTGAGCGAAAAGCGGTACTGGACGCTCGGGATCGTCATGATGATCGTCTGGCTGTACTCCCTCTCGAGCCTCTCCTGCACGATCTCCAGGTGCAGGAGCCCCAGGAATCCGGCTCGGAACCCCTGGCCCAGGGCTGCAGAGGAATCCTTCTGATAGATGAGCGATGCGTCGTTGAGCTTGTATTTCTCCAGCGACTCGGACAGGGCCGGGTAGTCATCGGAAGCGACCGGGTAGACCGATGAGAAGACCACCGGTTTCACGTCTTTGAAGCCGGGCAACGGGTCCGGCGCCGGATTCGAGTCCAGCGTAATGGTGTCTCCGATCCTGGTGTCACTCACGGTCTTGATCCCCGCGATCAGATAGCCCACCTCGCCGGCGTTGAGCACTTTCCTCGGCTCGCGGTGCAGGCGAAATAATCCCACCTCTTCCACCCTGTAGGTGCTTCCGTTGGACATGAGCCGTATCACGTCCCCGGGCCGCACCGCGCCGTCGAAGACCCGGCAGCTCACGATGGTGCCTCTGAAGGAGTCGTAATTGGCATCAAAGACGAGCGCGGTCAGTGGCGCCTCCGGGTTGCCGGTGGGAGGAGGAATCTGAACCGTCACCGCATCGAGGATCTCCTGGATCCCGGTCCCCTCCTTGGCGGAACAGAGCAGGGCCGTGTCCGAATCGAGACCCAGCTCGCTCTCGATCTGCTCCTTGGTGCGATCCACGTCCGCTGCAATGAGGTCGATCTTGTTGATCACCGGAATGATCGTCAGGTCGTGCTCCAGGGCGGCGTACAGGTTGGCGATGGTCTGGGCCTCCACTCCCTGGGCGGCATCGATCAGAAGGAGCACGCCCTCACAGGAGGCAAGGGCCCGGGACACCTCGTATGAGAAGTCCACGTGGCCCGGGGTATCGATCAGATTCAGCTCGAAGGTCTCTCCCTGCTCGTTCGTATAGGGCAGGCTCACGGTCTGGCTCTTGATCGTGATGCCACGCTCCCTCTCGATGTCCATCGTGTCGAGGATCTGGTCGCGGAACTCCCGGTCTTCCACCAGGTCGACGTGCTGGATCAGACGATCGGACAGCGTGGATTTGCCGTGATCGATGTGTGCGATGATGCTGAAGTTTCGTATGGAATTCATGGATGCATTTCTCTTGATTCTATCCTTCGGATGGTTTGACCATCTCCGCGTAGCCCGCGATAAAGGGCGACAGGCTCACTTTGTCCACTTCCACATTGATGATCGACGGCTTCCCGTTCGCCACGGCCCGTTTGATGGCCGGCACGATCTCCGCCGGATCCGTTACACGCTCACCATGCCCGTCCCACATGGCGACCATCTTCTCATAAGACCTCATGTGGTGAAGCTCCACATTGCACTGGCCCTTCGTCTCGACCTCATCGGGCCGGATGAACCTCTCCACGAGCCTGATCATGCCCCAGGCCGAGTCATTGGAGATCACGCACACGACCGGTACGCCCAACCTGGCCATGGTATCCAGTTCCATGGCATGGAAACCGAAACTCCCGTCACCGGTGTACCAGAGTACCGGTTTGCGGTTTGCCGCCCACGCTCCGACGGCCAGGCCCGGGCCGGTGCCGATCGTTCCGTTGGCGCCCGTCGCATGGATCTGGCCGGAACGGTACGCTGTCGCCGCGATCTGTATCCATACCGACGCCTCTCCGCCGTCGCAGATCAGGGTCCAGTCCCGGGCTTCCTCCTCGAGAAACCTCGCTACTTCACCCGCACAGCGTGCGGGATGGCAGGGCATCTCCTGCGATTGATACGGTTCGGGAAGGCTGGACGCATCTCTTGTCATTGGGGGACCGGTCCATGGGACATCGGCAGGCTGCTCTCGTTTGCTCTTGACCGCTTCCAGCAATTGACTCGCAACGGGCCCGGCGCCCCCGACGATTCCAATGTCCGCCCGCAGGTTGAAGCCTATCTGCCGCATGTCCGTGTGCACTTGAATGACCTTCGCATCCGCGGGGATCCCCTTGCCCGACCCCAACCGGAAATCAAACCGGCAGCCCAGGGCCAGCACCACATCCGCCATGCCTGCCGCATTCATCCTCAGCAGCGGGTTCTCGTATTCATCACCGAAGAGCCCGCGGCAGGCGTGTCCGGTAAGCCCCACCGGCATCTTCAGATGGTCTGAAAGCGCCGCAACGGCTCCCGCCTGATCTCCCAGACCGAACCGTGCCCCGTCGTCGATCATCACGGCAGGCCTCTCGGCATTGACGAGGAGCTCGGCCGCCGAATCGACCAGCGCGGGGTCACCGTAGGGAATGGCTCCTGTACGGTAGTTGGACGGGAAGTTCACGGTTTCCTCCGCCACCTGGGCAAAGCAGAGGTCCGTGGGGATTTCCAGGTAAACCGGGCCCGGGTTGGAATCCATGGCGTGCCGAAAGGCGATGGACACGTACTCAGGGATACGTTCGGTGCTGGTGACCTTGCGGGCCCATTTGGAGCATGTCTCCATCACATTCAGGGTCGACATGTCCTGCAGATCGCCGGTGTCTCTCATTCCCATGGCGACCGCACCGCCGATCTGAAGAAGGGGTATGCCCAGCGACTCCGCCTCCATCATCCCGGCTGGCGTATTGCCCACGCCCGGCCCGGCGGTCGTCACCACCACCGCTGTTTTCCCCGTGGCACGCGTGTACGCGATGGCTGCGTAGATCGCCGCGCATTCATGGCGCATATCGATGATCTCGATCCCCGCGTTGCGCATCCCGTAGAAGATCGGCATGATATGCCCGCCGCACAGCACGAATGCCTTTTCCACACCCTCGTTCGCCAGGGCCTTGCCAACCAGTGCTCCGCCGTCAACCATGCCCATTTGGTTTCTCTCCTTGTAAGGTTGTTGGAGGGATTCTTCTATTCCATATCAAGTGCTGCCTTTAGTCCCTGTTCAACCCGTTGCGTGAGGTCTTTGTCGAGCGTCCCTATTCGCTTTGTCAGCTTGGCTCGATCAAGCGTGGTGACCTGGTGGCACAAGGCCACACTCTGTTTCTTGATGCCGCCCGATCCCTTGGGCAGGTCGATCGCTGTCGGCCCCCTCATGGACTGGGCGGAAGAGGAAGAGATGGGAACCACGATCACCGATCGCCAACCCGGCGTTTGGTTGAATCCATCATGGGATACCACGACAACCGGTCGTCGTCCCTTTTGTTCGGAACCGGAGCGGGGCACCAGATCGGCCCAGAAGAGATCTCCTCGTCTCACGATAGCTATTCCTTTTCTGAAAGCAAGTGTGCTACCGAAGCCTCTTCCAGATCCTCGTCCAGGTCATGCTCCGTTCCAGCATTTCGGGCCGCATAGGCGGCGATGGCTTCGCGGAGTTCGACCTTCTTTCTCTGCTCGAGCCAGTCCTCAATGGCGTACCTGGCTAGAACCGTGGCAGGCTTCTTGGTGCGGCTTGCCTCTTCACGAAGTCTGCCGTAGAGATCTTCCGGCAAGGGCACATGGAAATTGCGCAGAGTTGAGTCCTTCATGGCACACCTCCTGCCTGTATATTATGGCATAATTCATGCCATCAATCCATGTCATTCAAGTGCCATCTTAGCAGAACCGGGACGAAGAGGAAAGCGAACTGGGAGATCAGGAAGATCACACATCATGGGGTCAGGCCGAAACTATCAACCCTGAGGGTTGATAGTTTCGGCCTGACCCCAAATCTGACCCAAAATCTCAAACATGCTATATTCCCGGCCCAGGAGGGCTTGTCCATGAACGACTTTGATCTGATCCTCAAGGGCGGTCGCGTCTTCGATGGGACCGGCGGCCCCTGGCACCGGGCCGATGTGGGTATTCGGGGCGATACCATCGCCGAAGTCGGTCCGTTACAGCAGGCAGGCGCGAAACGGGTCGTGGATTGCGCGAACATGGCAGTCGCGCCCGGTTTCATCGACACGCACAGCCATTCCGACCTGATGGTCTTTGAAGACCCCTGTCTTCCCCCAAAGCTGATGCAGGGTGTGACGACCGAACTGCTCGGACAGGACGGCATCGCAGCAGCACCCGTGAAGGGGGAACAGAAATCGGACTGGGGCAGACACCTGTCCGGGCTGCTCGGGAACCCGGACATCGAGTGGACCTGGTCGAGCTTTGATGAGTACCTGACGGCCCTCGAACGCACAGGGCCCGGCTTGAATCTCGCGTGTCTCCTGCCTCACGGCAATCTCCGGCTCTGGGTCATGGGCATGGAAGACAGAAAGCCAACGGCCGGGGAACTCGAGGAGATGATCGCACTCCTTCATCAGGGCTTCGAGGCCGGGGCGGTCGGTCTCTCGACCGGGCTGATCTATCCTCCCTGCTCTTATGCAGATGAAGAAGAGCTGGCCGCCCTCTGTTCCGAGATGACACGATACGGCGGATTCCTTGTCGTCCACCTCCGAAGCGAAGACTCGCAACTCTTCGAAGCGACGGACGAGATGTTGCGTGTGTGCGAGAAGAGCGGTGCGCCCCTGCACATCTCACACCTCAAGGCGGGTGGCAGGGCCCAGTTCGGCAAGGCGGGGGAGTTGCTCCGCAGGCTTGAGACTGCGCGGCTGAGGGGCATCGAAGTAACCTTCGACCAGTACCCTTACACGGCCGGGAGCACCATGCTGTTCGCAGTTCTTCCGGAGTGGCTCCAGGAAGGCGGGCCGGACAAGATGATCGAGAGGTTGAAGGACCCGGACATCCGCCGGAAGATCCTGGAGGAAGTGGCATCGAGAACCGCTTCGACCATCGATCTGTCCGACATCCGTGTCTCTGCCGTGGGGTCACAAAAGAACAAGCACGTGGAAGGCAAGAACCTTCTGGAGCTTGAAGAGGCGATGGGCAGGCCGTTGATCGACGCGGTATGCGACCTGCTCGTGGAGGAGGACCTGAACGTCTCGATGATTCTGTTCATCGCCGACGAAGAAGACGTGCAGACGATTCTCAGGCACCCCCTCCATATCGCCTGCACCGACGGCCTGCTCGGCGGGAAGCCCCACCCACGGCTCTACGGCGCGTTCCCGCGCATCCTCGGCCACTACTGTCGCGATCTCGGGATTCTGGATCTCGAGGAGGCGATCCGGAAGATGACCTCTGCGCCTGCCGCCCGTCTCGGGCTGAAAGACCGGGGCCTCGTCCGGCCGGGTATGAAGGCGGACCTGGTGGTGTTCGATCCGGAGGCGATCATCGACACCTCCACCTACGAAGAGCCCCGCCGACACCCGAAAGGAATCCGGAACGTCTTTGTGAACGGAAGCGAGGCGGTTCGGGAGGGCCAGGCTCTCGACAACCGGGCCGGAAGGGTCCTGCGAAGGTAACCCTCGACCCTGACCGGTGGGACCGGGAACTGCGTCGAACGGAGAATGGCGCCATGGAGATAGGACGCGGCCCACGCGACGCTCTTCGGGTCTTCTTGTTGGTGCTTCTCATCCTGCTCTCGGCACGGCCTGAGCGGACCCATGCGCGACCACTCGACCGTGGAATGGACCCGGTGCTCGTTCGGGGCAACTGGCTGGAGACATTCCTCGGAACCCGCCTCGAGGCACTGAGGCTCTTTCGCCACCAGGACGGGAAGTACGAGGCGATCCGGTTTCAGGTGGACGAGAGAACCCCGGAAAAGGACTGGATCTTTCCCCTCGGCAGCAAGAACAACGGTGCAGAGAGCAACGGCCTGCTGGACAACCAGGACGTGCTCCTCTTCATGGCGCGCGACGCCGGCACGAAAGCGGACCCGAGGAACCCGCTGCAAGGGGCAGCCTCGGTCATCGAAATCGGTCTGGTGGATCCGGTGGGTGGGGCCGCGGCATGGGTGTATCTGGCCTCGTACCGGGCAGAGCCCCCTCCCCTTTGTCCCCTCCCGGACTACGTGCGCTACAACTACGAGACCGAGGAAGTCACCTCGGCCGTTTCCTACTACAAATTCATCATCACCGAGGATGGGCTTCACACGGGCTTCTCCGATGTGGGCGCCATCCTGCCGGCAGCGGGCGGGGACGGCAAGAACCGCATGGACAGGATGAAGACCCGGGTTCAGATCCGGTTCTTCTTCAACATGATACCCCTTTCCATACACGAGGAGATGCTTGGTCAGGATGTGGTCGCCTATATCAAGGGGCCGATTCGGGTGATCCGGCGGCTCGAGCAGTTCTTCAAGCTTCCTTTCGGTCTCCGCGGCATGACGAGCCTGACCGATCTGCATCTCTACGAAAGCATCACCATCGTACCTGCCGAAGCGAACATCCCCAAAGGTGTGGACAAGGTGATCTCCTCCAGCCACATCTGGTTCGGGGCGGACCTGGCACCCAATGCGATCGGCTCCCTCTTTCGAAACAGCGAAAACCTCGAACCCCTGATCATCGACGGCAGGATGTCGGAGATGGAGAAGCGTTTTTCACCGAAGCAGGATGAATGGCGAGTTCTCTACGGCCACGGAGGGGCCATGCTGATCCGGGCGGTCTTTCCCCCGGAATACACCGAAGTGATGGAGATCCGTCAGCGTTACGTGGACGATGTCACGGTGGTGGAGCCTCCGGAGAGCTACGAGGGAAGCATCGGGGTCTTGCAGACCGAGATGGTGAGCGACACCCCGACGGCGGGTCGGTACAAGCTCCTCGTGGAAGTCTACTTTCCCCCCCATTACCGTCCCGGCGACGAGGTAGCCTGTCTCAACGTGCGGGACAACCCACTCCGGATCAATATCGACGGTAAGACACGCATCAACCAGCTGAACCTGGATTGACGACCCGGGCGGGCGCCGTCCCTGTCCGTGTTCGCTTATGTGAAGGGTTTGTAGAGCAGCTTGGAAAGCTTTGCCAGCACAAAAGCACCCGAAGCCTCGCCCCTGACCAACGTCTCGACCGTGGAATCGCTCGCCTTGTTGCCCATCCTCACCATGAAATCCAGCAGCCTCGTCTGTCGGGTGAGCCAGACCAGAAACCTCTGAACCTTGTAATTGGTTCTGTAGAGCGAGTAGTACTTGTCCACCCAATCCTGTGAATACGCCCCAAGGTGGGACATGTCCTGGGCTTTCACAGCGGCCGTAACCGCCCGTGAAGCCATCTCGGCCGAGTCCATCACATACCGAATGCCCTCACCGGCCGCCGGATTTCCCTGGAAGGCTACGTCTCCAACGATGACCAGATTGCCGCGATGAAAACGCTTGAGCGGCATCCCGCTCTGAAACACACCCCCGTATGACTCGAGTGGGTTGTTCTCAACGCGTTCCGCGATCCTGGGAACCTTTAGGAACAAGTCGAGCATCTGCCGAATCCGGGGGAAGTGCTCGGGCACCAGGGTGCCCACCCCTACGATCGCACGCTCGTCATCGACGGGAAAGAGCCAACCGTAACCTCCGTCGAGCACTCCTCCCATGTACAGGTCGATCCCTTCCGGTTCGCTGTTGAGTGGGACGACGTGCTCGTACCCGAGCGCGCGGGTAGCCGGGCTCGTGTTCACGGGCAGGGCCCTGTTGAAAACGTTGCCCAGCCCCGAGCAATCGGCAAACACCGCCCCATCGACGGCGGACTTGTCCGACAATTGAACATTTCGGATGGCCTCGTCACGGACGTCGATGTCCCTGGCATAGGTTCCGTAGCGGATCTCGACCCCGTTTCCGAGACACCTCTTCTCGAGTTCCGCGAGGAGCTGCCTCCTGCGCAGGACGCAAGCCCGGGTCGAGCTTCGGATGGCGGCGCCCGGAGAGGAGAAGTGAATCGTGGTAATCGGGTGGGCGATCTCGTCCGGCAGGGCCCATCGCTTCAAGTCGATGTAACTCGCAGATGTGGTGTAGCTGACATGGCCCGCGTTCTTCTTCCGGTCAAAGAGGAGAACGCGAACGCCCTGCTCGGAAGCTTTCCACGCCAGGGTCAACCCGGCCGGCCCGGCTCCCGCTACAACAAGGTCGTAGGTGTCCATGACGCGTGGGCTTCCATGATTGTTTCTCAGCGATCGAGCGTCAGTCGGCTCGAGACAAAACCGACTACAAACCTCGCGTACTGCTCTACCGTAATACCTTTTCGCTTGTATTTCCAGCGCTTCAGGTACCAATCCTGCAGGACCGCCTTGATCAGAGCGGCCACCAGGTCCACCTCCGGGCAGTCAAAATCCCCGGAGGCAACCCCTTCCTCCAGGATGTCGAGGAAGATCTGCTCCGTGGTCAGCTCATCCTCCATGGCCCGTCTCTTTTCACGCTTGGAAAGAGAGGACGCCTCCATATAGGCGAAGTAAAAAAACGGCCTCAGCGCCTCGGACAGATACAGGTGGGTCTCGATCGCCACCTTGAGCTTTTCGGCCGGGTCGGTGCAGGTCCCTGCCTGCGCCAGAATGACCTCTCGCGTGTAGGCAACCCCCCTGCGCAGGATCATGGATCGAAGCTCTTCCTTGCCGGGGAAATACGAATACAGGGCACCCATGCTGAGCCCCGACTTCCGGCTCAGGTCCCGAAGGGTCATCGTCTCGAAGCCCTTCTCCCTGTTGAGCGAAAAAACGGCATCGAGGATCCGCATCATGTTCTTCACCGCGACCGCTTCCTTCTTCACGGAGATCACACCTTTGTTCTCCTGAATGATATCGCGGCAGATGATCTCGATGCTCGGCGCCATCCGCTTCTTGAATTCCTGGAAAGGAAGCATACGCAACTTCTCGAACTCTCTTTGTTGTGCCTCTTTCGGCTCTCCTAGGGGTGGGCCTCGGTGTACTCACGCAGAACCCGTCTCGACAGGACCACCTTGTGCACTTCGTCCGGCCCGTCATAGATCCGGGCCGCTCGTTCCTGACGATAGAAAAAGGAGAGGATCGTGTCATCACTCACGCCCAGGGCACCGTGGGCCTGTATGGCCCGGTCGACCACCTTCAGCATGATGGGCGCCACAAAGAACTTGATCATGGAGACCTCTTCCCGTGCAGCATACTGGTCCTCGGTCTCGATCTTCCAGGCGGCGTGCAGGACCATCAGCCGGGCTGCGTGGATCTCGGCCCGGCTCTCGGCAATCCACTCCTGCATGATCTGCTTCTGGGCCAGGAGCTTTCCCCCGCCCACCTTGCGCTCGGTCACACGCTTGCACATCATGTCAAAGCTGCGGTTGCAGATCCCGATCCAGCGCATGCAGTGGTGAATACGGCCCGGACCGAGGCGTTCCTGGGCAATCACGAAACCCTGCCCCTGAGGGCCCAGCAGATTCTCCGCCGGCACCCGGCAGTTCTGGTACATGATTTCGCCGTGACTCGCGTAGTCATCCCCCTCGTGACCCATCACCGAGACGTTTCGAATCAGCTCGAACCCGGGCGTGTCGGTGGGAACGATGATCATGCTCGCCCGCAGATAGACCGGGGCGTCCGGATCGGTCACGGCCATCACGATGGCAAACTTCGCACCGTCCGCGGATGAGCTGAACCACTTGTGCCCGTTGACGACCCATTGATCGCCGTCGCGAACCGCCGTGGTGGCCAGCTCGGTCGGATTCGATCCGGCCAGCTCCGGCTCGCACATGGAGAAACAGCTCCGGATATCGCCGTTCGCCAGGGGAATGAGATACTCGTCCCGCTGCTCCGGGGTTGCGTACTTCTCGAGGATCTCGATGTTTCCGGCATCCGGGGCCTGACAGCCGAAGATGATGTGCCCGAGCGGGCTCGCTCCGAGCACCTCGGTCATCAGAGCGTGATCCACGAGGCCCAACCCCATCCCGCCGAGCTCTTTCGGAATCTGGGGGCCCCAGAGCTCCATCTTCTTGACCATCGCCTGGCACCGCTTGATCTCCGGCAACATGTCGCGGAACTTCTTCCCCACGAAATGCGCCTCCAGAGGATAAACCTCCTTTTCCAGGAACTCCTGGGTCATCTCCAGGATGACCTTTGTTCTTTCCGGTATTTCGAAATCCATGATCTCCTCCTCGCGTTGTGTCTCGGAACCTACCGAAACGTCACGTAGGTGTCCTCATTGAAATGTGGCGTCATGTTGAACCCGGTCAGAGAGAACCGGTCCCCCCGGTACTTGAACTCGTTGACACTCGCGTTCTTGACGACCCATCCCAGGGAAAGCGCAATCCTGTCCGTTGTCTCCAGGGCATACTGCATAACCGCCGAGATCGGCCCCCCCGAGGTGAACACGGCAACGGTCTTTCCGGTTGGATAGGCTGCGACGATCTTCTCCACGCCCCGTATCACGCGGTGAGTGAACAGCTCCCACGACTCCACGCTCTTCGGGTCGATCTGCCCGGCAATCCAGCGGTTCATCACGATCGTCAGGATTTCCTGGAAGGCTTTTCGCCGAACGGTCGAATCCTCCCCCACATTCATGGCCCGATTCACTGTTGCCTCCAGCTCCGGTTTTTCCTTGAGGAGAATGGGAAGGAAGTTGGCGAGCATGCCGGAGGCGTCGTATTCGTTGAAGGCCTCGTTCACGACCGGCTCGGGCAGATCGATGCCTGCTTTCTGGTAGACGTCCCGCAGCAGCAGCAAGGTGTCGACCTGCCGTTTCTGGGCTCCGGTGAACAGGGCATCGAATTGCTGGCCCCGCTTCAACCAGTACTCCCCCAACAGAGAAGACTGGGTCTCCCCCATCTCCGAGAGCCTGTCGTAATCCACCTCGCCGAAACTCGCCTGTCCGTGTCTCACCATCAGGAGGGTACTCATCTGGAACCTCTCGGAAGATTGTTCGTTTGCCGGGCCTTCTTAGGTCTTGTATGTCGACGCCAGGAGATCGCCACGCTAACGCTCGCGATTCCGCCCTCTCGCATGCTTGTGCGTAGCAATGTATCTCTGAAGCGGAGGCTTAACGCTAGCACGCGCGAGGGCGGATGTCAAGAAAAATCGAGCGAGCGCTCGCTTTTTTTATTTTCCT
>JANQFG010000145.1 GCA_028277985.1 bacterium | reverse complement strand
GGGTTGCCTCGGATGAACCCCTGGTCCGGAAAATATAGTTCCGTGAAGTTCGGCTTCCGGAACGAATTCTGAAAGTTCGCCTTCAGGGTCAACCAGGGTCGCGGCTTGCCGATGACCCCGATCTTGCCTGTCCAGTGGGATCCGAAGTCGGTGCTCTCCTCGTAGCTGACCGCCGGGATCAGGCTCAACCGGTGCTGGAGCAGTACCACTTCGTCCTGGAGGCGCCACTCGTAGCTCGTGCGATCCTGCGCGCCGAAGCCGTCCTGCCCGGGCCCGACCTCGTCGTTCAGGTCGTCCTGCCGGATCTCACCCCTCCAGTCGACTACGTGCTCGGCACCCCAGGTCTGCCAGTAGCCCCTTGCCTCGAGCTGGGCTCCAAAGGCGTATTGCTTGCTCGTGGTGTCGATGGGAAGGATGCCCAGTTCCGGTTCCGGGTCGTTGAAATGGATGCGGTTGTATCGAACAAAGCCTACAAGGGCAGCCTCCAGGTCTGGCAGGAGGAACTCCTTCTTCTCGAGCCTGATTTGTGAGAGATTACGTATGATCTCCTGCCGGGCCTTCAGCCGCAGGGCGCCGACAGTCCCTGGCTGCCCCCGCTCCTTGTAGTAGAAGTCATTAGAAAGGCCAAGATCGAAGGTATCGGCCAGAGGAAGATCAGCCTTGGCCAGAAGCGTGTGCTCTTTGAAGTCGTTGTTGAGCCTTGTTTGCCTCACGCTCGGAACGAGGGGCTCGCCCAGCACGCGAATCTCGGGAGTATCGTATTCGAAATCGCCTTCGAACTGCGAATGGGTGGCACTGAGCAGGTAGTTGAGGCGCCGGAACTTCCCGTTGCCCGTCAAAGACGCCTTGATCGACTCATGGGACCCGTACGAAAAGGTGCCTGAGACCGCCGGCCTGTCGGTCGGGGTCTTGGTGATGATGTTGACCACCCCGCCAATCGCGTCCGACCCGTAGATCGTCGTGCCGCCGCCCCGGATGATCTCGATCCGTTCGATAGAGTCGAGGGGGACCGTGGAGAAATCAACACTCCCCCCTTCCTGCGTGTTCAGCCGTACCCCGTCGAGCAGGACCAGCACCTGTTCCGCCGATGAGCCACGGACTGAAACGGTACTGAACTGGCCCAGTCCGCCGAACCGCTTGATATTGACGCCGGGCTGCCGGGAAAGCAGGTCCTCGGTGGTCCAGAACTGGGAGGCATACTCCTCGGTCTCGATCACCGACGCGAAACTGGAAGGATCGTCCTTTGCCTCCCGAATCCGGGAAGAACGGACCACCACGGGTGAAAGCTCGTAGGCAGGAGCTGCTTCCTCGGATGCGACAGCCTGGCGGGCCTCCTTCTCTGCCTCTTCCGCGAATCCGGTTGAGAAATGTGTGCACAACACCAAACACGCGATGGCGACCTCGAGGGTCCCGTAACTTCTCTTCTGCATCAGCGATTCACGTCCCCTTTCCAGAAACAGGTGAGCACAACCTCTTGCACTCTGCTTGAATGAACCTCTTGCTCGCGTCTCGACTTTCCCAAAGCTCCACGGGGATGGTCGCCTCTTGTGTAGGGTACAAGAGAAAAGGGGTACCCGGACCTGGGCGGGGGAAAAACCAAATCCGGGCACCCCGGATGAGAGATTGTTGAATCAGTTCTTCAGATGCCTTACCTTCGCATCCCCCGTAACCGCTGAATGGCTATGGCGGAGAGTGGGGCGAGAAGCAGCAAGAGCGGATTCACTCGATCGGACACCCTTCGGCTTTCGCCGTCGAACCCTGAAGCCTCGGCGGCAGCGGTTCCGTCCCAGCCCGGCTCGCCGAAGCATGCGGGATCCTCGGAGTCCTGAAGACCGCTACAGTCATTGTCCGCACCGTCCGAACAGGTAGGATCACCATGAGGGCCCTCGATCGCATCCGGATGTACGTCCGCATCCGTGTCGTCGCAGTCCACAGGGCCGCAATCACCACCCTCCACTGCAAATCCGTCTTCGTCCACATCGGTGCACACGATCTGGCAGCCCTCGTCGTCCAGGTCCACATCGCCGTCACAGTCGTTGTCCAACGTGTCGGAGCAGACCGGATCACCCGCCGGGCCTTCCAGGGTGCCGGGGTTCACGTCCGCATCCGTGTCGTCACAGTCCACCGGACCGCAAGCACCGCCCTCGGTGCTATAGCCGTCTTCGTCCTCATCCGTACAGAGGAGCTGATGGATCACGCCCACGGCCTGCAGGTCACACCCGCTCGAGGCAAATGGGGTGGGATATGGGTCGTACACCGGGCTGCCCAGGGAGTCCTGGGTACTGCCGTCGCCGATCACGTCCACCACCTTCACGTAATTGATCTCGTTCAGGTCCACGTCGCCGCTGAGCACCGCCGCGTCGCCGGCAAGGTCGCTCAGGTCGAAACCGGTGCCCTCGCAAGGCGTCTGGTTGCCTCCGGGGTGTTTTCCGGCCAGATAGAACACATCTGTCGGATCGATAACACCGAATCCCCCCACCGGTCCGCTGATCAGGGACACGCTCGCGAACCGTGCGAAGACCAGGCCGTCGGTGGAGACCTCGACAAACCCGAGCTCCGCAAAGATACCGGGCCCGGAGATGAAGCCGTTCTCAAAGACCACGAGGTCGTCGCCCGGGCCGTCGTAGATGGGCGCATCGAAGGTCAGGGTCAGCTCACCTCCGTCACCCAGCGAGATGACGTCGTAGACATCACACGCGACCGGCCCCAGCACATTGCCCGGAAGCCCGAAGGAAGCATTCCCTGCTCCCGGATTTGCGATGTCCATGGGGCCCCGGACCTCGTTCGTCCATCCGGAGGCCCAGTCCACGATGTTGGTATCCGTGCTCTGAATGCCCGGCTCGGTGTAGGGGCCTGCCTGCAGCATTGCGGCCGGGAGGCTGAGGATCGTGATGGCAAAGACAAGACAGAGATATGAAATACGTCGACTCATGAGTTGAAACCCTCCTTTCTTCTGTTTCGCAGGGCGAGGAAGATCACCGTGACGGCCGGCAAGAACAGAAGGCTGAACCCGTTTGCGACCGTGGGGCGGCGGTGCGACCCTGTGCCCGGCTCTGCCGCTTCCGCCGCAGGTACGCCGGCACATGCCTGTCCTCCCTGGCTGGGTCGGATCTCGTAGACGGTCTCGTTCTGCACGACGCTCAGCACGCCCGCATCCAGACCGTTGTTCGGAAGAAACGTCTTGGAGCCCGGCCGGAATCGCAGGTAGGTGCTCCAGTACGTTCCGGAAGTCTTCGTCGCAAAGGTCGAGACCGTACCGGAGCTTACGTCATAGACCTCGATCTGATCGGTGAAGTCGTTGCCGGCGGTGACGAAGATCCTTCCATACTGGTTGTCGTACTCCATGTCGTAGCACCCGGTCAGGTCGTCACCCAGATCGACACCGTCGCCCAACGCCAGCTCTCCGGCCCCGAAGGCGCCCGCAACCTGTGCACGGGTGAAGTAATACAGGCCATCCACGCCCGGCTGCCCGAAGGTCGAATTCGGCTTGCAGTAGTACATATTGCCTGCCCCATCAAAGGTGAGGGGGCCGGAGTGACCCCCCGTGTTCCCGAGGATGATGTCCAGCGCCCCACCGGGGAGGGTCAGCCTGGCCACTGCCGCCTCCGGATCGCCGGGAGGCGGGCTCGTGGACGCATTGTAGGAGACGTACAGCTCGCTTCCGTAATTCTCCAGATCGAAGTTGTACTGAATCTCGGCGACCTCGGTCCCGCCGCCCGTGGATGCCACCTGATAGATTTTCATGTCCGTGCTCTCCCCGAAGTAGATCGTGCTGCCGCCTACGACCTTCAGGAAGGAGCCGAAGACGAAGCCGGGCGGGTCGAACAGGGGCGTGGAGGTGCCGCCCGAAGACTTGGACAGCTCTGTGCCGTCGAAGTAGAGGAGCTCACCGCTCGAAAGGTAGTCCATGCCTCCCAAGAAATCCGTAGGGGACACGGACAGGACAGAGGAAACACCGTAGCCGGGGGGTGCGGACAGGCCCGCCTGCACCCCCGGCGCCAACGCCAGGATCAGGAGAAGCGCCGTGGCGCCTCCTGTAATCGTCTTGTTCCGCATCTCATGCCTCCTTACTCCCGTTATTCTTCCTGAGGTCGGACCCTGATCCAACGCTGTCTACTGACAATCGCCGGCCCGGCCCAGATGGATGGCGCCAATGGCCTCGAGATCAAAGCCTGCCTTCCCGAAGCCGATTCCGAATTCGTCACCCGGATCCCAGGGATCCTGGTTCGTATCGGTAACCCGCACATAGCGGACCCATTCGAGATCCACATCAGCTAGGTCGAACCGGTCGCCACCCACTTCATCCGGTTGATCGCCAGGCATGACAGCCTCGACGCCGGCAAACCCCTGATAGCGATCCGGATCACCCAGCGGTAGTTCGTCGTCCACACTCGTGGGGAATGTGTAGAAATCCTCCCCGTCCTGACTCACCGCCACCCGGGCGGTCTCGATGAACCGGTCGCTTCCGTCTCCGGCCACGAAGAACACGTTTTCCAGGACGGTGAGATCATCCCCTTCCTGGTCCAAGATGCAGGCGTTCTGCCCGAAGCCGAGTGTGATCGAGCCCCCGAGGCCGAGGGTCAGCACATCCAGGGAACCCGACATCGTGCCCGCACCACTGGGCGGACCCAGGACCACATCCGGCATGAGCCCCTGGCCGAAGCTCGCATCCTCCCCGTAGACCACTTCGACCACACTCGTGGCCCACCCCGTGGATTCCGCGGGGCCGTTCGACTCCACCGAGTCAACGTCCTCCTCCAAGAGCCCACAGGCCGACGAGAAGAGAAAAAACAGAACTCCCACCAGAGAGATTGCGAAACCGTATCCCTTTACCGGTTTGGCGATCATGGATCAGATCCTTCCGTGTACAGCTCCTTCTTGTTTTGGAAGAAGATTGAAGATCCTCTTCTTCCCCGCACTCCTCCTTTGCCGCAAGAGACCTTCTCGAGCCGACTATCACCTCCTTTCGGAGAGCCCGGAGGGTGTGGCGAGGAGTCGCCCGACCGGAAATCCTGTCCATGAAAAGAAGCGGTTTGCCCTTCTTCGGGCAAAAAAAAAGTCCTTAGACCCTTTGACAAGGATCTAAGGACTGCACCCAGCTTCTTCGTCCTCTTCTTCAGGAGCCTCTGTCGTTCCTCGCGACGGCAACCAGCTCCTGTTCCGTGGGCAGGTCTTCTGACTTCCGGATCTTCCTACTTCCTGCGCCTTCCCACCCGTCTCAAACAACAGGCAGTGGCTCTTCGCAGGTTTCGTCCCCGGTTACAGCGGCGGGACCGTGCCGGAATCAACTTCTCTCACCGGCTTCCCTATTAAGCCCGGTCAAGGGCACCCAAAGAATTCTATTGTATGAAGCAATATACCAGCAGGTCCACTACCCGTCAAACAGAAGTGGCTTCTCCGGTACTCTTGCAGTCGAAAAAGAGCCCTCCCTTTCCTTTCTTGCGGCCTTTCTTCAGTAAGTCTGGAGACCCCTTAGCTCGCCGATGGGCGTTCCAGTGACGAGGAAAACGTCCGGGCCCTGATAATCAACCCCCGGCACGCCGGGTCGCACGGCTACCGGGCCGGGCTCGGCCTCGTTCTGGGTGGGCAGTGGATCCGTGGCCTGAATCACTCTGAGCGGGCTCTTTCGGCTCGGAAGCGGGGCTCCCTGGCTGTCTGTCGCCGTTTCCAATGCAAGGATCGCCAACGTCCCCGAGTTGACTCCGGTTGCATAGCATCGAGTCGCGTTGTGATTCACCACCGTCTGGCCGATGAGATTCTTCGTGTTCGCAGGATCCTGGGTCGCGCGGATAGGATCGTCCGGCCCTGCCAGCACTTTGTCATCCAATACGGGCACGTTCTCGGGAGTCGGACAGGTGTCCAGATACGCATCGAGCCCTGTCAGGTCCAACTCGTAGACATGATTGAAGCCGGCACTCCCCAGGTATCCACGGTGCACGACGCCGACTCCGGGTACAACCTGCTCAGCGACAGAAATCTTCGCGAAGGACGGCGCCCCCAGGCCCATGGGGTAGGTTGCGATGATACAGTCCTGCATCGTGTCAACCACGTCCACGCTTCCTTCGGTGAGGGGAACCCCGTTCTCGTCCCGGATCGCCAGGAGACCCGTGTTGGTCACGAGAAGGATTCTGTCGTCGAGAGGCGTCACTTCCGTCGGGTTGAACGATGTGGTCACGATCACATCGGGTGGAGACGACTCGACAAGGGCGGGTGGCTCCACGCTTTCGTCGAGCTCGACGATCTTCACCGTTCCGGGGCCACAGATGGGGTTGCTTCCGGTCTTGGTGAAGTTGGAGTTGGAGATGTATACCTTTCCCTGCATCAGGGCGACACCGGAGGTGAAGGTTGGCGTCACGGAGTCCACCAGATTCCCCTCGGAATCCTCGGCCGCGTACGGAAGCTCGAACGGGCTGCCTCGGTACGTGAAGGAGTCGAGCAACGGAAACTCGTCCACCGGATCGAACAACCAGACCCCCTCCTGTGCCCCGCTTACAGTGACAAATGCGAGATCGCGGTCGGTCTCCACCACCAGCCCATCCGGGATGCCCTGCAATTTCTGGCTCAAATCAAAGAAGTCAAATGGAAGGGGATGCTCGACCACATCGAGATCGAAGGAGAAGACACCCAGCGGAACCGACACGGTCTGCACGAGGGCCCTCCCTAGGAACTCGTCTCGATCCGGGATGAGGATGGTGGCTGCAAAGGGGCTGCCGATAGGCGTGATGCCGATAGCCGTGTCGAGGCTCACCACATCCACGATGCTGCCTCCCTGGCTCCAGTCTTCACACGCTGCGAGCCCCAGGCAAAGCAGGAATGCACCGACAAGCCCACAGGCCCGAAGACAGGGAGCCGCCCCAGCAAGCCGATGAACGGTTTGTCGGACAGTTGAGCCATTCATGAATCCGCTCCTCTCGGTTCGATCCTGAGGGCCTCTATATCAAATGAGCGCTCGCAGGGTTACGAAGAACATCCTTCCCGGCAGAGGGAAGTACTGGGCGTCGTAGACAGTGGCGTCGTTCAAGTTCTTTACCTCAAAGCCCAGAGTCCATTTGCGAAGCCAGTCGACGCTGCGCAGGTATGGGAACTCCTTCAGGTTTGCCGTCAGCCCGAGTCCCAGAATCGCGCGCTGATTCACGAAGAGCCGACTGGTGCTGGTGCTCAGTAGGGGAATGGAACTCAGGCACTCCACCTCCGCAAAGATCTCACCCAGATCGTCCTCGAAGGAGGCCTTGAAATGCACCTCGTGCCTGGGCTTGCCGTCAAGTTGTTCCCCCGTCTCCTCCGCGATTGCATGTAGAAATGTGTAATCCGCAGTAAGCAGGATCGGATTCCAGGGGCGGTACTCGGTGTCCAACTCTACGCCCCAGGCGTCCACACGGCCGGTGTTCACGGGCCTGATCGTGAAGGCGCTCACAGGCAGCCACTGGATCGACTCGTCGATCCAGCTCTGGAAGTAGACCGCTTGGACAAAAAGGCGGGAGAAATTCAAAGAGAGGCCCGCATCCAGGTTCCTGCCCTTCTCGGCCTTCAGATCCGGATTGCCCCGAATGAATATTTGATCCGGAAAATAGAGCTCCGTGAAATTCGGCTTTCGGAAGGAGTTCTGAAAATTCGCCTTCAGGGTCAACCAGGTCTTCGGCTTGCAGATAACACCGATCTTCCCGGTCCAGTGGCCCCCGAAATCCGAGCTGTCCTCGTAACCGACTGCCGGGATGAGGCTCAACCGGTTCTCAAGCAGCACCACTTCGTCCTGCAGACGCCACTCGAAGCTGTTTCGGTCCCGGTATCCGAAGCCGTCCTGACCCGGCCCGACTTCGTCATCGAGCTCGTCCCGACGGAATTCGCCCCGTAGTTCGAACACATTTTCGGCGCTCCCGGTCTGCCAGTAGCCCCTGGCATCGAGCTGGGCCCCGTAAGCATACTGCTTGGTCGTGGTGTCGATGGGGAGGATTCCCTGAGCCGGAGCCGGATCCGTGAAGTCAATGCGATTGTACCGAAGGAAGCCACCCAGGGAAGCTTGGATGTCCGGATGGAGAAACTCCTCCTTTTGGAACTTCATCTGCGTGAGGTTTCGGAGGGTCTCTTGCCTCGCCTCCAGGCGTGGTTCGAACACGGTCCCGGGCTGTCCTCGCTCCTGATGGAAGAAATCATTGGACAGGCCCAACCGAAAGGTGTTGGTCAGGGAGAAATCCGCCTTGGCCAGGACCCCATTCGACTTGAAGTCGTTGTTGAGCCTCGTGCTGCGCTCGCTCTGACGCACAGTTTGCCCCTGCAAGCGCAACTCGGGGGTATCGTACTCAAAGTCGCCTTCAAACTGAGAATGGTTGGCGCTGAGCAGATAGTTGAGGCGGCGAAACTTACCGCTGCCGGTCACGGATGCCTTGATCGTCTCATGGGTACCATAGGTGAAGTTTCCGGAAACCGCCGGCCTGTCTGTCGGCTCTTTGGTAATGATATTGACCACACCTCCCATCGCGTCTGAACCGTATACGGTCGTGCCGCCTCCCCGGATGATCTCGATCCGCTCTATCGAATCGAGGGGAACCGTGGAGAAATCCACGCTTCCGCCTTCGCCGGTGTTCAATCTCACCCCGTCGAGCAGGACGAGCACCTGCTCTGCCGAAGAACCGCGGATCGACACGGTGCTGAACTGCCCCAGCCCGCCATAGCTCCTGATGTTCACGCCCGGTTGGCGTGAAAGCAGCTCTTCGGTGGTCCAGAACTGAGAAGCATACTTCTCGGTCTCGATCACCGAGGTGAAGCTGGCAGGGTCGTCTTTTGCCTCCCGGATCCGGGAGGTGCGGACCACCACCGGGGAGAGCTCATAGGTAGGCGTCTGTTCGCCGGACACGACAGGCTCGGGGGCAGTCTCCTCTGCCTCTTCGGCAAATCCGATGGAGCCGAACACGATCAGGACCGCACAGGCAAGGACAAGCTCAAAGGCCTTGATTCTTCTACTGAACATCAACGATTCGCTCTGCTTTCCCGAGGGTTATGGCGAGTGGAGGCGCATAGCTTTCCGGATTTTGCGCGAACCGGACGGACATGTCCAGTGGCCGCATGAAAAACTTGCTTTGCTGGCCGCCTGCTGACCAAACGAATAGAAAGGCGGCCGCCCGGGGCTCTCTGCTTCACGCCTTCGAGCCCAGGCGACCCGAAAAGAATCGGATTGGAGGGATCCTTCAGGACCCTGTGGCCAGCAGCCGCCGGAACCCCAGAACACTCAGAGCAAAGACAGGGGCAAGAACCAGCAGGAGCAGATTTCCACCATCGATTGCGCTTTGATCGGTTCGATCCGGCTCGGCAGCCTCCGCAACCGCGGTACCGGCACACGAGCCTCCACCCTCGAAGCAGCCGGGATCGGCTGAATCTTTTAACCCATTGCAGTTGTTGTCGATGCCGTCCGAGCAGGAGGGATGACCGACAGGGCCCTCACCCGCAGCCGGGTGAATATTTGCATTCGAATCGTCGCAGTCCACCAGACCGCAGCCGCCTCCATCCACCGAAAAGGAGTCCTCGTCCCCGTCCGTGCAGGATCCCTGGTTGATCGCGCCCACGGCCTGCAAGTCGGCCCCACCCAGGGCGAAGTCCGTGGGGTAGGGATCGTAGATCAGATTTCCCAGGGAATCCTGGGTGCTCCCGTCCCCGATTACATCCACGACCCTGACGTAGTTGATTTCCCCAAGGTCCACATCGCCGCTCAGCACGTCCGGGTGACCGGTCAGGTCGGAGAGGTCGAAGCCGGTCCCCTCACAGGGCTGCTGATTGGCCCCCGGAT
>JANQFG010000082.1 GCA_028277985.1 bacterium | reverse complement strand
GCTGATCCTGAACGCCTTCGAGAGCAGGGAGAAGGAGATGAAGTACCTGCAGGGGCCGGGGTATCTGGCCATCGACGACCGGACCCACCACGCCACGGTTCTGAAGGCCCTGTCGCCCGAGAACATCGGGCTCTGGTTCGCTGTGCAGGACCCGAACATCTACTCCCTCGGGGGATTCCAGAGACTCTGCAAGTAATGCGTCGGCCATCATGAAAGGAGCCTGAGAAGATGGAAAAGGTGAAGATACTGGGGATCGTGGGAAGTCCTCGAAAAAGGGGCAACACGGCGAAGATGATGGACAAGGCTTTTGAGGCGATCGGCGACTACCCATGGGTGGAAACCGATCGGTTCGAAGTGGCGGGCAAGAAGATCGGCCACTGCATCAGTTGCTACAAGTGCATGGAGAAGCTTCAGTGCGTCATCAAGGACGGTCTCTATGAGTTTCATGAGAAGTTCGTAGCGGCAGACGCACTTCTGTGGTCCGTCCCCGTCTACCACATGTCTGTGCCGTCCCAGGTCAAGGCATTGCTGGATCGATTCGGAAACATGATGATCATGCACCATCTCGCGCAGGGCATGGACGTCCCCAGGTTCAGCAAGGTGTGTGGAGTGCTCACCAACGGAGCGAGCCGGTACGGCGGACAGGACCTGACCCTGAGCTTTCTCGTGAACAGCAGCCTGGTTACCAAGGGCGTCGTGGTGGCAGGCGATACACTTGTGGACAGCTACATCGGTGCGGCCGCCTGGGCCGGGCAGATGCCGAACCCGCTTGCCGAGGACAATGTCCTGCAGGACGAGCACGGTATCGCCTGCGCGCAAAACGTGGCCAAGCGGGTTGCCGAGATGGCCCGCATCGTCAAGGCGGGCAAGGCGGCTCTGGGTGACGAGTTACCGAGCGAGTACTCCTATACCTGGGAGGCGAAGGAATAGAATCCGAACAAGGAGGAAGTGTCATGCTGGTCAAACATGCGCAACGGCTCTGGCCCACCCCACTGTACGCGGATTTTCCACGAAGCGAGTATGAGAATCGTATCGCCCGCGCCCGATCCTACATGGAAAAGGAGAAGATCGATGTGCTGGTCTGCTGGGATTCGGTGAACATACGGTATTTCACCGGCTTCCAATCCCTGCACTGGCTTGCCATGAGCATCCAGCCCGCCGTCTATCTGCTGCCCCTGGACAAGGACCCGGTCATCGTCGTGCCGGATTTCTTTGCCGGCGTCGCCGAGGGGTACACGTATGAGACGGACATCCGGTTCTACCAGAAGCCTCACGTGACCAAGGTCATTCGGAACCTTCCCGTGGACATGGCGGACGCGATCAAGGAGCTCGGTTACGGGAAGGGAAGGATCGGGCTCGAATCCGGTCAAGAGGGTGGGATGTGTGTGCCCCGGCCCATCAACGACATCGACCGGTTCCGTAGCGAGCTCGAAGGGGCTACCTTTGTGGATGCATGCGACCTGATCTGGAAGTGCCGTATGATCAAGTCGGTGAGTGAAATAGAGGCCCTCCGGAAGGCATCCGCGGCCGTTGTGCGCGCCTACGGTGAAGTCGTCTCGAACTTCGAGCTGGGTATGAGCGAGAAGGACATGGGGAGCATGATCCGGCATGCCATCCTGGAGTACACCGAGGACTGCATGCCGCCGATCGCAACGGCATCTTCCCGCAAGATCGTCATGCCGGATACTCCCTCCTTCTACGACGAAGTAAACCTGTCGATCGGGGACCGCCTCGTCTTCGAACCCCTTCCCACGTACAAGGGCTACTACGGAAGCTGCTGCCGTTGCTTCCAGATCGGACCGCTTCCGGATGAGGCCCTGCGAAAGGACGAGGCTGTCGACAAGGCGCAGGCAGCGGCCATCGCAGCGGTTAAGCCCGGCATCCCGACGAAGTCTCTGATGGGCGTGATCGAAGAGGTTCTTCGGGACGAAGGAATCGACCCCACGATCGAGGTGGCGGGGCACGGCGTGGGGCTGAACCCTCACGAACCCCCTATGATCGCCGAAGAAGAGGAGTCCCTGATCCAGGAGGGGATGGTGCTGGCCATCGAGGTCTGGGTAGTGGACTGGAGCGGCGTCAGCATGGCCGAAGGTGGTCTCGACTCGTCCGGGTTCGTGCCCGAGGTGTTCGGGAACGAGGATCTCGTGGTCGTGACCAAGGACGGCTGTGACGGATTCCCATCGTTCCCGAAGAACATACGGGCCCTACCGCACAATGGCAGCCTCGTCTAGCTGGTAACGAACGGGCCGAGGTGCTCTTGCGCATCTACAGGGCGATCGCCTGTGGATTGCCGAAGGATCGTTTTGCGTCCAGGAGGACTCTTCTCGGATCGCCCGTGAGGGATGGGCGGCCCTGATGCCAGACGGAGAGAGCAAATGCGTGACAGGAAGGTCATCGTGGTCGGAGCCGGTATCGGAGGGCTCGCAGCAGGGTACTGGCTGGGAAAGAGAGGATACGAGGTAGAGATCCTGGAGGCATCCGAACGGCCCGGCGGCAGGATGGTCACGCTGGAGCACCGTGGCGACCGCGTGGATGTGGGCGCCCAGTTCTATCACTCGAATTTCCGCTGCGCCCTGGAGATCCTCGATGGGCTGGGTCTGAACGGCGCAAAACGAACCGTTGCCGGAAAGATTCATTACTCCCTCGCGGATGGATCCACCTACCTGTACAACAGCCGTCTACCCTACATGAAGTTGCTTGGATTGCGGGGCAACCTGCAGCTCTACTGGTTCGTGCTGCGTCACATTCTCCTGGGGCCACGTTTCCCCGAGTTCGAAATCCCCCGGGACATGCCCGCTTACGACAATCAAACCATCCTGGATCTGCTTTCTTCTCCCTCACACCAGAAGATGAATGACTACCTGGTGAAGGTGATCACCATGGGAGAAGCCCTGGCGCTGCCCGAGTGGGTCAGCCTGATCCACTACATACGTCTCTTCCGCATGACCCTTTTCGAGAGCTTCTTCGGCCTGACCCGCGGTGTGTCTATGCTTGCCGAGGAGATGGCCGGGCAGCTTCCGGTCGAGTACGCGGCGCCCGTCGAGAAGCTGGTCATGGAGAACGGGCGTGTCGTGGGCGTGGAGATGGCCGGAGACGGATCGGTCCGAAAAGCGGGACATGTGATCGTGGCGGTGACGCCGCCTGCGGCGGCCCGCATGATGCCGGAAGAGCTCGCCGAAGAACGGAGTTTCCTCGACTCGGTCGTCTATTCGCCTCTTCCCATGCCCGTCTTCTTCCTGGACCGACCTCTTCGCAAAGACGTCTCCTTCTACTTCAACGATCCGGGGTCGGACCGGACCTTTGTGTTCGCTATCGATGCACACGCCAAAGTGCCGGAGATGTGTCCGAGTGGAAAGAGTGCCCTTACGGGCTGGGCCGTCTACCCGACGACTCTGGCCCTGATGGACGAGGACGATGAGGCGATCCTGAAGAAGGCCCGCGAGGACATGGAGTTGATGATTCCCGGGCTCTCCGGGTGGATCGAGCATGCAACGGTCCATCGACACTCCTTTGTGAACGCGATCTATCCTCCGGGTGCCTATCGCAGTGTCCTGGATTTTCAGGAGAGGGCGAAGGATCTGAAAGGGGTGTCTTTTGTGAGCAGCGTCCTGCGAGGGATGAGCATGGAGGCTGCCATGCGGAGTGGAGCGGATGCCGTCCGCAGGGTATGCGGATGGGGAGGAACGATGTGACGCAATCAAACGTGACCTGAAAAGGAGGTGTACGAATGGCTATGAAGAAACCGCCGGAACCTCAGGGTTATGAGATGTATGGACCGGATCCGCATCTGCCGGACATCCCCTATACGGAGGTGAAGGGACGGTGGGACAGGGCGAAGGAGCTCATGCGCGAGAACGATGTGGACCTTCTGATGCTCTGGAGCAGGCAGAACTGCCGGTACTTCGCGGGATATTCATCGATCCACTGGCAGGTCCCGAGCATCCAGCCCATGGTCATGCTCTTGCCCGTGGACGGCGATCCGGTGGTTATCATTCCGGAGTTCTTCCGCTGGACGGTGGAGGCCCAATGCTGGGTCCGGGACATTCGGGGCCAGGAGGCGGGACACCAGGTGAATGCCGAGAGGGACCTGCCCAGAGAAGTGGCCGAAGTGGTCAAGGAGATGGGCTACGGAAAGGCGAACATCGCGCTCGAGAAGGGCGAGCTGGGGAACATGTGGATCCCGAGGCCCCTGAACGACATCGAGATGCTGCTAAAATCTCTGCCCGATGCACGTTTCGTGGATGGGGACAAGGTGATCTGGGGATGCAGGATGATCAAGTCCGCCCTGGAGATCGACCGGCTGACCAAGGCCGCCTCGATCCATCGGCAGGCCTTTCAAGCCATCCTCGACGAGTACCGGCCCGGCATGACCGAGCAGGATGTGGGAAAGATCTTCGCGAAGACAGCCGCAGAAAACGGCTCCGAGTGGGCGCTGCCGGGGCACATCTTCTGCGGTGACATCAAGGAAGGGGTGCTCGATACGGGCTGGCATTTTGATGGAGTGACCTTCGGGAAGGGTGACTACATGTCGCTCGACCTGGGTCTTCGGTACAAGGGGTACTGGGCGGACATGGGCAGATTCGCGTTCGTCGGGCCCACGCCCGAGGACTACAAGCGCGGCAACGAGGCCTGCTGGAGGGCCTTTGACAAAGCGGTGGAGGTGGCCAAGCCCGGTGTGCCGGCCAAGGAGGTCTATGATGCGATCGTAGGGGTCGAAATGGAGGCCGGCATGATGCCGATCGAAATCGGCGGTCACGGCATCGGTCTGGATATCCACGAACCGCCGGCCGTGACGGCCACCGAAGAGACCCTGCTCCAGGCAGGCATGTGCCTGGAGATCGAGCCGTGCGCCATCATCGGTGGTTTCAAGAAAGACGGGAACACGGGGATGTTCCACTACGAGAATCTTGTGATCATCACGGAAGACGGCGCAACACCCGTGATGGGCCTGCCGAGGCAGCACCTCGAGGTCGCTTGGTATCGATGAGCGCCGCAGGAAGAAACGGATGTTGAGCAGCAAGACGATCGCCGTCCTCGGGGGATACGGACAGGCCGGAAGATCGGTTGTCCGTCATCTCCTGGATGAGACCGACGCACGGATTCGAATCTGTGGGCGGCGTCAGGACAGGGCGGAGGCCCTGCGGGTCGATTTGCAGAGGACCGGGGCGGGAGAGCGCGCCACGGCCTGTCGGGCAGATGCAGCGGATCCGAATAGCCTCCGGGAAGCCTTCACCGACGCGGATCTCGTCATCGTTACCCTGAACACTGTGAGCCACACCGAGAATATCGCCCGGGCCTGCCTGGATGCGGATTGCGACTATTTCGACATCCATGATCCGCCCGACGTGGTCGACATGTTGAGCCCTTTTGCCTCCCGGGTGGCGGATGCGGGGCGGCTCTTCGTGACCCAGGGGGGGCTCGCGCCGGGCATGCCTGCTGCTCTTGTGCGACTTGCAGAGTCCTCTTGCGACCGCCTTCTTGGTTGTCGCCTCGGACTCGCCTTGAGTCTCAAAACAGCGGAGAGATACGAGCAGGTCTATGACGTGTTCGATTTTATCGTGAGGACCCGGCCCGTGGCTTACAAGGGAGGCGCGTGGCAGGAGGCCTCTTTCAGGGATCGGCAGAGCATCGATTTTGGCGAACGCTTCGGCACCCGGCAGGCCTTTCCCATCGACATGATCGAGTTGCACGCCCTTCCGGAACAACTCGGCATCGAGGAAATGAGCATCTACGGGGGAAGTCCCAACTGGCTCGTAGACTATTTGACGAGTCGCCTGATAGGGGGGTTGCACAAAATCAGGCCACGTCTCGGGTGGCCGACCCTGGCCCGGCTCATCTTCTGGATGGCAAAAAGAATGCCGAATGAGCCTTCGGGATGCAGCACGGTCCTCGATGCGTGGGGGAAGAAGGATGGGCGGGATTGTACGTGCAGGTGGGTGTTGGACCATGAAGACAACTACTTTGCCACGGCCGTTACCGTGACGGCCTTTCTCAATCAATACGACTCGGGTACGTTTGAGGGAATCACAGGTGTCAGACTGATGGGCCACATCATCGATCCGGAGCGTTCCGTCCGGGACCTCCGCTCGATGGGGGTGGCCGTTTTGCAGGGAGGAGGGAGTGATGATTAATGCCTTGCAGCACATCGGACAGGGTGTTCGGGACGTAGATACCACCTACGAGTTCTACAAGCGCAATTTCGGTTACAAGGTGAAGCTGAACGACCTGACCGTCGCCTCCAAGGAGCTGGAAGCGGTTCTCGGCAGCGTGGAGACGATGCGGATGATGATGGCTGCCAATGTCAAGGGTGGCGGCATCATCGAGCTGATCGAGCATAAATCCAAGCCGATCACCCGCCTTCCCGAGGTGAATCTCTACGACCACTGCGGCATCCTGGAGATCGGCTACGAGGTGTTCGACATCGAGAAGGTCGTCTCAGACTTCCGGTCTCGCGGTATCGCCATGCTCACGCCCATACTGGAAATCGATCTCGGGGGGGGCAGACGGTGGCGAACCGCGTTCCTGAAAGATCCGGACGGCCTTCCCCTCCAGTTGACAGAGGATCTGAAACCTGGCGCCGCCGCCGCGGCCAAAGCGATTGTGCACGGATCGAGTCACGTGAGTATCGGCGTTACCGACCTCGAGAGATCCATCTCCTTCTATCAATCCACACTGGAATTTGATCGGCTGGTGTGTGAATTCGAAGGCATCATTCCGGAGACCGATCCATCCAGTGGTGACTTCCCGACAAGGAAGATGGCGCTTCTGGAGCGGTCCTCGGATGCGACGGGTCCGCTGGCCGGACTCCTGTCGCGGGGTGCGGTGAAGCTCATCGAGGTGCCGGCCGAGGCCCGACATCTGTACGAGGGGCGCCTGTGGGGTGACGTGGGTTGCATGGAATTCTGTCTGGATGTGAGTGACCTTCTGGCCACGGTCGCCGTCATGAAGGAGAAAGGCGTCGACATCTACCTTCCTCCCATGGAGATGAGCATGGGGACAGGGTCCAAGGGCTTCCTGGCCTACATTCGAGATCCGGACGGGACCACCGTGGAATTCGTGGAGGTGCAGAGCATCTTCTGGCTTTCGGCACCCCGCTTCATGCGCCTGGCCCTGCCCCTGCTCCGGCTCTATGACCGGCTGACGTCGGGATGAAGCTCTCTTTTCCCTTCTTGCGGTTCCTGCCGAAAGATCCTATTGTCGTGATGGACCCTCTCCCCTTGATTCGGTCCGATCGAGAAAAGGAGCCGCTATGCCAAAGATCGAAATCGCCAAGAACGCCTTTCCTTATCCGATGCCGATGGTCCTGGTGGGGACCCTCGTTCAGGGCCGCCCCAATGTCATGGCCGTCGGTTGGGTGACGCGGGTGAACTTCAAGCCGCCGATGATCGCCGTCGCCTTGGGGAAGACCCACTATACGAACCGAGGGATTCACGAAACCGGAGCATTCACGGTGAACGTCCCGAGCGACGACCTGCTGGTCAAGGTGGACTACTGCGGGCTTGTTTCAGGCAAGAAGGAGGACAAGTCCACGCTGTTCACCTTGGTGCGGGGAGAGAACACGGGTGCTCCCATGATCGATGAGTGCCCGTTGTTCATGGAGTGCACGGTCGTTCAGGTGGTAGAGCTTCCCACCAACGAAGTCTTCATCGGTGAGATTGTCGGCGCATACGCGGACACCGACTGTTGTACGGATGGGAAGCCGGACATCGAGAAGATCCGGCCCTTCACGCTGACCATGCCGGATAACCGGTACTGGCACATCGGCGACGAGGCGGGCAAGGCCTGGGGGGCAGGGAAAGCTCTCCGAGGTTGATCAGAAAGAGGATACACCGCCGAGCGTCCTCGTGTCTCCCACCCCTTGCGGCCCAGCACGAAAAGGCCTATCTTGTTTCGAATTCGGATCATATCAGGAGGGAATGCGGGGACATGGCCAGGCAGAAGTCGGGGCGGAGCGATCGTGGCCCCCGACTCCTTGAATACGCGTTGCCGGGTGGTTGGAAGGTGCTCGTGGGCCGAACGGACGCGGACAACGACCGGCTGAGCCTCAAGGTGGCGGGGCCGAATGATTGGTGGTTTCACGTCCGCAGCATGCCGGGGAGCCACGTGATCCTTCAGTGCCCTGCCAGCGAGGAGCCGGACAAGGAAACTCTGAAGCGTGCCGCCTCTATCGCGGCCTACCACAGCAAGGCGAGGGAGGGAGGCGTCGTGCCGGTCTCTTGCACCCGTGCGAAATACGTCACCAAACCGCGCGGCGCCGAAAGAGGCACCGTTCAGATCCGCAAGGAAGTGGTGCTGAAGGTTCGCCCGGGGATTGGAGAGCTTGCCACGGACGATTCTTCATAGGAGCCCGAAATCATGAATCGCGCAGTATTCGTGACGGGTTGTTCCAGCGGGATCGGCCAGGCTTGTGCGGTTCGGTTGAGCCGGGCCGGATTCCGGGTGTTTGCCGGGATTCGCTGTTCCCCGAACTCGGTCGACCTGCCCGAGGATGTCACCCCGGTGGAAGTCGACGTCACGTCCACCGAATCCGTTGCGGCGGCATCCGAAGTGATTGCAGAGGCTCTTGTGGGCAACCCTCTGTGGGGGGTCGTGAATAACGCGGGCATCTCCATCGCCGGGCCCCTCGAGGCGATCGACCTGGCCGACGTAAGCAAGGTGCTCGAAACGAATCTTCTCGGTCCTCTGCGGATCGTGCAGACTTTTCTGCCCATGCTTCGGGCATCGCGTGGCCGGATCGTGAACATTGGTTCGGGGGAGGCTTTCCTCGCGACGCCCTTGAACGGTCCCTACTGCATGTCGAAGCACGCCATGGAGGCGCTCTCCGAGTCGCTTCGCCTGGAGTTGGCCTCCTCGGGAGTATTTGTTTCCGTTGTCGAACCCGGACAGACCCAAACCGCCATACTCGAAAAGGCGGCAGGGCAGTTCTCCGAGATGGAGGGGCGGCTCGATGCTGCCCGTCGCGATTTCTACGGGCCATCCATTCGTGCCCGGGGCGCTATGTCGGAACGAACCGGCATGCCGCCGGACCGCATTGCCGCCGCCGTGGAGAGAGCCCTTTCGGACAGCAATCCGAAACCCCGCTACTTCGTGGGGCTCGATGTCCGGGGGGCCGCGCTCTTGGGTCGTTTCGTTCCGAGCCGGCTCCGGGATCTCTTCTTCTGCAAGGTCCTCGGCTTCCCGGGCCGGGCTTTACGATGAAGAGCTCGCTCCAGGGTGTGTCTTGCCTGCCTTCCCCTTGCCGGTCTTGGGGAGAGCCCTTTCCGCCACCCCTTCTCGATCCTGGGAACGGAATCCCTGCGCTCAAAGTCACCTACTGAAATTATTGTAAAACAATAAAATTTGATTGATATTCAATCATGTTTGGGGTAAATTGCCTCCTGTTCCCAATCGAACCAGGACTGGCCCACTCTTTTCGAAAGGAGGAGGTAATATGCGCGTTCCTATGAGGAGACATGCTTTGGCCGCTATCTGCTCCGTGTTGCTGATGCCGGTTCTGAGCTTGATCACGGGCTGCGCGAGATCGGAAGGCACCGAAGCGGCACGCAATCAGCCGCAGCAAACGGAAGGTGCCGATCTCACGCCCGGGGAGTTTTTGATGGGTGGGATCTTCTTGTGGGGATTGTGGGGGGCCCTGGCCGCGGCCCTCGATGATCCGTATCTTGCAGAACCGCCCGCGGAAGGAATTCGCGTGATCGAGGGTGTCAGGGTCATCAACGCGGACGGCAGCGCCACGGAAAACGCAACCATTACGATTTCCGGAGATACGATTCAGAGTGTGATTGCCGGAGGTGAGGCGGATCCGAAGGCTGTTCGAGTCATCGACGGTAGCGGCAAGACGGCGATAGCGGGCCTGATTGATGCGCACGTCCATTTCATCTTCCCGGACCTCGGCACGTATTTCAAGTTTCCCACCCTCTTCTTCATTGGAACGTACAAAGACAAATACTATCCGGCCAACCGCCGCAAATACCTTCAGAACGGAGTCACAACCGTTCGCAGTATGGGGGATCCTCTCAACCTGATCAAAGGACTCAAGGAAAAGACAGACAACTACGAGCTTGGAGGTCCGCGCATATACTACGCCGGAAAAATGATTACCGCGCCGGATGGGCACCCCTCCGGGTTGTATTCCCCTGGAGAAGTAGATGAGGCGGTCGCCGGAGTCGGAACGGTTCAGGAGGGAGAAGCCGTAGTCGACCACATGCACACGCAGGGGGCCCAGATCATCAAGATCATCTACGGCTCGACCACACTGTTCGGCGGGACCGCGCCGCAGTTGAACAAACAGGTCATGGAGGCGATCATCAAGAGGGCACATAGCTATTCCCCGCCCATGATGGTTGCCGCCCATGTGGAGACACTTCAAGGTGCAACGGAAGTGATCCAGGCGGGTGTGGACGCGATCGAACATGTTCCGGGTAACGCAGAGGCTCTGGCACAGCTTGCAGGCGACCACCGAATATTCGTAACTCCGACCTTGAGCGGTCCCCACAGGCTGATACCGACGGAGGCCTTCGAAACCCTGAAGGAAACCGTGCGAGCCATTCATGCGGACGGTCGCGCGACAATCGTCACCGGGACGGATCTTCCCTTCGCACCCGCTGACACGGGCATCTTCGACGAGATGGAACTGCTGCAGGATTGCGGTCTTGCACCCCTCGACGTACTGAGAGCGGCCACGGTAAACGCCGCGCGGGTACTGGGACAGGGGGAGACCCTCGGCGAGATAGCAACTGGGCGAATGGCAGACATCGTCCTGCTGGAGTGCGACCCTTTGGAGGACATTGCCTGCCTGCGGGAAGAAAACAAAATCGTGATTCAGAGGGGCAGGGTCGTGTTTGAGTAGAAACCGATTCCAGCAATCGGTTGACCCAACAGGCCTGTAGTCCTTACCATGCTTGAGACAGAAGAAATCATTGAGGAGAGGTTGCCATGGACAACATGACGAGGATCGAAAGGTTCAGCAAAAAACTTCACCTGCTGCTCTCTTGTCTTCTGGTTGTGATACCACTCTATTATGTGTTGTATTGGGCACTCATCAATCATTTGCCTGACAAACTCATAACAGTGAACATCCCTTCAACCCCTCTCATCCCTTATGAGCTTCCGGTCAAGCTGCAGGTCCTAGGATTCCTTGCGAGTCTGCTCCCTCTTTCTGCGTTGATCTACGGGCTGGTCAATCTACGAAAACTCTTTGCATTCTACGGGAAGGGCATCCTGTTCTCTTTCATGCACGTCAGTATTCTGAGGAGCATCTCAAAGGCCCTCGTGTTATGGGTCCTCTTATCCGTGCTTTACGAATCCGCAAAGAGTGTACTATTCTCGGTAGGGGCTCCCCCGGGGAGCAGAGTCGTTGAAGTCACGTTCGGCACCGCAGAAATCATGACACTCCTGGTAGGAGGGATTGCTCTGGTCATTGCATGGGTGATGGATGAAGGGCGGATCCTGACCGAAGAGAGAGAACTGACGATCTAGCTGGGGTCTCTATGTCGATCATCGTCAATCTGGATGTGATTCTGGCGAAACGAAAGATGAAATCCGTTGAGCTTGCCAAGTTGATTGGAATCACGGAACAGAATCTATCCATTTTGAAGACCGGAAAGGCCAGAGCAATTCGAATCACCACCTTGGATGCCATATGCAAGCATCTTCAATGCCAACCGGGCGACCTGCTTGAATATAGGACTGAAGAATAGGCTGAAGCTGACGAGGTGGTCAGCATCGAAGGACCCCGGTGATGCTTCAGGTCAGTATCCCCATGCCTAGGAGTTCCTTTCCGCCGTTGGCGCTGGCCAGATGGGTGTGGACCCTGCCGACGAATCTGATCGGGCACCTGGTCGGCCTCCTTGCGTGCCGACGTCTGCCCCGACGGCTGAAGGGGCCTGCGTGTAATGCGTGGCTCTATGTTCTGCCCCAGGGCAGTCGTTTGCGACGCGTGGGTGCTGTGGCGATCGGTCACGCGGTGCTGGCGGAGAGCGCCTTCATTTCCGGCTCCCGGGGTCGGTGGGTGCTTGCGCACGAGTTGTCGCATACCCGCCAGCACGATTGGCTGGGGCCGACCTATCTCCCGCTGCACGTTCTGTGTCAGATTGTGAGCGTTGTTGTGAACCGGGCGTGGCCGGTAACCGGTTTCTCGCCTGTTCACGCGTACAATCCCCTTGAGCGCACATTGTTGCACGTGCCCTTTGACGTACTGCGGGAATCGGACCAGTCCCTGGATTCCGGTGATCCTCGAGTGCTGAAGATGTTCGGCCTTGAGCGATGATCCAAGAGGGGAGAGAAAGAATGAAAAGACGGACGCTTATCATCAGTATATGTGTATGGCTTCTCCTGCCAGGTCATGTTCTTGCGGAAGAGGAAAGTCCCTATCAAGCCGAAGTGCTGTCGAAGACGAGCTCGAGTTGGAACGGGAGCACTTTGCCGGACTACCCGGAAGGCAGACCGGAGGTGACCATCCTTAGAATCACCATTCCGCCGGAACGGAATTGCCCGTTCACAAGCATCCGGTGATCAACGCGGGGGTCATGTTGAAGGGACAGTTGACCGAGGTGACGGAGGCGGGCAAGAGACTGCATCTGAAGGCAGGGGATTCGATCGTGGAGGTGGTGAATACCTGGCATTACGGAAAGAACGAAGGAGACGAACCCGCGGAGCTCATCGTCTTCTATGCGGGCGTCAAAGGCACTCCCATAAGCGTCCTGAAGTAGCGTTCAACTCCCCTCACAGGCCGTAAGCCTTTGCCAGTACCACGATCGGGTGGGTCACCCGGTCGTCCTCGATCTGGGTCCTCAGGTGGGAGCGGCACGCAGGGCACTGTGTGAGAACGGTGTCAGCCCCTGTCTGCTCGATGTCGGCAAGCTTGCGTGACCGGATGTCCGTGGCCAATTCCTTGAAATCCATGAAGAAGGTCCCGCCCGCGCCGCAACACTTGTCCGGATGCTCGAGCTCAACGAGTTCCGTATCCGGGATCCTGCTGAGCAGTGTTCGCGGGGCATCATCCACTGTGGGTGTCCAACTGCGATGGCAGGGGATGTGGTAGGTGTACGACTCCGGAAGGGGGCCCGGGTCCACGGTCAGCCCGACGTGATTGAGGTAGTCGGTGACCTCCCATACCTTTTCCGCAAGGGTCTCGGCCTGGGCTCGGAGAGGATCCTCTTCGGGCAGTGACTTCACGGCCTTGGTCTTGAACATCATCCCGCAGGACGTGCAATCCGTTACAATCGCATCCACATCGCAGCCTGCCAGAACAGGCACGTTCTTTCTCATCATCTCCTGTACGAGCGTGAGATCCCCCTCCGCCAGGGACGGCATCCCGCAGCAGACCTGACCCTCCGGGATCAGGACCTCGATGTCGTTGTGGGCGAGCACGTTCACGACCGCCTTACCGGTGTCCGGGTAGAGCGTGTTCGTGGCACACCCGACAAAATAGGCGACCTTGGCCCGCGCCCTTCCCTTCGCAGGGACCTTGTTCTTGAACCTCTTCTCAAAGGGCTTCGATGCAGGAGCCGGCAGCTCTTCCGGGGTCCATCCCATCTTGTGGGCCACGGTGCCTGCGGCCCCCATGAGCCCCTTCATGCCTCGCTGGTTCATGAACCTGCGAAGAAGCTGTCTTCGGACCGGGTTTCTCTTCTTTCCCTGGTAGACCTGGTTTCTCGCCGCCGCAATGATCTCATCCGGCGTGACACCGGCCGGGCAGGTACGGGAGCAGTTCGTGCACAGGAGACACCGGTCAAGGACTTCTCGAAACCGCTTGGACTCGGGAAGATCGCCCTCCAGGAGGACGGCTCGTATCAGGTCCACGCGTGCCCGCGCTAGGTGTGTCTGGAGGAATTCTTCCAGATACACAGGGCACGTGGCCTGGCAGAGACCGCAATGGGAGCACTTCGCCATCATGTCCCGGTATTGTTCAAGGTCGTACATGCCTTCTTACCTCCCATCCTTCCAGAGCTTGCCCGGGTTCATGATTCCTTTCGGATCAAAGGCCTTCTTGATTCGCTTCAGGAGTCGAATTTGAATCTCGCCCAGCTCCCAGTGGAGGAATTCCGCCTTGTGGAAGCCGATTCCGTGCTCACCGGATACGGTTCCTCCGAGGGACAGGCCGAGCCGGACAACCTTCTTGATGGTCTCCTGTGCTTCGCTCTCCGCCTCTTTGTTCACCTCGGGGAAGAAGATCGAGGGATGCATGTTCCCGTCCCCGGCGTGGCCGCCGATGCCGAGGACCACCTTGGAGAGGGTCGCCGCCATCTTCTGGATCTCCCGGACGAATTCTGGAATCTTGTCCCTGGGCACGGCCACGTCCTCATTGATTGCCTTCTTCATTACGGTAAGCAGCATGGCCCCGAGGTTGGATCGCGCGGTCCAGTAGGTCTCCGCCTCCTTCTCGTCCTCGATCACCCGGATGTCCAGGACGCCCATCCTGCGGCAGATGCCGAGAACGTGGTCTGCCTGCGCCTGGATTTCGTCCAGGGTCCCGTCCAGATCGATGAGCAGGTATGCCTGCCCCTCGGTGATCAGGGGCGGGTTGATGTAGTTGTTCATGGCGATGATGGCCATTTGCGGGATGAACTCGACCATGGCCGGAAGGGTGCCGCCTGCAAGGATCTCGGCAACCGTGTCTCCCGCCTGTTCGATCGTTTCGCAGGCCACTACCGCGGTCCGGTGGGCAGGCGGCAGGGCCAGAAGCCTGAAGTTCGCCTTGGTGATCACGCCCAGGGTTCCTTCCGAACCTGCGAAGAGGTGGGTCAGGTCGTATCCCGCTGAGCTCCGTGCAGCCAATCCGCCCGGGGCGATGATCGAGCCGTCCGGGAGAACGACCTCCAGGCCCATGACGTAATCGCCGGTGGCGCCGTACTTGACCCCGTGGGGACCGCAGGCCCGGGTGGCAACGTTTCCGCCGAGAGTGCATACATTCATGCTCTGCGGGTTCGGCGGGTAGAAGAGACCCTCCTTCTTGACCGCCCTGTGGAAGTCGCCCAGCACAACACCGGCCTCCACCCTGGCAGACATGTTCCGGCGGCTGATCTCCAGGATCTTGCCCATCCGTTTCATGTCGAGGACGATCCCTCCCCGGAGCGGTGTACATCCTCCCGACAGGCCGCTTCCAGCACCTCGCGGCGTGACCGGGATGGCGTTGTGGAAGGCGTATCTCATGACCTCGGAGACTTCGTTCGTGTTCTCCGGGAGGACCACGGCGTCCGGGTTTCCCCGCTTGATGTAGTACGTGGCGTCGCCGGAATAGGCAAAGAGATCTTCCGGGTCGGTCTTGACCCTCTCCTTTGCCACGATGTGTCCGAGATCTTTTGCCAGCCCCTTCATATCGAACCCTCCTGCTTTTCGAAACCTCCTGTTGCCTACCCGATGAAGACCTCTTCCCGGGCGAACCACATGGAGCAGCGCGGGAGATCCATGAATCGCTTTTCGTCTTCGAGGAGCTCTTCAGAGGCCTGTACTCCCTCCGGGGTGGCAAAAGCGGCCTCCAGGTCCTCGATGCTTTCCCACCAGATCTCCACGACCCCGTCGTACGGCTCCCCTCCACCCCGGGATTCCCGCAGGACCTCGTTGAAGGGGGTGTCGAGCGTGTGGGTCTGTACGTAACGTTTGGCCCGCAGGATGGGAAGGTTCTTCTGGGCCAGGGGTCCGTGGGTCTCCCGCCAGTAGCGATGAAACTCCTCGGCCGACAGATGAGGGAGCCTCTTGGCCGCAAAGACCATCTTGATCATGCCGTGCCCTCCGTATGGTGTGTCATCAGAAATATGGGATTATATTAGCGCAAATCAGTCTGCAGGTGAAACCGGTCGCGTGCTGCATATAAATCGGGGACAGCCACCGAATAACACGAAGTAGAAGGGGGGTGCTATTCGGTGGCTGTCCCCGATTTAAATGCTCGATTTTGATGGTAGATTGCCGCGGGTGCTCGGGCGCCCCTGCAATGACCGTATCTGAGCCGGCTGGCGTCGATGGGTGGTCCCGGTGGGGTGGCCTTTCCCCACTGCCCTTTCGCCTGCAATGGAGCGATTCCTGTCCCTAAGCCAGGAGGCCTGCGTTGCCCAGTTCTTCGGCCACGTCCGACATGCCGAGGCGGGTGAGGGTTTCCTTCTTCTGAAGGCCGGAGGAAGGGTCCCAGCCCCGCAGGTCGTAGAACTCCTCCCGCATCTCCTCGAACTTCTTCCTGTCCAGGACATTGCCCCGGATACTCACCGGCTCTTCGGTAGGGCCGGGTACGATGAGATGGGGGTTCAGCATGTCCGACTCGACGGGTTCAACGAAATTGTACTCGGCGGGCGTATCGTCTTTCTTCGCTTTCCAGCCCTCCCGCAGCAGGATCGCCCTCTGCTGGTTGAAGATCCTCTCACCGTATGCGAGCAGGCCCTGCTCGTCCGTGTCGATCCCCGTTACAGCCGAAAAGAGCTTGCTCTCCAGGGTCGGGTCGCCCACATGGTCCGGCGTGTTGAACGAGTCCATCATCGGCCAGATGGTGTCGCAGAGAACCAGGCTGTCCTTCATGAGGGTACGGTCCTGGATGATGACCGTGGCCAGGGCCTTTCCCTCGTAGGTGGTGAAGTCCCACGCCTTGTCGCCTCCCCAGAACCGGGTGGCCGCGTTCCGAAAGACCTCTGCTGTCGTGGGCGAGAGATTGGGCCGTATCAGGTGCAGAAGCCAACGTGCGATCATGTAGCTCACTTCGTGCAGCATGGCGATCGGCTGTCTCGGCTCCATGGCATACAGCAGTGCGTTCGTCACGTATTCGCGGGCCGAATAGGCTCCGGTCATGCCGACCCCTGCCATGTTGTCGGTGAACTGGGCCTTGGCTGCGTCCCCCAGCTTCTCTCCTGCGCGCAGGAGCCCTTCGGCCAGCACGTCTCCCATTCCTTCCCGGTTGGCGATCATCATGACCAGCCGTTGAATGAAATCGGCACTCCCTACGTCGGCCATGTCGAGCCCGATCTCATCCTCGGTGAGCACGCCTGCCCTGTGGCATGCAGCCAGCCATTCGATTACGTTCGACATCTCCATGGTGCAGAGCGAGTACTCATTACAAAGGGCCGTGGCATCCACGGTCGTGTCCGCGTCTCCGTCCGGCCGCATGAAGGCATAAGGCATGTAGAAGACCAGGGACTGGCATTTGCGGACCGCTTCCCTTCCAGAGGCGGTACGGAATACCCCGCGCAGGCAGTCCATGCCGCATTGATAGCATGGGGCCTTCTTCACGTACTGGATCAGCTTCTTGGGGGTGGGCATCCGCAGAGTTCCGCGCTCGCTCATCTTTATGGTGAGCTTGTTCAACTCGGTGAGCTCTTTCTGCATTGCCACGGCCGGCTTTCCGGTTCCAACAACAGCGATGGCCTTCAGGTTCTTCGATCCGAGCACGGCTCCGAACCCCCCGGTCGCGCTCCCCTCGTGGTCGGTCATCAGGGTCGCGTTGCGGCACAGGTTCTCTCCGGCCTTTCCGGTGGTAACGAAGTGCACGTTCTTGCCGTGCTCCCCCTGCAGAGCATCCCTCACTTCGGACACACTCTTGCCCCAGAGGGAGGATGCGTCCCTGATCTCTGCCTTCCCGTCCGTCACAAGAATGTAGCAGGGACGGTCCGCCCGGCCGGACACCATGACCCCGTCGTATCCCGCCTTCTTGAGAAAGGGGGCAAAGTACCCGCCCAGATTTCCGTAGCAGAACCCCTCGGGCAGGATCATCGGCGACTTGCCCACCACCTCGAACCTGGAAGCTCCCTGGGCGCCGGTGGCTACCAACGGTCCGCTCATCAGGATGAGGCGGTTCTCCGGCTCGAGGGCACCGACCTCGGGCATAACCTCTTCCCAGTAAAGTCGGGTGGCGATCCCGCGCCCCCCGAGGAAGCGGTCCGCATATTTCATGGTATCGAGCTCTGTGATGCTCGAACTCGTCAGATCGACCTTGAGTATCTTGCCCATCCAACCGCAGAGTTGTTCCGCCATGTCTCAATCTCCTGAAGAATCATCGAGGTACTGCCGGTACGTCAGGACGTAGTCCTTTATGCCTTCGGCAATCGGGTAAGCCGGCTCGAAGCCGAGCTGCTGTCTGGCCTTTTCGATGCTGAGTTGTCCTCTCTTCACCTCGTTCTCTTCGAGTTCACTCAATCCCGGTCCGATTTCGATCGATGCATCGGGCAAGCACTGCCTGACCATCTTCGCTGCTTCCGAGGCCTTGACCAGCGGCAGGCCTGTGGACAGATTGAAGATCCGGTGTTCGAGGGACTTTGTGCAAGAAAGGGCCAGGAGCGTTCCTGCGACGACGTCCTTGACATAGGTGTAGTCGCGCTTCATGTCCCCGCCCTTTTCGAATCTTGTAGCGGCCCCGACCAGGCTGTTCTCCACCATGGGCTTCACGTACATCGGGTATCGCATGCCGAACCCGTAGACCGCGGACAGGCGCAGCACGACCCAATCCACTCCGTAGAGCCCCCAGTAGGTCATTCCGGCAGACTCGGAGGCGAGTTTTGATGTGCTGTAGGTGGCAAGCGAAGGGGCCTGCCCGGACTTGTGTACGGGATGATCCTCGTCGATAGGCTCGTATTCGGCAGCGGCGTACACGGCGAGGGAACTGAGGTAGATGACCCTTTCCAGGTTCAGGATACGGGCCGTCTCGAGCACGTTGAGGGTTCCCTCCAGCATGGATTTGATGCTGAACAGGGGCTCGCTCAGGATCATGAGGGGGTTCACGATTGCAGCCGTGTGGATGATGCTGTCCACCTGATGGTCCTGTGCGGCGCGAAGCAGCCCCGAAAGGTTTGCCGTGTCCAACCCTACAAAGCGGATCCGCTCCTGGACCGGGTCGAGGAGCCAGGCCAGTTGCGGGTCCGCCTCGATAGGCTTGACGTCCACGCAGACGACAGAGTCGCCCCGTTCAGCGAGTCCACGGCAGACGTGGGCGCCGATGAATCCGCACCCACCCGTCACCAGAACAGTTCTGCTCTTGCCCGCGACGGCTTCCATGATCACCTCACTGGGCGAGTTTCCTCACCGTTTCGACGATCTCTTCGTTGCGCGCACCCGAGGGGAAGGCGGCGGCCACCCCCATTTCGAGAAGTCGCTCCCGGTCACCGGGCGTGATGACCGATCCGCCCACGATCACCGGAACGTCGATCTTCTCGTTCTTCATCAGCTCGAACATGTCGGGCAGATAGTGCAGGTATTCCCAGGAATGGCAGCTCAGGCCGATGACGTCCAGGTCTTCCTCGAGGCTCGTCTTGACGACCGTGGCCGGCACGTTGAACCTTCCCCCGTAGATCACCTCCATGCCCGCATCCCTCAGCATCTGGGCCACGGCGATAGCGCCGAGCTCGTGCTGGTCCATTCCCAGAATTCCCACGAATATCTTGATTCTCTTCATTGACGCGGCCCCCCTCATATGGGTGATTCGATCATCCCGTGCGGATCGTACGGGCAGTTGTAGGCGAGGCGCATGGCGCCGCCGATCTCGCCCATGGTCGCCCCTGCCTCGAAGGCCTCCATGGTTACGCCCATCACATTCTTGTCCTCATCCCTGGTGGACTCAAGGACTGCGTGCAACGCATCCTTGATCCGATCCGGGTTTCTATTCTTCTTGTATTCCTTTACCTTGTCGATTCTCTCCCACCAGGGCTCGATCTTGCCCTCCACGATCTCCTTGAGCAGGGTGTCCTCTTCTTCCGGGATCTGGAAGACGTTCAGGCCCACCTTCGCCATGCTGCCGTCGGCGATCTTTCTCGAGTACTCGGCCATG
>JANQFG010000143.1 GCA_028277985.1 bacterium | reverse complement strand
CCAGGGAGATCGGGGACAGCCACTTATCTCCAGGGAGATCGGGGACAGCCACTTATCTCCAGGGAGATCGGGGACAGCCACTTATCTCTGGAGATAAGTGGCTGTCCCCGATCTCACAGCTTCGTGCAGGATAGCGGACTAGAGGTCGCCGTAGCGCTTGAGCTTTCTGAAAAGTGTCTTTCGGGAGATCCCGAGGGCCTCCGCAGCCTTGCTCTTGTTGCCCCCGCTCTTCTCAAGGGCCGCCTTGAGGGAGGCCCGTTCTAGGCTTTCGATCTCGCCCTTGAGACTTGCCGCCCGACCCTTCGGTGCCGCCCCGGTGTCCATTCCCCTCTCCGGGGCATCCGGTGTCGATCGCGAGAGGATCGGGATGTCCAGACGCCCCACTGCGACGTAGCGCTGGACCGCATTCTGAAGTTCCCGGACATTGCCGGGCCACTCGTAGTTGACCAACGCCTCGAGCACCTGTCCGGGAATCGAAGGGACTTCCTTGTCCCCGGCATAGATCCTGAGGAAGTGCTCCACCAGAAGTGGAATATCATCCTTCCGGCTCCGCAAGGGCGGGAGGTGGATCGGAATGATGTGGATCCGGTAGAAGAAGTCCTCCCTCATCTTCCCCTGTTTTGCCAGCTCCATCAGGTCTCTGTTCGTGGCCGCAACGATCCTGAAATCAGACGTCTTGGTACGGTTTCCCCCTACCGGTGAGTAACCGCCCCCTTCCACGGCTCGCAACAGCTTGGCCTGGAGGGTGATGCTTAGCTCTCCTACCTCATCCAGAAACAGGGTGCCTCCGTCGGCCAGGTCCAGATACCCCTCCTTGTCCGCGAAGGCCCCGGTAAAGGCGCCTTTCTTGTGTCCGAAGAACTCGCTTTCGAGCAGATTCTCCGGAATGGCTGCGCAATTGACGGTCACGAAGGGGCTCGAGGAGGGGTTGCTGGTCTCATGGATCGCTCGGGCGACCAGCTCCTTTCCGGTGCCGGACTCTCCGTAGATCACCACGTTCGCGCTCGTGGCCCCGGCATCCAGGATCAGCCCGTAGACCTCCTGCATGGCCGGACTCTTGCCGAGGATGTTGCCGAACCGGTACCGGTCCCGCATGGAGGAACGGAGGCTCACGTTCTCCCTTCGAAGGTGTTCCGCCTCCTCCTGCATGGATATTTCGCGCTGCTTGGTCTCGGTGATGTCTCGCGCGGTGAGAAGAACGGTCGGACGCCCCTTCCACTGAATCAGGTTCCCGCGTCCCTCCACCCAGATCTCCTTTTCGTTCTTCGTCACCGATCTCGCCTGAAAAGATCTTTCCTGGGTGACGCCCTTCTCGATCGCCTCCACCATCTCGCGGAAATAGATCTCGAATCCCTGAGAAACCAGGCTCATCACATCCCTGCCGAGAAGCTCATCCGCATCCGGGTACTCGAACATGGACACAAAGGTGTTGTTCACAAACACAATGCGCGAGTCCTGGCAGAGCGCGAGCCCTTCTGTGATCCGGTCGGCAAAGATCCGGTAGAGCGCCTCGCTTTCGCGCAAGGCATCTTCCGCCCGCCTTCGTTCGCTGATGTCCGTACCCATCCCGATCAGATAGGAGACACCACCGATCCGCGCGGTCACACCGGTGAAGAAATGGGGGATCTGCCTTCCATCCCGGGTGAGCAGCTCCGCCTCGGCCACGCCCTGGCCTGTGACAAAGGCCTCCTCTATGCTTTCTCTCAGCAGGGTCATATCGTTGCCCACGAAGACGGTGAGCAGATCGGTGTTCGGTATTTCCTCCGATGTGTACCCCGTGACCTCCTCGGCATTCTTGTTCCACTTGTACAGGTTGAAGTCCTTGTCGATGAGGTAGAAGATTCCCGGAAGGCTCTTGATCAACATCTCGAAAAACTGATTCTCTTTCTCGTAGTCGGTGAGGGAATGTCGCAGCTCGGCAATCTCCGCCTCCAGTGCGCGGACCTGCTCATTGAGCTGCCCAGCGGGTCGAATCCCAGAGTCGCGTTCGGCCATAGAGTCTCCCCTCCAAAACGGTTTCGAGCGCTGCTGATTCCGGATGATGTGCGATTTCGCCGCAGAATGTCAACGACCCCACCTGGGGCCCCTGCCGGTTGACAGGCTGTTGTCTGTTCTGTATATCAGTCAATTCCTCCAGCATGACAGGACGGATCAACATGGAAGAACACATCCAGAAGAGAGACGGTTACACCTACTACTTGACAAACATCGACTGCCTTCGGACATCCACGGAATTCAACGTGGTCATGGACCTGGATGCCTCCATACAGGAGCTCATGCCCTACCTTGCGGCCTGCCTGCCCGGATGCAACTATGTGCACGGCTCAGACGTCATCAATCTGATGGAATCGGGTCACATCGTGGGGATCTACCCAAGACAGATCACCATGACGATGGTCAAGGGGATGGAAGAGGCGGAGCGTTTGTGCAGGGAATTCTTCGAGAGAATCCAGGATGCGGACAGGCGGAAGGACACAATCACACCCGTCTACAAGAAGCGGTCCACCCTGGGCGTGCTGGACATCCTGCGGGCCCTGCCGAAGACCAACTGCGGCGACTGTTCCTCCCCGACCTGCATGGCCTTTGCAGCCCAGGTCTTTCGCAGAGAGGCCGACATCTCCACATGCTCCCCCTTCATGGACGAGATCGAGAAACACGGAGATCTCTTGCAGCAGATGCGGGCCCACGGATACAGCGTCCCGACATCTGCCGGCTGAACTGCTCAACGCTTTCTCTTACTCTAGGGTCGGAAACGCCCACGTAGGCTTTCTTCTTCTCGCTCCACGCGATGGCGTTCACGACGCCGAGATGTTCGCGCTTCATCATTTGCAGGCCCAGCAACCCTTTCCCGGAATCGCGGGCAAATGGAGAGCTCTGCTCTACGATCAATAGATCCGGCCGAAACTGATGATGAAACCGGGGGTGGGCCATGGCCTGGGGAAGATCCATTCCCAGACCGAGCACGTTCACGATGACCTGGAGCACGGCCGTAATGATGGCCGGCCCTCCCGCGCCGCCGAGGGCCATGACAGGCTTCGAGTCCTTGACGATGATCGTGGGCGACATGCTCGACAAGGGCCGCTTTCCCGGCTCGATTGCATTCGCTTCGCTACCCACTAGCCCGAAGGCGTTCGGCATGCCGGGTTGCGCGCTGAAGTCGTCCATCTGGTTGTTCAGGATGACGCCGGTCCCGGGAAGGGTGATCTTGGCACCGTAGTTCAGGTTCACCGTCTGGTTGACCGCCACCATGTTCCCTTGCCGGTCGATGACCACGAGACTCGCCGTGTGTCCCGCCTGCGGTTGGACGGCACCGCCTGGCTCGGAAGGTGCGGTCGGTCGCTCCTTCGCCTTCGCCAGGGATGCAACGGTCTCCTCTGCGTATTGCTTGTCGATGAGACGTTTGACCGGCACCGAGTAGAAACTGCTGTCGCCCAGGTGAACGGCTCGATCCTCGAACGCCTTGGACATGAACCGTGACGTCTGGTAGACCGTGTCCGCGGCCCAGGCCGACCCGCCCTTCAGGATACCGGACACCTCGATCATGTTCAGGATCTGCGCCACGTGCACCCCGCCCGAGCTCGGAGGAGGCATGCCGAACACGGAGTATCCCTCGTAGGTCGCCCGGATCGGCTCCCGCACAACCGCTTCGTAGTTGCGCATGTCATCGAGGGTGATCAACCCGCCTACTTCATCCATGTAGGCGGCAAGCCGCCGAGCAAAGTCACCCCGGTAGAAATACCCCGAGCCTTCTGCCGCAAGCCGCCGGTAGGTTTCCGCAAGCTCGGGCTGTCTGAAGAGGTCACCCTCCTTCATGGGAGATCCGTCCGGGCGGAAGTAGATCTCGGCAGAAGCAGGGTCGCTGCGCAGCGCCTCGATTGCCCGCTCGTACCTGGACATCGTGTAGCCGTCCAAGACGGTTCCCTGCTCGGCCAACGAAAGCGCCGGCTGCATCATTTCTTCCATCGACCGGGATCCGGCCAACGCCAGAGCCTTCTCATACGCCGCCACAATCCCGGGCACCCCGACGGCCAGGGGTCCCACCTTGCTCAGGGCGGAGTCGTATTTCCCGTCCTTGACGAACATCTCCCTGGTTGCGGCCGCCGGCGCTTTCTCGCGCCCATCGATGGCATGGACCGTTCCGTCGGAGAGACGAACGAGCAGAAACCCGCCGCCGCCGATCCCGGAGTTGAACTGGTCGACCACCCCTAGTGCCAGGCCGGTTGCGACCGCAGCATCGACGGCGTTGCCCCCCTGTCGCAACACCTCCAGGCCGGCACTCGAAGCCTCAGGATGCGAAGAGACCACCAGCCCAGGGGGTCCTGCCGGCAAAGCGACCTCTCCGGCTTTTCTCTTGTCGCTGCAGGCAGCGGACAGGATCGCTACGACACCCAGAATGAGCATGAACACCCATCCGAGGGACCTTGCCCTTGATCGTCTCATGATTTCCCTCTCCAAAAATTGGGGACAGCCACTAGTTTCACACAGAAATTGGTGGCTGTCCCCAGTTTATCTCACACAGAAATTGGTGGCTGTCCCCAGTTTATCCCCCAGTTTATCCGGTACTACTCCGGGAGGCCGTCGAGAAAAGAGAGGATCGCCTCTGCCAACCGATGCGCCTGCTCGTGATGCACCATGTGGCCCGCGCCCGGGATCTCGATTCTCCGTGCAGAGGAGAAGCATTCCCGGTTCTCCGTCTCGTCCCAGCGGAACGGGCTCAATTCGCCTGACACGAGCAGCGCGGGAGCGGTCACCTTCATCCAGAAGGCCCTCGCCTGTTCGAGATAAAAGGGCTGGGGCCCTCGGGTGCGGTGAAGGGGATCGAACTTCCACACGAGCCCTCCTTCGTTGTCCGCCACCCTCGTTCCCTGGATCGCCAGGTGATGGGCAAAGGACTCGGAGATCCTCGGGTTGTACAGCTGCAACCTCCCTGCGGCCTCCTCTACATTCGCCAGGGGACGAGCACTCTTGGACCGGGCCTCACGAACGCCCGTGATCCATCCCGCCATCAGGCCGGGAGCGTCCGAGGGCTGAAGCGCCGGGGGACCCGCCCCTTCGATCGAAATCAGGGCCTTGACCCGCTCTGGGTACGCACCCGAGAAAAGAGAGCAGACCATACCCCCCATCGAGTGCCCGACGAGAATAACCGGCCCCTTCGCCAGGGCGTCCAGCACTTCCGTCAGGTCGAACACGTAGTCCTGGAAGTAGTAATACCCCCCTTTGCCGATCCAGCCGCTGTCTCCGTGACCCCGTGCGTCGACTGCGACCACCCGATATCTCGAAGCAAGCGCCTCGGCCACCGGGTCCCAGGATCGGGCCTGGTCGAGGAACCCGTGATGCAGGAGGACCGTTTGCTCCGTGGGACCGGGCCATTCGACCACATGTACCTTGAGTCCCCGGCAGTCCACAAAATGATTCTTCATGTTGCGCCTTCCCGGTCGTCGCGATTCGGGGAATGCCCCCTGCGGAAATTGGGGGAAATCGGGGACAGCCACCGATTCATCGGGAAATGAGTGGCTGTCCCCATTTTCGTTGCCCATTTTCGTTGGGAAATGAGTGGCTGTCCCCAATTTCGTTCGGCGACCGTGCCCGTGTGCGTGCCCGTGCCCGATGGGGTTGGGGGGGCCTGATACCGAATACCTGGAAGCACACCTAGCAGCTGGTTAGCCAAGTGTCTGAAGCAAATCGACTCGCAACGTCAATTCGAATCTGCTCCAGGGATAGCACATTGGATGCAGCGCATTCAACGCGCGGGTCCCCCGGGGGCTGTAAAAGGGCGAGCCGTTCCTGTAATCTGTCTTCATGGAATCGGAACAGGAAATCACCGCTGCCTATGTCGGAATCGGGAACGAGATCCTTTCGGGCAGCATTCAGGACGCGAACTTCCACTACCTGGCCCAGGCCCTGCGCGAGCTGGGAATCCGCCTGATGCGAGGTATCGTCATTCCGGACGAGCAGGAAGTCATCCGGGAGACGCTCGATCTCCTACGAGGCCGTTTCGACTACATTTTCACCTCGGGCGGATTGGGTCCCACACACGACGACGTCACCGTGGAGGGCGTGGCGCTGGCCCTCGGGGTCCGGGTAGTACGGCATCCTTATCTGGAAGAGAAGATCAGAGACTACTACGGAGATGATCTGGACGAGGCAAGCCTGAGAATGGCCGAGATCCCCGAGGGGGCCGAACTCCTAATGCACGGCGAGATGTCCTTTCCGATCCTCTCCATCGAGAACATCTTCCTGTTCCCAGGGGTACCGCAGCTCTTTCGGCGCAAGTTCGAGGGGATCAAGGAGCGGTTTCGAACCCGGCCCTATCACACCGAAGAGCTCTTCTGCCGTCGGCACGAATCGGAGATCGCCCCCCTTCTTTCCGAAGCCCTGGACCGGTTCCCATCCATCCAGATCGGCTCATACCCGCAGTGGGACGAGACGGGCCATCAAGTGAAGGTTGTGGTGGAGAGCAAGGAGCGGGAATCCGTGGAAAGGGCTGCCGCACACCTCCGCAAGGCGCTCGAATAACCGGCCGTCAGGGCTGACATTCCTTAGCCGACTGCCCCCGCTTCGACTTGGCCCGCCTCTTGGAACGTGCTCCACTTTCGTCATCCGGGGGGGACTCTGCCGGTCCTGCAGGAGCGTTCTGCCGCGTCTTTCTGACGGGCATTGCCTGGACGTGCGTGCCCAGGGCCTTCAAGATCGTGTAGCCGTCGTCGTGGAGGTGGTCCCGCAAGAAGACCTCGAGCCTCAGGTTCATGAGCAGCGGGTTTTCCGCGAGGGCCGTGTGGGTGCCCCTTGGAATGACGAGAAACTCCGCGCCCGGTATGCTTCGCCACATCTTCTCCATGACCGAGAGAGGCGTAAAACGGTCGTCTTCGCCCGCAATGAGCAGGGTTGGAACCCGGATGGTCTCTAAGACATCCTCTGCACCGTGCCCTTCCATGGAGAGCATCGCTCGAGCCGCCACACGGAAATCCAGGGAGGCCATGTGCCGAAAGTAATCCTCCATGATCTCCCTTGGGCAGAGGTACCAGTGTACCGAACCGCTCAAACGGGCCAGCGGATCGGGAAGCCACGTTCTCAGCAACGGCTTCATGACCCGCGCGACCGCATCCGCGTGCCTCTCTCCCATCCGCAGGACCGGGGGAACGACTTTTTCGATCCAGGAGATGCCGTAGAAGGTCCGGAAGGCGTTGGCCGACGTTCCGCAGACCGGAACGAGCGCCGCGACCCTCTCCGGATGCATACGATAGAATTCCAGGATTACCTGGACACCCATACTGTGGCCCAGCAGAACCGCCTTCTCGATCCCGAGTCTGTCGAGCACTGCTTTCAGATCCCGGCAGAAGTCGTTGATGCTGATCCGCGACAAATGCGCAGGAACCTCCGAGTCGCCGTGGCCTCGGTAATCCCATGTCACCACCTTGCAGCGGTTTCGAAAGAAGCGACGGAAATAGACCCAGTAGCCGGAAGAGCAGAGCACGCCGTTGCAGACGACCAGGGGAAGACCCTCCCCTTCCGAGCGGAAATAGATTTGGGTCCCGTCAAAGGAGGGCACGTGGCCTTCTTGGACTTCTTTCATAGATTACCCGGCTGTGTTGGATTCGGAGAAATCCGCCCCCTTGAGAAAGCCCTCGAGAGAAACGATGTCTTCAGGGGATGCAGAGAGAATGCGGAGCCCCATTCCCGGGTTGTCGGTTACCGGCTTTCCAGGCTGAATCTCGTGGCCCGGCTCGGGAAAGGAGGGGGGGTACACCACCCAGACGACCTCGGCGCTCAGCTTGATCTTGTTCTCGGAGCCGGGCAGCCTGAGACTCAGGTCCATACGGGTCCCGATCTCTTTCGGTTCCGTCGACTGGATGAACAACCCGTCCTGGCTCGCGTTCTTGAGGATGCCGACCGGAAAGGACTCGGTGAACGCCTCGATATAGACTGGAACAGGGATGCGGGTGGTCTGTCTCTTTTCAATTTCTTCCATGGGATAGGATCCTACCTCTTCTCGGGAAGCGTTAGGAAAGGCCACCTATCCTGTATGATGCACGAAGCATTCCACTGCTCTCGCAGCGAGGTTTCGCGCGACATACGGGCTTGTCGACATTCTTGGTCTTTGACCAGACGATGTCAAGAAGAATCCGGTCGGTCCGGGCAAGGGATGATCGGGGCAGGAACGTGAAGATGGGAACCCGGAAGGTGAAGCCTGGAAATGGCCCTCGAGGGGGGAGCTCTTCACAGGGCCATTTCCAAAAAGTCGAATTCCCCGCTACTGCAGTCGCTGCGTCGGGTACGCGTTGGCCACCTTCTTCGAAGCGGAACGAGTCGTCCGATGAAGGGCGGCCTGCGTCCTCTTCCACTTCTTCTCCATCGAGCGGATCTCGATCTTGGTCTTCAGCAGGATCGTCTGAACCGCCTCCTTCTCCGCTTCTGTCTTCGCTGCGTTGAGCTCCTTCTCCAGGAAGCGGCAGAAGTGCGCCTTCTTGGTCAACTCGATCAGAATCGGGGGGGTGTCTGCGTCGGTGGCTGCTGTGGCGCCCGTGATGATCTTGGCACCAGGGAGAGAGGAATACATGATCGTCTGTCCTCCTTCGGGTTCCTTATGAGGTATCGCGCATCGATGGGTTCGTTTAAAACGCAACAATAAATGTGACGATTGTTATATTTTTCTATTAACCTACTGATTATATAGGACGATTAAGATAATGAATAATGAATCAGTATTCATTTTTCTCAATATAGTGCTCCGGATACGCCGTGTCAAGGTTTTTTTATGTTTTTTTTAAGGGTCCATCGGGGGGGGTGAATCGGCCAGGATTCGAGCGTCCGTAAGAGGGCGAAGGGCTTTCATTTTTCGGACGAGTCAGCCCTTTTTCGCTTCAGGCCGGGCGGGGCGGGCCCACGAGACGGGGCCCGCCGTTATTTTGAGAAAACCTACCGACTAGACGGTTTCTTCTTTCTCTACGAATCCTGCCTCGCGCATCTTCTTGATCGCACAGAACTCGGCGCACATGGTGCAGACATCTTCATCCTCGGGGAGGCTCGAGTCCCTCATGTCGCTGGCTCTCTGGGGATCGATGGATTCCCGAATCTGGCCCTTCCAGTCCATCTTCTTCCTGCACTCGGCCATCCTTCGGTCCCACTCGAAAGCACCCGGAATCCCCTTGGCCAGGTCTGCCGCGTGAGCCGCAATCCGCGAGGCCATCACCCCTTCCCAAACATCCTCGGGTGTAGGGAGCCTGAGGTGCTCCGACGGGGTTACGTAGCAGAGAAAATCCGCGCCCGCGGAAGCTGCCAGAGCGCCTCCGATGGCGGCCGTGATGTGATCGTACCCGGGTGCGATGTCCGTCACGATCGGTCCGAGCACGTAGAACGGTGCACCGTTGCAGAGCTTCTTCTCGAGCATCACGTTGGTGGTGATCTGGTCCAGCGGCACGTGCCCCGGGCCCTCGATCATGACCTGAACGCCTGCCTTTTGCGCACGCTGCGCCAGCTCGCCGATGACGATGAGTTCCTGGATCTGTGCGCGATCGGTTGCATCCGCCACGCAGCCGGGCCGGAAGCCATCCCCGAGGCTCAGGGCAGCGTCACAGGCGTGTGCGATTTCCAGAAGGCGGTCGAACTGCTCGAAGAGGGGGTTCTCCTTCTTCTGGGAGACCATCCACTCGATGTGGAAGGAGCCTCCTCGACTCACCACGTCCATCAGACGACCCTCCGCCTCCAATCGCTCCTTGGACAGGAGAGTGACGCCGCAGTGGACGGTCAGAAAATCGACCCCATCCTGCACATGCTTCTCGATGACATCGAACAGGGTGTCCGCCTCCATGTCCACCATCCGCTCACCCTTCGCTACCGTCTCGATAGCAGCCTGGTAGAAAGGTACCGTGCCGATGGGAAGCGGTGTGGCCTTCATGATCTCTTTCCGGATCAGATCGATGTCCCCGCCCGTGCTGAGGTCCATCAGCGTATCCGCCCCGGCCTTCCAGGAGCGAAGGGCCTTCTCCTTCTCGGACTCCAGATCCGCGCTGTCCCTCGAGGTGCCGATGTTGGCGTTCACCTTGGTACGTACGCCCTCGCCGATGGCGATCGGCTCGACATTTTCGTGTTGGGTGTTGCAAAGAAGAATGATCTTGCCTTCTGCGATGCCCTTGCGAAGGGTCTCGGGGTCCATCCCCTCTTCCTCGGCCACCCGTTTCATCTGATCGGTGAGAATCCCCTTCCGGGCACTCTCCAGTTGTGTGAGCATATTTGCCTCCTAATGCGGCCTTCGCCGCAAGGCGAAAGAGGTCATGTCAAACCCCTTGGGTCATCCCACTTTCGCCTCTTCCCTTTCGCCTGCTTCAATGGACGAAAGGGAGCCATTCGTTTTCTCGGGCTCCTTCGCCGGGTAATCGATCCTCTTGTGAAGGATCCGGAGAAGGGTCTGCGCAATCGCGGCTTCCATTCGAGCCAGGGCCCGGGTCGAGAAACCGCACTGTTCGAACTGTCCGTCATCAAACCTCTTGACCACTACCTGGTGCACCTCCCGCCGCACCTCGACCGGATCGGTCGTCGTGAGAAGCCGGCCCACCGCCTCCACCACGTCCGCGATCATCAGGATCCCCGACTCTACCCGGTGCGGTTTCGGCCCGCCATACCTGAAGAAATCCGGGCTGCAGGCCATCCCCGGCTGGTCCTTCTTCGCTTTCGAGTAGAAGGCTTCCAGCACTGTGGTGCCATGGTGCTCCGCGATCAGATCGACCACGGCCTGGGGCAACCGGTACTGCTCCGCGATTTCTATACCGTCCCGCACGTGCGCCTTGAGGATCTCCAGGCTGGAGGTTGCGTCGATCGTATCATGCGGGTTTTCCCTGTTGTTTTGATTCTCGATGAAGAACTCGGGCTGCACGATCTTGCCGATATCATGGTAGTAGGCGCCCGCCCTGACCAGATGCACGTCCGCTCCCACGACCTCCGCAGCGACCGAAGCGAGGTTGGCCACTCCGAGGCTGTGATAATAGGTGCCGGGGGCCTTCTCCTGCAACTTCTTGAGCAGGGGGTGGTTCAGGTCGGTGAGGTCACGCAACCGATCGGCCGTGGCCAGGCCGAAGAGCTTCTCGCCCAGCGGTGTCAACAGCACCGCGACGAGCCAGGCAGCGGGTGCGCTCAGGAAAGCCTGCGGGGCCAGCTCGATCATGAGGGCCTGGTTCGGAAAGGCGTCCCGAAGCAGGATCACGCAACACAGGAGAATCACGTTGATCACGCCCACCAGCAGGGAGTAGAAGAGAAGGCCGATCCTCTTGCTCGTGCGTGCCGCACTCAGCACGAGCAGCGTCCCGCCGATCAGGTAGTAGAGGAAGAGCCCCATGTCGAAGCTGGTCAGGAAGGAGGTGTAGACCGAAGTCAGTGCTAGGGCCAGCAGGGCAGACGGCAAGTCGAGCAGAAGGGCCACCACGAGCCCGCTCGCGCCTATCGGAATCGCCACGCCCTCCAGGTTGGTAAAGAGATAGAGAGCCTTGGCGAGCAGCAGGACCGCCACCATGACGAAGAACAGAAGCAGATAGTGTTGTACGCGGGGACGATCCCCCCAAACCCGTCTCCCCACCAGCAGTAAAAAGATAAGCGTCAGGAGGAAAAACGGCAGAAACGATCCGGCCCCTGCCAGCAGCGCATCCGGTCTCGGCTTGTCCAGGCAGTCCCGCACCCGCCACTCGTCCAGCAGGGTGACCACCCGGCCCTTGGGAACCAGAAGGTCCCCTCTCTTGTAGACGATCCTCTTTTTCTCCGACCCCTGGGAGCGGATCGCGGTCAGCAACTCCGCATTCTCCGCCGAATACTCGATGTTCGGTTCGAGCAGCTCGCTCAGGTTGCTCCAGAGACCTTGACGCAGGGCTGAGCTCAGATCGAGCAACTCCAGCCGCTCCTCCAGGATCCTTCGAGCATCCTCCAGCCGCTTGACCTCGGCGACGGGCAAGGTCGAGATCCCTGGCTGGTCGGTCGAGCGCATACGGAGATCGGTGAGCCCCTCCAGATCCTCGGTGTCGGCCAGGATCCCTGCCTCGAGCAACTCTTCCAGGGAGGTCGTAAGCAGTTCACTCACCTTGTCAAGGTGAGCGTACCGGATGATCTCCGATTCGGCCTCAGCACTCGTGCCGGCGCTCAAGTGCTCGCGCAGACACTCCCGGGCTCTTCTACGGCTCTCTGAAGCGGTTTGCCGGCACAGATCGAGCCCGCTGAAGAACTCCTCCCACCGCGTCAGGATCTGCCTGGATTTCCCGGAATCGTAGACATAGATCGGGACGAAGTCATTCAGCTCCTGCTCGACCACCTTCTGAAGGGCCGCCTCTTCGTTGAACACGAAATCATAAGGCGCGCGTATGGCCTGGGCAGAGGGTTTTCCCACAATAGGGAGCCGAACCGGCAGGAAATACTGCTCGAAGAAGGTCATGAAGATCGCCAGCAGAAGGACCAGGAGACCCGGAATCCAAAGGACCCCCTCTCTGCGCGTTCGTGCGCGAATCGGCGGATCCTCGATCGCGTCTCTTATGCTGGGCTTCTGCGGAGGCACGGCTGACCCCGTCGACGTGGGTTGGAAGGCTCGATGGAATTATGGTAGAGATTGCTCTGTCGACTCGACGAAATAGTAAAATATTACGTTAAAACAACCCGTTCCAAATGTCAACGAACATCCCCTCCTGATCGCCGGGAGGGCAGAGAGGCCGAAAACCGAATGGCTCCGACAAAGAGGAAAGGCACCGGCAAGGAGAAGAAGGCAAGCGAGGGCAGGCTTCTCGAAAAGATCACGAAGTCGGTCCGAATCCTTCTGGTGCGACCGCTGTACCCTGGAAACGTGGGGTCTGTGGCCAGGGTAATGAAGAACCTCGGGTTCCGAAGGCTGGGAATCGTCTCGGACCAGGATCCGAGGAATGAGCCGGAGGCCTTCTGGATGGCCCACGGCGCCGAGGACGTCCTCGAGGCTGCTACCCTCTACCCCGGGCTCGAGGAAGCACTCCAGCCGGTCGAGATGGTAATCGGCACGACATCCCGCAGGGGTGCTCGCTGGAGGGAGGCCATCGACCCGGAGGGGCTGATCGATAGCCTGGCGGCAAACTGGGACTGGCGGCCTACGGCGATTCTGTTCGGCCCGGAGGATCGAGGGCTTCCGGTGAAAGAGCTCTCACCTTGCCGCTGGGTCCTTCGCATCCCCACGCGCGAAGACTGCCCTTCCATGAACCTCTCCCATGCCGTGGGCCTGGTCTGCTATGTCTTTGCCCGGGGGCCGTCCGCGCGGCTCCAGCAAACCGGACCGCGGCCCGCCTCGCCCGAGGCCTTACGACGATTCACCGAGGCTGCGGAGACCTTCCTGAAGCAGACCGACTTCCTCACAGGAGACACGGCCAAGGACGAGACCGCCCTGAGACGAATCGAGCGCCTGATGGTCCGCGCTTCTCCCAACCGGGCCGAGATGGCCTTGCTCTGGGCGCTGCTGCGGCACGTGGAGAAAAAGCAGTAGGTCAAAGGTGAAAGGGGCGGATCAAGCGGGGAACACCGTTGAAAAGACCCGCAGGCTGTTCTCGCCCAGGATGCCTCGAATTGCCTCCAGAGAGAATCCCCTGCGAAGCATGCGGTCCGTGACCTGGACCGTGTCCGTGATGTCCCTGATCCCTCGCGGAAGGGAGGGGATCATCCCATCCATGTCGCTTCCCAGGGCCGCATGCTGCCAGCCAATGGTGTTGCAGATGTGCTCGAGGTGGTCCACTACGGCATCCACCGGCGCGCGCAAACGGCCTGTCAGAAACTCCGGGCTGAAAATCACTCCAACCACGCCCCCCGTGTCGGCCACGGCCCTGAGTTGCACATCATCGATGTTCCGCCAGAGCTCATGTACCCCGGTCACGCCCGTGTGCGACACGATTACGGGGGCCCGGCTCCGCCTGGCCGCCTCCAGAAAGCCGTCGCGGCGGATGTGGGCGAGATCGATCACCATGCCGAGATCGTTCATCCCCTCGATCAACTCCATCCCGAACCGCGTCAGGCCTTGCTCCTTCTTCATACCCCATCCCTTGGCCGGGGCCCCGGCCTCGTTCGCAGAGAAGTGGGTCAGGGTGAGGTAACGGACCCCCCAGCGGTGGTAACGTTCCAGAAGATCCAGGTCGCCCCCCAAGGCATGCGCCCCCTCGATCCCCAGGAATGCTGCGACCTGCCCGGACTGTCTCGCCTCGAGGAAGTCCCTTGCCGTCCGGACCAACCTCACCTGCCCTGTCCGTTCCGCCAGGGTCAACAGGTCCGAGACCGTGCGGGAAACGATACGGGACCGATGGGCCCGGGAGGTGAGAAGGGGGAACATCACGACCCCCAGGCCGACCCCATCAATGGATCCTTGAATCATACGGGGCAGATCGGCGTGATTGAAACAGGGAGAGTAGGGAATCAGCGGTCTGTGCCTGCGAGCCGGGTCGTACCCGTAGACCCTTTGGATGTAGAGGGTATCCACGTGCAGGTCGACTACATAGGATTCTCTGTGCAACCCCGCCGCTTCTTCGCTCGGCTCGTGGCTCTTCCACGTTCCCATACACTACTCTCCTGCGCAGCCTTCTTCTTTGAGGATTCTTCGTGTCAGCCCCATGCCCTGTTCCGTGCCCATTCCGGTACCGCAAAAGAACGCATAGTCTGCCAGGGCATTCAGGCCCTTGAGGATCGATTCCGGATGGCGGCCCTCCAGCCGGAAGGTGGCCGAGCCGATAAAGCCGGGCACGGCCCCTTGCTCGACCTCGGTACGGCGTCTCTGGATGCGGAAATCGGAGAGGAGAAGATGGGCTTCGATCGCCTCCCTGAGGCCGGGGGCAAGGTCGATCCCGGAGAAGCTATCCCATATTCTCAGGTATCCGAGAAAGATACTGCACGGGTCCGGGAGCGGATAGGGATGCCCGGACTTCTCCAGGGTCGTGGGGGTGTAGAACTTCAGGGTCGCGACTCTGAGCGTGTCGGACGCTTCTTCGTATAGCCGCTCGTAAGGCACCCAACGGTTCCATCTCTGGGTGAGGCTGGGCGATACCATCGCATCCTCGAGTAGCAGAGTGCCGCCGGCCGTCTCCACCCGCACAGGATCGAGCCTGAGGGACCCGGCCCAGTCGAGTAAGCCCTTCAGGTCCGCGTCTTCGAGCCAGCCCAGCCGAAGCCGGAATCTACCGGCATCGCCCTTTGGCGGCTCTGCTTCGGCCGGGTTGCGTGCTCCAGGCAGGGGGGAAGAGACGGAAAAAGGGGAGGGGCTCCTCCTAAGGGCACCTTCCGACGCGCCTGCCCTCGAGGCGATCTCGCCAACGACCCTGCCCGCCAACTCCCTACCGAAGAGTGAGGCAGGAGGGGTTTCGCCCAGCGTCTTCAAAAAGAATGTCATACCCACCGGCATTCCGGACTCCTCCTTGGCGACTCTACCATAGCCCCTACGCCCGGACGAATCCAGGCACCGGGAGGCGAACCTGTACATGTTCTGTCCCGTTTCCTTTTTTTGGAGAAGTTCTGCTAGAAGAAACATCCAAGTGAGTATAGTGCCCAGTGGCAGGTGGCGAGTGGCCGCACCAGCTACTCGCCTTGGATAGTTGAGTGCATGCGATCACGAACCGATCGGAAATTGCGAGGAACGCAGTGACGAAGCAACCCCCTGCGCATGGGGGCACTGAGACTTGTGCTCGGGGGGATTGCGTCGCGCGAGCTCGCAATATCCGATGTTCTCATTGAGGGGTCAGGGACTGTGAGTGACAAGGTGAAAGCCATTGGGCTTTTCTCCGGCGGCCTCGACAGCATGCTGGCGGTGAAGCTCCTTCAGGAGCAGGGTATCGAGGTGATCGGCTATGCCTTCGCGACTCCCTTCTTCGGGCCGGAACAGGCGATCAAGTCCAGCGAGCAGGTCGGGATGCAACTCGAGGTGTGGGAGATCACCGAGCGCTACATGGAAATGATGAAGGCCCCCAAGTACGGGTTCGGGAAGAACATGAACCCGTGCATCGATTGCCACGCGATGATGTTCCGGCTGGCCGGGCAGAAACTGGCAACCCATGGTGCCCGATTCCTCTTCTCGGGCGAAGTGCTGGGAGAAAGGCCTTTCAGCCAGACCAGGGGCGCTCTGCGGGCCGTGGGCCATCTTTCCGGGTGTGAAGACCTGATCGTTCGGCCCCTCAGCGCCAAACTCCTGGAAGAGACGACCCCGGAAAAGGAGGGTTGGGTCGATCGATCGCGCCTGGATGATATTCAGGGCCGCTCCAGGAAGAGGCAGATGGCGCTGGCGGACCGATTCGGGCTCAGCGACTATCCCAGGCCTGCCGGCGGCTGCCTGCTGACCGAGCCGCATTTCTCGAAACGCCTCAAAGATCTGCTCCGCGAGAGGCCGGACCCTCACCACCGGCACCTGGAGCTGCTCAAGGTGGGCCGACACATTCGGTGGGGAGACAGCTGCAAGGTGATCGTCGGGAGAAGAGAGGAGGAGAACAACCGCCTGGAAGCCCTCTGGGAAAGGGGTGACTTCCGTTTGTGGGTCAAGGGCTTCCCCGGACCCGTGGTGCTGCTTCCCTCCCCGCCCCCTCCTTCCGAAGAGGCGCTTCGGTTTGCCGCGCAAGTCGCGGTCCGCTACAGCGACGCACCCCAGGGACATGAAGCCGAGGTTGCTTGCACGGACGGAGATTCCCAGGAGACGTTCCGAGCGACCGCATGCCCGGATGAAGAGATACAACCGAAAATGATTTGACCGGAACACCCGCTGATGCCTCTCCGTGTTTCGGGGCTTTGCGGGCTTTTTCCCCTTTTTCGTTGACAGGGCAATCGCCGTATGATACTCATCCCTAGCGTTTTAAAACTTATTGATTCGGAATATTTAATAGAACGTGCATTTTTCGGACTAGAATTGTTGGCTGTGTGTTAAAAACATATTGAGGAATCCCCCCTGGGTTGTCATGTACCCCAGAAATGCGCACATACTCCTCATCGACAGCGATCCCACATCCCGGCAGGAACTCACAAACCCGTTGATTCGGTGTGACTACCAAGTATCCCACGTTGGGAGTGCCCGCGAGGGCATGGAGAAGATCTTCCAATCCTCCCCGGACGTCATCCTCCTTGCAAGAAAACTCCCGGACATGGACGGGCTGCTCTTCTGCGCCGAGTTGAAGAACGACCTCGTCCTCAGGCACATCCCTCTTATCCTGATCGATTTCGAGCCCCTGCTGGAGGGCGAGCTTGCGGCGAGAGAATCGGGTGCGGACGACTACCTGCACAAGCCCGTATCCATAGGCGAGCTCGACGGAAGGATCCAGCAGATCCTGCGGCAGGGCACCATGGGATTCAACTGTCATCCGGTGACGGGCCTGCCCGGGTACGACGCGGTATACCGAAAGGTGCAGGAAACCCTCGAGAAGGGCCGCCCTTTTGCCATCTGCTTCCTGGACCTCCACCAGTTCCGCCACTTCAATCAGCGATACGGTTACTCGCGGGGAGACGAGCTCCTGCGCCGGGTCTCGAGACAGGTCGTCGAGGTGCTCCAGACGGGCAACCGCTATCTGGATTTCTTCGGCCACCTGGGGGCGGACGACTTCGTGCTCGTCACGGATCCGGACCGAGCGGAAGAGCTCTGTTCGAAGATCGTGGAACGATTCGAAGAGTTTGTCACGGACTTCTACGAACCGAGCGATCTTGAGAGGGGCTATATCCTCACGAGGAGGCGGGACGGGAAGGAGACGTCTCACGGGCGGATCTTCCTCTCCATCGCCATCATCACCCAGGAGGCCGGCCGACCGGGTCATGTGGCCCGGATCGTGGAACAGGGCTCCGAGTTGCTCGCGCTGGCGAAAAAGGAGAAGAGAAGCCGGTGGGTGAAGGAAAGGAGGCGTTCCCTGACCTCCCTGCCGTCGATTGCAGCAGAGGGGCCGGCCCAGGTCGCTGACGAGAGTCGCTCGAAGCCGTTCTCCCTGCGAAGGCCGACCCAGGCACTGGCCGAACACTTCAAGCGCTTCCGGGAGATCATCCAGGCACAGTCCCTTCAGATCCACTTCCAGCCGATCGTTCACCTCGATACGGGTTATGTCTTCGGCTACGAAGCCCTCGTGCGAGGCCCACTGGACACCTACTTCGAGAGCCCTGTGATCCTGTTCAGCCTGGCCCGAAAGCTGGACATGGAGCTGGTCCTGGACCTGATCTGCCTCCGAAAGCTGCAGAAGGCGGTGGCAAGCATCCCAAGCTCGAAGAAGGTCTTCTTCAATGTAAGCCCCAGTAGCTTCTCGAACCCCATGTTCCGGGAATTCTGCGACAGGGCTGCCGAGGATCTCGTGCCGGAGAGGGTCGTCCTGGAGGTGACCCGAAAGAGAAGGATCCGGGAGTACCCGAAGTTCCGCGAAGCGGCCGCCTACTTCAAGGCGAGAGGATACAACCTCGCCGTGGACGATGCGCGGGCCGGCACACTAAGCCTGCGAACCATCCTCGAGCTCGAGCCGGACTACATCAAGACGGACATCACGGTCACTAGAGACATCCACAACGACGCCTCCAAGCAAAGGATCTTTCGCCAGTTCCGCGCCTTCTGCACCCGGAAGCAGATCGAGATCATCCCCGAGGGCGTGGAATCGGAACTGGAAAAGGACTACCTGCGGAAGAACGGCGCGCGCCTGGGCCAGGGTTTTCTCTTCTCGCCGCCTGCCCCCCTGCCGATCTAAGCTCCCCTGGTTTCGTTGATCACTTCTTGAAGCAGGCCCGGATCGTCCGTGATAATGCCCTCGACCCCCATTTCGTGAATGAGCCAGAGCATTTCCTCCCGCTCGTTCACGGTCCACACATGGACCTTGAGGCCCAGGGCCCGGGCCTTGGCCATGAGCTGGGGTCCAACGACTTCAACCTTCTCGTCTCCGACCTCGTGATCGACCGGAACTTGAAGCAGCTTGCCGGGAGGGACGTAGTCGCCTCGAGTCATCTCCTCCAGCAGGGTCATGAAGAAGATGAACACTTCCTCCTCGGCAAGAGAGGTGACGAGGTTCATGCCTCGGGCGGTCGCCCTTTGGCGAAGCCCCTCGAGTGCGGTCCTGCTGAAGGAGCCCATGACCAGGCGGTCCACCATGTCATGGGCATGGATGAGGTCCAAGACAGGGTCCGTGATGTTCGGCTCTTCCTGCTTGATCTCCAGGACCATGGGCGTTCCTGCCAAGATTGGATCACGGAAGACCTCTTCGAGGGTTGGGACCAGGATTCCCTTTCCCCGGTACGGATAGGAGGCGCCTCCGTCCTGGGTATGCCGATAACCCGCGTCGAGTTCCCTCAGTTCCAGGAACGTCAGGTCCTTGATGTAGCCGTGCCCGTTGGTTGTGCGGTCAACGGTGGCATCGTGCGAAACGACCACCACGCCGTCCCTGGTAGCGTGCAGATCCCCTTCGAGGGCAACAGCGCCGAGTGAAAGCGCGTTCTGGAAGGCCGGGAGCGTGTTCTCTGGCCGGACCGCCGCACCCCCTCTGTGGGCAATGTTGAGAAGTCCTGTCTCGTCGCGGAGGAAGAAGTTGGCCATAGCAGGGTTCATACGGGAAATCCAGGGGAATGACAAGGGGGATCGACGAGAGAATCGTTGAAAGGCACTCCCGGTATTGGTACAACGAATTGTGAGCAGCAAGACGCAGCTCCACATACCACTGCTATAATGCCTGCGAAGGCAGGAATCCCTTAGCTCCAGATGCTTAGGGATCCCCTAAGTTCACAAACGAAGTGCAACACCTTATAAGGGTGTTGCCATGGGACAAAAATATGCTCAACTCACAATTGAAGAACGATGTGAGATTGCCCGTTTACGTGCCTCCGGGTCAGGCTCGTGTAGGGATATTGCCAGGGCGCAAGAGCGGCCGAAGCAATCCCCCAGTTGCCATTGGGTGCTGGGGGGCTGCTTCGCTTCGCTCGCAATTGCCGCTTCTTGCTCGGGCACGGGTCTCTAGGAAATGAGTGAGGCAACCGATGCCGGAAAACTGGAGGCACAAAGACGTGAAGCGACTCTGCTGGTTAACACTTTTCGTGTCCGTCCTGTCCCTCGTTTCCTGTGGGGACGATGAAGAGGAGATCAACCCGGGGGGATCCGGCTGTCAGGAAGTGGTCCCGACGCCCTATGGGCTCTGGAGCGAGTTCTTGGAGCCGGAGGAGGTGATCGCACAGATTCCCGACCTGAAGCGGCACTCCATCGGGCTCTATCAGAACATCCGGAACGTGGACATCGGCGATCCGGGGTTTGCCTCTCTCTTCGAAGAGGCCTCCTGCGGCGGCCTTGAAGTGCGGGCCTGGCTCACCCTGCCCGAGGAGGACGGCTACTGGCCGAACGAGAAGAACGTAGACCTCTTCTATTCAGAAGCGGTCCGTCTGGCAGAGTGGATCCGCTCGTCTGGATGGGCGATCGACTGGATCGTGGTGGACATGGAACCGGCCCTGCAGATGTTCACAACCCTCATCGAACTTTTCGAACAGGGCGACATTCCAGGTGCCTTCAACCTGTTGTTCGACAATCGCGACGCCGCCGCCTACGCAGAGGCCCTCGTGAAGTATGCGGACATGGTCGACACACTGCATGGCATGGGCTTCAAGGTGATGGTGGTCACGATCCCCCTCGTGCTCGACGATGTCGGTGACGACGACGCCCTGATTCAGGACGTGCTGGACATACCCGTGCACGGCGTACCCTGGGACCAGTTCTCTTTCATGGCCTACACCACCACCTTCAGCCGGCTACTAGGGACCGAGCTATCCGCCGACCTCGTTCACTCCTACTCCGCGGATGCAGATAAGATGTACGGAGACAAGGCGGCCATCGACCTGGGTGTGATCGCCCACGGAGGCATGGTCGAAGGGGAGGGAATCACCGATGTGGACGAGGTCCGGAGCCAGGTGGGGGCCGCCAAAATGGCCGGCCTCGAAGACATTCACGCCTATTCACTGGACGGCATCGTCCACTCAGACGAGCAGGATCCCTGGTACGAGGCATTCCAGACTCCAGAACCCACCGAACCCCCGGAGGAGGAGTCCATGGTCACCCTCTTTCGCGGCGGCCTGCGGTTCCTGGACCTTTTGCTTCCGTAGAATCCAGCCCCTTGAGCGCTCCTGCCTCTATTCGGGCGGACAGAAGCACCGCGGGCAGGTGCACAGGAGCACGAGCCTCCGGGCGTCGAGCACGGTGATGGTGCCGTCTCCATCCATGTCGCACGCCTCGCACTCGCTCGCAGGCATGTTCCTGTAGGAAAGCAGGATCATCATGTCGTCACGATCCACGTCTCCGTCCAGGTCGAGGTCTCCCTGGAGAAAGGCTCCTTCGTTCGGGTCGCTCTCTCCCTGGTCCGGTTCGTAGGCTCCGTTCTGGTTCGCATCCTCCTCCCCGTCGGTCTCGCCGTCGCCGTCGCTGTCCGGATCGGTCGGATCGGTCCGGGTCTCAGGGTCTGCATCGGGCACGAAGTTGCCGGCCGTCAGGTCCGTAGCGTCCGGGTCCTCCGGTTCGGTGAGGCCGGACTCGGTGCCGTCAAGGATACCGTCACCGTCCGTGTCCGGATTCGCGGGGTCGGTCTCACCCAGAGTCGGGTCGACGAAGCCGTCTTGGTCCATGTCCTCGTTGCCGTCCAGAATCCCGTCGTCGTCCATGTCCGCGTCCGTCGGATCGGTGGCCGTGGAGGGATCAGCGTCGGGCACGAAGTTGCCGGCCGTCAGGTCCGTGGCATCCGGGTCCTCGGGTGCGGTGAGCCCCCTCTCGGTTCCGTCCAGAATGCCGTCGCCGTCCGTGTCAGGGTTCCCGGGATCGGTCTCCCCAAGGTCGAGCATGCCGTTGGCGTTCAGGTCCTCGGTGCCGGTGTTGCCATCGGTCAAGCCGTCATCGTCCGAGTCCGTATCAAAGGGGTCAGTGCCTGCAATCGTCTCCAGGCCGTCGTACACCCCGTCCCCGTCGCTGTCCAACAGGTGGGTGCGCACGGGCCAGACGTACCAGTGTTCCTCAATTAGCCTCCGTAGGATCAGATGGTCACGCAAATACTCCTGATGAGGGAGGCCTCCATACTTGAATAGAACCTGGTATGCGATGTTTTCCGCGCCGTTCTGTACGAGGGAAGATGTCCAGTAGTTGCTTTGAGCGTCGTCGATCATGTAACCGTGATTGTAGAGAGGGTCGGGAAAGCTGCCAAAGCGTAGGCGAAAGCCGACCATACTCAGTAGTTCCTTGCGGTTCGGCAGCCGCCAGTCCGTGTAGTGGGATGGAATCTCTTCTCCGCCGATCGCTTCGAGAGAGCCCTCGTTCAGCCTGTTGACGAATTCCAGGGCGGCCTCCCACGTCATGGCGCCCCCCTGCACGGTCGCATCCGGAGGATCGTAGCCGATGACACCGGCCAGGTTCGCGCTCTCCATCCACATGAGCCCGGTCAGGTTGTCCGTCACGGTACGGTCGCCGTTGCTCACGAGCCGTCCCGGGAAGGGCCAGTGGACGCCAATATCCTGGTTGTCGATGTCACGGGTAGCTTTCCAAACCCTTGCCGGGTAAGCAGAGTATTCATAGTCCGGCTCCGCGCTGCGCACGGGAATAACATAACTTAGCAGGGGTTCGATTGAACTCCAGATGTCTCCCGGGTAGTAGTAGTTTTCCCAAGGCAACACGTTTCCCGTGTCGAATCTGATCTTGAAGAAGTATTCCCACCCATAGGGAGTGATCGAGGTTCGGGACAGATAGACATTCGGGCCACCTGGTTGGGTATGCCCCCACTCTACCCACTCGAGAGGGCTATGGTAATCCAGCCAGAGCGCCGGGTTATGGGGCCCTGCGTTGTACAGGGATTCCAGTTCCAGGATGGAGGGGACGCGCCAGTCCGTGTAGTTGGCCGTGTAGATTTCCGGGTGCTCGAGAAGGTAGGTGCCTCCGGAGTTGACATGATTTATGATGCTTTGCGCCTGGGATCCTTCGAGCCGAAATATCGTCGGGGATGCGTCCTGGAACCACATCAGCCCGGTGAGCCGGTCGGTCGCGGTGCCGTCGCCGTTGTTCGTGAAGCGCGGTACGGGCCAGGCGACCCCGGCCTGGATGTCGCCGTCGTCCCCGGGCAGAACCGAATCGGTGATTCCTGTCCGGGGAAGGTAGGTCGCCGGTATGATGGGATCCGATGGGGCCCATCCGATTCCCTGAAGCTCGATATCATAGACCGGCATCACGGGGTCGTTGCTGTTCAAGCTCAGGGTTGCGGGCCTTGGCCCCGCCGACGTGGGAGAGAACACCAGCTCAAACCTGCACGTCTCGCCGAATGTAAGGCCTTGGGTCGTGCAGCCGTCATTCAGGATCGTGTAGTCGGCCGATGCGGCTCCCGTCACTTGCACCGAACCGATATCCAGGCTCGGAAACTGCGCCAGGTTTTCCAGCGTGTAGGTCTGTGAATGCGTTTCGAGCAGGGGCAGGGATCTGTAATAGCCGATCGGGTCGGCACTCACCACGGGCAGGCTCTCGTCGGCAAACACCGCCGTCATCGTAGTATCAGCCTCCAGGGTGAAGATGCATTCCCCTGTCCCGCTGCAGGACCCGCCCGACCATCCGGCGAAGATGAATCCGCTGTTCGGAATTGCCGTAAGGGTCATCTCCGTTGGAATGTAAACGGTATGGGTACAGTCGACGCCGCAGTCTATGTCTCCGGGCACACCGGTCACCGTCCCCTCGCCTGTGCCTCCTGTCTGGACCGTGAGGATATACTCGTCTTCCCCGATGATGATGGACGATTCTATGGAGGTGTTGTTGGCGCTCACAGGGTCATCAAACACCCCGTCCAGGATAGCCTCGGAGATGAACTCTCCGGGCACGACCACGTGGACAACGATGGTGATCGTGACGGTCTCCCCCACGTCCATGCGCCCCAGGTAACAGTTCGCCGAGCCGTCCTGAGAGAGGACGCTCCCCTTGGTGGAATCTGCGGAGACAAAGTCCGCGTTGTCGGGCAGGGAGAAGGACACGTCCACGTCCGGGGCATAGCTCGGACCGTTGTTCCTCACGGTGACCGTGTAGGTGATGTCGTCGCCGGGCACCCCGTTCTCCGGATCCACGGTCTGGGTTACGGACAGGTCCGAATCTCCAACCACTGCGCCGATCTCATCGGAATGCCCGCTCAGCGGTACGGACAGGATCCTTACTTCTGGGTCTGCGGGCGTGATGACAACAAGGCCTGTATGCTCTCCTCTCACGATGGGTGTGAACCGGACAGAAAACGTGCAGCCCTCCCCTGGCAGGAGGAGCAATCCGTCACAGGTGTTGTCCTGGAGGCTGAATGCCCCGAGTTCATCTTCCGTAAGGGCGACCGTGGAGACCGAGATGTCGGTAAGGCCGCCGTTGGTCACAGAGAAGGTCTGAGGGTCGGACTGGCTTCCGATATCCCAGTTCCCAAAAGCATGTTGGGTACGGAAGACGGTGAAAACGGTATCGCACTGAGCACCGGACGAGCCCCGGACCGGCCACACGTAGGACAAGCCGGAGGTGTCGACCGGGTACGATCCGTTCCACATACCGATGCGGGATCCCCTGTCGGTCCAGTAGGATCCCCCCCAGATGTTGTAGAACGGATCGGGGTTCGGGTTTGGATACAATCCATAGCCGATGGTGAGGAGGCTGAAGAATTCCCGGGCAGTGGGCAGGCGCCAGTCGTCGGTGCCCAGGTGGTTTTTGTCGTTCAAGCATTCAATGTATTCCTGGGCTCCCTCGAACCCCATGTTACCGCCGGAGCACACACCGAGATGCGGTGTGCCGGCATCTCGTGTCCAGAACAGGCCGGTGAGATTGTCCCTCACGGTTTCATTCGGCAGGATGGTGAGCCTCGGGACCGGGTGAGTCACGCCCATCTGGAGGTCTCCATCGTCGCCCGGGAAAGAAGAGTATGTTTTTCCGGTCTTCTTGATGTTGGCGGGGTAAGCAGGGTCAGGATCGCCCTGCACGCCGCCCCGCACGAGCCAGACGCACTCCACGGTTTCGCCGTCCTGGACTTGAATCCCGGCATCGTCCACATCGAGAAACCATCTGTCGGAATATTGATGACCGCCCCCGTTGGATGACCAGTATGCAGAACACACGTTCGTGAAGCCCCAGGAAGCCAGCCAGCTGCCGCTTGGTGTCTCGTAGTTCAGAAGGCTCTCCAGTTCCAGGATGTTGGGCACGCGCCAGTCCGAGTGCCCGCAGTCCACCTCCGGGTGTGTGCCGCTGTTCACCCATCCAGCAAGGTTCATAGCAAATGAATAGTCGCTCATCGAGCCAAGGTTCACGCCCATGCTTTGTGCGGGATGGGCATCCTGCATCCAGATGAGGCCTGTCAGGTTGTCGGTCAGGGTGCCGTCTCCGTTGTTCGTGAATCGAGGCTCCGGCCATGGGATGCCTTCGCCAATACCACTGTCCCCCATCTTGGGCACCGCGATCAGGCACCTGTCTATGGTGACACCTTGCCCGGTGAGGGTAATCACAAGAACCGGTGTTTCCGGGTCGTTGGAGGCCACTTGGAGCTCGGCGCTTCTGTCCCCCTCGGCGCCGGGCTGGAAGAACACCTCCAGCCAACAATTATCGGATGGGGATTCATAGGTCGGAAGGGTGAGGCCGGAACACTCATCGCTTTGAATTACAAAGTCAGAGGCATGCGCTCCTGCCAGGGTGACCGCCCCGATCTCCAGGTCTCCTTCCCCGTAGTTACTGATGCTGAACCGGCTTGTGTCCGAAATGCCGTCCAGGGTAATCGGGCCGAAATCCTTCTCGCCACCCCCGATGATTTCCGGAAGGTAAGGCTCGAAGCTCGCGTGGATCTCATGGTCCGTGGTCACGTTATTGAAGTCGTATTCCGTCACAACGCCCACGGATACACCGTCCACGGTCACGTCCGAGAGATAATAGTCTTCCTCCGGCTCGAACGTGAACCTCTGCCACGATCCATGGACGACCTCCACGGCCCCGGAGGGGTCGATGGTTCCGCCCTCGCTCGCGCTGGCCGCAATCGTGTAGGTTTCCAGAACGAACGTCGCAGCGATGTCGTGGTCGGCACGCACGTTCACGAAGGTGTACTCGGTCACCGCGCCCACGGACACGCCGTCCACGATCACATCCTCCACCTGAAAGTTGGCGTTCGGTGCCATGGTGAAGGTCTGGTCGTGATCGTACGTCACCGTAACCGGCCCGGGAGGTATGATCATCCCGGCCCCGGTCTGTGACGTGGTGATGGTGAAGGTGTCCCATTCAAAGGTCGCCTCGATGGTGCGGTCCGAGGTCACGTTCGTGAAGGTATACGCAGGAACCGCGCCCACGGACACGCCGTCCACGCTGACGTCTGCCACGTGGGCGCCCTGGTTTGCCTGCATGGTGAAAGTATGCCCATCCCCGTGGGTCACCACGACCGGCCCGGGAATGAGGATCATGCCGGGGCCGGACCATATGGTGGTGATCGTGTAAGTGTTGATCGCAAAGATCGCCTCGATGGTGTGCTCCGAGGTGACGTTCGTGAACGTGTATTCGGGCACCGCGCCCACGGACACGCCGTCGATCGTGACGTCCGCGACGTGATACCCCTCCTCCGGGTCGACCGAGATGGTGAGGTCGGCCCCGTGCTTGACAAAGACATCGTCCCCTGAGGGGGTCAGGCTTCCGCCGGTATGGGCAATCGTCGTGATGCGGTACGCCTTGAGCTCGAAACGGGCCGCTACCATCAGGTCTGCGTCCATGGTGACGGTACAGTCCCCGTCCCCGGAGCACCCTGCGCCGGCCCATTCCACAAACTCTGTTCCCACTTCGGTGGATGTGGTCAGGGTCACCGGAGTGCCTGCCAGGTATGCCTGATCGCAGTCGCCCCCGCAGTCGATCCCGGCCGGGTCGCTCGTCACCGTACCCGTGCCTTCCCCGAGCTTGTCCACGGTCAGGGTGTACCACGGCAGGCCCTCCCCGCTCAGCGCGACTTCCACGACCGGCTCATCCGGATCGTTGGAGGGAATCGACAGGACGGCGCTTTCAAACCCCGCTGTCGAGGGCAGGAACACGGCCTCTGTCGTGCAACTTCCGCCGGAAGGCGCCAGGGTCTGGCCCGAACAGGTATCGTGCCGGAGTTCGAAGTCGGCCGCCCCCGGTCCGGTCAGGGCGAGGGTGCCCAGATCGAGATCCGCAGAGCCCTCGTTCTCCACGGTTACTTCAACGGCCGCGGACTCGGCACCCACGGGAATCTGGCCGAAATCGATCCCCACCAGATCCACGTATATGTCCGGAAAGGCCGGCGACCCCCCGATCTCGTCCGCCCCCATGTCCGGGGCGATGCCCCCGATCCTGGGATCTCCTTCGAAGTCCGTGGACGGGAGACTCGGGGCCGATGCCGTGCCGGCATCGATGCAGACCGAGCCGGCCTGTAGGTGGAAGTCCCCGTTGTCGGGATCCACGAACTGCGGGTTCGCCCAGATGTTCCCTTCACCCGGATAGGGCAGGCCCGAGCCGGTCCACACGTCCGAATACCGAACCTGGGTGACGCTCGCTTCCCCGTCATAGATCGGGTCCACGGAATTCCCGAGCCAGATGATCGAGTTGGTGATGGTCGGGGAGGAGTGGTCGGTTTCGATGAGGGGGTTAAAGCCCCATGTGCGCCCATCCCAGAAGGTGCAGTTCGTGATGATCGGGTAGATGGGCTCTTCATAGTGGTAGCTGACAAGGGCCATTCCCCCGCCCTCCACCCCGTTGTCGGCAAAGATCGAGTTCACGATCACCATGGGATCGGCACCCGGGTCGAGCGGGGCCTCGTTGTCGTAGATGGCCCCACCCGTGAAGGCCCAGTTGTCCCGGAATATGCAACCGCTGATCTCGGGCGAGGAGTACGCGCTCACGATGGCCCCTCCGTGATCGGCCTGATTGCCCGCAAAGACGCAATTCTCGATCACGGGATAGCTCGCATAGAGATCGAAGTACTGTCGCAGGGCGCCACCACCGCCGCTCTCGGTCATGTTGTCCAGGAAGGTCGAATCCGAGATGCTGAGCGAAGGGGAGTAGTTGTACAGAGCGCCCCCGTTGTCCATGGCGTAGTTGTATTCGAAGGTGCAATTGCGGATGACCAGTTCCGCCTCTTCGTTGTAGATGGCCCCGCCGTTCCCGGCCATGTATTGGCCGTCTCCGGACTCCGTGTATCCCCCGGAGATGGTGACCCCGTCAAGGACCACCCGGGTGTCCTCTCCGTCCATGAAGATGCACCGGACCGAACTGCCGCCTTCGATCACGGTCGGGTTGGCCACCCAGTCCCGCTCCTCCCTCGCGGTCTCGGCTCCCGAGAACCCTCCGTAGATCTGCAGCGAAGAATGGATGATGAGGGTGGTCGTGAGGAAGTACGTGTCCCCCCTGATCCAGAGCTCGTCAACCGGGCCGGCTTCACTGATGGCCGTCCCTATGTCGGGATAGGCCGTGGCCCAGCTTGCGCCGCAGCCCGTGGTGCAAGGGCTCGTTGCATCCACCCGAAGCACAGCCGCTTCCGCTGAAGGGAGGATGAAAAGGAACGAGCCTGCAAGAAGGAGAGAGAGGACGCGCGCACGAAGACCGGCAAAAGTCATGAAGAACCTCCTGTCGTCAGGGAGAGCTGTGTTGCATCGCCACCGACTCCGCAGAGAGCCGGAACAGTGTTCGGAAACTGCGTGGGATAGGGTTGAGAAACGTATGGGAAGTTTTGCGGAATCTCGGGTTCGGCTTCACCTGGGGTTCGTATGGCGGGGCTCCGGCAAATCCGAAAGGTAGTCCGTTTGCGCATGAGCATGCAGGCACCAGCATTCGAAAAAAGAGAAGCGACATTCGAGTCAACAGGGAAAATATTGTTATATCACGAGCCCCACCCTTTGTAAAACGAATTAAACCGTTATAAAATGGCTGGAGGTGTGGCGGAAGGGATAACGATTTTCTGGAAGATGCAGGTCAAACCCTGCGGATGGGGAAAGGGCGGCAAGGTTTGGGCAGCTTGGGGAGCAAGGTGGCCGCTTTGACCGGGGACTACCGTCTGCGGATTTCGCGCACGATGCCGACGATCTCTTCGGCGGTGAGCTTCAAGTTGATCCCCTCAACGTCAAGGGGAGACTCGGGCTTCTCCACGGGTTGGATCATAAAGACGGTCCCGTCCTTGCGCTTGACCAGGACCCTTCCCTCGGATTTCGCCTTTTCAAGCACGCTTGCGAATCTCTGTCGCGCTTCGGAGAAAGTGAAGGTCCTCATGGTTCTACCTCTATAACCGTTGCCCCCGCCCTTCTGGCAGAACGGGAGAGTGTGCGATCCAGAGTCAAGATGGGACTTCGTTGCGTCAGCGCGCACTGGATCACGTATGCGTCGTAGGCGTAGATGTTGAGGTTTGCAGCCAGCTCAAGTGCCGCTTCGAGCCGGACATCACAGAACCGGACCGCAATGGCCTCGTACGTTTGGAGTGCCCGTTTGGCCTGACTCAATGTCATGTTCTTGCGCTTGAACATCGCGGAGAAGGCGTTGCCGATTTCCCAATGAAGTGAAGCCGGCGCGGCCAAGTCGGCCCCTTTGGTGATCTCCACAAGCCTGCGCTTGTGTTTCTCGTTCGTCACAACGGAGATAATGACGGACGTATCCACCACGATGTTCATATAGGGACCTTGGGTTGTACAATTGTACAATAATGATACCCCATCAAGGCAGGCTATACAAGTGGTTTCTTGCTTGACCCATCCCGACTGATTCTCTGATTCCGTTCAAGAGCGGGCTACGCTTCTTCCCCAGAGGACGCATTCTGTTTCGCCTTTCGTTCCCGAACGTGAAGCTTTCCGTTCACAGGAAAGGCGTCCAGAAACAGAGTCAAAGAACCGTCTCGATTTTCGAATGCTGCACCGACCCTGAGCCAGACCGATTTGTCCCATCCTTCCTTCTCGACGATCGTGAACACGTCCTTCATGGAACACCTCCTTGCTTTGTGTTTGCTAGTGAAGATGATCGGCCATTCCGCCGATGATCGATTGCCGTCCGTACCGGTCCAGGATCCGGTACTGGATTGCCTCTGCGATGTGCGCTGTTCGGATACGGGCCGATCCTTCCAGATCCGCGATCGTACGGCTGACCTTGAGAATGCGGTGGTAGGCACGGGCGCTAAGGCCTAGCCGGTCAAAGGCCGCCTCCAGAAGTCGGGAGCCTTTCGGCTCAGTCGGGCAGAGGCGGGCGACTTCGCGGGCTCCCATGCGTGCGTTGCATCGCATTTCCATTCCCTGGAATCGCTCTTCCTGAATGCCGCGAGCCTTGATGACCTGATCCCGAAGCATGGCAGAGGAGATCTCCGAAGGTCCTCGGTGCGTGAGGTCCTTGTAGGGAACCCTAGCAACCTCCACGTGCAGATCGATTCGGTCGACCAGCGGCCCACTCAGGCGGCCCAGGTATCGCTGTATGTCCGCCTCCTTGCAGGTGCAGCTCTGGTCGCGGTCTCCGAGGAACCCGCACGGGCACGGGTTCATTGCGCTGACGAAGAGCACTCGTGACGGGAACCCTGCTGAGACGCCGGAACGGGCCACCGTGAGATTGCCTTCCTCCAGGGGTTGGCGAAGCTGCTCGAGTGCCTGGCGACGGAATTCCGGGAGCTCGTCAAGAAAGAGCACCCCGTTGTGGGCCAGGCTGATCTCGCCGGGCCGCGGCAGGGCCCCTCCCCCGATGAGCCCGGCATTCGTGATGTGGTGATGGGGCGCACGGAAGGGTCGG
>JANQFG010000237.1 GCA_028277985.1 bacterium | reverse complement strand
CCTCACGAGCCGTATCAAGGGAACGGCTCGATCCGCTTGATCTCCGGTCGATGATGCATACAATGAAGGGACCATGAAGAAGATCGGCATGCTTTGCCTCACCCTCATCGCCCTCCAGCTGTGTGCCGGAAAACCGGCTGCCCTCGAAGTCCGTCTGGAGGGCGACAAGCTCACGGTCCACGGTGATCAGGTGCGCCTTCAGGCGATCCTTGCCAGGATCGCGGAATCGGGCGTCGACGTTCGTATCGACGCTGAAATCAACCCGTTGGTGTCCGCATCGTTCGACGATCGGGACATCCAGAAGGCCCTGGCATCGATCCTGAAATCCACGAGTCACGCCCTCGTCTGGAAATCGTTGGAAGGGCCGCTCGGGCCCATGACGCGACTGAGCGAGATCCAGGTCTTCATGCCGGGCAAAGAGCGGCTCATGAAGCCCCTTGTCGCACGGCCGACATTTCCGATCGTGAAGGACCCGAGGACCGGGGCCCTCTACGTTGCCAACGAGCTCCTTCTCAGACTGAATCCGGGAATGACCCCCGAGTCATTCATGGAGCTGCTGAGGCAGTGGAACGCAACGGTCGTGGACAGCCACCCACCGCTTGCGCTCTACAAGATTCGCGTACCTGACGGCACGGATATTCCCGCCCTGGTCGAGAGGATCTCCCGGCACCCCGGACTCGCACGGGCGGAGCCGAACTTCGCCTACCCAATGCCACCTCCTGCCGCATTGGAACCGGGAGCGGAGTCAGCGTACACCCGCAGGGAATCGCCCGAGGTGGGTTCCGTACCCATCGCCATCCTGGACAGCGGCCTCCTGCCGGATACCGGTCTGGAAGAGCACGTGCTGGCATCTCTGGATGCGACCCAGATGGGTGAGCCGATCTCGGATCCTCTCGGGCACGGAACGCAGATGGCCCTCGTTGCTTCAGGAGTCATCGCGCCTCATGGAGTGAGCCTGCAGGGCGAGCTCGACAATCCGATCATTCCGATCAAGGCCTTTGACGAGAAAGGGTACACGTCCAACCATACGATCATGAAGAGCATCGACTTTGCCCTCGAGAACGGCGCCCGGGTCATGAGCTTGAGTTGGGGATCGGAAACAGACAGTGCCTTCATGGAGGAGGCCTTTCGGTATGCGGCCTCCAAGGGACTCGTGCTCCTCGCATCGGCGGGAAACGAACCCACGGGCAAGCCCGTCTACCCGGCAGCCTATTCTTCCGTCATAGGGGTGGGTGCACTCGGCCCGGATGGTGAGCGGTGGGACAAGTCGAATTACGGGGACTTCGTTACCATCGCCGCACCCGGCTTCGCCACCCTACCTGTCGGCTACAAGGGAGACCCCGGCCTGTATGCGGGCACCTCGATCTCCACCGCCTATGTAGCAAACCGGGTGGCCGACTATCTGTCCGATCATCCGGAAGCCTCGGTCGAAGATATTCTGCGCGCTTTCCAGACCAGAGACTGAACATCATTGCTCGATACGATTTCCATTGACGATCATAAAAATATATAATTATTAGTATTTTGCACAAGTTTATTAAAGTAAAATATTGGAAAAATTGACTCGACATCGCATGAGAAACAAGGCCCTCTTCCAGAAGAACCTGCTCGCCTGGTACCGCCGGTCCCATCGTCCCCTTCCCTGGCGACGCACAAGGGATCCTTATGCGATCTGGATTTCCGAGATCCTGCTCCAGCAGACCCGGGTGAACGCGGCGATCGGATACTACGAACGCTTCATGCAGAGGTTCCCAAGCCTCAAGAATCTGGCAGACGCCCCGATCGAGGCGGTCCTCCAAGTCTGGGAGGGCCTTGGCTATTACGGCCGCGCCCGCAACCTTCATCGTGCTGCACGGATCTTGAGCGAGGAGTATGGAGAGAGAATCCCCTGCGAACCGGAAGAATTGGAGAGGCTGCCCGGTATCGGGCCCTACACGGCCGCAGCCATTGCCAGCATCGCCTTTGACAGGAATGTGGCTGTGCTCGACGGGAATGTGACGAGGGTACTGTGCAGGGCCTTCGGCATCCGGGAACCCCCGAAGAAACCCTCGACGCAACGGCAGCTGATGAAGATTGCCGACACCCTGCTGCCCAACGGGCATGCGGCTGATTTCAACCAGGCCATGATGGAGCTCGGGGCCATGGTGTGCAAACCCACCGGGCCGGACTGCTCCAAGTGTCCGATCGAGGAGCTGTGCGTGGCTCACAGGAAGGGAATCGTGGATCAACTCCCGCTCCGCTCCGCGAAGCCGAAGATCCCGGTCCGTATCCGCGTAATAACGGCCATAGAGCATCGCGGAAGGCTGCTCCTTCGCAAAAGACCCTTGGAGGGTTTTTTGGGGGGGCTGTGGGAGTTTCCCGGGGTATATCTGAAAGGGGATGAGAAGGAGGAACAGGGACTCCTGAGGATTCAGGAGCGGGTCGGACCACGCCTCGATGTGCAGAGAATCCCGATGGGCAAGGATTTCTCGGTCAAGCACGTCTACAGCCACTTCGAGGAACGCAATCGTGTGTATGTGTGCGAGGGAGAGGGCGGAGCAAACAAGGGGCGCGGGGACGGGGCGGAACAAACGTACCGGTGGATTCATCCAACCAGACTGGACGCTTATCCGATCACAGGGGCAACGCGGAAGATCTTGCGGAAGCTCGAGCAGAGAAAGACCGAACCTTAGGAGAAAGGTGTCAGGGGGAAGAGATGTCCCGTATAGGGAAAAGAACCAACTTGCTTATGTTCCTGCTACTCTGTATTTGCCTCGCTGCAACCTGCGCGTTCCCGCAGGCCGGGAGCTCAGCCCAGAACGGACCGATTCGGCAAGTGCTGCCGAACGGCATGACCGTCATCCTCCGGGAAAACCGTGCCGCACCTGTCGTTTCCATTCAGGTCTGGGTGAAGGCGGGCAGCGTACACGAGGAGGACGAGGAAGCCGGGGTGGCCCATGTGCACGAGCACATGCTGTTCAAGGGAACCCAGAGCCGGGGCGTTGGAACCATCGCCAGGGAAGTGGAGGCGGCTGGGGGCCAGATCAACGCCTACACGAGCTGGGAGATGACGGTCTACTACGTGAACATGGCGTCCCGGTTCATGGACAGGGGAATCGACATCCTTGCGGACATCATCGAAAACGCCGCCTTCGACTCACAGGAGCTCGACAAGGAGCTCGAGGTCGTCCGGGAGGAGATCCGAAGGGGCAAGGACATGCCTGGAAGAAGGCTGTCAGAGGCCTTCTTCGCGGCAGCCTACGGAGAGCATCCTTACGGGCGGCCCGTGATCGGCTACGACGAGGTCGTCAAGGGCTTCCAGAGGGAAGACGTCCTGCGCTTCTACCGGAACTGGTACGTTCCCGAGAACCTGGTCTGGGTCATGGTCGGGGATCTAGATCCCGAGGCCCTGATGCCCGAGCTGGAGAAGCGGCTCTCCCGAATCCCGAACCGTCCCATCGGCCCGCGAAACAAGGTGGTCGAACCTGCTCAGAAGGAGCCTCGCGTCTTCGTCCAGAGGGAGGAGGTGAAAGAGGCACGACTCAGGATCGGGTTTCATATCCCAAGCATCTCCGACCCGGATGTGCCCGCCCTGGACGTGCTGGCACAGATCCTCGGCCAGGGGAGGAGCTCCCGTCTCTACTCGTCGCTGCGGATGCAGCAGAGGCTTGTCAATTCGATCTCCGCCTACTCCATGACCCCGAAAGACCCGGGGTTGTTCCTCGTCAGCTCCAGCCTCGAGGCGAAGGATATCGATCCCGCCCTGAAGGAGATCCTGGAGCAAACCTTCCTGGTCTGTTTCGAGCCCGTATCGGTGGAAGAGCTGAAAAAGGCGAAGACCCAGATCGAGAGCGACTTCATCTACCAGCAGCAGACCGTTCAGGGCCAGGCCAGGGAACTGGGCTACTACGAGGCGATCGTGGGTGACTTGAGCTTTGGGGAGAAGTACCTGGACCGGCTTCGAAGGGTAAGGACCGAAGATGTGCTGAGAGTTGCCAGGACCTATCTTCGACCCGGCAACCTCACGCTGGGATCGCTCGTGCCGAAGACAGAATCGGATGGCCTTTCGGACAAGATGCTCCTGCAAAGCGTGGCCGACGCATACGAGAGCATCGAGTCTCGTTTCACAGAGCATGGCAGCGGCAGCCCCCCTGAGGAGAATCCGGTCCTCAAGGTTCAACTGTCGAACGGCGCCACACTGCTCGTCAAAGAGAACCGGGCCGTCCCGCTCGTGTCCTTCCGTGCGGTATTCCTGGGCGGACTCTATTCGGAAAACGATCAGGACAACGGAATCAGCAACTACCTTGCGCGCATGCTGAACAAGGGCACCGCAAGGATGAGCGCCGAGGAGATCGCAAGAGAGGTCGAGTCCCTGGCCGGCTCTGTTTCAGGCTTCTCGGGGAGAGACTCCTTCGGGCTCACAGGAGAGACCGTGAGCTGGAACTTCCTGCCCGTCTTCGAGGTCTTCTCCGACATCCTGCTCCAACCGACATTCCCGGAAGAGTACATGGACAAGACACGCCAGGACATCCTCGCCGCCATCAAGAACCAGGAGGACAGCCTGGCCCATCTTGCCTTTCGTTTGCTCTGGAAGACCCTCTACCCCTGTCACCCTTACGGAATGGACGTCCTGGGCAGCCTGGAGAGCGTGAAGGGCATAACGAGGCAGGACCTGCTGGACTTCTATCGGAAGCACGCCGTCGGTCAGAACCTGGTTCTCGCCATCGTGGGAGACGTCGACCGAATGGAAGCAAAGGAAGTGGCCGAGCGATCCCTGATGGGATTGCCCAACGAACCTCTCCAGCGATCGCTCGAGGCGTGTGATGCCCTTCCGGAACGGCGTGCGGTTCAGGAGGTCCCGGCTGAAAAGCAGCAGGCCCACATTGTGATAGGCGCCAGGGGAGCCAGACACTCGGACCAGGACCGGTACAGCCTCGACGTGCTGGACGCCGTCCTGTCAGGACAGGGCGGGCGACTGTTCACCGAGTTGCGGGATCAACAGAGCCTTGCCTATTCGGTCACGGCCCTCAACCGCGAAGCGGTGGATCCGGGCTTGTTCGCCTTCTACATTGCCACGAGCCCGGACAAGCGCGATGCGGCGCTCCACGGCATGCTCGAGCAGATCACGCGAATCCGTAAGGAGGAGATCCCGAAGGCAGAGATCGAGCGAGCCAAGAACTACCTCATCGGTACGTATGAAGTGGGCATCCAGACCAACTCGGCGCAGGCATCTTCGCTCGCCTTCAATGAACGCTACGGGCTGGGGTACGCCGAATACGTGGATTATCCCGAGCGAATCAAGGAGGTCACCGCCAGGATGGTGCGCGAGGCGGCGGCGAAATACCTGGGGACGGAAGGTCTCGTGGAAGCGGAAATACTGCCAAATAAATAGCAATTATTTCAACATATTATAGACGATATTTAATGTGTAGCTTTATATAATGGCAGGTTCGGCTTTCGGCTCGTACGGTGTCTCTTCTTCTCGAACAGCATGCACCTCTTGCCGGATGCGAAATATACCGAAAGCGAAGGATTTCGTTTCGATTTCATTTGGAACCCCTTACACCCAAACGGAAACGCGGCGTCCCAGGTCACGTAATAGTGCTCGCACCCATGGCAGAGCGGTCTGACGTTCTCTTGCATGCCCCAGCCCCTCGTCATGTCCGAAGAACACGTAAACAGCAAATACCCCTCTCAGGATATTATCGGCAGATCAGGGGCGAGAACGTGAGAGTCAGGGGAAAGAGAGTGCGAAAGGGTGAACCATCACGGAGAGGAGACGGAGAAGGCAATCGACTCAGCCCTCGGACGGCAAGCAAACGGTAGGGGTCGATCAACTACTCTGGGTTCCCGGCGTGAGCGCACAAAGAAGGTGCTGGAAGACGTTCGAGTCCGGCCCGGCTATCCGGTCCGACGAACCGATCCGGCTCAAGCGGCCTCGAGCCCCCCGGCCATGTGCTTCTTCAGAAGGGTGACGTCCCTTTTCTTGAAGCGCCACTGCCGCCCGACCTTCACCCCCCGAAGCTTTCTGCTCCGGGCAAGGGCATTCACGGTGTCAGGGCTCAGGTTGAGTTGTATGGCCGCCTCACGGCTGGTCAGGAGCGTGTAGTTGAATTCTCTCTTTTGCATGATGATCACTCCCCGGTGCCCCCCGGCTAAAGACGTTGGAGACCATGGCTCATGTTATTATTGATAACACACTGCGTCATGAGAGTCAACCTCCTCTGCCGGATGGATCCCTCGCACCTCATGTGGACCCTGAAAAGGGTCCCCTGATATGCTATCCCTGTTCTCCAGGCTCCCCACTTGAGACCTTTGGGGATGACCGCACAAGGACCTTCTGGAATGCGAGAAGAAACCGGCATCTCCCACATTCGAAGCCCCGATGAGACATGCGGCTGGATCGAGGCAACCATCCAGTTCGTGAATGCCGATGAAGAAGACGTTGCCTCCTTTGTTGCGGAGTGCCTCGAGCTCGGCGCGATCGGGAGCCAGGAGACGCATGAGCCGGCGGAAAATGATTCCGGGCAAGCCGAGGAATGCGAACCCTGCTCTCCCCCCCGCAGCATACGTACCTACTTCCCTGACTCATTCGGAGTCCCGGAGGTCACGGGCCTCCTTGAATCAAGGACACGGGCGCTGCAGGGAACCTGGCGGTCTCCGGATGCACGGGCCCGCGTCATACGATGTAGAAGGATCGAACAGGAGGAATGGGCTACGAGCTGGAAGGGAGGCTTCCTGCCCGAACAGGTCTCAAGATGTTTCTGGGTCGTTCCCCCCTGGCACTCGCCTTCCCTTCCGGATGAAGCGGTTCCGATGATCCTGGAGCCGGGTCAGGCTTTCGGAACGGGAAAGCACGCCACCACGAAGCATTGCCTCGAGTTTCTCGAAGAGATCGCTCGAGATGGGGCAAGCTTCCCACCTTCTTTCCTGGACGCGGGGTGCGGATCCTGTATCCTGTCGATCGCTGCCGTGCGCCTGGGGTCGAGCCGTGTCGTGGGCCTCGACATCGATCCGGAAGCCCTGCGGGTGGCCCGAGGAAATCTGGAGTTGAATCGGCTCTCCGGAAGGGTGCTGCTCGTGAACGGCCAGCCTTCCTGTTGCCGGGCCACGTTCCATTTGATCGCAGCCAACCTCGATGCTACAACACTCATGAGACACAAGGTCTCGCTGTGGGCAGCACTGAAAAAGGGAGGACTCGCCGTCCTGTCCGGAATGCTTGCAGATGAAGCCCCCGGGGTTGTGGAAGCTTTCGAGGAGCTGGGGTCCCTCCCTGTAGCCCGGAAGGCGGATCCCGTAGAGGGCTGGACATCGCTTCTACTGAAAAAACCGTGACGGCCCTGAAGGCATGGCAAAACAAGAATCGATGAATTCACCGGACTCGGCCAGAAGACTCTTTGTATCCGATGTCTCTGACCAGGGGACGGATGTCGTCCTAAGGGGGCCCTCCAAGCGTTACGTTCGGGATGTCCTCCGCATGGGCCGTGGAGACTCTCTCGTCCTGTTCGACGGGAGCGGCATGGAGTATCTGTCCACGATCATTGAGGCGACGACGCGCAATGTAACGGTCAGGATTCAGGACAAGCGGCCGGGAACCTGCGAGTCGCCCCTCCGGGTCCTGATCGGGATCGGGCTGCTCAAGGCAAACAAGATGGACCTGGTCATCCAGAAGGCCTCTGAGCTGGGAGTGCAGGAAATCATCCCGGTTGCAGTCCGCCGAGCCGTTCCCTCACTCGCATCGGACCGTGCGGAACAAAGGCGGGAAAGGTGGCTGAAAATAGCCCGTGAGGCATCCCGCCAGTGCGGCCGCACCACCGTACCGGAGGTCCGCCCTGTGCTGCCTTTTGAAGCATTGCTGGAACGGGGCCGGGAGGCGGATCTCTCCCTGCTCTTCACGACGGCCGCCACCCGCCCGCTGGGCGCTCTTGAACAGGAACGAGCCGCCCTCCCCGGGCAGGTGATGGTGCTCGTCGGTCCTGAGGGCGGCTTCACGCCTGAAGAGGAACAGGCCGCACAGGAGAGGGGCTTCCTCCGTGTCGGTCTGGGGCCTCGCATTCTACGTGCAGAGACGGCCGCAATCACGGCCATGGGGCTCGTTCAGTACACGTTCGGAGACCTGGGAGGCAGCCACGGAGATGTCCTGCCGACCGACCCATGAGAACTTACCGATGAAAGAGGTGCAGTGATGCAATCCCAGGAGAATCTCAAGTGCCCGGTCTGCGGTAGACCGAATCGGCTGCAGGACCAATGCACGTTTTGCGGGGCGAATCTTCAGGATGTTGCGCCGTCAAGCGAGGAATCCCCTTCCACGACCGACGCCGCCCCGACGACGGGTCCTGGCCCGTCTTACGGACCGTCTCAACCATGGGAAGGGCCGGCACTCACCCCGAAGTTTGCAGGTTTCTGGATCCGCGCGGTGGCCTACACGATCGATGGCTTCGTGATCGTCCTTCTGCTCAGCATGTTGATCGGCATCGGGTTGTTCGGATATTCGTCCGGATCCGGAACGGACACGATGAACAGCTTCACTTACTCGTTCGACGAGTCGGTCTTCAGCTACCTGAACCTGGCCGTCTTTGCCCTGTACATGGCCTATTACACCTTCTTCATCGGCACGAGAGGCCAGACACTGGGCAAGATGATCTGCGGTCTCAAGGTCCTGCGGGTGGATGGCGGTCCCGTCGGCTTCGGGCAGGCCGCAATCCGAACCCTCGGATATTTCCTGAACCACTTCACCCTCTACATCGGATTTCTCTGGGTGGCCATCGATCCTCGCAAACAGGGGCTGCACGACAAGATTGCAGGCACCGTGGAGATCCGGGTCGGTCTTGCGGAAGTAAAGGACTGGCAGACCCCCCCGCCCATGGGCACTTGAATGCAGATTCCGCAACCGTCCAGGGCGGAATACGCAAGGCGCTCGTTTGACAATGGCAGCGATTTCGACTACTTTTGAACGTCGATTCTTTTTCGACTCGCACTGGCGCCGAGGTAGCTCAGTCGGTAGAGCAGCGGATTGAAAATCCGCGTGTCGGCGGTTCGATTCCGTCCCTCGGCACCACAATTTTGGAAGCGGTATTAGGGGGTTGGCGCAAATTGCTGGCCCTCTTTTTTTGTGCGAAGTCGGCGATTGTAACCGTAGGTGTAACCGTCGTGTCATCTTTGAGGGTTTTGAGGTAGGCTTCTTGCTTGGAGGCTGCGGCCTTGAGATCGTCAGGAC
>JANQFG010000235.1 GCA_028277985.1 bacterium | reverse complement strand
CCTCGATCCCAACCCCAGGGGTGTGGGCAGGTACGCGCTGCGCGAACGGCCGCTCGTAGTCCCGCTGTTTCTCTTCGGGTACCTGATGTGGTTCGTGCTCATCTTCATCGGCCAGTTTCTACGCGGTCCGAACTGGCATTTCTACTGGCCCTGGGAGGACTGGGCAGTGGAGAAGGTCGCGGAACAGGCGCTGGTCAATCTCCCTAACTCGGCCGGGCTGGCCCTGTTGGTCGCCTATTTCGTGATCGGTCTCGTGCTGCCGGCACTGGCCAACCGGGAGCTCTACAAGAAGATGGGTCTTGCGAAGCACCTGATCGCCTGGAGCTTTGTGCTGCTCATGTTCGGCGTGGTGGGCAAGATCATTCTGCGGATCTTTTTCCATGTGAAGTACATACTGACGACGCCTTATTTCTCAATATAGCTGAAGGGCGTACGAGTTCTATGGCTACGATTCGAGCAGGGCTCACATCACGGCTCATCTTTGTCGTCCTGGTGGTCGCATGCCTCATTGCCAGCTTCGTGGTGTTCCGTTCCGAAGGCAGACAGGAGTGGAAGGGCATACAGCGAGACTATCACAGGGTGTTCATGGAGCGGGTCGAGCAGAACCTCCGGACGGCTACGGAACAGCAGGACGAGGAGGCTCTTAAGAAGTGGACCCGGCTAGTGGACAAGGCGGAGAACGGACGCGGAATCCGGATAGAGCAGGTCTTCCTGCCCGACGCAGGGGTTCGTGATCTTTGCCAGACCTGCCACCTTGCAGTGGAGAACCCGCTGTTCCGGGACGCGGCGAATCCGCTCGCTTATCATCCGCCCGAGGTCCTTAGAGACCACAAGCCGAGCCGCTTCGGATGCACTCTGTGCCACCACGGGCAGGGGGTCGGGCTGAGCGTGGAAAAGGCCCACGGCTTCGAGGAGAACTGGCCCCTGCCTCGGGTCCCCTCGAAGTTCGTCCAGGGACTCTGCCTCGGTTGCCATGAGACCCCGTTTCGGCTGCAGGGGGCTGAGAAAGCAGAGCTGGGCCGGGTGCTTTTCGTTGAGCACGGCTGCTACGGGTGCCACGAGGCCCGCACCACCGAAGATCTTCCCCGCATGTCCGGACCCTTCGAAGGCATCGGTACGAAGGTCTACAGGCCTGAGTGGATGTACCAGTGGATCAAGGATCCCGCCGCCATCCGGCCGAGGACCCGGATGCCCGCCTTTCGCCTGAAAGACGAGGAGATCCTCCACATCGTCGCTTACCTGAACGGGCAGGAGAAGCTGCCCAGGGATCTGGCCTCGTACCGGCGCAAGAAGGCCTCGTTCAAGAGCGGAAGAAATCTGTTCTCCGAAAAAGGTTGTGTGGCCTGTCACAGTGACAAGCGGAACAAAGCCAGCGTAACAGACCGTGTGCCCAACCTATCGAATGCAGGCCTGAAGCTCTCCAGCCGCTGGATCGCGACCTGGCTGGAAGGGCCCGCCGATCTGAGCCCGCAAACCGCCATGCCGCGGCTGATGCTGACGGATGACGAACGAAGGGATCTGACCCGGTACCTGAAGGGCCTTTGGCCCAAGGAGATCGAGGAGCTTCTCGGGCAGGCACCTGCGAACCTGCCCGAAGGGGGCGATCCGGAAGAAGGTAAGCGGCTGGTCCAGCTCATGGGTTGTTACGGTTGCCACCTCGTCGAGGGCATGGAGCGGCTGCCCCTTCCCGGCGTGGAGGTCGGGGAGGTTGCCAAAAAGAGGCTGGATGAGCTTCCCTTCGGAACGTCCGATGTGCCCCACACCAAGTGGGACTGGCTGTTCCAGAAGATCAAGAAGCCCGACGTGTTCCAGACAGAGGACATGCCCCTCAAGATGCCGGATTACCGGCTCTCCGAGGAGGAGGTCGAGTCACTGACCGTCTACTACCTCCACAATGCGGACTATCACCTTCCCGAGTCGTATCTGTGCAGGAGCAGCCCCGAGGAGGCGACACTGGCGCGGGGAGAATGGATGGTGAGCCACTACAACTGCGGGGGCTGTCACCAGCTCGACGAGAATGTGAAGCCCCGCGTGGACGCCTACATCGGACGCAAATCCATGGTTCCCCCGCGGCTGATCAACCAGGCGGAACGAGTGCAGCCCCAGTGGTTCTTCCAGTACCTGAGCAATCCGGTCGAGTTGCGGCCGTGGCTCGAGATCCGGATGCCCGAGTTCGAATGGTCCTACCAGGACCGGGAGGCGCTCATTTCCTACTTCCGGCTGGTCCTGGACCCCGGACTTCTGAGAACCGTCAAGGTCCCGTATGTCTCACTGCCGGTCCGGGACGACTACGACCCCGAGGTCGTGGAGATGGGCGAGTACCGGGTGAAGACCGACAAGTGCATGCAATGCCACCCGGTCTCCTTTGACGGCGAGCTGCCGGAAGGCGTGAAGCTGGAGGATCTGTCCATCAACCTGATGCTCACCAAGAGCCGGCTGCGATTCGACTGGGTCAAGAGCTTCCTGCGCAACCCGGACCGGTACGCCGGTCAGGGAACGAAGATGCCTTACGTATACTATACGCCCGACGGGATTGCTCGGATGCCGGACCCCGAGATGTGGATCGAGTATGCGAGCCTGTTTCTCATGTTCATGGACAAGGTGCCGGAGATGCCCGAGGAGAAGGCGATCGAAGAGGTGAGGCCCGGGACGGACGTCGACTGGACCTCGTACGAATAAGAGATCGGCGATTCACGGCCATCTGCGATACGCTCGTTCGAGCTTCGCGAGGAGGCGACAATTCGATGAGACGGCTTGAGAGGCCCCCTATGGTTTTCCGCAACAAGAATACCGTGGCTGCACTGGTCCTGGTGGTGTTGCTTGCCGCCCTCGGTGCCGCGTGCGAGAAGATTTCCCTGATGCTCCATCCGCCGGATCTCGGCGTCGAGACCATGGACCGGGACACGGTCTGGAAAGAGCGTAAGAGTCCTTATCGGGTCACCGAGAATTTCATCATCGTGGCCGAGGCGACGCTGACGATCGAGCCGGGCGTGGAGGTCCTGCTGGGTCCGGACGTGACCATACACTGCTACGGCCGTATCGTTGCAGACGGAACCGAAGAGAAGCCGATCCGGTTCGCGCCCCTGGTGGAAGGCGAGCCCTGGGAGAAGATCGACTGCTTCGGGGGCAAGACCGATGCGGAGGGAAAGATCCTGGCCGACATCTTCCGTCACTGCGTCATCGAAGGCGGCCGCGGGCTCAAGGCGAGGGATGCGGACGTGCTCGTTGAGTTCTGCACGCTGCGAAACATGGTAGACACCCCGCTCAGCCTGGAGTTCTCCTCCGGAAGGATCGTGCGAAACGAGATCTACGACAATTCGACCGAGCCGGAGGACACGTCCGGGAACGGGGGCGGCATGGTCGTCTACTCGGACCGGGAGGTGATCGTAGAGGACAATGACGTGCACGACAACGTTTCCGATGGAGGCCGGGACGGAGGGGGAGGCATCTATGCCTATGCCTATGACAAGGGCAAGGTGTCGATCCTGAACAACCGCGTCTGGCGGAACCGAAGCGACCGGTTCGGAGGCGGCCTGGTCGCGTTTCAGTGCCGGGTGGAGGACAACCTGATCGTGGAGAACACGGCAGAGGACTCCGGTGGGGGGATCTTTGCCCTGGGCGGCACTGTGGAACGAAACCGGATCGAGCGGAACCACGCGGGCAGAGGGGGCGGCCTCTACACGGAGGCCAGCCTCGTACGACACAACAGCGTTGCGAACAACACGGCAGAGCCGTTCATGGGCGGCGGGCTCTTCTATTACGGGGACGGGAGGGTCGAAGAGAACACCTTTCACCGAAATGGTGCGAAAGGGCAAGAGCCCGGTGATTCGATCGTGGTTTCCGGAGGCCCGGTGCTGAGGCGGAACAACATCGCGGCCAGCCTGGGCTACGCGCTCAGGGTGCAGACCCACAGCCTGGCCCCTGATCTGGATGCGGCAGAGAACTTCTGGGGAAGCCGCGACCCGGAGGTAGTGATTGCCCGTGTATACGACTGGCTCGATGATGCGGAGCGCGGACTCGTGGACTGGCGCGACCCGAAGGGGCGCTGGTTTCTCGAGGCGCCCCCGCCTCCGCCTGATACCCTGACCCATCATGCCGAGGGCGAGGCGTGGAACCTCCAGTGGACGTACCCCCTGGATGTGCCGGTGAGCGGATTTCGAGTCTATTGGGCGGGTGAGGCCGGGTTCCCCATGACCGAGGGACAGAGTGTGGACGCCCATCAACGGTCCCTTCGGCTGACCCGGCCGTACCCGGAGGCCGCTTTTTTCTGTCTGTCCGCCTTCAGGGAGGGTGAGGAAGGGCAGATTCTGGAGAGTGCCGCCTCCCGTCTGATCCCTGCTCCGGCCGGAGCTGCCGGCAGCACCACCCAGGCCGGGATGAAATCAGCCAAGATTCGTCCTGTCCAGCCCAACCGGTGCGAACCCCCTCTGGAAAATGTGCCCCTGCTCAAGGCCGATCCCGAAATCGAGGCGGACGCCCGGGCAGTGGCCCGATGGGTGATCAGCGAGCTGCCCGTGGATTTTTCCACGCCCCTGTTCGACAGTGGCCTGGTGCAAGGAGATGATTCGTTTCAGCTGCCCGAGGGGCTCCTTCAGCCAGGCAGGGAGTATGCGTGGCGCGTGGTGTTTCAGGGAAGGGACGGGAATTGGACCGATTGGTCTTCTGTCACACGGTTCTGCACGCCGCCGGCCCCGCCGGAAGTGGTGAAGGGGCCTCTCCGTGAGGATCGTGTCTTGGGGAAGGCCTCCGGGACGACCTACCGGGTGACCGGAAATGTGTTTGTCCCGAAGGGGGTTGCCGTGGAGGTCCTGCCCGACACGAAAATGGAGATCGCGCAGGATGCGAACTTCCGAGTGCGCGGCACGTGGGTCGCCCGTGGGGTGAAGGGGAGGCCCGTGGTCTTCACGGGCGATCCGGAGTCTCCCTGGGGGCACCTGTTCTTCGACGGGGAGGAGATGCCCGAGGAGGAGGCCGAGAAGGAGGCGGAAAAGGGCGACGACAAGGCGATCCTGCAACACTGCGTGATCGAGCACGGCAGGGGGGTCCTGGTCGAGGAGGCGAAATCGCTGGTCACGGACTGCATCATCCGAAGGAACCACGCGAGTGGGATCGCCGTGCGGAATGCCGCGGCCGAGATCAGGAACAACCGGATCTCGGAGAACAAGAGCCCTTCGAATGGGGGCGGGATCTACGCATACGGCAGCAAGCTGCTCTACATCCTGGACAATGAAATTCTGAACAACACGGCCGGTGAAGACGGCGGAGGCGTTTTCGGCTATGGGTATCGATCGAATACAGCGGTGAACCTGTCCGGCAACCGTATCCAGGGGAACGAGTCGGGCGGCGACGGGGGAGGGGTGTGGCTGTCTCGGTCCGCCCTGGTCGAGAACCGCATTCTTGCCAACCGGGCCGAAGGAAAAGGCGGCGGCCTGTTTGCCACCTTTGCTCTGATCCAGGACAATGAGGTGGCTCGAAACAGCGCCGGCGAGGGAGGAGGGGTCTATGCAGAGACAAACAGCTCCCTCGAGGGAAACCGGTTCACGGACAATCGCTGCCAGGGCGATTACGGTGGCGGTGTGTACATGAACTTCTGGGGAATGAGCATCAAGAACGAGGTGTTTCGTGGTAACCTGGTCGCGCGCAATGCCGCGGCCACACCCACGGACAACGGTGGTGTGTATCTCAACGGATCGATGATCTTCGAATACAACCGGATTTTCGAGAACCAGGGCAGCCAGCTCTACAATGCAAATCCTGCGGATCGTCCGCCCCTGACCGCGCCGCACTGCTACTGGGGAACCACACGGCCGGAAGCGATCGAGGCGGCCATCGTCCACGCAAACGACGATCCCGGGCTCGCCCGTGTCCTGTTCAAGCCCTTTGCCGCCACCGCGGGCAAGGCAAGACGTCCTTGAAGCCGGCGGTTGCAAAAAGTTGGACCTGCGTGGCATTCTAGCCCGAAAGCCTCTCGGGAATAACGAGAAAGCCCGATGGATCCATCATCCCGCCCTGATCTTTGTGTAGAAGGTCGTTGCTTCGACAAGTTTCATGTCATCCGTCACTCCGACCCCCACGCGGGTTTCAGCAGCCTGCTGACGATTGCGCTGAACGGAGTCCGTAAAGCGCTCGAGAACAACTGGCTCCCCGTGGTCAACTACGACCGTGAGGTCAATGACCACTTCTACGATCCTGACCGTGGCCCCAATGTGTGGGAGTACTATTTCGAGCCCGTGATGGGTGTCAGCTATGCCCGCGTGGAAGAGCTCCTCGAGGAGGGTGAGATCTCGGAATCGGATCTTCACTCCTACCCGGCAAACTTGATCTGGGAGTGGCACAGATTCGACCCGGATCGGATCGCCACCTTCTGGCACAACCAGGTTCCTGAAGACCGCCGAGCATGGATGTCCGAGAAACGCAAGCTCGGCAGGGAGTACGTGTCGAGATTCCTGCACGTGAAGCCTCACATTCGCGATCGGGTCGAGCGGTTTCACGAGGAGCACATCGCTCGTCAATACACCTTTGGCGTTCATATAAGGGGTACCGATCTATCGTATGCAGAGCCGACCGAACCAAGCCGGTATTTCCGAACCATTGACGAGCTGGCCCGGCGGAAACGGATCGAGAGCTTCAAGGTGTTTCTGGCGACCGACCAGAGTCAGTTCGTGGATCTCTTCACGAGACAATTCGGGGACCGCCTCATCACCTATGCGAGCACCCGATCGGCCACCGACGTCCCGGTCTTTCTGTTCCGGGACATGAGCCCCTACAAGAAGGGTGAGGATGTCCTGATGGATATCCTGTTGCTTTCGAAGTGCGATTTCCTGGTCAAGGGTGCTTCGGCGGTCGGTGAATATGCACTCTGGTTCAACCCCGAACTAGAATGCGTCGATTTTGCCTTGGAGAGTAAATACGACCCTACACACTCGGTGCCGGCTTTCTTCAAGCTCAATGTGGGCCAAATGGGGGCGGTGAAGCGAAGACTGCTGATCTCTTATTTCCAAGTGAGGCGCCGGCTGCTGTTGTTCGCCATGGACCTGGGAAGGGTGCTCCTGCCTCGAGCTCTTCGCGATTGGTTGTGGCGTCACATGGGGCGCCGCATGTTCTTCACGACCATCGGATGCGAAGAAGAGTCCTGGTCGGAGGTTTTCGTGGAATCTGAAGAGCCGTCAGACGATTCATCCTAGCTCGCCGTCCCTCTTGAGCAAACGGGTCTTCAGCTCAGACAGCCGGTCGGGCGTGGCAAACGTCTTGTACCATTCTATGGTCCTTTGCAGCCCTTCCCTCAGCCCCGTATCGGGCGACCACCCGAGCAGCTGCTCGATCTTCGAATTTTCCGAGGCTCGACTCGCCACCCCGACGGGCTTATCCAGCTGATAATCGAAATCTCTGGGGTGCCATTCGAGCCGGTCGAATATCAGAGCCACAAGCTCATTGATGGTATGATGCTCGTCCGTTCCCAGGTTGATCGTGTGAAATCCGGCCAGCCGGGCACCTGCGAGAGCCATGCCGTACACCGTGTCCGCCACGTACGTGAAATTCCGGGTCTGCATCCCGCTTCCCCATATGGGAAACGGATCGAGGCGGGCGATCGCCTTTGCGATGAGGGCGATCACCGCGTGGGTTTCGTTTTCCCGTTCGCCATAGGCAGTAAAGATGCGGCACGCGATACCATCCATCAAATGCTGTCGGTGGAACGCCCGCAGCTGTAACTCACCCATCAGCTTGGCCCACCCGTATTCACCATCCGCAAATGCTTTGCCCGGCTCCTCGAAATTGGCGTCGCTCTCACGGAGCAGGTGCCGGTCTCGCTCATCCGCCTGCAGAGTCGTCGGGTAGACGCACGCGGAGCTGGCAAACACGACCTTCTCGGCGCCTGCCGCGGCGGCGGCATCAAAGACCATGTGGTCCAACAGCATGTTGTTTGTGCATTCTACTGGATGCGTGTCGATATACCCGCGACCCCCATGAGCAGCGGCAAGGTGAAACACCGTCTGTTGGTCGAGAGTCGCACGCATGGAGAAGTCTCGATCTCTCAGGTCCCCTTGCAGAAACGTGATATCCTCCTTGACCGCCTCGAGGTTGGCGAGGAGTCCGGAAGACAGGTTGTCCGCGACCGTCACTTCCGCACCACTGTGCAGCAGCAGTTCCACGAGAGCGCTTCCCAGAAAAGAAGCGCCTCCGGAGACCAGGACCTTCATCCCGCGGTAGTCATCCGCGAGCGATTTCTTCCTAAGGTTCATGCGCATATCTCGGTTCGGCTGGGGTGTACAAGCACACATACCAGGAATGGGCGTGAATGGAAAGGCCCGGCAAGTGGCGGATCTTGCATAGAGCGGGAGCGACGTGGCATTTTAGAAGAAAGGGGTCGGGGATCAGGGGTCAGGGATCAGGCCGCCATCCTCCCGCGACCGAGCAAATGCGACGACCCGAAGGCCGCCCGGCACTCACCCGCACGGTAGGAATCTATGGGGAGATTCGTGCGTCATGATCAAATGCATCATTTTCGACCTGAACGGGACCCTGCTGGATGACTACGAGTTCAACATCAAGGCCTTTCAGCTCGTCTTCAAGAGGCTCGGGCTGACCATCCCCCACCAAAGGCTGGATGTCCTCCTGGGCAAACCCACCTCTCACATCATCGAGGTCGTGCTCAAGGAGAACGGGATCGAAGCGGACTACCGGGCCCTTGCTTCCGAGAAGGTGGACAACTACATGAAGATGACCGCGGAACAGGAGGTCTTCTTCCCGGACGTAGAGGAAACGCTCTCCGCCCTGAAGGACAACTATCGTATCGCAATGTTCACCGGCGTTACCCGGAAGCAGGTCGATACACTGGGGGGTTTTCTCGACCACTTCGAGCTGATCGTGGCCGGCGAGGAGGCGATCAAGCCGAAGCCGGCTCCGGACACGCTGCTCTATATGGCAGACAAGCTGGGGCTCAGACCGGATGAGTGTGTGTATGTCGGAGACATGCCTCAGGACATGACCCTGGCGAGAAACGCGGGCATGGGCGCCATCGGCGTGGAGAACCGAATGTTTTCGGCCGGGGCGCTCCTGGAAGGCGGGGCTACGGTGGTGATCCGAAGCCTGGGAGAACTGAGAGAGCTTTCCCTGCTTCGTCGCCCTGAAAAAGACCATGCATGATCGACCCGGTCATCTTTCCTCATTCAAAACCTTCATGATGGTCGTGCTCAAGTCTTTCGCCAGGACCGGCTTCTTGTGAATCTCCCGGATGCCCGCCATCCTGGCTCTTTCCGGGTCGATTGCCTCGCTGTCCCCCGTGCAGAGAATGATCGGGATATCCTTGCGTATTCGTAGGAGTTCTATGGCCAGATCCTCCCCTGTCATGTTCGGCATGGTCATGTCCGTAACGACCAGATCAAATTCTTGCGGCCGTGCACGAAATGTCTCCAACGCATCGACACTGCTCGTACAACCGGTTATTTCATAGTCTCCCTCCAGTTCCCTTTCCAGAAGCATCTTGGCAAACTTGACAATGGAGGGTTCATCATCAACGAACAGGACGTGGCGCCGTCGGGCAGGAGCGGATTCGGCACTCTTCTGTGCGGGTTCGGCTTCTCCTTCAGCTACGGGCAGAAGGATCTGGAACGTAGTTCCCTTCCCGGGTTCACTCGAGACCGTGACAGATCCTTCGTGACTTGTGACGATTCCTCTGACCACGGCGAGTCCCATCCCACTTCCTTCGGCAGGATCCTTGGTCGTGAAGAACGGATCAAAGATGCGCTCCATGACCTCTCTTCCCATGCCATGCCCGGTATCACTCACGGTCAATTTCAGGTAGGGCCCCGGTCTCAACTCCGGATGCCGGACCCGGGCCTCGGAACCGGTGTCCACTCTTGTCAGACACACCGTCAGCCGCCCTCGGTTCTTCATGGCCTGCGCCGCATTCGTACAGAGGTTCGTCAGGACCTGGTGAATCTGATTCGGATCTGCCAGGACGACGTCCGGCTCCGCGTCAATGGTCTGTCGGATCTCCACGGTTGCGGGCAGGATGCCTCTGATCAAGCCTAGAGCCTCTCGTATCGTGGGACCGATCCGAAGCAGCTTCTTGTCCTGCTGTCTCTCACTCGCAAAGGCAAGAATCCTCTTCGCCAGATCTCTCCCACGGAATCCTGCCGTGAGAACCTCTTCGAGATTGGCCCGGAGCTGAGTTTCCTTTTCCGTGTCGAGCATGGCCAGTTCCGTGAAACCAACGACGGCTGCAAGTACGTTGTTGATGTCGTGGGCAATCCCACTGGCCAATGTGCCGATCGCCTCTCGTTTCTGAGCGTTTATGAGTTGTGTCCCTATGGTTCTCTCTTGAGATATATCCCGAAATACTAGAAGATCTCCGATCGTCTCGCCTTGACGGGTCACGATTGGGACGCCGGTTGTAGCAATGATTCTCTCTGTTTCATCTCTGGAGGACAGAACCGCTTCGGTCCTCTGAGTCAAGTGTTTCCTGTCTGCATCGGTGTTCTGCAGCGGATCTTCGAGAAACTCAGGCGTCCGGGCCGCCACGACGTGGAAGATTTCATGAAGGGGCTTGTTGAAGGCCTCCGCCCGGGTCCAGCCGGTGAGTCTTTCCGCATTCTCGTTGATCAGCGACACTCTTCCTTCGGCGTTGGTGGCGATTACACCATCCTCAATCGAATGCAAGACGGCGCGCAGCAGGTTCTCATGCCTTGCCATCTGTTCTTCCACGCGCATGTATTTGAGAAGCGCGTTCTCTGCCCTCTGACGGCCGGAGATTTCGTTCTGAAGAGAGGTGTTGATCGCGCTGAGTTCGGCCCTGCTCGCCTCCAGCCTGCCCTCGAGCTTGGCCTTGGATTCTTTCAGCGCCTCTTCGGCCTTCTTGTAGTGAGTGATCTCATCGCCGAATTCTCTGATCCTTTGCTCCAACTCCTCGTAGCTTAATTTCTCGGCCATCAGACGTTTCTCCTCGTATTTCCCGATAACCGATGCATTGAGCACTCCCAGGGTGCGGCCATTTCGTGTCGACGTATCCGGAAACCTTGAATCGATACAGGCCCGCCTCCAGGGCCTAGGCATTCTTCTCCTTGATGAAGAACAGAAGGATCGTGGAAAGAAACACGACGAAAGCGGCGAAGTAGAACAGGAACTCGATTCCATAGAACTCGGCCATGTATCCACCCACGGAAAGCCCGGCCGCAGAAGCCAGGCTCACAATGGCGTTGAACCTGCCGACAGCCTTTCCTCTCTTCTCCTGTACGGTAAGGTCGCCGAGCAGCGATGTGCGTGTGGTATCCACGATCCCGTTGGTGATGCCAAGCAGACCCTGGAGAAGATAGAGCTGATAGGTTTCATCGATCACGGTGTAGAGGAAGAGGATCAGGGCATCCGTGTACGCGGTCAGGAACAGGAAAGGTCTTCGGCCAAGCCTGTCGGAATAGTGCCCTGCATAGTATGCCGTGACGGACTGCAGAAGCACCATGATACTGAAGGCGATTCCCAGCTTCTCCATCCCTCCGCTAAGGTTCTGGACGTGCACCACATAGAAGGGACCTATCAGCCCGAACACGATGGCCCATATGGAGGATACGGTGGTGAAGATCAGGAGATTCCGCCCACTCGTCGAGCTTTGCATGCTTCAACCTTCCGATGGATCGCCGATTCCGGATGATGAGAGAGACGCCGGGTGAATTCCGCTGGAAACGGACAGGCCAGTCGGACAGAGACTGGAATCTACGTCAGCTCTTGTAGAAGGTGCATCGCTCCACTGTAGAGCATGGAAAAGGAGCCGTGAAAGGGAACGCGTGTGTCTGCCGTCTCGTAATGATACTTCAGGTACTGAATCAGCAATTGTGGGTCTAATCCATTGTCCCGGACGTGTTTGTACAGGTTCAGGTCCGTGTCGGCAGCAATGGAGTTGGAGGAGAAATCGCGAATGTAATCGATCAGGGCCAATCGCTTGAGCTGGTCGAGATCCAATGTGGCTGGAGGATCTCCGTGGATCTTCTGATACACATAGAACATGTCGAGAGACTTGAGGGTAAACAGATTCGTGAAGTTCTGGTCAAACGTCTCCTGGTCGGGATGGAGTGCCAGGTGCATTTCCAGTTTCGGGAGGGCTATGATCGTATCGGGCATGTCGGGATCGAATTCTCTTGCCGTGTCCAGGGCCTCTTTCAGGAAGATCTCGAAACGAAGCGACAGGTCCCCGGGGTTGAACTCCGGTATGGCGGGCCACAAGGCATGGTCGATGAAATCATCGATATAGCGTATGGCCGCCACTGCAAGAAAGGCATTCTCGTCAAAGGTTTGAGAGTATCGTGGCTCCCTCCTCTCCGGCTTCTTGCCGAAGACATACTTCTGTATGACCATATCTATGTTGTGATAGGAGGTGATGATGCGCTGAAGACTTGGGGGCCTGAATGCCCGGAACTGCTTGGGGAAGTGCTTTGCCGTCAGCAGCTCCAGTTTCCGGGTCAGTTGGTCGAGGTCGATCTTCTTGCCGTCTTTTGTTCTGGCCGCCTTTGGTCTGTACTTCAGGTCCTGCTTGATCAGTGTTTCCAGGGAAGCGTCCAGGTAGGCCCTTTTGCAGTCCACCTCGTCGATGCTCCGATCCCTTACAAGGGTCATGTACCTGCATCCTCCGAAACAGAGGGGCAGATATTCGCACTCGGCACATTCCTCGTTCTTCCAGATGTCGGGCTTGTAGGAGGATATATCGTTTGCGAGGCCGCTGCCGATGTCTCCCACCTCAAAACCAGTTTTACCGACAAAGGTCGGGCACTTGTACAGAGTACCGTCGAAATTGACCACGTAAGAATCGGCTCTCTCGATCATACAATGCGTGGGCGCCGGCTTCGGCGTGTGGTATCCCCTCTTCAGTATTTCTTCTCTCAGTAGTTGCTCCGCCTCCCACAACCACGGCTCATTTACCGAGAGGCATCCGATTCTGCAGCCCGACGAAGAGGCGCCATTTTCGGGATTCTCCATGACAGGATCGAATTTCACGACCGAAACCTTGTCCGGGGTGAGCCCCGCCTCTTCCATCTCGTCGAGAAGCGAAACAAATACCGGGTAGTTGTCCCGGGTGAAATTCCCTCCGATGCCGATCTTGACCAGGTCACAGACCTCCAGGGTATTTCTCATGATCGTGTGGAAGCTGCCCGCGCCGGACTTGAAGGGGCGGGATCTGTCGTGGTTCTCGGCCGGGCCGTCCAGGGTGATCTTGACGGTCTGGAGACCGAGATGGGCAAGCTCCTCTGCCAAGGGCCGTCTCAGCAGGGAGCCGTTGCTCACCAGGGTGAAGTTGAAAGTGCCGCCCCTGGATTCGGTTAAGGATTTCAATGTGCGGGAAAGGGAGGCGATCCGTCCGGTGCTCAACAGGGGCTCACCGCCGTGAAAGTCAACCAGAAGCTGCTGTTTGGAGTCCGAGAAGCGCTGTTTGATGAAATCGACCAGGCGATCCTCCGTCTCGTCGGACATGTAGAGCTGCCCCTTCGTATCTCCTACATAACAGTAGGGGCATGCGAAATTGCAGTCCAGGTTGAGCATGACCAAGACGTGCAGAATCGGGTCCCTTGCGTTGATCTCTTCGAAGTGATCGAGGGTGGCGCGCTTCTCCTCGTCCCTGTCGTGCACGAGCATCCCGAGCTTGGACAGCAGGGTCTCGTCCGAAGGGGAGGCTGCTCCGTTCCGCAGGGACCGGTAGGTCTCTTCCTTGACCAGCGCCAGGGAAGCCCTCTTGGTGGAGTAGAGAAGGAGATGCCCCGGACGCTCTTCGAACGGGTAGGCCTTCACATAGTGGGAAAGGTGCATGTCTCTGTCTGGATATACTCTATAGGAAGAGGGAGAACGTACCCCTTCCCTCTTCTACTCCGTGCTCCGCATCCCTAACAAGATGCCACCTACGCCGCCCTGATGGGCATGGTGGGTCCTGCACAGCAGGGAGAAAGGACTCCCGGGCAATCCACATCCAGCCCTTCGTCCAGAACCTCGATCTCTCTCGTGTCTTCCTCTTTTTCCTGTTTCATCTCGTTCCCCCTTGAAGAGAAGCCTGGTTGTTGAGAGAGCTCACATCTACCAGTACTACCAATACAGGCTTGCAATATATCAAGTCCGGCGGGGCCCTTCTATTCGAAAAAGGACTCATTTCTCTATGAGTAGAAACACCTAATCGGCCGCCATCAGTCGAAGCGGACCCTGATCCCTCCCTCTACCCATCTTCTGGGATTCTTGGTGTCGCCAACGGCATATTGAGAGCTGTTAAAGAGGTTGTGGACCGTGAGGAATACATCGGTTTCCACGCGGGCCGTAATGACGAACTTCTTGCTCGCATTGAGATCCCAGATGAAATCATCGTATTTCGCGTCGAAAAAGGCTTTCAGGTTCCACCAGATGTAGCGGCCGAAGAGCTCGGCCTTGAAGCTCTTCTTGTCGTCATACCGGATGCCGATATTACAGGTGTACCATTCCGTGGAATCGGGCTCGAAAGAGGGATTCTTGTTGACGTAAGCGAGACCCGTCAGAAGAGAGAGGTTGTAGACGGGCACGGTCTCTGCTTCGATCTCAAAGCCCCATCGCCTGATCTTTCCCTTATTGATGAACAGATCATTCGAGATGGGTTCCTTCCCCCCCCCAAACGGCTCTTGTACAAGGGCATTTTCCAGATCGTGGAGAAAGATCGTGGCCTTTGCCCAGAAGTACTTCGCTGCGGCAGATTCCACCCCTGCCTGGTAGGACCAGACCTCTTCCGGCTCCAGGGCCGGGTTCGGATCGAGGAACAGCCCTCCCCCTGAGCTCCATGACAGGGGAGGGGTGGTGAAGCCCCTTGCCACCGAGGCCCGAAGTGTCGTATCTCCCGCCGGACAGTAGGTAACGCCCAGGCTTGGGCTCACGAAAGGCCCTGTAATGCTGTCGTAGTCATAGCGAAGGCCCGGCGTAATGGACCACCCGCGGATGACGATCGTATCGTTCGCATAGACCGCCCATCGACCGATTTCCGGATGGGATCGGGTCGTTGCTGGAACCTCAAAGGCTTGAAGCAGGCGCCCTGCATCGAGCCCCTGATCGAGTCTGCCGTGGTCGAAGTCCACCCCCGCCACGACCGTGTGCATGCCCTGTTCCCAAACGAGCTTGCCCCTTGCCCCAAGGGTCTGCTCGTCGAAACGGACGTCCAGAAAAAGTTCCCCGGGTGTGCCCGCAAATCCCAATCCCAGGGCATTACTTCCCTGTACCGCCTTCTGTTTGAACATGTAGAGGGAGAGATCCAGGCTGAGTTGCCTGGTGAGGGAAGCAGATAGAGATGTCCTGGCAAAGAAGTTACGAGAGCTCCAAGTTGATCTGATATCCTGGCCCTGAAATTCTCCAAGTCCCTGATCAAGATCGCTGTAGCCGATACGGAAGTCCACGACCACATTGCTGGAGACGGGGAACTCAACCTTTGCATAGAAGCTGTAGCCGTCGAAGTGTCTGAAAGGCCTCAGGCCGTCGGACTCTTGGCGACCTCCGTACAGATAGTAGCCAAGGGACCCGACCTTGCCGGACAACTGACCCCGGTGGTCCCGGCTTCTCTTCTCTCCCCAGGAGGCCCTTATGGAGGCTTCAGGAATTCTTGTATTCGCTGTCTTCTTGGTTATAATGTTGACGACTCCACCCAGGGACGACCCCCAGGCTGATGAAGCCGGCCCCTTGATGACCTCGATGCGTTCGACAATGCCTATGGGGATCGAGTTGGTCTGGGCGAGTCCGCCTGACAGGAAGTTCCAGGGGAACCCATCCAGGAGGACAAGAACGTGCCATTCGTCCGAGCCCTGTATATGAAGCAGGGAAGTGGCGCCGAATTCCTGGCTGGAGCTCACGAACAGGCCCGGTATTCTGTTCAGGACCTCTGCGACCGTATGGGCGTTCATGCTCTCTATTTCTTCTGCCGGGATGATGGAGATGTTTTCTGCGGCCTGCGACACGGGCTTCGGGTGCCTCGTGGCTGATACAACCAGGTCCTCCTTTTTGTAATACATCTGGAGGACCCTCATCTCGTCGTACGACTGGGCGGAAGCCATGTGAGCCGAGGCGAGGAAGACGGAAACGATGAGACCCGAAATAAAACACGTTACCGGGATCGTCTTGTTCGAGGCATAGGTTGACATCGGTTCCACGAATAACCTAAAGCCCTGAGGGGATTGGCTGATGCTAAGGGGTTGCGCAGTCAAAGGCTCAAACATATCTATCTTATTTATATATATATTTCAAGTAGTGAGTTTCCCTTTCCTTCCTGATGGCAGCCGATTGCGCCCACCGGAAGGATAGGAAATCCGCAAATCCCGGCCCCTGAATTCCCGCTGGGATCGGAGTCGACCCGAAAAACTATAACATTGGACTGTCTGATGACAATAAAAAATGTTTCTATCCTTCTTCTTTCTTTGCTTCTCTTCAGCGACCTTGCCTTGGCCGAGCAGGAGGTGGTGATCGTCCAGACCATGAGAGTCAAGCCGTACGAACAGGCACTGAAGGGATTCAGAAGCGTTTGCTCCTCGGAGATTTCGAGGATCGTGGTCAGCGAATTGGAGGAGCCGGATGTTGTAAGGAGGATCTTCAGGATCAGGCCGGATCTGGTTCTGGCCATCGGGCAGGACGCCCTCTCTCGGGTGCGAGCGATCGAGGACATCCCCATCGTGTATCTCATGGTCCTGAATCCTCACTCCGTCCTTTCCGGAGAAAAGAATATCACGGGTGTGAGTATGAACATACCCGAGGATGAGCAGCTGACAGCACTCCTGCATGCCCTGCCCCATACGAAGACGGTCGGCCTTCTGTATGATCCGGCCAGAACGGGTCCCATCGTGCAAAGGGTGCAGGCGGTTGCCCGGGAAAAGGGAGTGTCGGTGATCGCGAAGAAGATCCACAACGAAAGAGAAGCCCCTTCACGCATCATGGAGATGAAAGGGAGAATCGATGTCTTCTGGATGCTGCCTGACGTAACCGTGCTCACTCCGCAGACAGTGGAGTTTCTGCTTCTCTTCTCCCTGGAGAACAAGGTTCCCCTGCTCACGTTTTCAGAGCAATATGTGGATCTGGGGGCGTTCATGTCGATCGGGATCGACGCCTTTGATATGGGAAGCCAGGCGGGCGAGATGGCCAACAAGATCCTTTCAGGAAAGGATGTGAGCGGTCTTGCGCGGGCATACGCGAGGAGGGCCATTGTGACGACGAATGTGATGATAGCGGGGAAGCTGGGGATCCCCTTAAACCTTGCCGGCGATTTGCGCACCCCTATGCGCGGCAACCTTGTCAGGGACGCACTGAAACTCAACTAGAGGACCATGGATGAATTCGGGCCACCTGAGAGCCTTCAATGAGAGCTTCGGAATCAAGATCGCAGCCGGGTTCATCCTCTCCGTGTTCGTCATTTCCATCGCATTCACCGCCTTTTACATTCATCACCAGCAGAAGACCTTGACGGATGCCCTCGTTGACAACGGGAGGATGCTGGCCGGCATTCTCGCGCACAATTCGAGAATCGGCGTGTTCTCGGAGAACGATAGTCTGCTCGAGGATCCGGTGGACGGGGTGTTTCAGCAGCAAGAGGTCATGGAAGTCTCTTTGTTCAATCTGGAAGGGAGGCTCTTGAAGAAGCAGGAGAGGCCGGGCCTAGAGTTGCTTGGAGAAACGGGTGAAGAGGACAGGAAGAACCGGGATGCGATATTCACAGAACTCAGGGAACGGGAGATGGCCCTCTACCTCGAGAGCGGGGATCGGTTGGAGTTCTGGTCTCCGGTGATTTCGAGCTCCGGTTTCGACGAAGATGAGCCGTTGTACTTCGAGGCGTATCCGCTCAAGAGCAGGGACCGCGTCATCGGTTACGTCAGGGTGACGCTTGGCAGAGAGGCTCTGAAAAGGCAGCTCCAGGATCTCCTGCTCAGGAGTATCCTGATCGGTACGCTTTCCCTTTTGATCGGTTCCTGGGCCACCTATATCGTGGTGAAGCGATTGACCAAGCCCCTCAACAGATTGACGGAGGGAGTCGACACGATTCGCAGGGGTCGCGATGCGGAGAAGGTGCCGGTCGAGACCGAGGACGAAATCGGCAAACTCGCAAAGGCCTTCAACGAGATGACCGAATCCCTCAAGGGGAGAGAGGAGGCGTTGAAGGAATCCGAGATGAGACTGCGGTCTCTATCCTCCCGGCTTCTCGGAGCGCAGGAACAGGAAAGAAGCAGGCTCTCCAAGGAGCTGCATGACGGCTTCGGCAACGATCTGGCTCTTCTGAAGCTGCGGCTGAGGTCCATCGAAAGAAAGCTGCCGGAGAACGGCTCTTCCCTTAGAAGAGATTGTGAAGAGACGAACACCTACATCGATCAGATCATCGAGAATGCCCGGCGGCTCTCCAGGGACCTGAGTCCGTCGATCCTGGAAGACCTTGGGCTTTCGGCGGCCCTGCGCTGGCAGGCGGAGAACTTTGCCGAGCAGCACTTCATAGAGATAACGCTTGACATGGTGGACATCGATAATCAGCTCCCGCCGGACGGCCAGATCAACCTGTACCGGATCCTTCAGGAGGCGCTCTCCAACGTCTACAAACACGCCGAGGCAAGCGCCGTAACTCTTGCCGTGAAGAAGGAACAGGACACGATATCCTTTCTGGTGGAAGACGATGGGATAGGGTTCGACGTGAAAGGTGTGAACAAGGGGACGGGCGAAAAAGGAATGGGACTGACCACCATAAGAGAACGGGCGCGCATGCTCAGGGGAGACATTGATATCCGGAGTCATCCGGATCGGGGCACCCGGATCACATTGGAGATTCCTCTGGAAAAAGAGGGAGGAAGGGGATCGTG